>JAXDUM010000061.1:0-93071 GCA_034089285.1 Candidatus Cryptobacteroides sp.
ATCAACCTGACGGAAAGAGCTTTTGAAGCGCCTTACACCTTTGACGGCCGTCCTTGGTACAAGGTTGAGAACACCACGGCCCAGATGCCCCGTGAAATGTTAAGAAAAGTATGGCTCCAAGATAGTTGCGACACTGTCGCATCAATTGACTTGGAGTCCAATTGGAGTCCAGTTTCTTTTTTATTTGCAGTTCAGAAAACAATCACTATATTTGCAGAAAAGGGAGGCAAATCCGAAATCTGCGTAGTTCAGTCTATTAGCGTCGGTGAGTCGTCCTTTTTTCTTTTATACATAGTGCTGGCTGCCAGTTCGTGACGCCCCAGGCGAATCTCTTCCACATAAAATGTAATCCCATCATCCATAGTCTTAGTATAGATGATGACATCTTGTCCACGCTTGTTCTTCTCCGTTGTCAGTGCTTCATAAGAGGCAACAATTTCCGGAATCCGCATCAAATCATCATCCGTGATGGGAATCTGGCCACGCAAGACTTCTTTGGGACTTCCATGACTCTTGACAGCGTGACGGACGGCACTGTTATCCAGTGTGTGCCGGTAGGTTTCGTCAATGGTGATACCCATATCCTGTAGGTCGTTTACAAGCGATTCTGTAGCAGTAGAAATAACACGCTTCAGAAGGGTGTCCTTAGTGATGAGGGCCTCGGCTATGAAATCCTTCAACTCGACCTCGCAGTATGTGAATAAGTCTGGCATAGAGCGTCTTATAATAAGATTGAAAATTTACTGAAATATCTTCAATGGACCGCGTTCTCTTCGGTTTTTTCAGAGTCGTTTTCCTACTCCATCTTTTCCACTCCCACAAACTCCAGATCCAAGTCGTGAATCAGCGCCCGAATCTCCTCGTGTACCTCCGGGGAGAAGTACTGCGCCACGGCGGCGAAGGTGGCATCGGCCCGGGGATTGGGCGTGCGGTGCCAGCGGATGAGCCAGTCGGCAATGTCGATGTGGTCGGCCCGGTCCTGCTCGGTGCCGTGCTTCTGGAGGAGGTCGGCCACTTTGATGCCCAGCTCCGGGAATTCGGCGGCCTTCTCGCTTTCTACCAATGCAACCGGCTTCTCAGGGAAGAGCGGCAGCAGGTGTTCGCCGAAGAGGCTTTCGAGGATGATGGGGTCGAAGAGGGTGGCGAGGAAGCGGGTGAAGTCCGAAGGACGGTCGGGCCTTAGGGTCTTGGCTACGATGTCCTCGGGGAGCGTGTCCACCCTGTCCACCGGGTGGACGGGTGGACAGGGTGGACGCTGGTGGACGGATTTGTTGCTCTCGTAAAAGTAGACACGGAGGTTTTCCCGCATAAACCTCATTAAAAAACTGCCAATCTTGGCATTTTTTTAATGTAAAAATGGTTTTTACCAACCGTTTTTGTCAATTATATCCAATTATATCGGGGTTTCGACCTTCACCATAACAAAAGAGCGACCGGAAAATCCGATCGCTTCTTTAGTGGGAGCAGAGGGAGTCGAACCCCCGACCCTCTGCTTGTAAGGCAGACGCTCTGAACCAACTGAGCTATGCTCCCAAGCTTGCTCCTGAACCAGGACTTGAACCTGGGACCCTCTGATTAACAGTCAGATGCTCTAACCAACTGAGCTATTCAGGAATTTACCCGTGTTTTGTTTCGGGATTGCAAAGGTACAACAAAAAGTTTTGTTTGCAAATTTTTTTCGCATTTTTTTGCTAACTTTGTGAAGATGGTTTGACGGGATTTATGCCGACTCGGCTCTATTCCTTCAGTATGTCATTGAAATTCAACCTGTTGCATTATCTCGTTATGGATATCGATCTTCTTGCTAAAATGATAAGGGATGTTGTTCTTGAGAAGGACGAAGTGGCATTGCCCGGTCTGGGCGTGTTCGTGGCAGAGTTTGTGCCGGCGTCTTTCTCGGATAAGGGCTTCACTATCAACCCTCCATACAAACGCCTTACTTTCAGGCAGGAGGTCAATGCCGGGGATGATACTCTTATCCGGATGTATGCGGAGGCCAACAATATCGGTGAAGATGCGGCAGCCCGCATTGTCAATGATTTTCTTTCCGGGCTCAAGGACATTCTGATGGTCAGGAAAGCGGTTGTTTTTCCCGAACTCGGAAAGCTCAGGGCCACAAGGGAGAATAACTTCTTCTTCATTGCCGATGAAAATCTTGACATTTATCCGGAGGGATTCGGGCTTGAGCCGGTGTCTCTCAAGACTCATCAGGAGGCTGTTTCAGAGGTGGCTGAGACAATTGCCGGTTTGAGATCCATCCTGGAGCCGGAAACTGCTTCCGGAACTGATATTGCTTCGGAGTCTGAAACACCTCCTGCGTCAGAAACAGTCCTTGAGGCGGATAGCGCTCCAGAATCTGAAAATGCAGCTGAGCCGGAGGCTGAACCCGTCGTGGTGGCTGACGCCGCATCGGGTATTGCGTTGCAGTCCGAGAGTGAAGATGAACCGATGGAAGTGGCGGAGGAAGGAGTGTCCGGGGATGATGCTGAAGGGGAATCTGTCGTAGAGACCGGATCGGAAGCCGCAGAGGAAGCTGTGGAGGACGCTGCAGGGGAATCTGCAGAGGAAGCCGCAGGGGAAGCTGAAGATAGCTGCGCCGAAGGCGATGCGGAACAATCCGGGACAAATGCGGAAGATACCATGGAAATCGCAGAAGAAACTGCGGAAGAGAGTGCGGAAGAATCTGCAGCGGAGACCGAGTCGGAACCTGCGGAGGAAACAGCGGCAGCCGAAGAGGAATCAGCTGAAGAACCTGCTGAGGAACCCGCCGCAGAAGCCGCAGCGGCGACATCCGGAC
Source organism: Candidatus Cryptobacteroides sp. (assembly GCA_034089285.1). Taxonomy (GTDB): domain Bacteria; phylum Bacteroidota; class Bacteroidia; order Bacteroidales; family UBA932; genus Cryptobacteroides. Next base: position 2,798 of record JAXDUM010000061.1, read on the forward strand.
CGGAGAAGGATAACGATTTCGGGATTATTCCGCCGCTTGATATACAGATTGAGGAAACAGATCCGGATGCGGAGGCTGCGCCTCTTGCTGATGCCGACCTCGCCTTGCATCCCGGTCAGGACAGCGAGCCTGTCGGCCAGGAGTTTCTGTCGGAAATCATTGTGATTGAGGATAATGCCAATGAGCCGTCCCGCAGTTCGCGATTCTGGAAGACATTCAGAATCATTGCCGTGACATTGGCCGTTCTTGCGATTCTGGCACTCGCCGCCTTCATCATTCTCTCGCGGGTTGCGCCGGATTTCATTGACAAGCTACTCTATTCCCCTGAGGAACTTGACATTGTCAGGCAGATGACTTCCGTCAGGTGATGCTCCGGCAACCCCTGATGACTGCTGCGAATCCTGCGCAAGTCCGAAACTTACTGTCCCAGAGAGCAGAACAGGGTCACGAGAAACGGTACGGTGAAGTCCACTGCAAATCCGTGAAAAATTGAAATCAGAACGAATTTGTCCCCACAGCAGCTGGAAATGATGGGGAGGGTGGTGTCGGCTGTCGTCGCTCCGCCGGAAGATATCGGCGCCAATGGGCCTGCAATGCGGGCCAGGACCGGTGCGCAAAGCAAGGTGAAAACCTCTCTTATAATATTGGAAATCAATGCAATACTCCCAAGGTGAGGCCCGCGGCTGCTGGAAATCAGCACGCTTGACAGGGAATAGTATCCGAAGCCTGAGCCTATGGCCAGGACATCAGCGATACTGTGGCCGAGGAAGAGATTGACAATGATGCAGCCTGCGTAGGTTCCCAGAATTGTCGCGATGGGGAGCAGGGCAATGCGCGGATTCATTGACTTGATGGATGTGGCCAGCTCAGGATTGCCTCCGACACTCATCCCGACCATTGCCATCAGGATGCAGAGCGACCAGAAACTCAGCTTGTGGACAATGCTCTGGCCGGCGGGCAGTCCGGCGAGGCCCAGGATTATGCCTAGCGTGAAGAATCCGAGAATGACCAGGCTGCCTCCCATGCCGCTCCAGACGGAGATTCTCCTCCCCGTGCCCATATCCAAGCCGGAAACCGCCTGCAGATCCCCGCCCGCTCCAGTCTCCCGGGCCCCCTGCCCGTCCTCCGAAGCCGCTTCCCCTACCTTTCCGCCCATGTGTTTCCAGAGCAGCCAGGCCAGAATGCAGCTTCCGGCAACTCCTCCAATGCTGAGCGCCGCCGATGCCAGGCCGATCGAGGGGAGCGCCCCGATCACCTCCCTGTCGCTCCCGGTTTCCAAGCCGAGAAACAGCAGAAGCAGCCAGGTCACCGCGATAATGGGCTTCTGGAGCCCCTTTATCCGGAGAAAACGTCCCACGACCATTCCTGCGGCCATGCAAGCTATAACCTTAAACATCCTGTGTCTCTATTATCCGTGGCAATAACCGGCGGCAAAGATAGGCATCTTCAGGCAAAATAGGAACATGGTGGTAAAAATTGTAATAATGTGTAAGAAAATGTAAAAGTTTTGCTATATTTGCCGATAATAGCGTGAAAGGCAAAATTATGAACACATTCATCGGCGAATATACGGTAAAGATTGACGACAAGGGGAGGATGGTATTCCCTTCGGCGTTCAAATCGCTCATGCCTGCCGATGGAGACATGAGGTTCGTCATAAAGAAAGACATTTTCGAGGACTGCCTTGAGATGTACACCTTTGAGGAATGGGAGCGTCAGAGCTCCGAAGTCAAGTCCAGGCTGAATTTCTTCAACAGGGACCACGCTATGTTTTGGAGGGAATATATGCGCGATCGCGCCATTGTGGAGCCTGACGGCAAGGTCGGCAGGATATCCGTCCCGAAGAAACTTCTGGAAGCCATAGGTGTAAACAAAGAGGTTGTGTTCTCGGGCAACGACTACAAGATCGAAATCTGGGCCAGGGAGAAATTCGAGGAGGCCCGCATCTCGAACGAACAGTACATCAGTCTGGCCGGGATGCTCTCTCAGTAGAGATGGAGGTCCTGAATGTCAGAATATCATACGCCGGTGCTTCTTCACGAGAGCGTTTCCGCCCTCATAACCGACAATCAAGGAACATACGTTGATGCCACGTTCGGAGGTGGCGGCCATACTTCGGGGATTCTTTCACGCTTGTCCCCGGAAGGAAGGGTTGTCGCCTTCGACCGTGACAGTGACGCCATAGGCAACAGGATAGACGACAGGCGACTGACGCTTGTCAGGACGGATTTCCGCTATATCAGGAATCAGATCATGCTGGATGCCTGGAAAGCCGGAAAGGATCCCGCCGAAGCGAAGGTGGACGGAATCCTGGCCGATCTTGGAGTGTCATCCCACCAGTTCGACACCGCCGAGAGAGGATTCTCGTTCAGGTTTGACGCTCCTCTTGACATGAGAATGAACACCGAGGCCTCCCTTACCGCCGCGGATGTGGTGAACACATATCCGAGAGAGGAGATCGAGAAAATCCTCAGGCTTTACGGCGAGGTGGACAATCCCGGCAGGATTGCGAGACTCATCGAGTCGGGCAGGGCGGCCGCGGCCATCAGGACCACGGGCGACCTTGACAAGTGCATCGCCCCGGCAATCCCGGAGTTCCAGAGCCACAAGATTCTGGCAAAGATTTACCAGGCCTTGCGCATTGAGGTCAATCACGAGATGCGTTCGCTCGAAAAATTCCTTTCCGGAGCTGCGGAGACACTTCGCCCGGGAGGTAGGCTTGTCATCATCACCTACCATTCCCTCGAGGACAGGATGGTCAAGAATTTCATCAAGTCCGGCAATGTCAGGGGCGAGGTGGAGAAGGATTTCTACGGCAATGTCAAAGCTCCGCTCAGGGCGGTGAACAGGAAACCTCTGCTTCCGTCCGAGGAAGAGATCTCGTCCAATACCAGGGCGAGAAGCGCGAAGCTGAGGATTGCCGAGAAGACAGAGGAGGGCCGGGTATGAGTCTCAAGAGGATATTTGTGGTTCTCCTGCAGGTGGTGAAATCCATCCTTCAGGGAAAGCTGCTGATGAGGTTGGGGGCTGAGAAATGGTTTCCTCATTTTCTCTATGTCTTCGTCCTGTTCTGGCTGCTGATCCTGTTTGACATGGCTTCCGACAATGTCATGGCGAAGGCCGAGAAGAACCGTGCCGTAATCAAGGAACTGTCGATCAAGCATGCGCAGAAGATGGTGATTCTCAAGGGATTCGACAGGGCGAGCATCGTGGATGCCCTTCTGGATGACCTCAATTCGGAAGTAGGCGTGCCGGAGAAGCCGGCCGTGGTGATAGGCAAGAAGGGGAGGTGAGGATGGAAAACAGGGGAAACATAAAGAAATCCGCCTGGGAGGGATACCTGCTGTGGCTTCTCTACATCGCATTCATCATAGCTTCCGTGGCTGTCTGCGCGAGGATACTGTACCTGCAGAAATATTTCATCGACAGCGACCCGTACATCAGGAAGTACTATATGACCAAGAGCACGAGGCAGCCGATCCAGCCCAGGAGGGGGGACATCATATCGTCGGAAGGAAGGCTACTTGCCACTTCCATACCGATGTACCAGATATTCATGGACTGCACTGTGAGAAAGCAGGAGTTCATCGACTATGGGCTGATCAAGGGCCGCGAGAAGGGAGAAGCCAAGGAGAATGAGTGGAGGGACAAGGCACGCGACCTGTCGAAAAGCCTTGCCTCCAGAATACCTGGAAAGAGTGCAAACGAATGGTACAGGACCATCACGGACGGCAGGGAGAACGGAGAGACAGGCCTGAAGATCAGCGGTCTGGTGGACCATGCCACAATGCTGGAATTCAGGAAGATGCCGCTCTTCTGCGAGGGCGGCAACAAGGGAGGGATCATTGTGGTGAACAAGGACAGGCGAAGCTACCCTTACGGCTCCCTTGCACGAAGGGTTATCGGATATGTAGAGGAAGGCAAGACGGCGAAAGGTCTGGAAGGTGCATACGACTACTACCTGCACGGGAGCGGCGGCTACAGATGGATGAGGAAGAGTGACAGGGCAATGATTCTCGACAAGGACAGCAGCTGGGTCAATGCGACCGACGGCTGCGATGTCAGGACGACAATCAACATTGACCTTCAGGATATTGCGGACAAATCACTGAGGTCCAGGATTACGGACCGGCAGGAAATCGAGGGCGGCTGCGTGATGGTGATGGATGTGGAGACCGGGGCAATCTGCACTATGGTGAACCTGCTTCGGGACTCGGTCACCAGGGCATTGGGAGAGACCTACAACCTGGCAATTGGACGAAAGGGCAATCCGGGTTCAGTGTTCAAGACTGCCATCCTGATGAGCGTCATGGAGGATGCAGGAGTGAAGCTCTCGGACGAGATCCCGACGGAAGGTGGAGATGTGAAGATTGCGAAAATCAAGCCTGACGTCCACGTGAGGGATTATGAGCGGAAGACGGGCAGGAAGACGATGACCGTGAGAAAAGGATACGAGATGTCGTCCAACTACATATTCCAGAGGCTGGTGAAGGACAACTACGCCTCCGAGCCGAAGAAACTGATAGACAACCTTTACCGTTACCGCTTCGGGGAGGCTTTTGACTTTGACCTCCAGGGACTTGCGACTCCGGTACTCCCTTCTCCGGATTCCGAGCACTGGACAATGACTGACCTTGCGTCGGTAGCGATCGGATATGCTGTGGCGGAGACGCCGCTCCACATATTGACATTCTACAATGCCATTGCCAACAAGGGCAGGATGATGCGTCCTTACATTGTGGAGTCGGTGGAGAAGGATGGCAGGATTGTCAAGAAGAAGGGCCCTTCTGTACTCAATGGGGCAGTGTGCTCGAGGGAGGTGGCCGACAGCCTCACGAGCGGACTTCTGTCGATCACCTCGGAAGGCACGGCGTCAAGGCTGAAGGATGCGAAGCTGAGGGTGGCCGGAAAGACCGGAACGGCCTGGGTATATATGGACCCTAAGCAGGCCAGCAGGACGGATCCGTTCATGGACAGGGAGGGAAGGCGCAAGTACCAGGCGACCTTCGTGGGATTTTTCCCGGCGGAGCAGCCGAAATACACCGCCATCGTGGTGCTGTATTCATATCCTACGAAGGATGCTGTATTCGGAGGTTCGATACCGGCGGCAGTGTACAAGGACATCGTGGACAACCTCTACGTGATGGACAATTCCTTCCGGGAGGTTTACGGCGAAAAGTCCAGGATGCCGGATATCTCCGTGGACATGCCGGTGGCGGAGAGGAGCGGCAAGGTCCCTGATGTGAAGGGAATGGGGTTGAAGGATGCTCTGTACGCCGTGGAGAACAGCGGCTACAAATGCCTGTATTCGGGTTGCGGACACGTGGCTTCACAGAGTCCGGCCTCCGGAACGGCATTGAGGGAAGGAGGAACAGTAACATTGAAATTACAATAGAAGATGATATTGGAGGAAATCATATCACAATGCAGTGCGGCCGCGGTCTCCGGCCCGTCCGGGATTGACATATCCGCGGTCTGCTGCGATTCCAGGAAGGTGACACCGGGTGCCGCCTTCATTGCGGTACGCGGATTTGCGGGCGATGGACATAAATTCATTGCATCCGCCATTGAAAAAGGTGCCTCGGCCGTATTGTACGAGGATGAGGAGGCTCTCCGCGGGCAGCTCGAAGGCCTGGACGGTTCAGTCAGGGAGAAGGTGGCGCTTGTCCGTGTCCCCGATTCGAGATATGCCGTGGCCATGGCGGCGGATGCCTTCTACGGCCATCCTTCCCGCAGCCTGACCCTTGTCGGCATCACAGGAACCAATGGCAAGACCACAACGGTGACATTGCTCTACCACCTCTTCACGAATCTCGGCTACAGGTGCGGACTGCTCTCCACCATTGCCAATTATGTGGGCGACAGGATGCTGGAGACAGCCAACACTACGGCGGACCCGATCACCATCAATTCCCTGATGAGGGAGATGGTGGACGAGGGCTGTGAATACTGCTTCATGGAGGTCAGCTCGATCGGTATGGAGCAGGAGCGCGTGGCGGGTCTGGATTTCAACATCGGCATCTTCTCCAATCTCACCCACGACCATCTGGACTATCACAAGACCTTTGCGGAGTATCTCCGCTGCAAGAAGCTTTTCTTCGACAGTCTCCCGGCAAGCGCATATGCGGTTACGAATGCCGATGACCGGAACGGTATGGTGATGGTGCAGAACACTGCAGCAAAGGTGGTTACCTACTCCTGCAGGAGCATTGCGGACCATACCTGCCGCATCGTGGAGGAGAGTTTCGACGGAATGCAGCTCAGGATTGACGGTCGGGAGGTGTGGACCAGGCTTATCGGCCAGCACAATGCCTACAATCTCCTGGCAATCTACACTGCGGCCGTCATCTGCGGGGCCACAGAGGACGAGGCCTTGCTCCAGATCAGCCGTCTGGAATCCGCCAAAGGCCGGCTGGAGACCCTCAGAGGTCCGAAAGATATATCAGTGATAATCGATTACGCCCATACTCCGGATGCAATGGAGAATGTCCTCCGCACTCTCAGGGAGATCGGGCCGAAGAAGAATATAGTATGTCTCTTCGGATGCGGAGGAGACAGGGACAAGACCAAGAGACCGGAGATGGCAGCGGTTGCGGAGAAGTACTCCGACCGGATATTCGTGACTTCGGACAACAGCAGGACCGAGAGGACCGAGGACATACTGGAGGATATCAGGAAGGGATTCAGCCCGGAGGGACTTGCCAGGGCATTGTTCATTGCGGACAGGAAGGAGGCTATCAGGGCTGCCGTGACACTTTCCCCTGCCGGCTCGGTGATTCTGCTTGCCGGCAAGGGACACGAGACATATCAGATAATAGGTACCGAGCACAGGCATTTTGACGAGAGGGAGATTGTCGGCGAGGTCTTCAAAACGATGGGACAATTATGATTTATGCACTTTTTCAGGCATTGAAGGAATACGACATTCCGGGACAGGGGCTGATGACCTATCTGTCATTCAGGGCCATGCTCGGTTGTGTCACAGCCATGCTCATATCCCTTTTCGCGGGAAGAAGAATCATACGCTGGCTGCAGAAGAAGCAGATCGGGGAGACAATCCGCGACCTCGGCCTCGAGGGCCAGATGCAGAAAAAGGGTACGCCTACGATGGGCGGAGTCATCATTCTGCTCGCCATTGTCGTGCCGGTGCTGCTGTTCAGCGATCTGACCAGCATCTACACCCAGCTCCTGCTTCTCACCACCCTCTGGTGCGGGGGAATGGGCTTTGCGGACGACTATATCAAGGTATTCAGACACAACAAGGAAGGAATGAGCGAGAGGATGAAGCTCATTCTCCAGATAGTCCTGGGTTTCGTGGTAGGCCTCACCGTCTGCTTCAGCGACCAGATAGTGGTGAGGGAGAAGGTTGAGGTCAAGCCGGAGCAGACCCTCAATGTGGATACGGAAACCCTTGTCGAGGACAGCGTCTGGGAAATGGAGAATGTGGTCAAGAGCACCAAGACCACCATTCCTTTCATCAAGGACCACGAGTTCGACTACAAGTTATTCTCTCCTTTCAAGGGCACCTGGGGCTGGTATTGCAAATGGGCAATCTACGTGCTGATGATAGTCATTGTCATCACCGCCTGCTCCAACGGTACCAATCTCACGGACGGGATGGACGGACTTGCAGCCGGAACGTCGGCCATAGTCGGAGTTGTCATCGGAATCCTCGCCTGGCTCAGCGGCAATATACTGAACTCGGAGTATCTGAACATAATGTTCATTCCGGGAACCGGTGAGGTGGCCATCTTCATGGCCGTATTCGTCGGAGCCCTCTGCGGCTTCCTCTGGTACAATTCCTACCCTGCCCAGGTATTCATGGGCGATACCGGAAGCCTCGCCATAGGAGGAATCATAGGAGTCAGCGCCATCCTCATCAGGAAGGAGCTCCTTCTGCCGATTCTCTGCGGAGTATTCTTCGTCGAGAGCCTCTCGGTGCTGATGCAGAGATTTTATTTCAAATACACGAAACATAAATCCGGCGCCGGCCGCAGGATATTCAGGATGGCCCCTCTTCATCATCATTATCAGAAGATTGATGTCCCGGCCATCATCAACTGGCCGACGCACCCGATACCGGAAGCCAAGATTGTCGCCCGCTTCTGGCTTGTCGAGCTGATATTGGCTGTGGCGACATTGGCATTGTTGAAAATCAGGTAATCATGAATAACAGGATTGTAGTTCTTGGCGGAGGGGAAAGCGGAGTAGGTGCCGCAGTCCTCGCAAAGGTCAAAGGCTTTGATGTTTTTCTTTCAGACAAGGGAAAGATTGAGGACAGGTACGTGGAAATGCTCGAGCAATGGGAAATCCCGTTCGAGCAGGGTGGTCACACAGAGGACCTGATTCTCAATGCATCCGAGGTCATAAAGAGCCCGGGCATCCCTTCAACGGTGCCTCTGGTGAAGAAAATAGAGGCTGCCGGCATAGGAATCGTATCCGAGATCGAGTTTGCGGGAAGGTATGACAATGCGAAGAAAATCTGCGTGACCGGAAGCAACGGAAAGACCACCACTACCTCATTGATATACTATCTTCTCCAGGAAGCCGGTCTCAACGTCGGCCTCGGCGGAAACATAGGCAAGAGCTACGCACTGCAGGTGGCAACTGAGCATTTTGACTATTATGTACTGGAAATCAGCAGTTTCCAGCTGGACAACTGCTATGAGTTCAGGCCGGACATAGCCGTGATCACAAACATCACTCCGGACCATCTCGACAGGTACGGATACGACATGGAGAATTATGTCAGGGCCAAGTTCCGCATTGTCAGGAATCTCAGGCCTGAGGACTGCTTCATATTCGACTCGGACGACGAAATCACCATCAATCATCTTGACAAGATTGTCACCGAGGCCAAGAAACTGCCTTTCACCCAGAAGGACAAGGTCGAGCAGGGTGCCTACCTTGAGGATGGACGCATCGTGATAAAGTATGAGGATGAGGAATGCGACATTTACCTTAAGGAGCTCTCCCTGGGAGGCATTCACAATGTGTACAACTCCATGGCAGCCGCACTTGCTGCCAAGGCGACCGGCATCGACAATGAGGTGATCCGGGAGTCTCTCGAGACATTCAAGCCGATCGAGCATAGGCTGGAGCCGGTCATGAGTGTCGGGGGAGTGCTGTATATCAATGATTCCAAGGCCACCAACGTGGATGCAGCCTGGTACGCACTCGAATGCCAGACCCGTCCTGTGGTATGGATTGTCGGAGGCACTGACAAGGGCAATGACTACAAGGTTCTGGAATCTCTTGTCAGCGAGAAGGTAAAGGCGATCGTATGCCTCGGCGTTGACAACCGCAAGATTCACGAGGCCTTCGAGTCCATCGTGGGCAGGGAAAACATCAAGGATACGATGTCGGCTGAGGAAGCAGTGAGGACATCGGCCGCATTCGCGGAGGACGGAGACGTTGTCCTTCTGAGTCCATGCTGCGCAAGCTTTGACCTCTTCACCTGCTATGAGGACAGGGGAGAGCAGTTCAAGGCTGCCGTGAGGAAACTGTAAATGAATGGGGGAGGCGATGGCAGGAACAAGGAAAAAGGCTTTCGGATTCGACAATCTGATAGACTGGCTTGAAGGCGACAGGATCATCTGGATCATCGTCTTCGCCATCATCATGTTCTCCATTGTCGGAATGGCCTCTTCAACCTCGCTTCTCGCCAAACTGAATTCCGCCTCGAGATTCGACTATGCCATCCAGCAGGTTTACATCTCGTTCGGAGGCCTTGTCCTGATCTGGCTGATATGCAAGTTCGGCAGGGTCGGAATTCTGAAATTCCTGTCCCGGCTCGGATTCATCGGCTCTGCGCTGCTGCTCATCCTGCTGGATTCGCATTTCCAGGGGATTCCGTTCCTGACGCCTGTGGAGACACAGCCGGGCTCCGGTACCTGGCGAACGATCATCATGTTCGGCGTACCCGTGATGGTTTACGAGGTGGTGAAGGTCGCGATGGTGATGTATCTGGCCTGGGCGCTTCAGACATTGAAACAGAAGGAAACCCAGCTTGCCGACAAGCTCGCGGCTTTCGGATGGCTGCGCTTTCTGTCAACCGAGGAGGGCAAGGTAATGTTCTACGTCGGTGCCCCGATGGTCATCGTCTTCCTTCTTGAACTGGCGGGCAGCAACTCCAGCGCCATCTTCCTCGGGCTGGTGATGGGATTCACCGTCATTGTCGGGAAAATGAAATTCAAGTACATCTTCCATCTGATCCTGGCTGGAGTCATTGCGCTCGGCCTGGTTTTCGGCATGCAGAAGATCACCGGATGGAAATTCCTGACCAGGGTGACGACTGCGATTTCCCGTGTCAGCGATTTTCACGGAGACCCGGTTAAGGAACTGCACAAGCATGAGCCTGGAACCCTGGCCTTCCAGAGAATTCTGGACAGCTCGAAGCAGGTGACCAGCGCCAAGGTGGCCGTAAGTACCGGCGGCCTTCTGGGAAAAGGCCCCGGAAAGAGCACACAGAGATACATAGTGTCGGTGATGTACGAGGATTATATGTTCAGCTTCATCATAGAGGAGTATGGCCTGCTGGGCGGCATGCTGATTCTTATTCTCTATGGCACGCTTCTGGCCAGAGGCTCGATCATTGTCAGGAACTGCGACACCGTATTTGCCAGATGCACAGTGGCAGGCCTCGTCGCTCTCATTTCCTGCCAGGCCCTGCTGCACATTCTCGTCAATGTGGACCTTATACCGATGACGGGGCAGAACTTGCCGATGATAAGCCACGGAAACAGTTCGTTCCTGTGCTTCTGCATAGCTTTCGGAGTGATTCTGTCAATCAGCCGCATGGCGAAGAAGAAGATTGCGAGGGAGACGGCGAACGAGATGAAGAATGCGCCTTTCGGTACGGGAGACGAGACCAGCGACTCATTGAATGACCTGGATGATTTGGAAAGTCGGGAGGAATAGTTATGAATAATTACAGACCATTGAGAATTTTGATCAGCGGAGGAGGTACGGGCGGACATATTTTTCCGGCCGTGTCCATTGCCGACGAGATGCGGCGGCTCAATCCGGACAGCGAAATCCTGTTCGTTGGGGCTGAGGGGAAAATGGAGATGGAGAAAGTTCCGGCAGCCGGATACAGGATTGTCGGACTTCCTGTAGTGGGACTCCAGCGCCAGCTCAATCTGAAGAACATCATGAACGACCTGCAGGCTCCTTTCAAGATTGTCAGGAGCATTTCCAAGGCCGGTAAGATAATAAAGGACTTCCGTCCGGACGTGGCAGTCGGGGTCGGAGGCTATGCCAGCGCCCCGTTGCTCTGGTCAGCCCAGAGACACGGCGTGCCGACATTGATTCAGGAGCAGAACGGATTCGCCGGACTGACCAACAAGATTCTCGGAAAGAAGGCTGACTTCATCTGCGTAGCCTACGAGGGTATGGAGAGGTTTTTCCCGGCGGACAGAATCGTGATGACCGGCAATCCCATCAGGAAGGGCATAGTGCCTGCCACTGAGGAAATGCGGAAGGCGGGAATGGAGTTCTACGGACTTGATCCGGAGCGCAGGCATATCCTGATAGTCGGGGGCAGTCTGGGCAGCGGCACGCTGAACCGGTCGGTTATGAAATGGATTGACAGAGGCTGTCCCGGCGGAGAGAATGTCGAGCTGATATGGCAGTGCGGGAAGTACTACAAGCCTCAGGTAGAGGCATTTATGGCCAATGCTGAGGAGAAGTGCGGAAAGCTCGCAGGACAGATTCACTGGAATGATTTCATTTCCAGGATGGACCTCGCCTATGCCGTGTCCGACCTCGTGATTTCCCGCTCGGGGGCAAGCACGGTATCCGAACTCTGCGCAGTAGGCAAGGCGGCCCTTTTCGTCCCGTCCCCAAATGTGGCGGAGGATCATCAGACCCATAATGCAATGGCTCTGGTAAGGAAGGATGCGGCAGCCCTGGTCAAGGATGCCGATGCTCCTGAAGTATTGATGTCCAAGGCTTTGGAACTTGTATCGGACTCTGCGGCAATTGCCCGTATGGAAGAGAATATTTCCGCTCTTGCCCTGCCGGACGCGGCTTTCCGCATTGCGGAGAAGATTTATGAACTTGTTGACAGGAGGAATCAGAATGGCTGATTATTCACATATTTATCTGATCGGCATTGGCGGCATAGGAATGAGCGCCATTGCCAGATATTACAAATTCAAGGGATACGAGGTTTCCGGCTACGACAGGACCCCGTCAGATTTGACTGCGGAATTGCAGAAGGAGGGCATCAGCGTGCATTTCGAAGACCGGCCGGACCTCATTCCGGAAGATGTCGGGGGCACACTGGTGATCTATACTCCGGCAATCCCGGATTCTCTCGGCGAAATGAAGAAGGTCAGGGAAGGGGGCTACAGACTGCTGAAGCGTTCCAGGATTCTGGGCGAGATCACCGGAGGGAAGCGCTGCCTGGCCGTGGCGGGAACCCACGGAAAGACCACGACCAGCACTCTGACGGCACATATCCTGACTGACAGCGGGGTCGGCTGCACGGCCTTCCTCGGCGGCATTTCCAAGAATTACGGGACCAATCTGCTTATGAGCCACAACGATGCCGTGGTGGCTGAGGCGGACGAGTTCGACAGGTCTTTCCTCCAGCTGTATCCGGAGGTTGCCGTCATCACTGCGATGGATGCCGACCATCTGGACATTTACGGCGACATCAGCCACGTGCGGCAGGCATTCAGGGATTTTGCTGCCCAGGTAAGCGGGCGGGTAATAGCCAAATACGGGATCGGAATGACATCCGAAGATACCGGGGCCGAGTTGCTTACCTATCATCTGAATAATCCGGAGGCCGATTTCCATGCCGAAAATGCGGCTCCGGACAATCTCGGATACTTCACCTTCGACCTGGTCTATCCGGGCGGCGTGATCAAGGATGTGAAATGCGGGGTGCCGGGCTGGGTCAATGTCGAGAACAGCATTGCCGCAGCAGCCATCTGCCTGAGCTACGGGATTGAACCTGAGGCCATAAGGAAGGCAATCGGTACATTCTCGGGAGTGAGGAGACGTCTGGACATCCATCTGAATACCCCAGGTCTCTCGTACATTGACGATTACGCTCATCACCCGAAAGAGCTGGCAACCGCTATCAGCTCGATGAGGGATATTTTCCCGGGCAGGAAGATCACGGCGGTCTTCCAGCCGCATCTTTATACCAGGACACGCGATTTCGCTGACGGCTTTGCAGAGGCCTTGAGCGGCGTGGACAAACTCATTCTCCTGGATATTTATCCGGCGAGGGAGGAACCGATTCCGGGCGTGGACTCGGGCATTATCTTCGACAAGGTTACGGCTCCGGAGAAGGTGATGCTCAGAAGGGAGGAACTTATGGACTACCTTGAAAGGGAGCCTGTCGATGTGCTGGTTACATTCGGAGCCGGAAACATAGACAGATTTGTAGAACCGATAACGAAGATGCTTGAGGCCAGACTGTAGATGAACAGACTGTGGAAATATGCTCTGGTGGCGGCCTTCCTGGCAGCCGTGATTGCGTTCCTGATTTTCCTTGACAGGAGGGAAGTTAGTGAATATCATAAGCTTACGTGCCGCGGTATCAGGGTGGAGTTCGAAGCGGGAGCAGACAAGTCTTTCATTACGGAGGCGGATGTGAAGGGATATATTGCAAGAGGATACGGGGAATGCTCGGGCAGGCGTCTGGAGGAGATTGACCTTATCAGGATTGAAGAGGTGCTGAACTCCGGGGGGCCTGTTCTGCGCGCCGACGCCTACATTACCAAGGACGGGTTCCTCAATGTGTCCATCACCCAGCGCCGCCCCGTCGTGAGATTGATATCCGGTGCCCGAAGCTGGTATGCTGACGCGGGGGGCTACATTTTCCCTACTGCGGGAAACTATACCTCGAGGGTTCCGGTGGTCGACGGACGTCTGCCGCTTGAAATCGGCGCCGGTTTCAAGGGAATGCCGGAGAAAGCCGCCGACAAGGCCTGGGTAGGAGGCATTCTGACCCTGGTGGACTTCCTGGGGAACAACAGGAATTGGGACGAATCGATATCCCAGATTCATGTCGATGCCAGGGGCAGGCTGGTGCTCGTGCCGGGAAAGGGAAGGGAGAAATTCATAATCGGAAGTCCTGATGGCTTCAGGGAGAAGTTCGGCAGGATCGAGGATTATTACAGATATGTCAGGAACAGGAAGGAAGAAGGATATTATTCCACTGTGGACGTATCATACGAAGGACAGATTGTTTGCAGAAAATAGAAAAAAGGGAGATGATATGAATACACTCAATGAAGATACGGAAAGATATCTGGCGGTGATTGACCTCGGGACCTGCAAGACGGCTCTGGCCGTTGCGAGAGTCCTCGGAGACAATATCCAGATATTGTTCTACAGAACGGCACCGTCGGCCGGCATGAGGAACAGCGCTGTCCTCAATATTGCCAAAGTGGAGAAAGTTGTCCGATCCCTTGTGTCGGAGGCGGAGAACGAACTGAAGATAAAGATTCTTCAGGTTGCGGTCGGGCTTCCGAGATGCGATGTGCAGCAGAGGATGGCTTCGGGCGAGTTCCCGAGGGCCAATGCGGATGACTGCATCACCGAGGACGAGATCAGGATGCTGAAGGAGATGGCGATGGATGACAGCAAGCTTGACAAGCCTGAGAATGAGATGATTTACGGGGCCGTGGCCCAGTCGTTCGCCACGCCTGAGTACATCCAGCTCAGCGAGAACGATATCGTGGGAATGGTCAGCCCGTCGTTCACGGGCAATTTCAAGATTTTCATAGGCAAGAGAAGCAGCGTGAATTCCCTCTACAAGGTTTTCGACGACCTCGGAATAGCCATTGTCAGGACATATTTCAGCCCGATTGCGGCAGCCAGGGCCGTCCTGACCGACGAGGAACTGCAGAACGGAGTCGCCCTCATCGACCTGGGGGCAGGTGCCACCTCCATAGCAATCTACATTGACAGAATTCTTGCGCATTATTCCTCCATACCTTTCGGCGGCGACGTGGTGACTTCGGATATCAGGTCCGAATGCACCATCTCCGACAGGCTTGCGGAGAATATCAAGAAGGCTTTCGGAGGCTGCCTGCCTGACAAGCTCCAGACTCTGGGCGACAAGATAATCCAGGTCGAGACCGACAGCAGCAATATCTCCAACCAGATTCCTGTGCGGTATCTTTCACAGATTATCACTGCACGGGAGCAGGAAATTCTGGACGCGATGCTCTATTTCATCCAGGAGAGCGGGCTTTCCGAGTATCTCCGCAAGGGCGTGGTGATCACGGGAGGCGGTGCTGAAATGCTGCACATAGGCAATTTCCTCCGCGACATGTCCGGCTATACCGTAAGGACCGGGTATCCGAAGGGAGGTTTCGTGGCCACAGGCTGCGAGGGCATACTCAGTACGGAAGCCGTGTGCACCGCAGGAATGGTTCTCATGGCCAAGGAGGACAATCTCAACTGCTGCCTGGCCCTGCCCGCTGAGGAGAATGCCGGGGAAACGGCAGAGGTGAAGGAGGAGGTTGAGGAGCCGGCAGCGGATACTGTCGCGGCAGAAGAGGCGGCGGAGGTGCCGGCAGGAAATGAAGGAGATGGAGAACCGGAGGCGGAGGAGAAAGAGGAAGAGAAGCACGATGAGGAAAAGAAGGACGGGGATGCAGGGGACAGGGAAAAGAAGAAGTCCGGAGACGGCCTTCTGAGCAAGGTGCGATGGTCATTTGCGAAGATGTTCAATGACATGAATAATGAGACTGTGTAAAAAAGGTTAGGCTATGACAGACTATATCAGCGATACCAATATTGTGACCCCTACCGACTGGGAGCAGCAGAAGACAATGATAAAGGTCATCGGCGTCGGTGGCGGAGGATGCAATGCCGTGACCTACATGTACAGGCAGAATATACAGGGCTGCGGATTCGTGGTTTGCAACACGGACTCCCAGGCTTTGCTCAAGAGCGACGTCCCCGTCAAGCTCCAGCTCGGAAACGGGCTCGGTGCCGGAACCGACCCGGATCTTGCCAGGAAAGCCGCCATCGACTGCCAGGATGAAATTCTGGCCAGGATTACCGAGGGCGGTACGAGGATGCTTTTCATCACTGCCGGACTTGGCGGCGGCACGGGTACCGGAGCCTCTCCTGTAATCGCCAGGCTAGCCAAGGAAAACGGCATTCTTACGGTGGCGGTGGTGACCCTGCCTTTCCGCAACGAGGGCCGTCTGGCATTGTCCAAGGCTGCTGACGGCATTCACGAGCTCGAGAGGAATGTGGACAGCCTCCTCATCATCAACAATGAGAAGCTCTACGACTACTTCGGCGACGAACTCGTCCAGAATGCCTTCCCGAAGGCCGACGAGGTGCTTGCCACCGCAGTAAGGGGCATCATCGACATCATCAACAAGCCGGGCTACATCAATGTGGATTTCCAGGATGTCGTGACAATGATGAAGAACAGCGGAATGGCCCTGATGGGCTGCGGCTGGGGAAGCGGGAAGGATCGTATCGAAAAGGCTGTGACACAGGCTCTTGAGTCTCCTCTTCTGAATGACTTTGACCTCTCCACAGCCAAGAATCTTCTTATCAATGTCACCGCCGCCAACAATGAGAACGGCCTCAAGATGCAGCAGTTCGGCGCCATCACCGACCTCATTACCGAGAGGACGGGACTGGTGGACAAGTCCAAGAGGGGGCTGATATGGTTCGACGACCCGAATGCGGACGATACAATCAGCATCACTGTCATAGCCACGGGATTCAAGAAGACTCTTACCGAGCTCACTGGGGACGATCTGAGCAAGCTGATTATCATCGACAGGGATTTCACCTACAGGGGAAGGGAGCAGGAAGCCGGCGGCGAAATCCAGCTCCGGGAGGAGACATATGTCAATAAGATAAGCTACAATACTACCGAGAACGTGCCTCATTTCAGTTATGCCGAGAAGCCTGCTCTCGTTGTCAGCAGCTCGCAGGAAATCAGCGATCTGACCAACAAGGCGGCCATCCGGAGGTCAATGAAGCACAGCAAGCAGGCTGAGTAATGTTCTTGCCAGGCGGAATTCTTGCGTAATAGAATGAAACGTAGTAATTTTGCCGCGCTGAAACAGACATATCATTATGGAAAGAAGAACAAGAGTAAGATTTGCGCCGTCGCCTACAGGCCCTCTCCATATGGGAGGAGTCAGGACGGCTCTCTATAACTATCTGTATGCCAAGCAGAACGGTGGTGACTTCATCATCCGCATTGAGGATACCGACTCCCACAGGTTCGTGCCTGGCGCCGAAAGATACATAATCGAGGCCCTTAACTGGTGCGGTATCCATCCTGACGAGGGGGTTGACGCCGACGGCAATGTCGTCGAGGTGGCCTCGGAGAAGCATCCTCACGCCCCATACAGGCAGTCCCAGCGCAAGGGCATCTACCGCAGCTATGCTGACCAGCTCATTGCCAACGGCTATGCCTACTATGCTTTCGACACGGCGGAGGAACTTGAGGCGAAGAGGACTGCGGCGGAGTCCGCAGGCGGCACCTTCATCTACAACCAGAAGACGAGGATGGAGCTCCGCAATTCCCTCACCCTGCCTGAGGATGAGGTCAGGAATCTTCTCGAGACGACCGACACATGGACCATAAGGTTCAGGATGCCGGAGAATGTCGTCGTGAAGATGGACGACCTGATCCGCGGACACATTGAGGTGAATACCGACACCCTTGACGACAAGGTGCTCTGGAAGAGGGCAGACGAATTGCCTACATACCACCTTGCCAATATTGTGGACGACCATCTAATGGAAATCAGCGAGGTCATCAGGGGAGAGGAGTGGCTGCCTTCACTGCCGCTCCACTATATGCTCTACAAGGCTTTCGGCTGGGAGGATACAATGCCGCGCTTTGCACATCTCTCCCTCCTTCTCAAGCCGGACGGAAAGGGCAAGCTCAGCAAGCGTGACGGTGACCGTCTCGGCTTCCCGGTTTTCCCGCTGAAGTGGGTCAATGCTGCCGGCGAGGAGTCCAGAGGCTACCGTGAGGACGGATATTTCCCTGAGGCCTTCGTCAATATGCTCGCCATGCTCGGCTGGAATCCGGGCGACGACAGGGAACTTTTCACCATGGACGAACTCATCGGGGCATTCTCGCTCGACCGTGTCATCAAATCCGGAGCAAGATTCAATCCTGACAAGGCCAGATGGTACAACAAGGAATATCTCCGCACCAAGTCCGATGAGGAGGTGACAGGGATGTTCATCCCGATGCTTGAGTCGCACGGCTTCAATGTCGTGGGCTGTCCGGCCTGCGCATTGACTGCAGGGGCGGAGTTCGCCGGCAAGGGCATTGACTTCAAGAATCATATCGTTACGCGTGAATACGTTGCGGAGGTGGTTTCCCTTGTAAGGGAGAGGGCCACCTTCGTCAAGGATATCTGGGAGATTGCAGCCTGCCTCTTCCTTTCGCCTGCAGACTATGCGGCTTTCGGAGTCAAGGCCGGTGGGCCGGAAATCCAGAAGCCTGTGGACCCTCGCAGGGCTGCAGACCCGAGAGTGAAGGTATTCGACGACAGTCTGACCGCCCCTTTCCTGGCCAAGGATGTGGACAAGTTCTGGAAAGAGGAGAACTTCACTCCTGCATTCCGGGCTCAGGAGCACGTCTGCGCATCGGGCCGCGCCTTCACCAAGGAAAGCATTGAGCCTGTGCTTGAGGATTATATTCGTGAGCAGGGCTGGCCTATGGGCAAGGTGATGAACTGCATCCGCCTGGCCCTGACCGGTGCCTCGAGCGGACTCGGGATAGCCGACATCCTTTCCTTCATCGGAAGCAGGGAGTTCGCCGCCAGGATGGCCTTTGCGGCGGAGCGTCTCGGAAAATAACTTAATTGATCAGGAAATATATGAAAATCGGAATCTGCAGCGACCACGCAGGCGTGGACTACAAGACCAGGCTCATTCCTTATCTCGAGAAGAAGGGCTATGAGGTTGTCAACTTCGGTACTGACACGGCCGACAGTATGGATTATCCGGATGTCGCCCACCCTCTTGCGGAGGCCGTGGAGAAGGGTGAGGTGGATTGCGGAATCGCAATGTGCGGAACCGGTGACGGCATGGCAATGACATTGAACAAGCACCGCGGAATCCGCGCCGGCCTTGCCTGGGGAACGGAAATCGCCCGTCTCGTCAAGGCTCACAACAATGCCAATGTCCTCGTGATGCCAGCCCGCTTTGTCTCCTACAGGATGATTCAGATGATGACGATGACCTGGCTTGAAACCGGGTTCGAGGGCGGACGCCACCAGCGCAGGATTGACAAGATTCCTGTTCAATGATACTGGACAGCAGACATCTCGACATAGTGCTCTCCGATAGTATAGACGACTATCCGGAGGGCATTGTCGTTCCTGTGGACAAGCCTTACAGATGGACTTCCGCCGATGTCATCAGGAAGCTGAAGTATTGCGCCTGCAGGCATTTCCACAAGAAGAACCTCAAGGTGGGGCATGCCGGGACATTGGACCCTCTTGCCACGGGTGTCCTCCTCGTCTGCATCGGCAAGGCCACGCGTCAGGCCGAGGAGTTCCAGCGCCACGAGAAGGAATATGTGGCCGGGGTCGCATTCGGGGCCACGACGCCTTCATACGACCTTGAGAAAGAAATCGATGCCAGATACCCGACCGACGGTGTCTCTGAGGATGCTCTCAGGGCGGTACTGCCATCATTCATCGGAATACAGGAGCAGGTCGCTCCTCTTTTCTCCGCCAAGTCGGTGGACGGGGTCCGGGCCTATGAGCTTGCCAGGAAGGAATGGAAGAAGATGAAAAGTGGGGATGCCGCTGGATTTGACCATTCTGTGGCTGACCTCCTTTCGAAGCAGATGATTGAAATCAGGGAAATGGAGCTCCTGCGCTTCTGGCCTGAGGGAGTGCCGTCCAAGCCGGAAGAAACGCCCGAGGAAGACGGCCGGAATCTCAGGATCAATGTCACTGACAATTCGCAACTCCATCTTCCTCAGGCGGATATACGTATCGTATGTTCAAAGGGTACCTATGTCCGTGCTCTTGCCCGTGACCTCGGGGAGGCATTGGGCTCCGGTGCCCATCTCGCATCCCTGCGCCGTACCCGTACAGGCGGATTCAGGGTTGAGGACGCCCTCAGCATTGACGATGCCGTCAGGATTCTTACCTGCTAGCCCTGTCCAGTCCCAGGTCCGGATTCCTGTCCGAAGACCTTGCGTAGAGCAGGGATACAGCTATTGCCAGCACACAAAGAGCCAGGAACACATACTCTGAATGGAGAGCCGCAAGCTTTCCTGATTCCGTGTTCCTGAATATGAAGCCCACGGCAACCGGCACCAGCAGCATACCCATATTCTGAATCCAGTAGATGAGGGAATATGCCGTTCCGAGATTCTTCTCCGGGACTATTTTCGACACGGTAGGCCACAGGGCTGCCGGAACGATGGAATATCCCACGCCGAGAATCGCGATGCCTGCATATCCGAAGCCGCTCACCCCTTCCGGAGCGAAGGCAATGATGATATGGGCGATGAAAACGAGAACCGACCCGGCAATCATCCATCTCGTGCCCTTTCCGACCTTGTCCACCAGCGAGCCGAAGAGCGGGGCGAAGATTACCGTGGAGAACGGTATCAGGGACACCATCAGGCTGGCGCTTTCGGCAGGGAGGTCAAATCTCGGAATCAATATTGACGTGGCGAACTTCTTGAACGATATGATGCTGCAGTAGAAGAATACGCAGAGCAGGGCCGACATTATGAAGTGCTTGTTGGACAGTACCTTGAATATGTCGGAGAATTTGAATTCGTCCTCCTCTTTCCTCTCCTTCCTGTCCGTGAGGCCGTTCTGTGCGTCGAATCTTGCGTCCATCATTACGAACACGGCCCAGAGAACGGTGCCGAGGAGGAGCAATGCCAGTCCGAAGAATGCAGGCTTGGCTGTCTCGAGAAGGGTGTAGATTTCCCCTTCGGCCTTGGCATTCACCAGCATCGGCGAAAGAATCAGGGCCAAGGCTGTTCCCAGACGCGCTATGGCCAGCTGGAGACCCATTGCGAATGCCATGTTCCGGCCCTTGAACCATTTGGCTATGGACCTGGTCACGCCGACTCCGGCAATCTCGCTGCCCAGCCCGAAGAGCATGCAGCCCGCATAGGCCACTGTCAATGAGGTTTTCGGAGCCATTCCGGAGGTGATCGCGAAGGTGACGAGGGCAGCCCCGGCCGTCATCATTCCCACGAAGATGGAGCCTGTCACTCTCACTCCCCACTTGTCCAGCAGCATTCCGCAGACAATGAGGCCTCCCCACACGCAGAGGAATGAATATCCGCCCGCATAGAAGCCGTAATCGGCAGAATCCCATCCCAGTTCCAGGAGCTCCGGGTTGCGGAACAGCTGGGAGAGGGATGAGAACATGTCATCGAAGAAATACGATGCGAACATCGGCACGACAAGGCAGGCCAGGGCCGCCCAGCACGATACCGATGCCGCCGTTTTCCGTTTATTCATCTTTCTTTGCAACGTTAGGTTCCTCGAGTTTGTAACCCTTCCTCTTGTCCTCTATTTTGAGGAGGAAGGTGAGGATGAATGCGAGAACGCCGAATGAAGAGAAGATGATCATAGGCGCAGTGTATCCTCCCGTGCCTTCGAGAACCATTCCGATAAGGAGAGGCACGAGGCAGAGACCGATGTTCTGTACCCAGAAGATGAGGCAGTAGGCCGAGCCGAGAATCTTCTCGTCAATGATCTTCGGCACTGATGGCCAGAGAGCGGCAGGCACGAGAGAGAAGGATACTCCCAATGTCACGATGAGGATGAGTGCGAGGGCCTTGCTCGGGAATGCCGGGAGAATGAATGCGAAACTCAGGTGGCACACAATCATTATGATGGCTCCGAGCATGAGCATTGAGGCACCTTTGCCCTTGAAGTCCAGGAAGGCTCCGAGGAAAGGAGTGAGGGCCATTGCGAGAATAGGGAAGCAGCTGAAGAGTCTTGAAGCTGTCTCGGCATCCACATTGAGGGTAACCTCAAGATAGTTCGGAGCATATCTCTGGAACGGGAAGATGGCGCTGTAGTAGAGCACGCAGAGCAGGGCCACAATCCAGAACATCTTGCTGGAGAAAATCTTGCCGAGGTCGCTGAGGTGGAACTCGTCCTCCGGGGATTTCTCCGTTGTCATCAGGCCGGCCTCCATGAGCTGGGAGTCGAACTTCCTGTCCATGAATGTGAAGATGAGGAAGAAGAGGAGACCTACCACGAGGAGGGCAGTGCAGAAGCCTACAGGGGCCACAACGGAGCCGTCGAACTTGCCTGCGATCATAGGTGAGATCCACATTACTGCGAATACGCCGAGTCTGGCGATTGCCATCTCGAGGCCCATTGCGAGAGCCATTTCCTTGCCCTTGAACCATTTCGCGATTGCCTTGGACACGGTTGTCCCGGCCATTTCGCAGCCGCAGCCGAAGATCATGAATCCGAGGCAGGCCATCTTTGCGCTTCCAGGAAGGGCCACCCACCAGCTGTCAAGCCAGCCGCAGAGAGCCGAGGTCTGGAATGCGTCGCTGATGCCGATATACTTTATGGCGGCTCCGCCCACCATCAGGGATGCGGAGAGGAGGCCGGTGAATCTCACGCCCATCTTGTCGAGGATGATGCCTGCGAAGATGAGGAAGAAGCAGAATACATTGAGGAAGTATTCGGATGCCGCGTAGGTGCCGAAAACGGATGAGTTCCAGCCTCTTGTGGATTCAATCATTGTCTTGAGCGGGGACATGACGTCCACGAACATATAGCCGAAGAACATCATCAGTGCTATCAGGACGAGCACTGACCAGCGGGCTATCGCGCTGTCATTCATTAATCTTTGAGCCTTTGTCATATTGCTGTTAGTTTTGATTGTCACGCAAAATCCCTGCAATTTATTGAAATAATGACAAAATCGCAAGATTTTGGATTTGGTTTTGTATATTTGTACATTTGGCAGACAGAGGCCAGTACGTTTCAATCTGATTATGCTGGAGAAGATCAATACACCTGAAGACCTCCGGCTTCTTGAGCCGGAACAGCTGGCGGGACTTTGCGAGGAGATCCGCCGGTATATAATAGAATGCTGCTCGAACAATCCCGGACATCTCGGTTCAAGCCTGGGCGCCGTGGAGCTGATTGTCGGGCTTCATTACGTTTTCAATACCCCCGAGGACAAGATTGTCTTTGACGTGGGGCATCAGGCCTATGCCCACAAGATATTGACCGGCAGGAGGGAGGCATTCCGCAACAACAGGATGAGGGACGGGCTGAGCGGCTTCCCGAAGATATCCGAGAGCAGGTATGACGCTTTCGGCGCAGGTCATTCTTCCACATCCATTTCGGCCGCCCTCGGTTATTCCTATGCTGCCAGGCTCCAGGGCCGCAATGACAAGTCCATTGCCGTGATAGGGGACGGTGCTCTGACCGGAGGCCTTGCCCTGGAGGGACTCAACAATGCCGGAGCGAGCCGCAGTGACATTCTCATCATATTGAATGACAACAATATCTCCATTGACAAGAATATAGGCGGCATACACAATCATCTTCTGAAGCTGACCACCGACCCGAGATATCTGCGTCTCAAGGACAAGATATGGAACAGCATCGGGGAGGGCCGTTTCAGGGAAAAGATGCAGAAAATGGTCCGCGGCACAAAGTCCTCCATTCTGAACGGCTATCACGGAGCCTTCTTCGAGTCCCTCGGTTTCAGATACTTCGGACCTATTGACGGAAATGACATCGATTCGGTTCTCGACGCCCTGCGCAGGCTCAGGGACATCAAGGGGCCGAGAATCCTGCACACCATCACGAAAAAGGGCAAGGGCTATGCTCCTGCCGAGAATGATCCTGTGGTCTGGCATGCGCCGGGCAGGTTCAACCCTGTCACGGGCGAGAGGATTGCCGGGGACCGCAAGGCCGACAGATATCAGGACGTGTTCGGGGAGGTGCTCCTGGACCTTGCCCGGAAGGATGAGCGCATTGTCGGCATTACCCCTGCGATGTCCACAGGCTGCGGAATGAACATTCTGGCGAGGGAGATTCCGGAGCGTTTCTTCGATGTCGGCATCGAGGAAGAGCACGCCGTGACTTTCTCCGCGGGACTTGCCGCAGGTGGCATGAAGCCGTTCTGCAACATCTATTCTTCATTCTCCCAGAGGGCATATGACCAGATCATACACGATGTGGCGATGCAGAATCTTCCGGTCGTGCTCTGCTTCGACAGGGCCGGACTGGTAGGGGAGGACGGGGCCACCCATCACGGCTGCCTGGACATGGCGGCTTACAGGCCGGTCCCGAATGCCGTCGTGTCGGCCCCGCGCAATGAGACAGAACTCAAGTGCCTGATGTACACTGCGTCCCGATACGAAGGCGGCCCGTTCATCATACGCTATCCGAGAGGTTGCGGCGAGGGGGTGGACTGGAGGAATGCGGAGTATTCCGTCCTGGAGCCCGGCAGGGGAGAATGCCTCCGTGAAGGGGACGGAAGATTCGCCGTGATAACCGCTGGCCCTATGGCTTCGCCGGCGCTCGAGGCGGCGGCAATGATAGAGAAGGAAAGCGGTGTCAGCCCTTCTGTCTATGATATAAGGTATATAAAGCCGATTGACAGGTCAATTCTTGAGGAGGCTGCGGCGACGGGCAATGTCCTCACGGTCGAGGATGGTTCCCTGGCCGGCGGACTTTTCGGAGCGGTGGCCGAGTATATGGCCTCGTCCGGGCATAAGGTCAATCTTCGCGGCCTCGGCATACCGGACGAATACATCAGGCAGGACAAGCAGTCTTCCCAGCGTTCGGAATGTGGTCTTGACGCGGCCGGAATAAGTGCGAAAATGAGGGAAATGTTGAATTTTGCAGAAAAAAGTCAAAAAATTTTGGAGAATCAGAATTAATGCCTATCTTTGCAATCCCTTCGGAAACGTAGGGCAACAGCTGCCGATGTAGCTCAGTTGGCCAGAGCACGTGATTTGTAATCTCGGGGTCGTGGGTTCGACTCCCTCCATCGGCTCAGAAGTTCTTTGTAAGAAATTTTAAGGTGCGTCTCCGCAAGGAGTGCAGCCTACAACGGGAGAATACCAGAGTGGCCAAATGGGGCAGACTGTAAATCTGCTGGCTTATGCCTTCGGTGGTTCGAATCCATCTTCTCCCACCATAATCGCGGAAGTAGCTCAGTTGGTAGAGCATCAGCCTTCCAAGCTGAGGGTCGCGAGTTCGAACCTCGTTTTCCGCTCCATCAACAGGTCGCCGGTGTAGCTCAGGGGTAGAGCGCATCCTTGGTAAGGATGAGGTCATGAGTTCAAATCCCATCACCGGCTCTAAATGTGTTTATACAGCAATAACATATTAAAAACATAATATTATGGCAAAAGAAACATTTGTAAGAACCAAACCGCATGTCAACATCGGTACTATCGGCCACGTTGACCACGGTAAGACTACTCTGACCGCAGCCATCTCAAAGGTACTCCACGAGAGAGGTTTCGGTAGCGAGGAGATCAAGTCTTTCGACCAGATCGACAATGCTCCTGAGGAGAAGGAGCGTGGTATCACCATCAACTCTTCACACATCGAGTACGAGACCGAGACACGTCACTATGCGCACGTTGACTGCCCAGGCCACGCTGACTACGTGAAGAACATGGTTACCGGTGCTGCCCAGATGGATGGTGCTATCCTCGTTTGTGCTGCTACTGACGGTCCTATGCCTCAGACCCGTGAGCACATCCTCCTTGCAAAGCAGGTTAACGTTCCTAAGATCGTCGTTTTCCTTAACAAGGTTGACCTCGTTGACGATCCTGAGATGCTTGACCTCGTTGAGATGGAGGTTCGCGACCTTCTCGGATTCTATGATTTCGATGAGGATTGCCCTATCATCCGCGGCTCTGCTCTCGGTGCACTCAACGGAGAGAAAGAGTGGGAAGACAAGGTTATGGACCTTATGAATGCTGTTGACTCATACATTCCGATTCCAGTTCGCGAGAACGAGAAGCCATTCCTCATGCCTATCGAGGACATCTTCTCAATCACCGGCCGCGGTACCGTTGTTACCGGCCGTATCGAGACTGGTACTATCCACGTTAACGATCCTGTAGAGCTCGTAGGTTTCGGTGACGCTCCTAGGTCAACTACCGTTACCGGTGTCGAGATGTTCCGCAAGCTCCTCGATCAGGGTGAGGCTGGTGACAACGTAGGTCTCCTCCTCCGTGGTATCGACAAGAAGGATGTCAAGAGGGGCGAGGTTGTTGCCAAGCCAGGCTCAATCACTCCTCACACTGACTTCTCCGCTCAGATCTACGTCCTCAAGAAAGAGGAAGGTGGACGTCACACTCCATTCCACAACCACTACCGTCCTCAGTTCTTCATCCGTACACTTGATGTTACCGGTGAGATCACTCTTCCAGAGGGAACCGAGATGGTTATGCCAGGCGATCACGTAGAGATCAAGGTACATCTCATCACTCCAGTAGCGCTTAACGAGGGTCTTCGTTTCGCTATCCGCGAGGGTGGACGTACAGTCGGCGCCGGCCAGGTTGGCAAGATTATCGAATAATCTGACAATCGATAAGTTGAGAGTGTCTTGAGACACAGACACTCTCTTATACAGGGGCATAGTATAAGGGTTAGTATAGTGGTCTCCAAAACCATTGATGGGAGTTCGAATCTCTCTGCCCCTGCTGATATCAAAGGTTACGATTTGATAATGTTTAACAGACTCTGCTGCAGCTTCCAATAAGCAGCGTCCATTAAAAGAAAAGATGAGAAAGTTCATTAACTATGTGAAAGGGTCTTTCGAGGAGCTCACCAAGAAGGTGACCTGGCCGACATGGGCAAAGCTGCAGAGTTCTGCATTGCTCGTGATGCTGGCTACAGTCATCATTGCGGCTGCGCTTTTCTTGATTGACTACGTTTTCCAGAATCTGATGACAGTAATCTACACGTTGTAATTTGATTCATCACTATGGGCGAGAAGAAATGGTACGTCCTCAGGACCGCAGGAAGCAAAGAGAAGAAAGTCAAAGAATACCTTGATAAAGAAATCGAAAGAGACGTTGATCTGCAGAAGGAAATTTCTCAGGTCCTCGTTCCCGTAGAGAAGAAATTCACAGTCAAGAACGGAAAAAGGGTCGCATCTGAGAAGATTCTTTTCCCGGGCTATGTGTTTATTGAGGCTGAACTTGGCAAGGACTCTGAATATCTTATCCGCAGCCATGTCATACCAGGTCTTGCCGGCTTCCTTACCGAAAGGGCGTCCGGCAGCGATGCTGACAAGAAGGGCACGGAGATGAAAGCTGTTCCGCTTCGCGACGAGGAGGTTCAGAGGCTTCTCGGAAAACAGGATGAACAGGTAGAGAATGAGGCCGCCACTGAGGTCGATTATCAGGTCGGAGACTCAGTCAAGATTACCGACGGTCCATTCAACGGCTTCGACGGAACAGTCGATGAGATTGCAGTTGACAGAAGCAAAATCAAAGTTATAGTTATGATCTTCGGCAGGAAGACCCTGCTCGAGCTCAGCTTTAATCAAGTAACTAAGGAATAAATTATGGCAAAAGAAGTAACCGGATTCATCAAGCTCCAGATCAAAGGCGGAGCAGCGAATCCTGCGCCTCCCGTTGGACCGGCTCTCGGTTCCAAAGGCCTGAATATCATGGACTTCTGCAAGCAGTTCAATGCTGCGACACAGGCATCTGCAGGCAAGGTCCTTCCAGTGGTGATCACTGTTTATTCAGACAAGTCTTTTTCATTCGTTGTAAAGCAGCCGCCGGTAGCTGTTTCCCTCAAGGAGGCAGCCAAGATTCAGAAGGGTTCAGGCGAGCCTAACAGAAACAAGGTGGCTACCATCACCTGGGATCAGGTGAGGACAATCGCAGAGGGAAAAATTCAGGATATGAACGCATTCACCCTCAAGTCTGCGATGTCTATGGTTGCAGGTACAGCAAGAAGTATGGGTATCCAGGTGACCGGTGCATTCCCGGAGGATGTTAAATAATTTTCTGCGAGATGAGTAAACTTTCAAAAAACATGAAGGCTGCTGTGGCCAAGTATGACCCGAAGAAGCAGTACGCACTCGCTGAAGCGTGCGGTATCCTCAAGGATATTACCTATACAAAGTTCGATTCTTCCGTTGAGCTTGCAGTCAACCTCGGAGTTGACCCGCGCAAGGCCAACCAGATGATCCGCGGAGTCGTTTCTCTCCCTCACGGAACCGGAAAGGTTACCAGAGTCCTTGTACTCTGTACTCCTGACAAGGAGGCCGAGGCAAAGGAGGCAGGCGCAGACTACGTTGGACTCGACGAGTATATCGAGAAGATCAAGGGAGGCTGGACAGACGTTGACGTCATCATCTGTACTCCTTCTGTAATGGCCAAGATCGGTGCCATCGGACGTATTCTCGGACCTAGAGGTCTCATGCCGAACCCTAAGACCGGTACCGTTACCATGGCTGTAGGCAATGCTGTCAAGGAAGTCAAGGCAGGTAAGATCGATTTCAAGGTTGACAAGACCGGTATCATCCACACCGCCATCGGAAAGGCATCCTTCACACCTGAGCAGATTTATGACAACGCGAAGACAGTCCTCTCCGCAATCATCAAGCTCAAGCCTCAGACTCTCAAGGGCACTTACCTTCTCGGTGCATCCATCTGCACTACCATGAGCCCTGGTGTTACCATCGATGTTAAAGCATTCAGTGCTGAATTATAAAAATTCAATGTTATGAGAAAAGAAATCAAAGCCCAGATAATTGAATCAATCTCAGCACAGCTTCAGGAGACCCCTAACTTCTACATCACGGACATCTCCGGACTGAATGCCGAGCAGACTACAAAGCTCCGTCGCGCCTGCTTTGAGGCCGGCATCAAGCTCACTGTAGTAAAGAACACCTTGTTCAACCACGTTATCGAATCCCTCGGCAATGAGGAAATCAAGCTCCTTGTTCCGACCCTCGTAGGCAACACCGCAATCATGTACACAGAGGTTGCCAACGCTCCTGCAAAGCTCATCAAGAAGCTTCAGAAGGAAGGATTCGAGAAGCCGGTTCTCAAAGGTGCATATGTACAGGAGTGCGCTTTCGTCGGCGCTGACAAGCTCGAGGAACTCGCATCCATCAAATCCAAGGAAGAACTCATCGGCGATATCATCGGACTTCTCCAGTCCCCTGCACGCAATGTCATCTCCGCCCTCCAGTCAGCTGGCGGTACCATTGCTGGCCTCGTCAAGACACTTTCCGAGAAAGAAGAGAAATAATATAAACAATTTAATCAATATCATTTATTATGGCAGATGTAAAAGCACTTGCAGAAGAGTTGGTTAACCTTTCTGTAAAAGACGTTCAGGAACTTGCTAAAGTTCTCAAGGAAGAGTACGGTATCGAGCCAGCAGCTGCAGCTGTAGCTGTAGCAGGCCCTGCAGCAGCCGCTGAGGCAGCTCCTGCTGAGCAGACAGAGTTCGATGTAATCCTCAAGTCAGCCGGCGCTGCAAAGCTCGGTGTCATCAAGGCTGTGAAGGATCTCCTCGGTCTCGGACTTAAGGAGGCAAAGGATCTCGTTGACAAGGCTCCAGATGCAACTTTGAAAGAGAAAGTATCCAAGGCTGAAGCAGAGCAGATCAAGTCTACTCTTGAAGAGGCTGGTGCAGAGGTTGAGGTTAAATAACTTCGCTTCTCCCCTTGAAGGGAACGAAATCAGGTTTAGAGCCATCTGACGGCTCTAAACCTTTTTGTCGTATTTAAGTTTTTCTCTATTCAAAGGCAGAATATGTCAAATAAGACTACCAACAAACGAATAAATTTCGCCACTTCAAAAATCCTGGATTATCCGGATCTCCTCGAGGTGCAGTTGAAGTCGTTCAGAGACTTCTTCCAGCTCGATACGACCCCGGAGAACAGAAAGAACGAAGGGTTGTATCAGGTATTCCAGGAAATATTCCCAATCGAGGATACGAGGAACAACTATATGCTTGAGTTCATCGATTATTTCATCGATCCTCCTCAGTATTCGATTGAAGAATGTCTTGAAAGGGGGCTCACATACAATGTCCCTCTGAAGGCAAAACTCCGCCTTTCTTGCAGTGATCCGGAACACGAGGATTTTGACACGAGAGTACAGGACGTATATCTCGGCAATATCCCGTATATGACACCTGCCGGTACTTTCGTGATCAACGGCTCGGAACGTATCATCGTTTCCCAGCTTCACAGGTCTCCGGGCGTATTCTTCGACCAGACTCTTCACGCCAACGGAACCAAACTTTACTCCGCCAGAATCATCCCGTTCAAGGGTTCCTGGATTGAGTTCGCCACCGATATCAACAATGTGATGTACGCATACATCGACAGGAAGAAGAAGCTCCCTGTGACCACATTGCTGAGGGCCATCGGCTTCAATGCAGACAAGGACATCATCGACATCTTCGGCCTTGCCGAGGAGATCGAGGCGACTCCAGAGAACCTCAAAGCCAACGAAGGACGCAAGCTCGCAGCCAAGGTACTCAAGACTTGGAACGAGGATTTCGTGGACGAGGATACGGGAGAGGTAATTCCTATCGAGCGTACCACGCCTGTCGTAGAACGCGGCGAGGTCATCGACGAGGATACCATACAGAAACTTGCAGATGCTGAGGTGAAGACTGTCCTCCTCCAGAAGGATGAGGCAAGCGACAACGAGTATGCAATCATCTACAACACTCTGCAGAAGGATCCGACAAATACGGAAAAGGAAGCGGTCTTCTACATCTA
The DNA here is from genome assembly GCA_034089285.1 of Candidatus Cryptobacteroides sp. Lineage (GTDB taxonomy): Bacteria > Bacteroidota > Bacteroidia > Bacteroidales > UBA932 > Cryptobacteroides. Next base: position 33,521 of record JAXDUM010000061.1, read on the forward strand.
CAAGCAGCTCCGCAACTCGGAACCGCCTGATGAGGCTACTGCGAGGGATGTCATCGACAAGCTCTTCTTCTCCGAAAAGAGATACGACCTCGGTATCGTCGGCAGATACCGTCTCAACAAGAAGCTGAGTCTCACAATCGACCCGGCTCTCCGTGTTCTGACCAATACCGACATCATCGAGATCATCAAGTATCTCATCCAGCTGATCAATTCCAAGGCTTCAGTGGATGACATCGACCATCTGAGCAACCGAAGGGTAAGGACTGTGGGCGAGCAGCTCGCCAACCAGTTCAGCGTAGGTCTCTCCAGGATGGCCAGGACTATCCGCGAGAAGATGAACGTGAGGGACAGCGAGCAGTTCAATCCGGTTGACCTCATCAACTCCAAGACACTCTCGTCCGTCATCAACTCATTCTTCGGAACCAGCCAGCTTTCACAGTTCATGGACCAGACCAACCCTCTTGCCGAGGTCACCCACAAGAGGCGTCTTTCAGCCCTCGGTCCGGGAGGTCTCTCCAGGGACAGGGCCGGATTCGAGGTCAGGGACGTGCACTATACGCATTACGGAAGGCTTTGTCCTATCGAGTCTCCTGAGGGACCGAACATCGGACTTATTTCTTCTCTCTGCGTCTATGCCAAGATTGACGATCTCGGATTCATCGAGACTCCATACCGCAAGGTGAACAACGGAAAGGTTGACCTCAGCGACGAGGGATGGAAATTCATGAGCGCCGAGGAGGAAGAGGACAAGCTCGTTTCTCTCGCCAATGTCAAGATGTCCGATGACGGTGTGATCGAGGATGACAGAATCCAGTGCCGTCTCGAGGCGGACTTCCCGGTTGTGACCAAGGAGGAAGTGGATTACATGGACGTGGCTCCGAACCAGATGGCTTCTGTGGCTGCATCCCTCATTCCATTCCTCGAGCACGATGATGCACACCGTGCACTCATGGGTGCGAACATGATGCGTCAGGCCGTTCCGCTTCTCAGGCCGGAGTCTCCGATTGTGGGAACCGGACTTGAGGAGAGAGTCTGCATCGACTCAAGGACTCAGGTGATGGCTGACCGCCGCGGAGAGGTCGTCTATGTGGACGCCAACGAGATTCACGTTAAATATGACAGGAGCGCCGACGAGAAATTCGTAAGCTTCGCTCCTGACGTTACGGTATACCACCTTCCTATCTACAGGAGGACAAACCAGAGCACGACAATCTGCCTCAAGCCTATTGTGCGCAAGGGAGACATCGTGGAGAAGGGTCAGGTGATGACTGAAGGCTATGCAACCCAGAACGGCGAGCTCGCCCTCGGAAGGAACCTGATGGTAGCCTTCATGCCTTGGAAGGGATACAACTATGAGGACGCCATCGTGCTTTCAGAGAAGATGGTGCGCTGGGACATCCTCACTTCCGTACACGTCGATGAGTTCGTGACCGAGGTCCGCGAGACCAAGCGCGGAATGGAGGAGCTTACATCCGACATCCCTAATGTCAGCGAGGATGCCACAAGGTTCCTTGATGATGATGGTATCGTGATGGTGGGCGCCCATATCGAGCCGGGCGACATAATGGTAGGTAAGATCACGCCTAAGGGAGAGAGCGATCCTTCACCGGAGGAGAAACTCCTCAGGGCGATTTTCGGTGACAAGGCCGGAGACGTCAAGGATGCATCCCTCAAGGCAAATCCTTCCCTCAGCGGTACCGTGATCAAGACCGCCCTCTACGCCAAGGTGGCCAAGGAAGGCAACCGCAAGGGCGCAAGGGCCGAGCAGAAGGCCAAGCTCGACAGCATTCAGGAGGATTTCGACAGGAAGGCCGAGGCATTGTATGCCAAGTTCTTCGACAAGCTTGCCGCTCTCGCCGAGGGCAGGAAGAGCTCCGGAATCTTCGACCTCTACGGTGTTGAGCTTATTCCTGAAGGAAAGGAGATCACCGCCGCTCAGCTCAAGACCATTGACTACAGCAATGTCAATTCAAATGGCTGGACCGATGATGCCCACGCCAATGAGATGATCAGGGATCTCATCAACAACTATTGCATCGCCTACAAGGAGGCTGCCGCAGCCAACAAGAGGGCGGTTGACAAAGTGAAGATCGGAGATGATCTCGCCAACGGTGTGATGCAGCTCGCCAAGGTATATATCGCCAAGAAGAGGAAGATCACTGTCGGTGACAAGATGGCCGGACGCCACGGAAACAAGGGTATCGTGGCCAAGATTGTCAGGGAGGAGGATATGCCGTTCCTCGAGGACGGAACTCCTGTGGACATTGTCCTCAACCCTCTCGGTGTGCCTTCCCGAATGAACCTCGGACAGATTTACGAGACAGTTCTCGGATGGGCAGGCAAGCAGCTCGGCGTGAAGTTCAGCACTCCGATTTTCGACGGTGCAAGCCTTGACGAACTCTGCGAGTATACTGACAAGGCAGGTCTCCCGAAGTTCGGCAGGACTCATCTCAGGGATGGTGGTACAGGTGACTGGTTTGACCAGTATGCGACAGTCGGTGTCATCTATATGATCAAGCTCGGCCACATGGTCGATGACAAGATGCACGCCAGGTCCATCGGTCCTTACTCGCTCATCACACAGCAGCCTCTCGGAGGTAAGGCTCAGTTCGGAGGACAGCGTTTCGGAGAGATGGAGGTCTGGGCCCTCGAGGCCTTCGGTGCCGCCAACATTCTCCAGGAAATCCTCACTGTCAAGTCAGATGACGTTTCCGGAAGGTCCAAGACGTACGAGGCCATTGTCAAGGGCGAGCCTATGCCTGCTCCTGGCATACCTGAGGCATTGAACGTGATTCTCCACGAGCTCAGAGGCCTGGGTCTTAAAGTGACACTTGATTAATCAGTAAGACATTTATTTGTTATACTATGCCTACTTTGAACAATAAAGATAATAAGGTCAGAAGCAATTTCCAGCGGATCAGCATCTCTCTTGCATCTCCGGAGGACATCATCGACAGGTCCCACGGAGAGGTCCTCAAGCCGGAGACGGTGAACTACAGGACCTACAAGCCGGAGCGCGACGGTCTTTTCTGCGAAAAGATCTTCGGTCCTACCAAGGACTACGAGTGCTATTGCGGCAAGTACAAGAGGATCAGGTACCGCGGAATCGTCTGCGACCGATGCGGCGTCGAGGTCACTGAGAAGAAGGTACGTCGCGAGAGGATGGGACACATCACTCTCACGGTGCCGGTAGCTCACATCTGGTATTTCAAGTCCGCGCCGAACAAGATTTCGGCCGTGCTCGGAATCCCGGCAAAGAAGCTCGAGTCCGTGATCTATTACGAGAAGTACATCGTCATCAAGCCGGGAGACAGCGGACTTGCAAAGCTTGACCTCCTCACTGAGGACGAGTATCTCGACGTGATGGCGAAGATGCCTGAAAATGACAACCTTCCTGACGATGCTCCTGAAAAGTTCATTGCCAAGATGGGTGCCGAGGGTATCTATGACCTCCTCAAGGAAATCAATATCGACGAACTTGCAAAGTCCCTCAGGACAGCCATGGCCACAGAGACTTCCCAGCAGAGGAAGGCTGAGATTCTCAAGAGGCTCAGCGTGGTGAAGTGGTTCGAGGAGTCCAAGGGAATCAACCGTCCTGAATGGATGATAATGAGGGTGGTTCCGGTTATTCCGCCGGATCTCAGGCCTCTCGTTCCGCTCGACGGAGGAAGGTTCGCCACCTCTGACCTCAATGACCTCTACAGAAGGGTCATCATCAGGAACAACCGTCTCAAGAGGCTTATCGAGATCAAGGCGCCTGAGGTGATTCTCAGGAACGAGAAGCGTATGCTCCAGGAGGCTGTCGATTCACTCTTCGACAACTCCAAGAAGTCAAGCGCAGTGAAGAGCGAGTCCAACAGGGCTCTCAAGTCTCTCTCCGACAGCTTGAAGGGAAAGCAGGGCCGTTTCCGCCAGAACCTCCTCGGAAAGCGTGTGGACTACTCCGCGCGTTCAGTTATCGTCGTTGGTCCGGAGCTTCAGATGCATGAGTGCGGTCTGCCTAAATTCATGGCTGCCGAGCTCTACAAGCCGTTCATTATCAGGAAACTGATTGAGCGCGGCATCGTGAAGACCGTGAAGTCCGCCAAGAAGATTGTGGACAGGAAGGATCCTGTCATCTGGGATATCCTCGAGAATGTGATGAAGGGACATCCGGTTCTCCTGAACCGTGCTCCTACTCTTCACAGGCTCGGTATCCAGGCATTCCAGCCACGCATGATCGAGGGCAAGGCCATCCAGCTTCATCCGCTCGCATGTACCGCGTTCAACGCCGACTTCGACGGTGACCAGATGGCAGTCCATCTTCCGCTCAGCAATGCAGCCGTGATGGAGGCCCAGCTTCTCATGCTCGGTTCCCAGAACATTCTCAACCCTGCCAACGGTACTCCTATCACCGTACCTTCTCAGGATATGGTGCTCGGTCTGTACTACATCACCAAGATCAAACCTGGTGCAAAGGGCGAGGGCAAGAGCTTCTACGGTCCTGAGGAAGTCATTGTGGCTCTCAACGAGGGCGCCATCGAACTTCACGCCAGAATCAATGTGAGGCTTGTAGTCGACAAGCAGGATGAGTCCAAGGGCACCCACATGGTCGAGACTACCCCTGGCCGAATCATTGTCAACCAGTATGTGCCGGAGGAGGTTCCATATGTGAATGAGGTTCTCGGAAAGAAGTCCCTCAGGAAGATCATTACCGAGGTCATCAAGAATACGGGTGTTGCGCGCACTGCGCATTTCCTCGATGACATCAAGAACCTCGGTTACGACAGGGCCTTCAGGGCAGGTATCTCCTTCAACCTCGGCGATGTGCTCATCCCTGAGGAGAAGTACAGGCTCATTGACGAGGGATATTCACAGGTCGAGGAGATCAAGGGCAACTACTCGATGGGTTTCATCACCAACAACGAGCGTTACAACAAGGTCATCGACCTCTGGACAACCATAGACAACAAGCTTACCGGAATCGTTACCAAGCAGATCTCCGCAGACCAGCAGGGCTTCAACCCTGTGTACATGATGCTTGACTCCGGAGCCCGAGGCTCTACACAGCAGATCAAGCAGCTCTGCGGCATGCGAGGCCTTATGGCCAAGCCTCAGAAGTCCGGAGCGGCAGGAGCAGAAATCATCGAGAACCCTATCGTGTCCAACCTCAAGGAGGGTATGACGGTGCTCGAGTACTTCATCTCCACCCACGGAGCCCGCAAGGGTCTTGCCGATACCGCTCTCAAGACTGCCGATGCAGGTTACCTCACCAGACGTCTTGTGGACGTTTCCCACGATGTCATCATCAATGAGGAGGATTGCGGTACATTGCGCGGCCTTATGGCAAGCGCCATCAAGAACAAGGACGAGGTCGTCGAGTCACTCGGAGAGAGGATTCTCGGACGTACCTCCGTGCACGATATCTTCAACCCGATTACCGGCGAGCTCATCATCAAGGCCGGCGAGGAGATCAGGGAGGCTACTGCCAACCTCATCGACTCACTGCCGATCGAGCAGGTCGAGATCCGTTCCGTGCTTACCTGCGAGTCCCGCAAGGGAGTCTGCGCAAAGTGCTACGGACGTAACCTTGCCACCAGCCGCATGGTCGAGAAGGGCGAGGTTGTCGGAGTCATCGCAGCCCAGTCCATCGGTGAGCCTGGTACCCAGCTTACCCTCCGTACATTCCACGTGGGAGGTACAGCTTCCAGCACGGCCGCTGATTCCACCATCGAGTCCAAGTACAACGGAAAACTCCAGTATGAGGAGCTCAGGACTCTCGAAAGGGAGACTGTCGACGGTCTCACTGAGGAAGTCGTTGTCAGCCGTATGGCCGAGCTCAAGATTGTGGATGAGAACACAGGCATCACATTCTCGCACTATGATGTTCCTTACGGCTCTGTCATCTACAAGAAGGATGGCGAGTCCGTCAAGAAGGGAGATCTCATCTGCGAGTGGGATCCGTACAACGCCATCACCATCGTCGAGACCACAGGTACTGTACGTTTCGACAATATGGAGAGCGGCGTGACCTTCCGCGAGGAGAGTGCCGATGAGTATTCCAACAACAAGGACAAGGTCATCATCGAGGCCAAGGACAAGACCAAGAACCCTTCCATTCTCATTGTCGGAGACGAAGGCGAGGTGCTCAAGCAGTACAACCTGCCAGTAGGCGCCCACGTAACCGTCAGCGACGGAGAGAGCGTGAAGATCGGCGAGGTCATCATCAAGATTCCTCGTGCAATCGGCAAGTCCAACGATATTACCGGAGGTCTTCCTCGAGTTACCGAACTCTTCGAGGCCAGAACTCCTTCCAGCCCTGCCATCATCTCCGAAATCAACGGTGAGGTCATCATGGGCAAGGTCAAGAGGGGTAACCGTGAAATCATCGTCAAGAACAGGTCAGGTGTCGAGAAGCATTATCTCGTACCTCTCACCAAGCAGATTCTCGTTCAGGAGAATGACTACGTGAAGGCCGGTTCAAGACTTTCCGACGGTGGTATTTCACCTACCGACATCCTCAATGTCCTCGGTCCTGTCAAGGCTCAGGAGTACATTGTGAATGAGGTTCAGGCGGTTTACCGACTCCAGGGTGTGAAGATCAATGACAAGCACTTTGAAATCATTGTCCGTCAGATGATGAGGAAGGTGCAGATCAATGACCCGGGCGACACCGAGTTCCTGCCAGAGGAGCTTGTGGACAAGTGGAAGTTCATGGATACCAACGATGATATCTACGGCAAGTACTATATCGTCGACAGCGGAGACTCCCAGAGATATTCTGCAGGACAGATTGTCAATGCCCGCGAGATGCGCAACGAGAATGCATCCCTCGAAAGACAGGGTCTGGCAATGATGGCTGTCCGCGAGGCAAGGCCTGCGACTGCAAGCCAGGTTCTCCAGGGTATTACAAGAGCTGCCCTCAAGACCGACAGCTTCATTTCCGCCGCTTCCTTCCAGGAGACTACCAAGGTACTCAGCGAGGCCGCAATCCGTGGCCGCGTCGATGACCTCGAGGGTCTCAAGGAGAATGTCATCTGCGGACATCTCATTCCGGCCGGAACGGGTCAGAAGGAGTTCCAGGACATCGTGGTAAGCAGCAAGGAGGACTACCTCAAGGAGATGAACGATCTCTAGTGGATAGCCTTATGATAATGAATGAGAGGGTGGTCATCAGGCCATCCTCTCATTTTTTATCTTTTGTCGATGCCGGTGTATTCCCTTTCCTCCGTCACGCATCTGTACGCAGGGCGGATAATCCGCCGTCCCTCGAAATTGAGTTCCTCATTGCGGTGGGCGCACCATCCTACAAACCCCAGTATTTCAGATTGTAACCGGCTTCGATCTGCACCTCCACCCTGTCCTTCAACTCGGGGAAGAAGTCAATGCCGGACAGCTCTTCAAGCCGGTCGACGCTCATTGCGCATTTCTGGAGGTTCTCGTTCCGGGGCTTGTTGTACATCACGAAGGCGATGCACTGCTCCCCGGCCAGGACGGCCTTGAAGAAAGCATCCGGGACCACTACCTTGTTTCTGCCGATGGTGCCGTAGGCATTGTCCATCAAGAGCGGCCCCGTGACGACAGTCACGCTTCCGAACTTCTTTGCCCAGCCCCTGACCTTCTCCTCGAGGGTTTTCCATTGCCCGTTGTTCAGCGAAATGTCCTGCGGGCAGCAATTGGTGAAGTAGAATGATTCCTGCATTGCCCTTTCGCACCACTTGAAGTCGCCGGCAGGAGCCATGTGGCCTCTCGACCAGCCGGAGTTTCGATAATCACTGTCCTCCGCCTGCGGCAATGACAAAGACGGGTCCGGCACGAAGTTCAGACCGCTCCTGGAATAAGGCCCGTCAGTCTCCGCTGCCGTGAGCGTGTATCTGACCCATTTCGGAATACGGTATTCAGGGTTGTACATAACCTCGTAGGCGTAATATGCTATATGGGTTCCGCCCTTTTCCGGCTTTGGCGCAGTCGCCCCGGCGTTGATCCAGCCTGTCAGCAGGACAAGGACCAGGCAGCAGGGGAGTATGTATGAAGTCGTCCGCTTTGTCATATTGATTTCTTTTGTTTCCGTGTCCTGGACATTTTCCTGCCTGCAAATTTAGGATGCGTATTGCTGATATCCAAATGTTCTGCACCTGCCTGACAAATCCCGGAAAAAACTTATATTTGCATTCTGCGAATGGATAATTGACGCTGAAGATAACCACCAGTCATATATGAAAAATACAATTTTAGCATTTCTGGCCACAGTAGGCCTGGCCATTACCGCCTGCGACAATGCGGGCAATAAGAGTACAACGGGATTTGTCGAGGCGGCGCTGATGCCGTACGTTGAGAGCGGGCAGCTTGCCGGAGCGATCAGCGTGCTGTATAATGATGGCGTCGAGGAAGTGGCCTGCGTGGGTTATTCCGACCTGGCAGCGGGCAGGAAGATCACTATGGATGATGTCTTCATGCAATGCTCTCAGACCAAGGGATTCTGCGGTGTGACAATGGCAAAGCTCGTTGAGGAAGGCAAGGTCAGCCTCGATGACCCGGTGTCGAAGTACCTTCCGGAGTTCAGGGATCTCTGGGTCCTGGAAGGGGAGTCGGACAGCCTGAGGACATTGAGGCGGGCAAGGAACCCGCTGACAATCAGGATGGCGCTAAATCATACCGGAGGATTTCCGTTCGAGGCAAGTGTCAAGAGGAATGATGTCAGGGGCGGTGGCTGGTCCGGAGGTGCGCCGATCCGTCAGGTCGCTGCGGTTGCGGCTGATTCACCTCTCCGTTTTGAACCGGGCACGTCAGTATTGTACTCCAATACCGGAATCGACATTGCGGCAGCCGTGATCGAGGAAGTCACGGGAATGAAATGGGAGCAGTACCTGAAGCAGACCGTGCTTGATCCGCTCGGGATGAAATCAACCTGGTTCTGGCCTACCGACAGACAGCTCAGGACCCAGGTCGAGATGTACAGGACAAAGGAGGGAGGCAAGGCTGAATATGTCAGGGAGCATCCTTGGGAACAGAGGCCTTACAATGATTCACACGTGTTCGCATCAGCAGGAGCCGGCCTCTGGAGCACTGCCAATGACCAGCTCAAGTTCTACAAGATGCTTATGAATCTCGGGATGGGAGAGAACGGAGTCCGGATTCTGGAGGAGGAGACTGTGAAGTCCATTCTTGCGCGCTCCACCAGACCTGCGGGCTTCGATGGATATTCTCTCGGACTCGTTGCCCCTGTTGAGGATACCGAGGACTCATGGTTCGGACATGGCGGGGCCTGGGGCACCAACTGCATGGTCAACTGGCACAAGAAGCAGCTGAAACTCTTTGTCATTCAGATTTCTGACAGCACCTCTCCATGGTACGCTGACCTCGAGAAGGCTCAGAATGATTTCTTTGCGGCTGAGATTGACAATTCAGGTTCCGAGGCCTACACGGGCAGGACTGAGTGATCATATCAGTCCTGGCCTCAGTACGGTGAACATATAATTACCGGGGTGCGGCTCCGGACGTGACTGAAAATGAAAGAAACCGACCCTTTTGGGTCGGCTTCTTTCTATTGTTCCGTCCAAGAGACGGTTCTCTGTAATCTCTCTACCGTGCTACCTCTCGATGGTAGCCTCGCGGTCCGGTCCGAGTGAGATGATCCTGATAGGAACTCCAAGATATTCCTCCATGAACTTCACGTAGTCCTTGAAGGCCTGTGGGAGGTCTTCCTCCCTGCGGATGCCTGTGAGGTCCTGATTCCAGCCCTTGAACTCCGTATAGACCGGAGTGATCTCAGCCGCGGTGTCGAACGGGAACTTGTCTGTCTCCTTGCCGTCCACGATGTAGGATGTGCAGACCTTGATGGTCTCGAATGTGTCGAGGCAGTCTGACTTCATCATTATCAGGTCGGTTACGCCGTCAATCATCACGGTGTATTTCAATGCCACCAGGTCCAGCCAGCCTGTTCTGCGCGGCCTTCCCGTCACAGCGCCGAACTCGTGTCCGATCTGGCGGATTTTCTCACCGGTCTCGTCGAAGAGCTCGGTAGGGAACGGGCCGCTGCCCACCCTGGTGCAGTATGCCTTGAATATGCAATAGACGTGACCGACCCTTGAAGGAGCCACTCCCAGTCCGGTGCAGACTCCGCCAATGGTGGTATTGGATGATGTCACGAATGGATAGGAGCCGTAGTCAATGTCGAGAAGGGAGCCCTGCGCACCCTCCGCAAGCATAGGCTTTTCGTCCAGCCACTCATTTACAAAATATTCACAGTCAATGAGATCGAACTCCTTGAGGAACTCGGCTGCTGACAGCCACTCTGCCTCATTGGCATCCGGGTCGCATTCGAAGTCAAGATCCTTGAGAAGCTGGAGATGCCTTGCCTTGAGCCTGGAGAACCTCTCCTTGAAATCCGGTGCGAGGATATCCCCGACCCTGAGGCCGTGGCGGCTGATCTTGTCGGTGTAGGTAGGGCCGATGCCCTTGAGGGTCGAGCCGATTTTTCCCTTGCCGGCAGCTGCCTCGTATGCGGCATCCAGAAGTTTGTGCGTAGGAAGGATGAGATGAGCCTTCTTGGAAATGTGAATCCTCTCCTTTGCGTCAATGCCCATCTTTGCGACATTGCCGCATTCCTCGCGGAAGGTGACCGGGTCGAGAACGACTCCGCTTCCTATGATGTTGGTGGAACCCTCGCGGAAAATGCCGGAAGGGATGCTCCTCACCACGAAATTATGTCCGTCGAAATGCAGGGAATGGCCTGCGTTGGGGCCGCCCTGGAATCTGGCTACAGCCGGATATCTTCCGGCCAGCACGTCCACGATTTTTCCTTTGCCTTCGTCTCCCCACTGGAGGCCGAGAACAACGTCAAGTGTCATATTGTCAAGTAGTTATTAAGGTTCTAGAATGGAAGGTCATCTCCCGGGTCTGAAGGATACTCAGGAGCGGCAGGCTGGGCTGCCGGCTGCTGATATGCAGGCTGTCCGTAGGCCTGGGACGGCTGGGCATAGCCCTGCTGTGGCGGCATATATCCCGGCCCCTGCTGCTGATATGCAGGCTGCTGGTATCCGCCATTCTGTCCCGGTGCGGCATAACCCGATGCGGCCGGATTGTCAGAGCGCTTGCCGAGAAGCTGAATCACATCGGCCACCACCTCCGTGGTGTACCTCTTGGCACCGGTCTGGTCAGTCCACGACCTGGTCTTCAACTTGCCCTCGACATAGAGTTGTGTGCCTTTCTTCACGAATTTCTCCACCGTGTCGGCCAGACCGCGCCATACGACGACATTGTGCCATTCGGTGTTTTCCTGCAGATTCCCGTTGCGGTCCTTGTACCTCTCGGATGTGGCAAGAGGGAACGAGGCGACTTTCGGTGCAGGGCCCTGCTGGGCCGGATTACTCTCAAGATAACGTACTTCAGGGTCTTTGCCCACGTTACCGATCAACATTACTTTGTTCAGTGACATATAAATGATATTTTTAGCCCTGCAATTTATGAATAAGTTTTGAGATAACCTATTTTTCGGGAGAACATTTTTCCATAGTCACACTCTCCTGATGGCTTCCGACATCGCTCCGCAGTCCGGCTGCCTGCCGGTGAGCCTGAGATATCCTGTAACAGCCTGGTAAAGAAGCCATTCGCGGCCGCTGACATAGCGGCATCCGGCTGCATTGATACGGTCCATGGCTGCCCCGGAGAATGAAGGAGTCTTGTAGTTGGCCTCGAGAATTACCTTGGCCGGTCCGGCGGACGGATTCTCCCCGGCGAAATCCTCTGTGGTGAGGCTGTCAATGGCATCGAGTTTCACCGGAAGAGTGTAGATTACGAGCTCGCATTCCTTCAATGCCGGCCTGAAATCCGTTACAGGGTCCACAATGAAGTTGTATTCAGGCAGTTCGTCTGCGATTTTCTGTGCTTTCTCCGCCGTCCGGTTCATCAGAGCCGTGTCGAATCCCAGTTCGGCGGCGGCCACTGCGGCAGCCCTTCCCGCTCCTCCGCAGCCCACAATGAGGGCCTGGGGCTTCTGCGGAAATATTCTTTCTGACATCTGCCTGAAGAACTGGTGCACCTTGATGTGGGCCCGTTCCCCGAAGGTTCCGCAGAATTCAGCCACAATGCCGGGGAAATATGCCTCGGCAATGCTGCAGATGATGCCGGTGAAGTCGGAATTGTCGGCCAGGAGGCCGTCCGGGGTCTTTACAATGAGGTTGGATGCACCGATTTTTCTGCAATAAGGTGTGAACAGCTCAGCCTTCCGGAATACCTTCTCCTTGAACGGGGCGGTGACATTGATGCCGTCGTACTCATCCAGGAATCTTTTCCAGGATGCGTCGAAATCATTGCCCTCGATAAGGTCATATTCCAGTTCTCCGGAGTAGCCCGCATTGAAGAGCACAGGGCTCAGGGAGGTGGCGATCGGGTCGCCGATAAGGCCGAATTTGCTCATTGTCTTGTAGTTTATCGTAATTGCCGACTCCGTGCCGGATGGCGGCTATCTGCCTGCCCCACCCTGTCTCTGGCGCACCGCCTCGAATGCGAGGATGGCTGCGGAAACCGAGACATTGAGGGAGTCCAGACTGCCCAGCATCGGTATCTTCACGTGGGCGTCTGCCGCCATTCTCCAGACATCGCTGAGGCCCGTGGACTCAGTGCCCATTACTATTGCCGTGCCGCAGGTCATATCGGTGTCGTAGTACCAGGATGAGTCCTGAAGCTGGGCTGTGTAGATTTTTATATTATTGTCTTTCAGCCATTTGATGGCTTCTCCCGAGGTGGCTGCAGCTACCTGCCGGGTGAAGATTGCCCCGAGGCTTGCCCGGATCAGATTCGGGTTGTAAAGGTCAGTGAGAGGGTCGCAGATAATCACGGCATCGGCATCCGCAGCATCCGCTGTCCTTAGAACGGCACCCAGGTTCCCGGGCTTTTCCACGGATTCCAGCACCAGGATGAGGGGATTCTCCCGGAGTTTCAGCCCCGAAAGCGGCCGCTCCTTCATGGCCACCTCGGCTACGATGCCTTCCGTGCTGTCCCTGAGGGCTATCCTGTCATATACCGCAGCCGGTATCCGGAAAATGGAAATGTCGTTCCCGCATTTGTCGGCAATGGCCTTTTCCTCCCTTTCGGAAATGATTTCCGGGCAGGTGAACAATGCCTTGACCTCGAACCCCGAGGCGGCGCAATGCAGGATTTCCCTTCTTCCCTCCACGACAAAAAGCGCATTCCCGCGCCTGGTCCTGGATTTCTCCCCAAGCGCGAGAAGCATCTTGATTTTCGGATTCTGGACTGATGTGATTGTCTCGATCCGCATGGTCTTATTCCTGTTCGCCTTCCTGACGGGCAGCAGCCTTCTCCGGCCTCATCTGAGGGAAGAAAAGGACGTCCTGGATGGTGCTCTGGCCGGTCATGAACATTGTGAGGCGGTCGATTCCCATTCCGAGTCCGGATGTAGGAGGCATACCGTATTCGAGGGCCCTCACGAAGTCATAGTCAATGAACATCGCCTCGTCATCGCCCTTGCTCTTGAGGGCTGCCTGCTCCTCGAACCTCTCGAGCTGGTCGATAGGGTCATTGAGCTCCGAGTAGGCATTGGCAAGTTCCTTTCCGCATACGAAGAGCTCGAAGCGCTCTGTGAGGGTAGGATCCTCGCGATGTCTCTTGGTGAGAGGGGACATCTCCACCGGATAGTCCGTGATGAAGGTAGGCTGTATGAGGTTCTTCTCGCAATATTCCCCGAAGATGGCGTCAATGAGCTTGCCCTTGCCCATTGTCGGGTCGGTCTCAACATTCAGCTTCTTGCAGGTCTCGCGGAGCTGTTCCTCGTCCATTCCCTTCACATCCACGCCGGCATATTCCTTTATGGCCTCGAGAATCGGAAGTCTGCGGTATCCTGCCTTGAAATCCACGGTGTTCTCGCCGATGGTGACCTGTGTGGTGCCGTTGACCACTGTGGAAATCTTCTCCAGCATCTTCTCCACGAACTCCATCATCCAGATGTAGTCCTTGTAGGCCACGTAGATTTCCATGCAGGTGAACTCCGGGTTGTGGGTCTTGTCCATTCCCTCATTGCGGAAATCCTTCGCGAACTCATATACCCCGTTGTATCCGCCGACAATCAATCTCTTGAGATACAATTCGTTGGCAATACGGAGGTAGAGAGGAATGTCGAGTGCGTTGTGATGGGTGATGAACGGCCTTGCCGTCGCACCTCCCGGGATGGACTGGAGAATCGGAGTCTCGACCTCGAGGCAGCCCGCATTGTTGAAATACTCGCGCATGGTTGCCACAATCTTTGCTCTCTTCACGAACACGTCCTTCACCTGAGGGTTCACAATGAGGTCCACATATCTCTGCCTGTAGCGGAGTTCCGGGTCGCTGAATGCGTCGAATACCTTTCCGTCAGCCTCCTTCACGATCGGGAGTACCTTGAGGGACTTGCTGAGAAGTGTCAGCTCTTTCGCATGAACGGAAAGCTGGCCGGTCTTGGTGATGAATGCGAAGCCTTTGATTCCCACCACATCGCCTATGTCAAGAAGTTTCTTGAAGACGGTATTGTACATTGTCTTGTCCTCTCCCGGGCAGATTTCATCCCTGTTGACATAGACCTGGATTCTGCCGTCTGCATCCTGGAGACCCATGAATGAGGCTGCTCCCATTATACGCCTTGACATTATTCTGCCGGCGATGCATACTTCATTGAAATTGCCCTTCTCCGGGTCATAGCCTTCGAGGATTTCCTTCGTTGAGGTGTTGACCGGGTAAAGAGGTGCCGGATAAGGTTCGATTCCGAGTTCCCTGAGCTTTGCGAGAGATTCTCTCCTGATGATTTCCTGCTCGCTCAATTCCATATTTGCCATATAATATTCTGTTTTTATTATTCGTGAATCCACATCCTGCAAAATTAGCATAAATTATCCGATTTTGCTATTCCGGAACTGATTAACCGTAATTTGATTGGAGCTCCCGTCAATGATTGCCTTCAGGGACGGAGGAGATGGAGATGCCTGTCAATGCAGGACGGAAGTTCGGCAGGATTATGGGTCACCATTATGAGAGTCTTGCAGGGATCGGAACAGTATCCGTCAATGATGGTGCGGACTCTCCCGCAATTGGCGTTGTCCAGGCCATGCATCGGCTCGTCAAGCACCAGCAGTGGCGGATTCTTCACGAAGGCTCTGGCTACCAGGCACATGCGCTGTTCTCCACTGGACAGCGTAAGGAAATTCCTCTGTGCAAGAGATGCTATGCCGAAGCGTTCCATCCATTCCAGACATTCCGCCCTCCCGCTTTCATCCGGTCTGCGGCAGAGTCCGACGGTGTCGAAGAGGCCGCTTGCAACGATGTCCAATGCAGGAATGTTCCTGTAATAGGAACGGTGCATCTCCGGGGAGACGTAGCCGATATTCCTTTTTATGTCCCAGATGCTTTCCCCGGTTCCGCGCCTGCGCCCGAAAAGCTCTATATCACAGGCATAACCCTGAGGGTTGTCGGCGCAGATGAGGCTCAGCAGCGTGCTTTTGCCGGAGCCGTTGTCTCCGGTCAGAGCCCAGTGCTCCCCCTGCCTTACCTCCCAGTCCAGATTGCGCAGGATTGTCCTGTCCCCATATCTTATCGTTACTCCTTTCAGGCGCAGGACCGCTGCCGTTTCCCTTGCCGATCCTTCTGCGGCATCATCGGTCGGCTTCGTGGCTTTGCAGACTTCCGAAGATGCGGGTCCGGATGACAAGGCGGCAGATTCCTGCCGGGAGGCCGGCCTGCCAACTGCGGAGGCGGCGGGAAGTTTCGGCCCGACGTCCAGCCCCTTCACCTGGACAACATGGGTAATGAACGGGGGAATTTCCTCCATCCTCGAAAGTACAAGGAGCAGGGTGAGCCCGGCATCATTTATCAGAGTCTCGAACAGGCGGTTGAGCTGATTCCGGGTTTCATTGTCGAGACCTATGTACGGGCTCTCGATCACAAGCAGTTCCGGCAGGCCAAGCAGCTGTTTCACTAGAAGGAATTTTCTCAGCTCGCCGCTGGAGAGGCTGATGATGTACTTGTCCCTCATCTCCTCCAGGCCGAAAACCGACAGCATTTCTTCAGACCCGCGAAATCCGTCTCCCGCTCCGAGGCGGTTCAGGATCTGGCCGACAGTCGGTGTTTCCGGATCTATCTCCATCTGATTCCAGCGCTGCTGCATATAATAGGATGAGTCGAATGCACCGTAGGAATCCCTGAAGCTGATATATCGCATATTGTCGCTCACATATCTGTCCGGGTTCCGGGTGAAGCCGAAACTGATGCTCCCTTTCTTCAGCCTGTGGCGGCCGGTCAGAATTTCGATGAGCCTGGTCTTGCCGGCGGCATTGTCACCCACAACTGCGACGTGCTCTCCCTTCTTCACGGAAAAATTTACCGGCGCAGCCATCGCAAACGAAGCATCCGCAACTTCGCCGTCCCTTATCTCCAAAAGCGTCCCGTTACCTGTCATAGCCATATTCTTGACATTATCTGAAAGCACCTGCTTCCATTCCGGATGCAAATATAAGGAAAGAATCGACATCCCGGTATGGAGCCGTTCCATACCGCGGACAGGTCCGCTGCCATGCGGAAAATATAATTTTTTATTTCCCCATAAAAATGTAACTTTGTAGGATACGATGAATGTGGTTTTTTGAAGCTTCCGCATATGCCGATCGAAAAGGAATGGAGAATCAGGGAGGCGGCCGACCCCGCTACCGTTGCGCAGCTCTCAGCAGAGCTGGGCATCGACCCTGTGCTTTCCTCATTGCTTGTCCACAGGGGCATAAGGACATTCGAGGAGGCACGTCTCTTCTTCAGGCCGAGCCTGGAATTCCTGCACGACCCTTTCCTGATGAAGGACATGGACAAGGCCGTGGAACGCATCTCGAAGGCGATTTCCGCCGGAGAGAAGATACTCATCTACGGAGACTATGATGTTGACGGCACCACGGCCGTCTCGCTGGTCTATTCCTTTCTGCGCAAGATTACGGGCAACATCGACTTCTACATTCCGGACAGGTACGATGAAGGATACGGAGTGTCGGCCAAGGGCATCGACTGGGCGGCAGAGATGGGCTTCACCCTCATCATCACCCTCGACTGCGGCATCAAGGCCATCGACAAGGTTGAATACGCCAGGTCCAAGGGCATTGACGTGATCGTATGCGACCATCATCTTCCCGAGCTTGAGATTCCGAAGGCAGTCGCCGTCCTGGACCCGAAGCGGGAGGACTGCAGCTACCCGTTCGACGACCTCTCAGGCTGCGGGGTGGGCTTCAAGCTTGTACAGGCATATTCCCAGAAGCAGGGGATCCCTTTCGAGAATCTCCTTCCGCTGCTTGACCTTCTGGTAGTCAGCATAGCCTCCGACCTGGTAAGCGTGACCGGGGAGAACAGGGTGCTGGCGCATTTCGGACTCAAGATGCTGAATGAGAGGCCGCGCACGGGACTCAAGACAATGATTGAGTTCTCCAACCTTGAGCCCGGACACATCACCATCGACGATATTGTATTCAAGATAGGTCCCAGGATCAATGCGGCCGGACGAATGGAGTCGGGCCGCCTGGCTGTCGAACTCCTCACCTCCGAGAATCCTGCGGAGGCGCTTGAGGTCGGAAAGAAAATCAATGACAACAACAACGAGCGCAAGAGCATTGACCGGGAAATAACCGCGCAGGCATTCGACATGGTCCAGAACGGCACCTGCTGCTGTTCCGGCAATGCCGTGGTGGTCTATGCCCCTGACTGGAACAAGGGCGTGGTGGGCATCGTTGCCTCCCGCCTGGTCGAGAAATATTACAAGCCGACATTTGTCCTGACCCGCTCCAACGGTTTCGTCACCGGCTCTGCCAGGAGTGTCAGAGGCTTCGACCTCTATGAGGCGATCAGCAGCTGTGCAGACCTTCTCGAGAACTATGGGGGACATATCTATGCGGCCGGCCTGACTCTCAGAGAGGAGAACCTGGACGAATTCGTCACCCGCATCGACAAGTATGTGGGAGAGCATATCAATGAAGAGATGTCAACTCCGGTGGTGGATGTGGATTCGGAAATCAACTTCTCCCAGATCACCCCGAAATTCTGCCGCATACTCAAGCAGTTCCAGCCTTTCGGCCCGGGGAACAGCTCGCCTGTATTCCTGACGAAGAATGTCTATGACAACGGCACCGGCCGCAAGGTGGGTCCCGGTGGACAGCATCTCAAGCTGGAACTCATCCAGGAATCCCAGCCTTATCACCAGATATCTTCCATAGCCTTCAACATGGCCGACCTCTTCGCCCATATTCACAATGGAAACCCGGTGGATATCTGCTACAGCATTGTGGAAAACTACTTCAGGGGCAATTCCACCATCCAGCTCCGCATCAAGGACATGAGGGAGAGGGAGGATATCAATCTTTAGCCTTTCCTTTTTCAGAAAGCCATATCACCGTGTCCATTTCCCCGGCAATCGCAGGGTAGGATTTGCCGTCGATGTCAATGGTCCAGTCCGCCGCAGCCTCGTAAATTGCGGCGCGCCGGGACATCATTTCCTCGATCTTCGCCCTCAGGGAATCCCTGTCCGACTGGCTGTCTCCGAGCATCGGACGCTCTCCGGGATATTTGTACAGATTGTCCACGAGAGTTTCTGTAGTGGCTCTCAGATATATGCAGACGGTTTTTCCGCCGATGAGGGAGGCCGCCTCCGGAGTGGTCAATGTGCCGCCTCCCAGAGACAGCACGGTTCTACCTGTCCCGTTATCCCTGTCCTCCAAAACGCTCTTCAATGTTTCCAGCTCAACCGCCCTGAAGAGTTTTTCGCCGCCTTCCGCAAAGATCTCCTTCACCGACTGTCCTCTTCTCTTCTCGATCATCTCGTCAAGGTCGATGAAATCCCAATTCGAAATGCGGCAGAACAGCTTTCCTATGCTGCTCTTGCCGCATCCCATGAATCCTGTAAGTGAAACTGTCATTTTCTCCGGAGATAATGCAGCCTGGCTAAATGTCGAAGAGGTTCGGCTCTTCCTCCTCATCGCCACTTTCCGTGTCGCCTCCGTCCTCCGGGTTTTCGGCAGGGCGGTACATTGACTCAGGGCTGAAGTTGTCCTCATCCTGAACTGTCTCTTCGCTCAGGTTCACGATTTCCTGAGCCTCCTCATCCTGCACGTCCTCGTCACCCGGCTTAACGAGCGGCTCGATGAATTCTACCTTGAGTACGTCGTACCTGTGGCATCTGTTGCCCTTGGCGGAAATGCCCTTGACAGCTATGAACTCTTCGGCGTCGAATTTCTCCGGCTCCCTGTGCTCCTGTCTTCCGGTGAATGTCACCATGAATTGAGGATGCCTGTCCGAACTGAAATCCGCGAGGTAGTTCCCCTTGCCCTCAGGCACGAAGAATGCCGGGCTGTTGTTGCTCTCGGGGAATGTGAAACGCTTGATGTAGAACTGCTTGCTGGCTCCGTCGAAATAAAGGGCCGCAAATGTCCAGGCAGGGTTGTATTTCTCTATCAGGAGAATCTCGCCCTGATACCTGTTGCTCAGATCGTAGGATGTGGTGTAATATGTTCCGTTCCTGAACACTGCGAGAATCTTTTCATCCCCGCTGAATTTGCCGAGATGTGTTCCGCGTCCGTCCTCATTCAGTCTCTGGACGTCGTTGTCGAACCAGATATCCTTGCCCTCGATTGTGGATATTCCCTTGGATTTCAGCACTATGCGCTGGATGGCATTCTTTGTCACGAGATTTCCCCTGGACGTCTTGCCCTTGATGGCGAGGGTGGAAAAATCATATTCGGCATTGAGCTTCTTGAGCTTCGGCCTGGCCCGGAAATACATCTTTACGGTCTCTGCCTCTCCGTTGTGATTGACGGAGAACCATACGATGGACGAACCCGGCCTGCCCTGGGTGATGTCGTATTCCTTGTCCCTTGTGACGCTTGTGATGGCGAACCTTTTGGCGTAATAGACACTGGCCTTGCCGTCCCTGTAAATCACATTGTATATGGTACGCGCGTCACCTCTGTCGAAGATGCCGACATACAGGAGGTTCTTCCCGAAGAATGCCTTGTCTGCAACCTTGGAAATGATGTATTTTCCCTCCTTGTTGATGACAATGATTTCCGCAATGTCGGAGCAGTCGCAGATGAACTGTCCTTCGTCGTCCTTCTTCAGGCCGATCCCGACGAAGCCCTCGGCCATGTTGGCATAGAGCTTCGCATTGTTGCTCACTACCTTGGTCGCAGCGATGGTTTCGAATCCGGTGATTTCGGTGCGGCGCGGGAAGTCCTTGCCGTACTTGTCCCTGATTCCCTTGAAGAACTTGATGGTATATTCCGTCAGGTGGTCGAGATTGTCCCGGACCTTGCCCATCTCCTTCTCGAGATCCCTGATTTTCTCGTCGATGACCTTGGTGTCGAACTTGGAAATCTTCCTGACCGGCTTCTCGACGAGCTTCAGGATGTCATCCATAGTGATCTTGCGCTTGAGAAGGTCCTGGTACTCAAGCATTCTGGCGAGCACGTCCTTGATCTGGGCATCCCAGGTCTTCTGGTCTTCCTCCAGAATCTTGTACACCCTGTTCTCGAAGAAGATCTTCTCGAGAGAGGTGTAATGCCAGCTGTCCTCAAGCTCATCCAGCCTTATCTGAAGCTGCCTTCCGAGGAGTTCCCTGGTGTGTTCGGCATCATAGATGAGAATGTCATCCACGCTGAGGAACTGCGGCTTGTTGTCCTTGATGACGCAGGCATTCGGGGCTATTGTGCTCTCGCAGTCCGTGAATGCGTAGAGAGCATCGATGGTCTTGTCAGGAGAAACGTCATTGGGAAGATGAATCACGAGGTCTGCCGTATCGGTCGTCATATCCTCGATCTTCTTAATCTTGATTTTTCCCTTGGCCTTGGCCTTGAGTATGGACTCGATGAGGGCGTGCGTGGTCTTGCCGTATGGTATCTCCTTGATAGCCAATGTATTCTTGTCTATCTTGTCGATTCTTGCACGTACCTTCACGACTCCGCCTCTCTGACCTTTCATATATTTCGAGCAGTCTGCCATTCCCCCGGTAGGGAAGTCGGGCAGAAGTTCAAAAGGCTCTCCCCTGAGATAGGCGATGGAGGCGTCGATCAGCTCGTTGAAGTTGTGAGGGAGAATCTTGGATGCCATGCCCACGGCAATGCCCTCGGTTCCCTGTGCCAGCAGGAGAGGGAATCTTACAGGCAGCTCTACCGGCTCCTGGTTCCTTCCGTCATAGGAGGTCATCCAGCTGGTTACCTTCGGGTCGAAGATGACTTCCTTGGCGAACTTGCTCAACCTCGCCTCGATGTATCGTGCCGCAGCATTGGAGTCTCCGGTAAGGATGTTTCCCCAGTTTCCCTGACAGTCCACGGCGAAGCCTTTCTGACCGAGCTGGACGAGGGCTCCGAGTATGGACTGGTCACCGTGCGGGTGGTACTGCATTGCCTGACCGACAATGTTTGCCACCTTGGTGAAACTTCCGTCATCCATCTTGAACATGGCGTGCAGAACCCTTCGCTGTACAGGCTTGAGGCCGTCCACGATATTCGGAACGGCTCTCTGCAGGATGACGTATGAGGAATAGTCCAGGAACCAGTCCTTGAACATTCCTGACAGCTTGTATTTCCGGCTGTCCTCACTCAGCAATTTTTCGTACTTGTCAGAAGGGACCGCGGTGCTTTCATCCACAGGCTCTTCGCTGATGTCCCCATCGTTCTCCAGTTCATCCGGAGACATGTCCTCCCACTCGTCTTTGCTCATACTATCGGTATTGGTTTTTGGTCAAGTCCTATTCTTCGTATCCGAATTTGCGGAGTTCCCGGCGGCTCTCTCTCCAGCCTTCGTCCACTTTGACATAGATGCTGAGGAAAACCTTCTTCTGGAAGAAATCCTCCATGTCGATTCTGGCGGCGGTGCTGGTCTTTTTCAGTGCCAGGCCACCCTTGCCTATGATGATGCCCTTCTGGGAATTCCTCATCACATAGATCACGGCGCTGATCTCATATCTCTCCTCCTCTTCCCTGAACGCCTCTATGACCACCTCGCAGCTGTAGGGAATCTCCTGGGAATAGTTCTCCAGAATCTTCTCCCTGATGATTTCGGATGCGAAGAACCTGAGGTTCTTGTCCGTGAAAGCATCCTTGTCGAACCAGGCAGGGGATACCGGAAGCTTCGACACTACGGCGTTGAGAACGCTCTCGATATTGAATTTCTCCTTTGCGGATACCGGAATGATCAATGATGAAGGCAGCTTCTCCTGCCACCATCCCATGAGTTCCACGACCTTGGCCTGGTCGCTGACGTCAATCTTGTTGATGACAAGAATCACCGGACAGTCCACCTTCTGGAGCTTTTCGATGTATTCGGCATTCTTGTCCGCCTTCTCCACCACGTCCGTGACATAGAGAATGATGTCGGCGTCCCCGATGGCGGTGTCCACGAAATCCATCATGTTCTCCTGCAGCCTGTAGTTCGGCTTCAGGATTCCTGGCGTGTCGGAATAGACTATCTGATAGTTCTCTCCGTTGACTATGCCCCTGATTCTGTGCCTTGTCGTCTGGGCCTTGGCCGTGACGATGGAGAGCTTCTCTCCAACAAGAGCATTCATCAGAGTGGACTTGCCGACATTCGGGTTTCCGATGATGTTGACAAATCCTGCTCTGTGCTCCCTGGATGTCTGCGCGCTGTCCATACTACAGATATGCACCCATCTTGAGGATGTTGGACTCTCCCTCTGAGAGATATCTCCATTCTCCCTTCTTCAGGCCCTTCTTGGTAAGTCCTGCGAAATAAACCCTGTCAAGAGCCTTCACCTCGTAGCCGAGAGATTCGAATATTCTCCTGACGATGCGGTTCTTGCCCGAATGTATTTCTATGCCGAGCTTCCTGTGGTCCTCAGCGTCGATGTACTCCAGCTCGTCGGCCTTGATATCCCCGTCATTGAGTGAAACTCCGCTGAGAACCTGGTCGAAATCCTCCTGGGTAATCGGCTTGTCGAGAATCACCTGGTAAATCTTCTTCTTGTCGTATGAAGGGTGGGTGAGCCTTTCGGCGATCTCGCCGTCATTGGTGAACATCAGCACACCGGTAGTGTTCTTGTCGAGCCTGCCGACCGGGAATACCCTGGCGCTGCATTTCTTGAGCAGGTCCATCACGGTCTTTTCGGCGTGCGGGTCGCTTGCAGTCGTGACATAACCCTTAGGCTTGTTCATCACGATGTAGACCTTTTCCTCACCGCGGATTCTCTCACCGTTGAACTTGATGTCGTCGGTGAATACGTTGACCTTCGTGCCAAGCTCGGTGACAACCTCGTCGTTTACAGTCACGACGCCTGCCTGGATATACTGGTCAGCCTCGCGGCGGGAGCATATTCCTGAATTTGCAATGAATTTGTTGAGGCGGATGACATCCTTTATCGGAGTCTCCACCGTATCATTGTCCGAAAGCTGGATCTGGTCGATCTGCGGCTTGCGGCTGAGCATGATGTTGATATTCTGCTCGTCATTTTCATTGAATTTGTATGGATTCTGCCTTTTCTCGGCCGGACGTCCGGCTCCTCTGCCGTTGCCCTGGAATTTGCCTGCCGGCTTTCCTGCCCCGAACGGCCTGCGTCCCGGCGCTCCGTAATTCCTTCCTGCGCCTGACTGCGGTCTGCCGCCTCCGGACGGTGCCCTTCTTCCCGAAGGTCCGAAGCCTCTGCCCTCGGTCCTTCTGTCCTGGCTGCCGTAGCTTCTCCTGGCCTCGCCGCTGTTCCTGCTGTCGGAATAGCCCCTGTTCTCAGACTGCCCGTAGCCCCTGTTCTCGGAGCTGCCGTAGGACCTTCTGTCCTGGCTTCCGTAGCTTCTTCTGTCACGGTTTCCATAGTTTCTGTCTTCTCCGCCGCCGTACTGGGCCCTTCTGCCGGAACCGTATGACGGTCTTCCCTCGAAATGGCCGTAGCCCCTTCCTTCACTGCTCCTCCTCTCGGAGTTTCCGTAGCTTCTCCTTTCCGATGAACCGTAGCCTCCGCGGCCTCCGTTGTCGGAATGTCCATAGTTTCCGCGCCTTTCAGACGCATCTGATGATGAGTACACTCTGTTGGAAATCCTTGGCCTTCTCGGCCTGAGTTTCCTTCCCTCTGCGGTGTAACCGCTCTTGTTGTTTTCTTCCATTTTGGATTGCCCTGCCGGGCTGTTTAAAAATTAAATATCTGGCTCACGCCATTGAATCATTATTGTATCCGGGGCTCCTCCCGGCTTGTCTTGTTTTCCTTCATGTCAATTCCCCTTCAAAGAGAATATGTATGTGATGGTTCCCTGCTGGAGAGGCGGGGCATTGCCATCCATGTTGAAATGGGTCTCGAGAGCAGCCTTCCTTGCCGCCGCCCACAGTGCTGAATTGTTCACCGTTGTCCCCGGGGCTCCCGGCGTGGCCTTGGTGACATTTCCGTACTGGTCCACGTATATTGTCACAACCACCGTGCCGGACTCCTGCACATTATATGCCGGTCTTGCGATCACTCCCACGACATTGCGTCCCTTCACCACGGCATTCGGTGTCCCGTCGGTCTTCCCGGTCAGGGTGTTGCCCTGGGCGTGACCGGCCTTCAGGGCGTCGCTGACATCTCTTGCCGTCTGGGCCGCCAGAGTGTCCTTGTCAGTCTTGTTGTCGGCCGCATGGAACAATGCCCTCCTGTCGATTTCCTTCTCCCTTGGAGGCTCGTATTTCTCCACGTCTCCGAAATCGTCAACCTTTGCCTCGGGGGCCTCATTGGCCTTGGTGCCCTGCTCCTGGGCCTCGGACTTCTGTACAAGCTCCAGTTTCTTCGTCCTGTCCGGTTCCTCGCTCTGGGGCGCGGCGCCGTTGGCCTGCCTTACCGTGACCTTTTCCCCTTCCTCGGAGAAATCCATAAGTATGCTCTGCTCCTCAGGCGGAGGATAGATGTATGTAATTCCGGAAAAAACGCCGAAAACGGCCGCGGCGACGTGGACCGCCACTGTGCAGACAATGGCGCCGACTGACGACGACATCTCGGTTTTCCTGCGTATTTCCCTGTACCTCTTCATACTGTTATTCCGGTCTCGTCGCCAATATCACCTTGTAGTGGTTTCTCTTCGCGATGTTCATCACTGCCACCACTTCCTTCACCGGGACGCTCTCGTCGGCGTAAATGGAGAAGGTCGGGTCCTCCTCGGACTGGAGAAGCTCCACCAGCTCGTCCTCCACTTCATTGAACTGGACTGCATTCTCAGAGCCGTTGATGTGGTAGGAGTAGTTCCCGTCCTGCCAGTCCTTGATGGAAACGCTGACGGTAGCCTTCGCCGAAACCTGGCCGGTGCTCTTCGGCAGCAGGAGTTTCAGGGCATTGGGATTGACCAATGTCGAGGTAATGAGGAAGAAGATGAGCAGCAGGAACACGAGGTCCGTCATCGAGGACATCCCGTTTTCCGACAACACCTTCGTTGATCGTTTGTATCCCATAACAAGATTATTCTTCTGTTCCGGCCGGTTCGTGGAGGAGATCCATGAAGTCGATGGTCGCGCTCTCCATCTTGAAAACGAGGTCGGAGATATTGGAAGTCAGATAGTTGTATCCGAAATAGGCTATGATGCCGACCACAAGTCCGCCGACGGTGGTTATCATTGCCGTATAGATTCCGCTCGAAAGCAGGGTGATGTCGATGTTGTTGCCGGCCTGGGCCATATTGAAGAAGGCCTGCACCATTCCGGTCACTGTTCCGAGGAATCCGATCATCGGGGCTCCTCCCGCTATCGTGGCGAGAATTGGAAGTCCCTTCTCAAGCCTGGCCACCTCGGTGTTGCCGGTGTTCTCGATTGCCGTCTGTATGTCGGACAGCGGCCTTCCGATCCTGGAAATGCCCTTCTCGACCAGTCTTGCGACAGGGGAGTCGTATTTCTCGCAGAGAGACAGGGCAGACTTGAGCTTGCCCTCGTGGATATAGTCCCTGATGTCCCTCATGAAGTTTGCGTCAATGTCGCCCGCCTTGTGGATCATCCACCATTTCTTTCCGAAGATGTAGAATGCAAGGATGGAGAGAATCAGGAGAACAAGCATGAGCCATCCTCCCTTCAGGGCCATGCTCAGAAGGCTCATTTCCTCCTCGTGCGGAATGACGGCGGCAGCGGCGGCTGCCTGTGCTGCGGCGTCGGCTGAGTCAAGACCTGCCTGCAATAAGTAGAAAAGCATAACGTTCATTATCTTCTGTGTCTTTTTATAATTCGCAATATTCTGCAAATGTAGTCATTTTTTCGGTAATCTTCAATACTTGACATTGTCAAGGAAGAGAGGCGAGCCGGGTACGGACTGTCCTGCGTCGGATCTGGTCCCGGTCCTGATGAGCTCTTCCATCCAGGATGCCGGTTTCCGTCCGCGTCCTATTTCAATCAACGTGCCTGTCACGGCCCTTACCATGTTTCTGAGAAAGCGGTCGGCCCGTATGGTGAACACCAGGTAATCCCCTTCCTCGGCAGGGTATCCCAGAAGTCTCACGTGGTCCGGGACATAGGTCTTCCAGCCGGCATATCTTACCTCGCAGACTGAGGTCCTGTTCCCGCCTCCCGTCTTCTCGAAGCATTTGAAATCGTGCTTCCCGATGAGATATCCGCAGGCCCGGTTCATCTCCTCCACGTCCAGCGGGAAAGTGCACAGATATGAGCGTTCTCCTATGAAAGGGTCTTTTTTTCTATGAAGAAAATAGCTATATTCACGGTCCGAAGCGTCGAACCTTGCGTGGAAGCCTTCTTCCACCATTGACACTTCGTGGACCACTATCCCGGCAGGCAGGATGGCATTCAATTTGCAGCGAAGCCAATCCGCTTCGGCTTCAGTAAGCGGGTGCGAGTCGAAATGCGCTATGTAGTTGACCGCATTGACGAAAGTATCGGTTCTTCCGGCGCCCGTGATGGAGATTTCCTCCTTCAGGAGCATTGAAAGAGCCTTTTCGATGTGTTCCTGCACGCTCGGGTCGCGGGGTTGGATCTGCCAGCCGTGGAAGCCGGCGCCGTTGTATGAAAGACGTATTCTGAATCTCATGGCTTGCGTTTGTGGGACAAGGGGACAGAGTTGCGGATGCAGATTGCGATGCAAATATAAATGAAATATTAAAATATTCAGTAATGGACAGTGTCAATATAAAAGAACTGAATGAGAGGATCCAGAAGGAAAGCTCCTTCGTGGACCTTCTTTCCCTTGAGATGGGAAAGGTCATTGTCGGCCAGAAGCAGCTTGTGGAGAACCTTCTCATTGGTCTCCTGGCTAATGGACACATTCTTCTCGAAGGTGTGCCTGGATTGGCCAAGACTTTGGCTATCAATACATTGTCGCAGGCGGTGAATGCCAGGTTCAGCAGAATCCAGTTCACCCCGGACCTCCTGCCTGCCGATGTCCTGGGAACATTGATCTACTCCCAGAAGAATGAGCAGTTTGAGGTTCACAAAGGACCGATCTTCGCCAATTTCGTGCTTGCGGATGAGATCAACAGGTCTCCGGCCAAGGTTCAGTCGGCCCTTCTCGAGGCAATGCAGGAGCGCCAGGTGACCATAGGCGAGGAGACGTTCAAGCTCCCCGAGCCGTTCCTCGTGATGGCGACCCAGAACCCGATCGAGCAGGAGGGTACATATCCTCTTCCGGAGGCCCAGGTGGACCGTTTCATGCTCAAGGTCGTGGTCTCCTATCCAAAGAAGGAGGAGGAGCGGCAGATCATCAGGATGAACAATTCCGGAGAATTCCCGAAGGTCCAGCCTGTCGTGTCCCCGGAGGATATCGTCAGGGCCCGCCAGGTGGTAAGGGACGTGTACATGGACGAAAAGATCGAGAGGTATATCGTGGATATCGTATATGCGACCAGGACACCTGAGGACTACAATCTCAAGCCGCTTTCCGGTCTCATCTCATACGGGGCATCTCCACGTGCCAGCATCTCTCTGTCAATGGCGGCCAAGGCCTATGCCTTCATCAAGAGGAGAGGCTATGTGATTCCTGAGGATGTGCGCGCAGTATGCAATGAAGTGCTCCGCCACCGTATCGGCCTGACATATGAGGCTGAGGCAGAGAATATTACTACAGAGAACATCATCTCTCAGGTACTCAACGCAGTCATTGTTCCGTAAGTAATCTTTTACAATGGATTCCAATACCAGCGCATCGGATCTTCTCAAGAAGGTCCGCAAGATAGAAATCAGAACCAAGGCTCTCTCCCACCAGATTTTCGCAGGAGAGTACCACTCCGCGTTCAAGGGGCGCGGAATGGCTTTCAGCGAGGTCAGGGAGTACCAGTACGGGGATGACGTGCGCAATATGGACTGGAATGTCACCGCCCGCCTCCGCAGCCCTTATGTCAAGGTTTTCGAGGAGGAGAGGGAGATGACGGTGATGCTCCTGATCGACATCAGCCGTTCCTGTTTCTTCGGAACTCAGGGCGGAACCAAGAGGGACATGATTGCGGAGATTGCCGCGGTGCTCTCGTTTTCCGCCATCATCAACAATGACAAGGTCGGGGCCCTCTTCTTCAGCGACAGGGTTGAAAAGTTCATTCCTCCCCGCAAGGGCAGAAGCCATCTTCTCCGCATCATCAGGGAGATTCTCGAGCTCCGTCCAGAGTCTTCCGGGACCGATATAGGAGGAGCCCTGAGATATCTGACCAATGCCATCAAGCAGAAATGCACTGCCTTCCTGCTCTCGGACATGATGGATTTCGACAATGAGGGCAATCCCCGCTACGAGGATGCCATGAAGGTGGCTGTCAACAGGCATGACCTCTCTGTGATAAAGGTTTACGACCGGAGGGAAAGGACGATACCTGATGTCGGTCTTGTCAATGTAAAGGACAGCGAGACCGGTCAGACCGCCTGGGTCAACACTTCCAGCCGCAAGGTCAGGGAGAAGTTCGCCGCTGCGGTCTCGGCTTCCGACACGGCAGCGCTCAGGCTGATGCGGAGATATCATATTGACAATGTGGAAATCGCCACCGGCTCGGACTATGTCCGCGGCCTGATGGCTTTCTTTGGAAAACGATGAAATACAGAATTATCATAATATCGGTCCTGCTCTCCCTGCCGCTTGTGGTCAGGGCGGCCGTTCCCGGACCCGTGGATGCGGGGGAAGCATTTCTCCGGCAGCTTCAGAAACGGGATTCCGTGCTGATAGCCGACCAGGTCAGATACGGATTCCGGCTTGATGGCCTGCAGGAGGGAAGCGGCTTGAGACTGCCTGAATGGAAGGAGGACGATGCCGACAGCCTCATGGTTGTCAGGTCCTGGCAGCTGGATACCGTCGGAGTGAAGAAGAAGGCCGGACTGATGGATGTGGAGGCCAGCGTGATTCTCGCCCCGTTCGAGGAGGGTGTCTACCGTCTCCCTGATATTCCCGTGGTGAGGGAACTTCCTGACGGACAAGTCGATACCCTCATATTCAAAGGACTGGAGCTGGATGTAAGGACAATGCCGGTGGATACTGCCGCATTCAAGCCTCACGATATCAAGGGACAGATACGTTATCCGGTGACATTCAAGGAGATAGCCTTGTATGTCGGGATTGTGCTCATTGCTGCCGGCATCATTGCCCTCATAGTCTGGCTCATTGTCAGAAGGCGCCGCAGGCTCAGCGGGGAAGGCGTGGTCAAGGATCCTCCTTACATTGTGGCTCTGAGGAAACTGGACAGGTACAGGGGCAACAGGTTATGGGCACCGGAGAAGCAGAAGCAGTTCTACAGCGGCGTGACGGATGTGCTCCGGGAGTACATAGCCGGAAGATTCGGAGTCGGGGCCATGGAAATGACTACGGCCGAAATCTTCGACGGGCTGAAGGACAGCGGAATAGCTCCGGAACTTATGGATGAGACCAAGGAACTTTTCCTGACTTCGGATCTTGTGAAGTTCGCCAAGATGACTGTTTCCGACGATGAGAATGTCAAGGCTGTTCCTACGGCTGTGCGATTTGTGACCGCCACATGGAAGGAAGAGGAAAAGGTAGAAGAAAAGGAGGCTGAAAATGTTCTTTGACAATCCGGAACTGCTCTGGCTGCTGGTCATACCGGCATTGCTGGCGGCATTGTACATATACAGGGAAATTGTCGGAAGGAGGCCTCACCTGAGGGTTTCCGGCATCGGACCGTGGCTTGCCGGCGGACCTTCCGTACTGGGCATGATGAGACATATCCCCATGATTCTCAGGACTGTGGCCTTGTCTATGATAATTGTTGCCATCGCCCGTCCGAGGTCATCCACCCAGATGGACAAGATCGATACCGAGGGCATTGACATAGTGCTTGCAATGGATGTGTCGACCAGTATGCTGGCAAGGGATTTCACTCCGGACAGGATCAGCGCCGCGAAGGACATTGCCATAGAGTTCATATCCCAGAGGCCTTCCGACAGGATGGGAATCGTGGTTTTTGCGGGCGAGAGCTACACTCAATGTCCTCTGACTACCGACAGGGCCACTCTCATCAACCTGATGAAGGAGATAGAGACCGGTGTGATTGATGACGGAACCGCCATCGGAAACGGTCTGGCGGTAGCTGTGGCCCGCATTCAGGGCTCTGATGCGAAAAGCAGGGTGGTCATCCTGCTTACCGACGGTGTCAACAACTGCGGAGAAATCACCCCGCAGAACGCAGCCGATATCGCGAAGACCTACGGTGTCAGGGTTTACACCATAGGAGTCGGAGCCAATGGCACAGCTCCTTATCCGGTAGTGACGCCTTGGGGCGTGGAGATGCAGAATGTGGAGGTGGAGATTGACGAGGACCTGCTCAGGAGCATTGCGGAGACCACCGGCGGCAAGTATTTCAGGGCCACCGACAATACGAAACTTTCGGAGATTTACAGCGAGATCAACAAGATGGAGAAGGCCCGCACCACGATCGACAGCTTCCCGGTTTACAAGGAACTCTTCGGCCGTTTCGGCCTCGTGGCGCTGATCTGCCTTCTGCTTGAGGCCCTCCTGAGTCTGACATTGTTCAGGAAACTTCCATAGAATAGTAGATTGTTATGATATATTTTGCTCAGTCTCAATATCTATTATTGCTCGTTCTGGTGCCTGTGTTCCTGGTGCTCTACGGGCTTGTCAGGTATTTCCGCAAGAAGAAGATACGCCGTTTCGGGGACGAGGAGCTGGTGGGAAAGCTTATGCCCTCCTACTCCGGAGCCAAGGGATGGGTACGTGCCGTCCTTTTCGCATCCGCATTCTTTTTCTTCATTATCGGGATGGCAAGGCCTCAGATCGGGGCCAAGCTGAAGGAGCATCAGAGCAGGGGAGCCGAGGTGATGATTGCACTGGACGTTTCCAACTCCATGCTGGCCAGGGACTATTCCCCATGCCGTCTTGAAAGGGCGAAACTGGCCATTTCAAGGCTTGTGGACAAACTTGACGGGGACAGGATCGGCCTTGTCCTCTTCGCCGGAACATCATTCGTCCAGCTTCCGATCACGACTGACTATGTATCTGCCAAGATGTTTCTCGGCAGCATATCCACAGAGTCGGTCCCGGTGCAGGGAACGGCGATCGGCGAGGCGGTGAATACCTGCATCAGGAGTTTCAGCGCCCAGAGCGAGAGGAGCCGCGCCATCATTGTCATCACTGACGGCGAGAATCACGAAGATGACCCGGTCGAGGCTGCGAAACAGGCGGCTGAGATGGGGATCAGGGTATTCACCATAGGAGTCGGATCTCCGGAAGGTCAGCCTATACCTGTGGCAGGAGGACTGTTGAAGGACTCCAACGGGGAAATTGTCGTTACCAGGCTCGATGAGAATGTCCTGAAGGATGTCGCAAGGGCCGGAGGCGGTGCCTATGTCCGCGCCGGCAATGAGGAATTCGGCCTGAATCCCATCATCTCCGAAATCAAGAATATGGACCAGGAGGAGTTCAATTCGATTGTGTTCGAGGAATATGACGAGCAGTACATGTATTTCTTCGCCATTGCACTCGTTCTCCTGACTATTCAGATGCTGGTAGGAGAGAGGAAGGTGCTTAAGAATCTCTTTGATAGGTAAATTGTTGGATATGAGAAAGTTGATATATATATTGGCCTTGCTGTCCATATCTGTTGCGATGTCCGCCCAGACGGACAGGAAGGAGGTGCGCTCCGGCAACAGGCAGTTCCGCAGGGGGAACTACAAGGAGGCCGAGATTTCTTACAGAAAGGCCCTTGTGAAGGATTCTCTGTCATTTGCGGCCAATTACAATCTTGCCAATGTCCTCTATCGCGGGGAACATTATGATGAGGCAGGAAAAATTCTGGAGACTGTCAGGGAGGCGGCTCCTGCATCGGAATATGGCGCCGACTACTTCTTCAATGCGGGTGACATTGCCCTGGCGAAGAAGGATTATGCCGCAGCCGTGGATGCGTTCAAGCAGTCCCTTCTCCTGAATCCCGGAGATCTTCAGGCCAAGGAGAACTATATCTATGCCAGAAAAATGCTGGAGAACCAGCAGCAGAATGGCGGAGGCCAGGATAATCAGCAGAATCAGGACGATCAGCAGAATCAGGACAATCAGGATAACCAGGACAATCATCAGGACAGGAACGACAATCAGCAGAATCAGGATCAGCAGAATAATCAGGATCAGCAGGACAGTCAGGACGGCCGGAACGGTCAGCAGCCACAGCCTGTAAAAATCTCCCCGCAGCAGGCCCAGCAGATGCTGAAGGCGATGCAGGCCAAGGAGAAGGAGACTCAGGACAAGGTGAACAGGGAGAAGGCCGAGGCACTGAAGTCGAGACAGAAAGAGAAGAACTGGTAACGGAAATCATCAATGGAGAGAAAAGTGAGAGCAATTGTTTCAATGAGGAAGGGCCTGGCGGCATTGGCCCTGTCAGTGTTCGCATCGGTGATGGCCGCCATGCCGGCCTTTGCCCAGACTTCCATCAAGGTGGAGGCTCCGAACATAGTGGGGGCAGACGAGCAGTTCAATGTGACCTTCATCATCGAGGGGGAGGACAGGCCTTCGGAATTCGTATGGGACAAGGGTGAGGATTTCGACCTGGTGTGGGGACCGCAGCAGGGTTCGTCCACAAGCATACAGATAATAAACGGGAAGCGGACCAAATCATCCCAGTTTACATATATCTATATTCTGAAGCCACGCAAGACGGGACAATGCGTCATTCCTCCGGCTCTGGCGAAGTTCAAGAACAAGGAGGCTTCATCGCAGCCCAAGGCTGTCAAGGTGTTGGACAATGCATCCTCATCCGGCCAGCAGTCCCCGCAGGATTCCCAGTCTTCCGCAAGCTCCAGGCAGTCCGGAAGCATAGCCTCGGACGATCTCTATCTCAGTCTCAAGGTGAGCAGGACTGATGTTGTCCTGGGCGAGCCGGTAACAGCCGAATTGAAACTGTACCAGAGGGTTGGCGTGGCAGGTTTCGAAGGGGCAAGGTTCCCCTCATTCAACGGATTCTGGAGCCAGGAGACGGCTGCTCCCACCAACATCGAATTCGAGCGGGAGGATGTGAACGGACAGCTTTACAATTCCGCCCTTCTCAGGAGATATGTCCTGATTCCGCAGCAGACGGGAAGACTCACCATTGACCCTGCGGAACTTGTATGCCTCGTCAATGTAAGAACTTCATCGAGGTCGGGAAACAGCATTTTCGACAGTTTCTTCGACGACGGCTACACCACTGTCCGCAAACGCATCAATTCAAAGGCTGTCACGGTCAATGTCAGGGATCTGCCTGCCGGTGCGCCTGCCGATTTCGGAGGCGGAGTGGGCCAGTACAGGATTTCTGCCCGTCTTTCCCGCAACGATCTCAAGGCCCACGAGGCCGGCTCGCTTATTGTCACCATATCGGGAAGGGGAAACCTTTCCCTGCTCGAGGCTCCGGAACTCAGGTTTCCGCCTGACTTCGAGGTCTACGATGTCAAGTCCACCACCAATGCCGACAAGAGTACCGGAGGCATTTCCGGAAGCAGGGTCTTCGAATATCCGTTCATCCCGAGAAGTCACGGAGATTTCACCATCGGGCCTGTGACATACTCATATTACGACGTGAATGCAGGCAAGTATGTGAGCGTAAGCTCCGAGGCACTGGACCTGAGGGTGGAGAAAGGCTCCGTCCAGAGCCAGGATGCCCAGACGGTCCAGACTCCTTCCGCAGACCGCAAGGATGTGAAGAATCTCGGGGAGGATATCAGGTTCATTGTCCTGGACAAGCCTGATTATTCCTTCAGCCGGACATTCATGGTGAACAGCATCGGATTCTGGATAGCGTTCTCGCTCCTGGCGATTGCCGCCTTTGCCGCATGGCTGATTTTCAAGGGACTGGCTGCAAGAAAGGCCGATGTGGCAGGGACGAGGACCAGGCGTGCCACGAAGATGGCCCTGGCAAGGCTCAGGACCGCATCCGGATATCTCAGGCAGAATCTCGGAGCGGCATTCTACGAGGAGTTGCACAAGGCGCTGCTCGGCTATATCTCTGACAAGCTTAATATCGGGGTAGAGGACCTGAACAAGGAAAACATCTCCTCCCGCCTTCTCGAAGGTGGTGTGGCTCAGGAACTTGTAGATTCGTACATCTCGCTTGTGGATGCCTGCGAATATGCGAGGTATTCCCCGGATTCCGGCAATGAGGCTATGACTACCCATTACAATGAAGCCGTAAGAATCATTTCATCCATCGATTCCACAATGAAGTCACATAAGAAGACCACGACTGCATACGGGGCGATGTCCCTGATTGTCCTGATGCTTGCCATGCCGGCAGTAATGAGGGCCGGAAATGAGAATGTCCTCCTCGATTCCCTCTGGCAGAAAGGCGTTTCAGCATATTCTGACGGCAGTTGGGAAGAGAGCGCCGGAGCCTGGGAATCCCTCAGGGGAACCGGAGTGGAGTCCGCTGAACTTTACTACAACCTGGGCAATGCCTATTTCAAGGCCACCGAAATCGGCAAGGCTGTCCTCAACTACGAAAGAGCCCTGAGAATCGACCCTTCTTTCAGCGATGCGCGTTTCAATCTGGAATTTGCCCGCTCTATGGTGCAGGATCGGATCGACGAAGTGCCGGAGTTCATTCTCAAGACATGGGCCAGGAAAATCAGCTATCTGATGAATTCCGATGCCTGGGCCATTCTGTCACTTGTTCTTTTTGCCGCCTTTCTGGCAATGATGCTTCTTTTCCTTCTGGGCCCCCGTGCCGGGCTCAAGAGGACGGGCTTCTACTCCGCCATTGTCCTGATATTGCTGTCGGCAGGATGCTACGGTTTCTCCGTATGGCAGAGGAATGTTTACCGCAGGGCTGACTCGGCCGTGGTGATGAAGCCGGTATCTTCCGTAAAGAGTTCACCTTCAGAGGAATCCTCAAAGGATCTCTTCCTTCTTCACGAGGGTACAGAGGTCGGTGTGCTTGACTCTGTGGGCAAATGGGTGAACATCTCCCTGTCTGACGGCAGGCAGGGCTGGATCCCGGCAGCTGACATCGAGATTATATGACATTGAAACAAGATGACATTCCGAAGCATAATGATGTCCCTCGCCGTGATGATCTGTCCGGCGGGGGCATTTGCGTCCGCACAGCAGCAGGACCATCTCCGCTTTGCGTTCCTGGCGGACACCCACATTGCCGCAGAAGGCAGTTCAGTGGCCGACCTTTCCGCTTGTATCCGGGATATAAATGCCTATGATTCATTGGATTTCGTAATCTTCGGAGGAGATGTCACCAATTTCGGCTCCGATGATGAAATCCGCCTGGCGAAGTCTATGACTGACTCCATCTGCCGGCCCGTCTACGTGGTTCAGGGCAATCACGACGCCAACTGGTCGGAGAGCGGCTGCGGCACATTCAAGGAAGTTTTCGGATACGAGCATTTCCTTTTTAGGGCAGGAGGCTGGCGATTCATCGGCTGCAACAGCGGTCCTGACATGAGAATGGCTCCGGGCATGGTTCCCCGGGAGACAATGGAATGGCTCTCGGAGCAGGAACCGGGCGAAAAGACCATATTCATCAATCATTATCCGATGGATTCGTCAGTCCTGAACTATTTCGACGTGACGAGGGAACTCAAGAGGCTGGATACCAGGATCGTGATAGGCGGCCATCTGCACGCCGACAGGGTAAAGAACTATCAGGGCATTCCTGCCGTGGTATGCCGTTCGGCATTGTCTGCAGGCAGGACTCCCGGCTACACGGTAGTGAAGATTGACGGTGACCGTATCTCATTCTCCGAGAGGCGTTTATATGGTCGGACTGCAGTGGAGCTGGAGCCCTGGGCCACATTCGACCTTGTTCCGGTAAAGGATACGGTGAGATATGACAGCCACGGACTTCCGACGGACTACCCCTGGATGAGGTATGATGTCAATGATGAATTTCCTCAGGTCAGGGAGGTATGGAAGAAGAATTTCGGGGCCAATATCGCCGCCGGTTTCGCCGTGAATCAGGACAATGCCTTCTTCCCTCTGGCCTGCGGAGCAATGTTGTCCGTCTCTCTGAAGAACGGCTCTGTAAAGTGGAGAAAGGACTTTCCCGGCAAGATTTACTCCACCCCGGCATTGTCCGGAAAATATCTGGTATTCGGATGTTCGGACGGCAATATATACGCCCTGAATGCCTCTGACGGCACATTGAAATGGAAATTCCAGACCGGGAAAGCCGTTCTTGCCTCGCCTGTGATCCTGAACGGGAAGGTCTTCATCGGCGGCTCCGACGGGGCTTTCAGATGCATTGATCTGAAGACCGGCAAGGCAGTCTGGACATACGGCAATGTCGAGGGCCACGCCGTCTCCACTCCTTACGCTGACGGGGAGAGGGTTATTTTCGGAACCTGGGGAGGCAAGCTGTATTCGCTTGATTCCGAGACCGGAAGGGAGAACTGGGTGTGGTCTGTGGGCAAGGCCTCCAAGATGTATTCCCCGGCCTCGACATTGCCGCTGTACTCCTCGGGGAGGGTGTTCGTTGCGGTTCCTGACAGGCAGGTCTATGCCATCGACGCTGCAACTGGACGCCAGCTTTTCAGAGTGAAGGGAGGCCGGGATGCTATATGTCTCGGAAGTGACGGCCTTACAGTTTATTCCAAGGAAATGTTCGGAAGGGCCTACGCTTTTCCTGCCGATGTGCAGTTGTCTTCAGGGGCGACGCTCCCGGATTCCTGCAAGACCTGGGTGGCTGACAACCACGCCGGCTATGACATTGCCCCGACCGCTCTGTCAGAAAGGGACGGAGTCCTGTATATCCCGACAGACAAGGGCAATATCATTGCCCTGAGGGCCTCTGACGGCGCTTTCCTCTGGGCTCACAAGCTCTCGATAGCCCTTGTGAACCCTCTCCGTCATTTGTTTTTCGGCGGGAAAAACGCTATATTGGCATCTGCGATGGACGGGACTGTCGCATTGATGAGTGAATAACACTAATAATTCAGATATAGATGAACATTGTAAAGACAACAATGCTGGCTGCCGGGCTGTTGATGGCCTCTTTCCAGGTCCGTGCCGCCGTCAATGCAATCGAAGAGGACTGGCAGAACCCGGAAGTGTTCGGAATCAACCGCCTTCCGATGAGGGCCAGCTTCACTACCGACCAGCAGAAGACATTGAGTCTCAATGGTGAATGGAAATTCAACTTCTGCGAGAACCCTTCTTCCAGGACTGCCGGATTCCAGGCTGTGGATTTCAATGACTCCGGCTGGGACAATATTCCGGTCCCGGGTCTCTGGGATTTCCATGGTTACTGTGACCCTATGTATGTCAATGTGGGATATCCGTGGAGGGGTCATTACAGGAACAATCCGCCTTTCGTTCCGGAGGAGCACAACTATGTAGGCCAGTACCGCCGCACATTCATTGTCGAGGAAGGCTGGACAGGCAGGCAGATATGCCTTTGCATCGGCTCTGCCACATCCAATGTCCGTGTATGGGTGAACGGCAAGGAGGTCGGATACAGCGAGGACAGCAAGCTTGAGGCGAGATTCGACATTACCAGGTATGTCAAGGCGGGAGCCAATACGATTGCCCTCGAGATTTTCCGTTGGTGTGACGGCACCTATCTCGAGGACCAGGATTTCTGGCGTTTCGCAGGCATTGCCAGGGGAGTGTATGTATATACCAGGGAGCAGAAGAGGATCGAGGATATCAATGTCCGTGCGGACATGGACGGAAATGTTTCAATCCTTGCCAAAACCACTCCGGGCATTTCCAGGATCAGATATTCGGTTCACGATCCTTTCGGAAACATTGTTGCTGAGATTACCGAGCCCGCTGTAAAGTCCCAGGAGAAGGATGATGAAGGCAATCTTGTCTTCAGGACGGACGTGAAGGTCAATTCTCCTGCGCTCTGGAGCGCCGAATCCCCATCCCTCTATACCCTCAGGGCCGAGGCGGAGGACAGAAAGGGAGTAGTGGAGAGCACCGGGATTGATTTCGGATTCCGC
Organism: Candidatus Cryptobacteroides sp.; assembly: GCA_034089285.1. Lineage (GTDB taxonomy): Bacteria > Bacteroidota > Bacteroidia > Bacteroidales > UBA932 > Cryptobacteroides. The sequence goes on from JAXDUM010000061.1 coordinate 71,825, forward strand.
TCCGTTGAGATCCGGAACTCCCAGCTTCTCGTCAACGGTCAGCCTGTCCTCATCAAGGGGGCCGACCGCCATGAACTCAGCCCTTATGGCGGATATGTAATTTCCGAGGCCGAGATGGTCAGGGATATCGAGGTGATGAAGCAGCTGAATGTCAATGCGGTACGTACCTGCCACTATCCTGATGATCCGCGCTGGTACTCACTCTGCGACAAGTATGGCATATATGTTCTCGACGAGGCCAATGTCGAGTCTCACGGAATGGGTTACGGTGAGGAGTCCCTGGCTCACAGGGCCGATTACAAGGCAGCCCACCTGAGCCGCAACCAGCGTATGGTCTACAGGGACATCAACCACCCGAGCATCATTATCTGGAGCCTTGGCAACGAAGCCGGCAACGGGGACAATTTCCGGGCTGCCTATGACTGGATAAAGGGGTATGATCCGACCAGGCCGGTTCAATATGAGAGGGCCGTGCTGGAGTACAACACCGACATCTACTGTCCGATGTATCTTTCTCCGGACGACTGCGAGAAATATCTTACATCCAATCCTCCGAAGCCCCTCATCCAGTGCGAGTACGCCCACGCCATGGGCAACTCGGTGGGCAACTTCAAGGAATACTGGGATCTTGTCCGCAAATACCCTTCATATCAGGGAGGCTTCATCTGGGACTTCGAGGATCAGGCTATCCGCAAGTCCGTTGACCCTGTCAGGTACGGGACAGACCACATGTTCATTTTCGGAGGAGACTCCAATGACTATGACCCTTCAGACGGCTCATTCAACTGCAACGGCTTCATTACCGCCGACAGGCAGTTCCATCCGTCGGCATACGAGATCAGATACCAGTACAGGTCGATTCTCACTTCATTGGAAATTCAGGAGCCGAAGGAAAGACTCAGGGATGACAATACCGAGATCAGGCTCAATGTTCATAATGAGAACTTCTTCATAGACCTGTCCCGCTACAGGCTTGTGTGGACGGTTGAGGTGGCCGGCAACAAGGTCAGGACAGGTGTTGTGGAGAATGTCAAGGCGGCACCTGGGGAGACTGTTTCAGTCGGTCTGGGCATTACCGGAAAGGATTTGCTTGAGGATGCCGCGACATCGATGACCGGGGACCCTTACCACGCCTCAGTTGTGCCTGGGGGCATTGACGGTGACATCTTCATTACCGCAAGCTGGCAGCTCAAGAAGCGTGACAGCCTCCTTCCTGCAGGCTTCGAGGTGGCTTATGACCAGATGGCTCTGTACGAGGCTCCTGCCTCTGCATACGCTGCAGGCTCCGCTGCCGGAAATGCCATGGCGGTTGCATCTGTCGGTGACAATCTCGAATTCACCGGAACTTACAAGGCTCCGGGAACCACTGCCGAGCGCAATGTTGCCTGGAAGGCTGTGTTCGACAAGACAACCGGTCTGCTGACCTCGTATGAGAATGCCGGAGTGCAGATGCTGAAGGAACCGCTCATGCCTTCATTCTGGCGTGCTCCTGTGGAGAATGACATGGGTGCGGGTATGCACAAGAAGTTCAGGATGTGGAGGAATCCGGAGCTTAAGCCGGTGTTGATGGATATTGCCGAAGCAGAAGGGTACACATGTCTCACAGTGGTTTACAGGCCTTTCGGAGATGTGTGCGACATCGAGATGACATACAGGGTTTATGGGGACGGCGCGATTTCCTGCACGGAGAAGCTGAAGGATGCCGGCTCTCTCTCCAAGGCTACGCCTATGTTCAGGTTCGGAATGAAATTCACTATGCCGGGCGAGTTCTCGACTCTGGACTTCTACGGCTACGGCCCTTGGGAGAATTATTCCGACAGATGCTCGGCGGCATTGATGGGAAGATATGTCCAGAGTGTAAGTGACCAGTATCATTACGGCTATCCACGCACTCAGGAGTCCGGGACCAAGACCGGCCTGAGATGGATGAGGGTACTGGATGCTTCCGGAAAGGGCATTGAGATTACATCGGATGTCAGATTCAGCGGCTCTGCCATACCTTTCAGCTTTGACGATCTGGACTGCACCGTCATTGACCCGAATCCTCGTCCTAACCCGACAAATAACCAGCAGGGCGTTGCGAAACATTCGCTCGAGCTCATACCTCTTGCGCACAGGGATGCCAGGGCTCTCGGCTCGACCTATGTCAATTTCGAACTGAAGCAGATGGGCGTCGGAGGCGTCAACTCCTGGGGCACCTGGCCTCTGGAGGCCTACAGGGTGAACGCTGAAGAGATGGAGTTCAACTTCGTCATCAGGCCGCTCTGATTTCCCGGATGACAAGTATACATTGATTTGCCGCCTCGGATGGGTCAATCCTGTCCGGGGCGGAAATGCCATAGAATGATGCCTGCCGTGACAGATATGTTCAGGGAATGCTTGGTGCCGTACTGCGGGATTTCAATGACCCCGTCCGATGCCTCGATGACTTCCTGGTCCACTCCGTCCACCTCATTGCCGAATACCAGGGCGTAACGTTTCCCGGCCTCCGGGGTGAACCTGTCCAGCATGATCGAGTCCAGGGCCTGCTCCACGCAGAGGATCTCGTATCCCTCGGCGCGGAGTTTTTCTATTGCTTCCATCGTGCGGCTGCAATATTCCCAGTCCACGCTGAATTCGGCCCCGAGGGCGGACTTGTGGATTTCGGCCGATGGCGGTGTCGCGCAGATGCCGCAGAGGAAGACCCTGTCAGCCTTGAACGAGTCTGCGCTCCTGAACACCGAGCCTACATTGTGAGCGCTCCTGACATTGTCCAGGACTACTGCTATCCCGCTGCCTGGCAATGCCTTGTATTCTTCCGCAGTGACACGGCCCATCTCGATTCCCAGTTTCTTCCTATGCTTCATATTGTCGATCATAACGTTTATTCCGGTTCAATAATAATACAAATTTAAAGCAAAATTATCCGGAAATTACTATATTTGTAATCAATATCCGCTTTGTCGGGGTTTATTTTGTATACATTTACTTGGAGCTTATGAAACAGGATGTACAGCTTTTTGATCTGATCAGAAAGGAAAAGGAGAGACAGTCTCAGGGACTGGAACTTATTGCGTCTGAAAACTATGTCACGGACCAGGTGCTCGAGGCAATGGGTTCGATCTGCACGAACAAATATGCGGAGGGCTATCCGGGCAAGCGCTACTACGGAGGATGCGAGGTGGTGGACCAGATAGAGCAGCTCGCCATCGACAGGCTCTGCAAGCTCTACGGAGCTGAGTATGCCAATGTTCAGCCGCATTCCGGTGCCCAGGCCAACCTTGCTGTGGAGATGGCTGTGCTGAAGCCGGGCGACGTGTTCATGGGTCTTGACCTTTCCCAGGGAGGACATCTTACGCACGGCTCTCCTGTCAATGCATCCGGCATTCTTTACAAGGCTGTGGCATACGGACTTGACCCTGAGACCGGAAGAATCGACTATGACAAGATGGAGAGGGTGGCCAGGGAATGCCATCCGAAACTCATCATCGGAGGTGCATCCGCCTATTCAAGGGAGTGGGACTACGCCAGGATGAGGAAAATCGCCGACGAGGTCGGTGCGATTCTCTGGATCGACATGGCCCATACCGCCGGCCTCATTGCCGCAGGCATCCTCGACAATCCTGTCAAGTATGCGCATATCGTGACTTCCACGACTCACAAGACCCTCCGCGGTCCGCGTGGAGGTATCATATTGATGGGCAAGGACTTCGATGACCCTCAGGGCAGGCTTACGCCGAAGGGTGAAGTCAAGAAGATGTCCCAGATTCTCAATTCAAGCGTGTTCCCTGGCGTGCAGGGCGGACCTCTTGAGCATGTCATCGCAGCCAAGGCAGTGGCATTCTATGAGGCGATGCAGCCTGAGTATGTAGAGTATCAGAAGCAGGTTGCCGCAAATGCCAAAGCCATGTGTGCAAGGTTTATGGCAAAGGGTTACAAGGTAGTATCCGGCGGCACTGACAACCATCTCATGCTCATTGATCTCCGTTCCAGGTTCCCTGAGGTTACCGGACGCGTTGCGGAGTCTGAGCTTGTGAAGGCTGACATCACCGTCAACAAGAATATGGTTCCTTTCGATTCCCGTACTCCTTTCCAGACATCGGGAATACGCGTCGGCACTCCTGCCGTGACTTCGCGCGGCTTCATTGAGAAGGATATGGAGGATATCGTGGAACTCATCGACACTGTTCTCGCATCCGCCTCAAGCCATATCAATGTGCTGACTGCCAAAGGCGAGCTCGATGCTGCCGGCAAGGCTTCACTCGAAGAGCATGGCGCCCTTCTCGATGAGGTCAGGAGAAAGGTTCACATGATGACAGGCGGAAGGCCGTTGAACAGGTATTGACGATTGGTCTGAATAGATGAAAGGTTACTATACTGAGGAAAACAAGTATTTGCTGAAATCCGTCATCCCGTGTTTCTTCGTGGATGCGGATTTCCGCTTGAAACCGACTTCCTTCATGGATATGGCCCAGGAGATGGCCTATCTCGCTGCCAATGAGAAGGGTTTCGGTTATGATGCACTTATGGAGAAGGGCACTGTGTGGGTGCTCTCCAGGATGAACATCAAGTTTTTGAAGTATCCTGAGTGGCGGGACGAGGTGATCATGACCACCTGGCACAAGGGCCCTTCAGGACCTTTTTTCCTGAGGGATTTCATACTTGCATCCGCAGAAGGCGAGCCTCTTGTCCGGGCTACGAGTTCGTGGGTGGTGATGGACGTGAATTCCAGGAGGCTCTGCCGTGCCGAGGATATCGTCGGAGGTGATACATCCTGTCCCGACCACGCTGTGGAGACTCCGGCAGGCAAGGTCATATTGCCGAAGGGCATCGAACCTGAAAATGTCGGAAGCCATGTCGTGAGATATTCTGACGTGGATCTTCTCGGGCATACGAACAATGTCAGATATCTTGTATGGGCATTGGACCGCATTGATCTGGATGAGCTCAGGGCACATCCTGTCAAGGAAGTCTCGATCAACTTCAACCACGAGGTCCGTCCGGGAGAGACGGTGGAGCTCGGCAGGGTCAGAGTAGAGAATCCCGAGGGAGTCTCATATTATTTTGAAGGCAAGACTGGAGGCCGCCAGGCCTTCAGTGTAAAAATTGATATATGAACGAACTAATTTTCGGAACGGGAATAGCGCATACGATACTCCTGTTCGCATTGGTGATTGCAACCGGCATCTACCTCGGCCGGTTCAAGGTGAAGGGCGTCTCCATAGGCTCGACCTGGATACTCTTCGTGGGAATTCTTCTCAGCCATTTCGGCTTCAGGGCGGATCCCCACATTCTTTCATTCATGAAGGATTTCGGACTGATCCTGTTCGTGTTCTCGATAGGACTTCAGGTCGGCCCAGGCTTCTTCCACACGTTCAGGACAGGAGGACTGAAGATGAATCTTCTGGCCTTCCTGATGGTCATCCTGGCCGTAGGGGTAACCCTATCCATACATTTCATTACAGGGGAGGACCTCAGGATTATGACCGGAGTAATGTCGGGAGCTGTCACCAACACCCCGGGACTCGGTGCCGCGCAGCAGACATTGTCCGATGCGATGTCAGCCTCCGGGATATCCCAGGCTGTGGTCGCCGACAGCACTTCATCCATCGCCTCTGCCTATGCGGTGGCCTATCCTCTCGGCGTGCTCGGCGTGATATTCCTTCTAATCTTCTTCAAGGCCATCTTCAAGGTGGATATTGACAAGGAGAAGGAAGCCCTTGACAATGAGGGCAATGAGGGCGGAAATGCCATCAGGGCCAGCTACCAGGTCTGCAATCCGGCATTGTTCGGAATGACGGTGGCTTCCCTCATCAAGGATGACGGCGACAGATTCGTGATTTCCAGGATTTCCCACGGCGGCGTGGTCGAGACTCCCGGTCCGGCCACTGTGCTCAACGAAGGGGACAATGTGCTGGTAATCACTTCGCAGGCTCATGAGGAAGCTGTCAAGATACTTTTCGGCAAAGAACTTGAGATACCATTCAGCGAATGGACCGCGAAGAAAAGCAGCCCGGTTGCGAGGAAAATCACCATCACCAGGTCCGGACTCACAGGAAAGAAGCTCAGAGAGCTCAATGTCAGATCTTTGTATGGAGTTACCGTGACCCGCGTCATCAGGGCAGGCGTGGAGCTTGTCGCCAATCCCAACCTCTACCTCCAGATGGGAGACACTCTCCTTGTCGTGGGTGATGAGGAAGGAATCGACAAGGTGGCCAGACTCTTCGGAAACAAGGCATCCAGGCTCAGCCATCCTAATCTCGTGCCGATATTCTTCGGTATCGTGATAGGTGTGATTTTCGGCTCCATCCCTATCAGTTTCCCTGGTGTTCCACAGCCTGTCAAGCTCGGACTTGCGGGCGGTCCGCTCATCATATCCATCCTTCTCGGCTATTTCGGACCGAAAATGAAGATTACCACCTATACCACAGTGAGCGCCAATATGATGCTCCGTGAAATAGGCATCTCATTCTTTCTTGCCGCTGTCGGACTCGGCGCAGGTGCCAACTTCATCAGCGCAATCGTGAATGGAGGATACTGGTGGATACTTTACGGCTTCCTGATCACTGTCGTCCCTATCATAGTCACCGTGCTTGTGGCAAGGCTCGCATTGAAGCTGAATTTCTATCAGATCTGCGGTCTCATTGCCGGTTCCACGACAAACCCTCCTGTACTCGCCTTTGCCCAGGGAGCATATGGAACTGATTATACCTCAGTTGATTATGCTACCGTATATCCATTGTCGATGTTTATGCGCGTACTTGCGGCACAGCTGCTGATACTGTTTACATTGTAGATTGTGATTGACCTTGTATATCCTCCGGAGCCTGCTCCGATACTTCCCGCACCGACGGCTGATGCGCCTTCAGTAAAGATTGTGCATGCCGGCGAGATGCTTCCTGTCATCAGGGAGAACGGTATCGTGTATGCTCAGGCGTCCCGGAGGTATTGTCACGGGGGCTCCTTCCTCCTTCATCCGGTTGTCCATCTTCATATCATCAACCGCAATGCCGAGCTGTATCTGCAGAAACGCTCGATGAAGAAGGATCTTCTTCCCGGCAGATGGGACACCGCTGTGGGTGGCCACGTGGACTATGGCGAATATATATCGGAGGCTCTTCACCGCGAGGCGGCGGAGGAACTCGGATTCTATGACTACAACCCGATCTACCTCGGCAGCTATGTGTTCCAGAGCGAGGTGGAGAGGGAAATGGTCAATATTTTTGCCGCGGTAGGCAATTTCACCCTCCATCCGGATGCCGAAGAGGTGGAAGAAGGGCGTTACTGGCCTCTTGACGAGATTGAGGAGAATATCGGCAATTCGATCTTCACTCCGAACTTCGAGGGTGAGTTCAGGAAAGTCAGAAGATCACTGGAGGCTCTCCTGTGATATGACAGTAACCAATAATTGCAGACTATGAAAACTTTAATCACCATCCTTGCCGCATTGGCGACTCTTATCCCCGTATCCGCCGCTTCTGACGGCAATGCCAGGCTGACTGACAATGTGAATCCGTTCCTGGGCACAGCCACATTGTGGGAGGAATCCGACCTGCATTATGTCAGAAAGCGCCAGTCCAGGACCTGGGGAGCGGAGACTTTCCCGGGAGCATCCCTTCCGAATGCTATGATTCAGGCGAGCCCGGTGACCATGTTCAGAAGCGGCTCAGGATATCAGTATGAGGATAGCCTCATATACGGTTTTGCCCATACCAACAAGGGGCATTGGAACCTGCTGCATCTTCCTGTGCTTCCGGTTTCCGGTGACGTTGATCCTGAGGACTTTGCTTCTTCGTTTAGCCACGACAATGAGAGCGCCAGACCGGGATACTACAGCGTTTTCCTGGACCGTTACGGAGTCCTGGCGGAGCTCACGTCCACTCTGAGATGCGCATTTCACAGATATACATTCCCTGCGGACACTGACAAGGAAGTTCTGGTTGACATCACGAGAAACAACAACAGGGTAACGGACTGGGACATAAGGACCTGCGGAGACAATGCATTCTGCGGCCGCCAGAACGGCGAAGGCACCATCCATTTCTACGCCATTGCCAATTATTCCATTGACAATATTGAGCTTAAGTCCGGAGACAAGTCGCATCAGGCAGCTGTTGTATCTTTCAAAAACAGCAGGGGCGACAGGCCTCTGGAAATCAGATTCGGGTTCTCATTCACAAGTGTCGAGAATGCCAGGGCCAATCTCGAGGCCGAGATGGCCGCCAAGGATTTCGAGCAGGTCAGAAATGATGCTGACAATGTCTGGGAGAATCTGCTTTCGTCGATACGGGTCAGCGGGGGAACAGACAGGCAGAGGCGTATTTTCTATTCCTGTCTCTACAGAGCCTTCATGTGGCCCTGCCTCAGAAGCGACGTAAACGGAGACCATACGGATGTCAGGGGGAATATTGTTAATGCTGAATATGATTATTATACCCTTCCTTCATTCTGGGATGACTACCGCAATAAGCTGATTCTTCTGGCCATGGTGAGGCCGGATGTGGCCTCGGATGTTGCCGCATCAATCATTGAGATGGGTGAGAAAGGGACAGGTTATATGCCTACATTCTTCCACGGAGATCATGCGGCGGCCTATATTGCGGGAATCTGGTCCCGCGGCGTCAGGGAAGGTTATGACATCGGAAAGGCTTATAAGCTGCTGTACCGCAATGCCACTGTGCACGGAAAGGGGGGACGCAGATATCTTGACGAGTATCTCGAAAATGGCTGGATTGCGGAGAAGGATACCGTCAATGTCCCATATTATGACGAGTACAAGGGTGCGGTGACCAAGACTCTGGAGTATGCCTACGACGATTATGCAGTGGCACAGGTGGCCAGGGCGGTGGGTGACAGGCCAGGTTACAGGCTGATGATGAAGCATTCCCGCAACTGGAAGAATGTATTCGATCCTTCCACCGGATTCTTCAGGGGAAGGATTGCCGACGGTTCCTGGATCAGGGACTTCGACCCGTTCTATCCTTATTTCCAGTATATGTACAGGGAGTCCAATGCCTGGAACAATCTTTTCTACCCTCCTCACGACCGTAAGGGAATGATAGCCATGTATCCTTCGAAGGCGGCAATCGAGGCCAAGCTGGATTCCTTGTTCACTGAGCCCTGGAGAGGCTATGAGGTGGAGAATCTGACCGGCTTCCTTGGCAACTACTGCCACGGGAATCAGCCCGGTCACAGTATCCCGTATATGTATTCCCTCATCGGGAGACAGGAGAAGACACAGGAGGTCCTGAACTATATTATGGACAATTTCTACGATATGGGAGCGGAGGGTCTGGCCCTTGCCGGAATGGATGATGCCGGCGAGATGACATCCTGGTATGTCCTCAATGCCATCGGCATCTACACCTATTCTCCTGCCGATCCTGAATATTTCGTGTCGGTTCCTCTTTTCGATGAGACTGTCTTCACTCTGGGTGACGGACGCCGGTTCACCATCAGGAAAAACGGGGAGGGAGTCCATATTGACTCGATCCGCTGCGGAGGCAAGAAGTTGAAAGGCTGGTTCGTGGGGCATGACCAGCTCGTGGACGGAGGACTGTTCATCAATGTGAGATAAGTCCGTTTTTTTGATACAGGACGCCAGTCGGGAAGTCCGGACTGTTCTTTGAGGATAATAAAATAACAGGTGTTGCCTAACATCTGTTATTTTATTATATTTGCAGCCGGATTTCAAATTGCAAGTAATATGAAACGTACATTGAAAACAATATTCGGCCTGGCACTTATTGCTGCCGGCGTAATCGGGATTCTCGCATTTTCGGGAGTCATAAATCTCACATTTTCAATTGATGGCTGGTGGACATTGTTTATCATCATCCCCTGCATTGCCAGTCTTTTCACCGGAAAGGATATTATCGGATCGCTGATGGGAATCAGCGTTGGTGTCCTGCTTCTTCTGGCTGCGAGGGGTATTGTTCCGTGGAATGCGATATGGATGTATCTCCTTGCCATTGTGGTTATCGGAGTGGGATTGAAGATGGTGTTCAATATAGGAATTTGCTCATCAGGCTTCAAGAATATGAAATGCGTGGTCGAGGACGGAAAGGAGATACGCTGTGTGGAGAATTCTTTCGGCTATCAGAAGATTTCGCTTTCCGGAGTAAAGGTCGAAGGCGTCAGGATCAAGAACAGTTTCGGCTCCGTCTGTCTGGATTTGCGGGGAGCAATCATCGAAGGGGACATTGACATAAAGGTGGAACTCGCATTCGGCGGTATGGCAATCTGGACTCCTGAGGGATGCCAGGTAAAAACAGCGGTCAACAGCGGTTTCGGTGGCGTTGGAGACAAGAGGACACATAAGGAGGATCCCTCAAAGCCGGTGATATTCATCACGGGAAACTGTGGCTTTGGAGGTATAGTGCTCGGATGATCAAGACGATACCATGCCCAGACAAGCTCGCTTTACAAAAGAGATGATATGCGGAGTCGCAATCGACATCATCCGTGAGGAAGGCTCTGCCGCTCTTTCGTCGCGCAATATCTGCAGCAAGATGGGTTGCTCCGTCAGTCCCATTTTCAGGGAATATGCGAATATGGATGAACTGGCTGCGGATGTCAGACGGGCGGTGGAACTCCGTTTCGGAGAATATATGGCCGGTGTCACCGATTTTGAACCGGCTTTCAAGGAAATGGCCGTCAGGATGGTCCGTTTCTCAAGGGATGAGCCCAATCTCTTCCATTTTCTTTTCTTGGAAAGTAGGGGGCGGGATGGCGTGGCCGATGACATAGCCAGGGCATGCCTCAGGCAGACGGAGCGTTCTTTCAATCTGGCCCCGGAGCAGGCGGAATTCATCTATTTCCAGCTGTGGCCTTTTCTCTGCGGCATTACCCTGCTGTGCAACAAGGACCCCGAGGTCTATTCGGACAGCTACATCTCACGTCTGCTTTCTGTCCAGTTCCAGGCTCTCCTTATGCTTCTCAAGTCTGGCAGAAAGGTCATTGATGTCGAGCCGGAACCTGTAGGCAGGCCTCGTCAGGAATCAAAAAATAAAGTATGAAAATGAATGAACTGATTGGATACTGCGGCCTCGATTGCGGGCAATGCGATGCCAGAATCGCCACTGTCAACAATGACGATGAACTCCGTGCCAGAACAGCAAAGTTGTGGTGCGAGTGGAACAATACGGACGAAATCAAACCGGAGCATATCAACTGCCTTGGCTGCAGGGTAGAAGGCGTGAAGACCTATTTCTGTTCATGCCTTTGTGAAGTGCGCAAATGCTGTATTGACAGTGGTCTGGAAACCTGCGCCGGCTGCTCTGACAAGGCAGGCTGCGCAAAACTTGCCCCGTTTATGGACAATGAGGTGGCAAGAAAGAATATGAATTTATGAATCTTTTGATTATCAATGCCAGCCCGAGAAGGAACGGCAATATTTCCAAACGGCTTGAACTGATGAAGGAAGAGGCCGTGCGGCTGGGAGCAGACGTCAATGTCGAATATGCCCAGAGCTGGAATATCCGTCCCTGCATCGGCTGTATGAAATGCCGCTCCGCGAAAAATTGCGTGCTTCCGGAAGACGATTCCCAGAGGGTGCTGTCCCTGATTCGGGATTGTGATGCCCTGATAATTGGTTCCCCAACCTATTGGGGCAATATGCCGGCGACCCTCAAACTTCTTTTTGACCGTACTGTCTATGGCTTGATGGATGAGAACAGACTGGCAATGCCGATGCCCCTCCATAAGGGAAAGAAGGCCATAATTGTCTGTACCTCAAGCACTCCATGGCCATTCAATGTCCTTATGGGCCAGACCGGCGGTGTTGTAAGGGCAATAAAGGAGGTAATCGGGACGGCCGGTTTCAAAGTCCGTTCAATTCAAAGAGGCGGAACAAAGAATCATCCTGAAATTACCCCGAGGGATATCCGTCGCTGCCGGAAGGCGGTGCACGGCATCCTGGGCAAATAATCTTAATGCCCGTGGAATGCGGGTCCCATTCATCCAAGGGTTGTGCAGCCGGTCAGAGCATCCTTCTGATCAGGTCATTCATCTTTTTGTGGAGCCTGATTATGATTGGGAACTGTACCAGGCCGATCGCGAGGAGGAACACAATCGGGAGGCCTGTACAGATTTCGGTCAAGGTATTTGTGAATCCGCATTCCGGCAGCAGATTGAGCACTGGCTGCAGCAGAAGGCCGAGGATACCCGTATAAATCATGCCTGTGAGGCTGTTGAACTGCTGGCTGAAGAACTTGTTTGCAAGACGAAGTTTGGCTGAGACATTCTCGCCGTTTTCGAAAGGACCTTCCGCCGCTTTCCGTTTCCAGTAAATCTTGCTGTCACATTCGTGGACGAATATGTCTCCGCAGGAGGACCTGAAATTCACATAGTCCTCGTTGCTGTCATTGATATAGTCCTCGTCGAAATCGATTTGGAATATATACTCACCGGGTTCACATTTCTTGAACCGGTAGATATATACGTTGGCATGCCACAGGCACCAGCCGTTCCTGGACATTTCGTTCAGCCATTCTTCCTCCTTGTCGAAGTCCACGAACCAGTTGACCACAGTCTTTTCCGTTTTCATTGTCCTACTTTTTTAAATAATTCCTTCCGTTAGACACGAGCTCCTCAAGGCGCTCCAATTCAGCCTCCAGTACCTTCTGGCCGGCCTCAGTGATTTTGTACAGCTTCCTTCGGCTGTCCGTATCCCCACTTTCTCCTCCGGGGGCGATCCATCCCTTCTCAAGCAGGTTGGAAATGGCCCCATACAATGTCCCGGCTGACAGAATCAGCCTGCCATTGCTCATTGCGGATGTCTTCTGCATTATGCCGTAGCCGTGCATCGGCTCCTGCAAAGCCAGAAGGATGTAGAATATGGATTCCGTCAATGCTGATGTTGATGTGTTCATATATCGTCTGACATTATATCGTATGACGATGCAAAGATAGGCTATATATTTTAGTTGTGCAAATTCCTGGCGTTTTTTGGAGATGAGCGATATAAAACTTCGGTACAGGCATTATTCGGAAGTCTTTATTAACAGTTGATTATTGATTTTTAATAATTACATTTGCGTAAAATGAATTCTAATGAATAATCCTCGGGCTGAATCTCCGGAAAATTTCTAACTTTGCCTCATTGCCATCGGCGGCAGAATAGCAAAACAGAGACAATATGAGAGCAGCAATATACGGAGCAGGTTCCCTCGGGACCATTCTTGGGGCATTCATAACCCGCAATGGAGGTCAGATTGAGCTGATAAACAGGAACAGGGCTCATATCGAAGCCCTGCGTAAGGACGGGGCACGTGTTGTCGGCACCATTGAATTCACACAGCCGGTCACCGCATACACCCCTGACCTTATGAGCGGGACTTACGACATCATTTTCCTGATGACCAAGCAGCAGCACAATGACGAGGTGGTCACCTTCCTAAAGGATTTCCTTGCGGAGGACGGAGTAATCGTCACACTGCAGAACGGACTTCCCGAACTTGGCATCGGGGAAATAGTGGGACCGCAACGGGTACTGGGATGTACTGTAGCCTGGGGTGCTACTATGCTCGGGCCTGGCGTATGCGAGCTGACGAGTTCCCCTGACTCGCTCACATTCTCGCTTGGAAGCCTCGAAAAGGAGGGCGATGCCAGGATTCCTCAGGTCAAGGCCCTTCTGGAGAAGATGGGACAGGTTGAGGTGGACGGGAACTTTCTTGGCAGCAGATGGAGCAAACTTCTCATCAATGCTTCGTTTTCAGGTATGAGCGCCGTGCTCGGAACAACCTTCGGCGAGGCGGCCGGAAACAGGGCCTCGCGCAGGATAATCCAGTCCATAATCAAGGAGTGCATTGATGTGTGCGCTGCGGCCGGAATCCGCATTGAGCCAGTCCAGGGCAAGGATATTGTCAAGCTCCTCGATTTCCACGGTCCACTGAAGAAGGCCTTATCCTTCTTCATAATTCCCATAGCGATAAAGAAACACGCCCGTCTGAAGGCAAGTATGCTTCAGGACCTTGAGCACGGGAAATTGACCGAGGTCGATGCCATAAACGGCGTTGTCAGCGCATTCGGCCGCAAGGCGGGCATTCCTACCCCGATGAACGACAAGGTCGTGGAGATAATCCACCGCATTGAACGGGGTGAACTTCGCGCCAGCCTCGACAATATCCGCGAGTTCTGACACCCGGACTTTCAATCTTGTCCGGAAAATTCATATATTTGCAGGCATCCGGATTTGTTATGAAAAGAAGCGCTCTGACAGTATTGCTGATTATGCTGACCGGCCTGGTGATTCAGGCATTCGCGGGATATTTTCCTGCGGAGGCTTTCGCATTCCCGGTCAATGCCGCCGTTCTCTTTGCGGTGCTTGCGGGACTATGGGTGCTGTGGCGTGAGAAACCGGGCGGGACGGTCTGCAGATGGCTTGCATCCGGGAATGCCAGCATTGCCCTCATTGCCGCCTTTCTCATTTGCTGCCTGATTCTCGGAATTAAAAGGCAGGATGCGAATGCGGCTACGTTTCCGGGCTTTGGGAACGTGAGGCGGACCTGGTGGTTCATACTCATTTCCATTGCATTGATGGCGAATCTCTTCGTGGTGATCCTGAGCCGTAGGAAAAAGGGTATCCGTTTCATTGTCAATCATATAGGAGTGCTCATGGCCCTCATAGGCTGTTTCTTCGGGGCCCCGGACCATACCGTGTCCAGGGCAATAGTTTCCGGGGAGGCTGTCCATGAGGCTGTCGGGGAGAATGGAGAGATCGTCCCACTGCCTGCGGCAATGAAATTGGATGATTTCAATGTGGAACTGGACCAGCGGGGAAATGTGCGGAATTACAGGGCTCTCATCGACGTGGACGGGAAAAAGGTGGAGCTGAGGGTGAACCATCCTTATCGGATTTCAATTTCGGAGGATGTCTATCTGACAAGCTATGACAGGGACAATCCCGAGCCGCAATACTGCATTGTCGAGGTGGTCAGGCAGGCGTGGAAATATCTGATATGGGCAGGCATTGTAATGATGATGGCAGGGAGCGTGCTGATGTTCGCCCGGGGCAAAGGTGATTAACACAAATTTCCACTTTCCTTTACATTTACTTGACAATCCCGACCTACATCCCAGTTCGTTTTTTTTAATTGATAAAAACAACAAACTGGGAAATTTTCATATATTTGTGTCTTAATCTTCTGTTTCGGAAATAAGCCACTGACGGCATATGCTTGCGTAGCTGGTGATTCAGGCGTGCTGCAGTCATATTGGAGGATAGGGCATGACTTGGAGCGTTTTCATATTCTTCGCTTCCGCCGCGGTGATTCTGTGGGCGGGAGGCTCGGCTGCCGCAATGTTTTCGCGCAGGAAGATGGCGATAGCCCTCATTGCCGCAGGTGTCCTCGTGTATTCGGCCTTCATTGCCGGCTTCTGGATTACTCTGGGGCGTCCTCCGCTCAGGACGACGGGGGAGACCAGGCTCTGGTATTCGTTCTTCATGATGCTCTCGGCAATGCTGACCTATATCCGCTGGGGCTACAGGTGGATACCCGCATTCTCACTGGTGGTCGCCACCGTATTCATCTGCCTCAATCTCTTCAGGCCCGAGATACATGACGAATCCTTGATGCCGGCCCTCCAGAGCTGGTGGTTCATCCCTCACGTGACCGTGTATATGTTCTCTTATTCCTTGCTGGGATGCGCCTTCATACTGGCCTGCGTGTCGCTGTTCAGGAAAACGGATGAATATCTTCCGGCAGCCGACACCCTCGTCTACATAGGCCTGGCCTTCCTCAGCCTCGGTATGCTTAGCGGCTCGCTCTGGGCCAAGCAGGCCTGGGGAACATACTGGAACTGGGACCCGAAGGAGACCTGGGCGGCTATTACGTGGTGCATTTACCTGATATACATACACTTGAGGCTTGTGCAACGCAATGCGAAACGGGGGAGCCTCGCCGCATTGCTGATTGCCGGCTTCATCGGTCTTCAGATGTGCTGGTGGGGAGTGAATTATCTTCCTTCCGCGCAGGGAAGCCAGCACGTTTATTCGGGAGGCCGGTAAATTTACGATTAAAGACAGCAACTAACTCAAACTCTATACGTTATGAAACTAACATCCAAACTTCTGATTGGCGCCGGTGTCCTCGTGGTAGGTCTTGCCGTGGTTTACCGTGCCGTCAATTGCGCTCCGGACAAGAGTCTGTCATCGGATGCGCAGATGCTGCAGGTCATCAATGACGGTGGCTGTATGGATTGCCACTCGTCGGAGCCGAACCTGCCTTTCTATGCCAACCTTCCGGTGGCCAAGAGCCTTATCCGCAAGGACATTGACGGCGGATATGCCGTGTTTGACATCGCTCCGCTCAAGGCCGCTCTTGAGAATGGTACAGCTCCGGGTGAGGTCGATCTCGCCAAGACCGAGGATGTGATCCGCGACGGTTCAATGCCGCTGGCCAAGTACTATCTCATCCACTGGGGCTCGTCAGTGACCGCAGCCAAGAAGTTTGCCGTGCTCGCCGGTGTCCGCGACCTTCGCGCCGCGTATTATCCGAATCCTCTCGCCAGCCCTGAGTTCGCCAACGAGACTATCCGTCCGATTCCTTGCAAGGTGGATTACGACCCTGCCAAGGCCGCTCTCGGAAAGGTTCTCTACAATGACACCAGACTTTCCGCCGACGGAACCATCTCCTGCGCCACCTGCCATTCCATCGAGACTGCCGGAGTGGACAACAAGCGCTACTCGGAGGGAATTGACGGCCAGAAGGGCGGCGTGAACGCTCCGACCTCATTCAATGCCGTATTCAATTTCGTCCAGTTCTGGGATGGCCGTGCAGCCACTCTCGCGGAGCAGGCCGGCGGTCCGCCACTCAACCCTGTGGAGATGGGAAGCAAGGACTTCGACGAGATTTCAGCCCGCATCGCAGAGGACAAGGAGTTCACAAAACTCTTCACTGCAGTATATCCTGAGGGACTCTGCCAGGCTACCATCACCGATGCCATTGCCGAGTATGAGAAGACACTCCTCACCCCTGACAGCCCGTTCGACCAGTATCTCAAGGGCAACAAGGAGGCAATGACTGCCGAGCAGATCGAGGGTTACGACATCTTCAAGGATTACAGCTGCGCCACCTGCCACGCCGGTGTCAACATGGGTGGTCTCTCCTACGAGCTGATGGGCCAGAGGGCCAATTATTTCGAGGACAGGGAGCTTAATCTCAAGTCAGGCCTCACCGACGGCGACAACGGCCGCTGGGCCCAGACCGGTGTGGAGCGCGACAGATACCGCTTCAAGACTCCGTCCCTGAGGAATGTCGCCCTCACCTGGCCATACTACCACGACGGCAGTGTCGAGACTCTCGAGGAGGCTGTCTCCAAGATGGCCAAGTTCCAGGTAGGCCGCACGATGCCGGAGGACAAGGTCCTGAAAGTCAAGGCCTTCCTTGAGGCTCAGACCGGTGTCCTGACCGAGTTCTAGAAAGCATTCTTCGGGTTGTTGATGGCAGAAATCTTGCCCATGGCCCGTTGACGACAATTGCCTGGCGGCACTTTCCGCCAATGTTGCAGCAGGGGCTTGCGGATTCCGCAGGCCCCTTTTGCATGATGCGTGTCATATTTATTCAATATTGAAACGTGTAACTTTGAATGATTGATTTTGTATATTTGTACCATTATGGCATTCCGGAAATACGATACCTGCTTCTTCGAGCGTTATGCTATGCTTCAGTTGCGTCAGCTGCTGGGGCATAAGTTCGACGGGCTTGTCAATCGGGACAGGCCGGACCTGCAGTCGGCGGACGGGGCCACGCTCGGCATCGAGGTCACGAGGGCTATGGAGGGAGGAAGGCAGGCGGCATTGAAAATGCTCAAGGACATTTCGGGAATCTCGGCGGTGCCGGGGGAGTCCCAGGCCGACATTGACGCAATGCAGACCAGCGGATACGGATACGGACTCCGGGAAGGCGGATATATTGGCGGGCTCGAGCTGGATTACTGGATGGGTGCCCGTCCGATGAAGGAAATCATTGCCGGCAAGGTGGGGAAGGTGTCGTCCGGTTTCTATGGGGAGTTCCGCGAATTCGGCCTTTTCGTTTTTTCCAATGACCCTCTGACCCTGCCCAATGCCTATGCCGCCGTGCAGTACACATTGTCACTCCAGCGGCCTCTGGACGTGAAGTATTCCAGGCTCTACATCTCCGCCGTGTCGGATTTCTATGCCTGCAATCTTGAGGATGACATATCCCCGGAATTCAGAATCACCCCTTACCGGGTCGATGAGCAGCAGCGGAGGGCATTCTTCCTTTCCGCATTGGATTACAGATGCGGTACAGGGGCGTCGGATGCTGAGAATGAATCTTTGTGACAATTAAGCAATGCAGTGCCCTGCCATCAATCTATGCCCTGCCACAGCTGTCTGAATAGGTCTCTTCCAGGCATGCGATTGGCTCACGCAGGTGTCAGGTGGCACGTGCCTGCCCGGATGAATTGCACGAGCGTCCATGCTCTTACTACATGAAAAAAGCCCGGTACGATACCGAGCTTTATTCCAATGCTTTTTCTTGTGCGCGGGAGCAGAGTCGAACTGCCACGCCTGTTACGGCACTACCTCCTGAGAGTAGCGCGTCTACCAATTTCGCCACCCGCGCATCAGAATGGACTGCAAATATACGAAATGTTTTGTAATTAGCAAGCGGGCGGGACAATTTCTTCCGTCTCCGCCATCTGAATCGGAGAAGTGGAATATACGATTCTCAGATTACAGTCTCGAAATGCAGAGTCGTGCTCCATCTGTCAATGATGAACCGTGCGGACGTGGCCGCATAGTCGATGGTCACAGTAATATCCTTCAGGTCATCCGCATACCAGTCGTAGCCGCTCTCGGCCAGATAGTTGCCGATGGCGAATGAACGGACACCGCCACGCTCCGAAATAAGGTCCAGCATCAGGGAATTGTCCTTCTGCCGCGGCACGCATATGAAATGGGAACCCTCCCCGTCACTCTCCACATAGGCCATGAAGTTGCCCGGATAGGGCTCCCCGTCGTAACCGTAGCCGCAGACACCGCCCCTGATGCGGATTTCATAACTTCCTGTTCCATTGAAAACTATCTTTATCCGGCAATGATTCTTCCGCAGATTGCAATTCACTTCCGCCCTGTCCCTTCCCGTATCGGCCCTGGCGTGGGCTGTCCAGATTTCCGGGCAGGGTGAGCCTTCCTCTATCCTGAACCAGCATTCTCCATCAGCTTCGGCCCTTTCCGCACCTGCCGGGTACAGCGACAGTACGTCCAGGTCTCCTCTCCATGCTCTCAGGCTTACCTCGCGCCCGGAAATGACGACAGCCGTATCCAAGTGCCCTCTTCCTGCCCCGGAACCCCGCTTCCCCGCAATTCCGTCCAGGCAAAGGCCAACTCCCTCTTCCAGCATCTGCACGTCATCCTCGGCATAGACGATTTTCAGAATGCAGGGGCATAGGTCCCTGTCTTCCTTCACGGAGCAGCCCGGGCAGGTGATAATGGACTGAAGGACGGTGAAGAAGAACAGGGACAACCCCCTGCTGACAGTTTTTTCCTTAGGCATAATGAACTATATCCAACAGGTATCAGAAAATGTAACTTATGGCAATGATCACGTCGCAGGGAAGGATGAAAATCTTCCGTCCCGACTGTTCCAGGTCACCGCAGACGGGGCAGGAGTAGGTTGTAAACCATTCCATTCCACCCCACAGGCTTGCGCCGAACTCAACATTGAAATGTTTGCCGACCATATAGGCGAATCCTGCTCCCAATCCCAATCCGAGTCTGTCTCCCTCTGAAGTCTCCGCTCTCCCGAGACCGCCTGCGTTGAATTCCTGGTATTGTATTTTTCCGCTCATCCACCATCCGGAGTAGGAATGCCAGGGCCAATACCGCATACCGGCATAATAGGCCTGCTGCTTGTTCCGGAATTTCTCCTTTCCGAATGCGAATGGATTATATTTCAATCCTGCATTCACAGTCCACCTCCTGGACACTGGCACGGAGCCTTCCGCATTCAGTGTCAGCAGGTTGGCATATCCGGCCACATTGGTGGAAATGGAACCCTTTCCCGCTGCGGATTCCTGTGCCCCGGCTTCCTGAACCGCCACCAGCAGCAGGGCTGCCGCCGCCAGCGCCAGTATGCGCCACAGATTGCTATAATGCATATCGTACGAATACTTGCTGAATAATCTGCATCTTGTCCGGGTACAGCTCTATCAGCTTGGCCATCAAGGCTTTCCTGTTGTTCACGTCTTTGGCGAGCGCTGCAAAGATCTGGCTGCGGCTCATGCCGCGCTCCTCGAGGTACCTGAAAATCTGAGGATGGAACCAGTAGTTCAGCCCCGCCGACGGCATTGTCCCGCTATATCTTTCGTGGTACATCTGGTTCTGGACATAGTAGGCCCACATTTCTCCGACCTCGCAATATCCTGCGCCCTCTTCCTCTCCGGTTCCGTAAGTGGTACCGCCGCTGGACACGAATGAGGAAATGATGAACTTTATGTAGCTGTTCCAGTAATCCTTTCCAACCTGGGCAAAGTGGCTCGCATGCGCCAGTTCGTGGCATGTCGTGGAGTACAATGTCGAGTAGGAAATGTCGTTGTGGGCGCCTATGGTTATGTCCGGGAGGAACATTTTCAGGATGCCTGAGAATTCTCCCAGGAAACTTTTCATAAGGGCGTGCTCGACTAAGGCTCCATGCCTCATCATTACTGCACTGCTGCTGTTGAACTTCTGGAATATCCAGATTCTCAGGTTCCTGGGCGGTCTGGCAATATTCATATCGTCAGCTCCGCATCTGGTGATATAGTCATATGCCGCATTGTTCACCACGGCCCTGCACCAGAGTTTCCTGTCTGAATCAATCGTGATTTCGGCATCCTTGCCCTCCGGTCCGTCCTTTCCGAGCGCAGACGTCGATGCCGGGACGACAATCTTGTTGAATCCGATTGCGAAATCTTCCTTGTTCTTGAACATCAGGCGGTAACGCGGGTTTGACGAGTACTTCTTGCTGAGCTTGTAGTATCCGTCCCTGTCTGTGTAGGCGGATGCGAACTTTACGAATACATTGCAGACAATTTTCACCCCGGCCACTCCGAAAGGCTTACCTCCATTGGCATCCTTGTCCACAATCGTGATCCTTCCTTCGGGAATTTCGGCCCCGCCACGGGTCAGGCTGCTGAGCATATCCCCGTTGCCTGTAAGCCTGAATGCCTCCCTCTCGACGGCGTCCCAGTCGATTCCGTCATCGGACCTGGTTCCCGTTTCCGGGATATAGCAATCGTCAAGTATCTCATATTCAATGCC
>JAXDUM010000062.1:0-7077 GCA_034089285.1 Candidatus Cryptobacteroides sp.
TTGGATGAAGACCTCTTGGTGTCTATCACCCTGCAGGTACTTTCAAAGGAATACACCGTTATCCTGCTTTCACGGACGACATACTGCCGGGCGTGCGTGGTCACCTGGTATGGATATACTGAAGTATCCACATCAACAGAATCCACCATCATCTGCTGGCTGATGTTTGCCGAAACAAGCCGGGAATAATACCCCTTCTCAGCCAGATCTTCCGAATACTGCCAGACACTCTGGTCAGACAGATTCAGCGCCTTGTCCAGATTTTCCCTTATTGACTCCGCATTCGGAGACATCGAAAAGAACAGTTCGTGGAAACGCGTGACATGATCCTGCACTTCCAACCCTTTGTTGGAAACCTCGTCTGTCTGGAGTGCTATCAGCGATTTGCCGTCATCAAGGATGTATATCTGATTATCCTTGACATTGGCATACCAAATGGCAGCACCGGCAGATACGGTTGCGACCAATGCACTGCAAATCATTGATGCAATGCTTATTTTGGACATCCTGTTGAAGTTTGAATTTATGTCCGAAAAATGCTTTATAAGATTGTTCATGTTATTTCGTTATTACTTTGGTTGCTACATAGGCAGCCTTCTGGGTAAGGCCGCGATAGACATTCGAGACTCCTGTCGAATGGATAATCCAATTCGCCATGGAAGGCACGGCGAATAGCATTCCCAGCATAATGATGTTGACAAGCAGCTGATGGAAAGGAAATGTCACCATCGTAGCTGCGTTGCAGTTGAAGAAGAAGTCAATCATACCCTCCCTGAATTTGCAATTCACAAGGTCAACAAGTGAAATAAGCGGTATCCACAGCGAGACCTGTACGTACTTGGCCAGCCACTGGGTCAGGCTGTTCTCGAATGTCGGTATAAGAGAGATGGCCAGCACCAGTGGGCCAATGATTCCCAAGATTGTCAGGTAGACCCCGGAAGCACCTATCAGGCAGTATCTGACACAGTTCATAAGGAACGACACGATAAAGGAGAATATGTTTCCGCTCATCGTGATTGCACCCTGCGCCATATTGCTCGCCCATCCCTTTAGTCTGTCCCACAATTTGCCGTACCAAGGCTTTTCGTCTGCCCTTTCAGCCGCAAGGTCGGCGGCAGCCTCCCCTGCTATGGTTCCGCTTCCGTTCACCCCTTCTATGCTTTCGTTGTTTGAGAATTCCGATTGTATGCTTTCAAGCCAGTTGTCACTGCCGGCGATGGATTCCACCTTGGCCACAAGCTGGTTGTATTTCGCATCATAGTTGTCGCTGTCATTTGAAACTCCTACCCATATCGCATCGGCAATGAGACCTGTGACTTTGTCAAGAGCAAGCACACAAGTACCGAACATAGGCAGGACAATCAGAACGGCAAGCGGCTTTACAATCTTCCAGATGCTGATGTTCTCACCGCTTACCAGATCCTTGGTAATGACGATGACTGCGAAACAGGCGAAAATAGCGGCTGCAATCCCGGCTACGGACATCACGACACCGTTGTCCATGGCCAGAATACGGCTTTTCACCTCGCATATCATTCCATACACGGTGTATCCTTCCATAAGATCAGTGTTTTACAGCTTCTTCAAGACTCTTTGCGCAAGCAGTCATCATATTGATGTCCTTCAGGGCAGACAGTTCCTCCTGGACCTCCTTTGTCATCTGGACATTGATGGCCGACATCTTCCGGTTGCTCTCCTCGAGGACCTTGAGACGTTCGGCCTCGCTCATCTCGGATGACGAATCCAGAGCCTGCCTGACCTTCTTCACTTCCCTGCTGGAAAGCAGAAGATAGTACCAGGCTTCGTTTGCAGCATTCCGTACATCATAGTACGAAGGCTTTTCCATTTCCCTCAATCGTTTGACGTACTCCTTGAAAAGGCGTATCGTATATTCGTAATTGTTGACGGTATAGATTGCCTGCTGACCCTTGGAAAGGTATGTCGACACCTTCCGATAACGTTCGTTCCATTTCTTCATGTTATCCAGCTGTTCCTCTATAAGTCCGAGGTTCTGGAGGAACTGGTTCGCATTCTGCGCCATATTGTCCCCGTCCTGGATATAGGAAATGATGGACTGCAGAAAGTTCTGCTCGTCAAACGTAATCAACTGGGCATTGGCCCTGTGGCTGAACATAAGACCGAGAATGGCCATTGTCATTATTGCTGCTATCCTTTTCATTTCAATGTCTCCTCTATTGCTTTTATGGCGCTGCCATAACGCTCCACATTCTGCAGGAATACAGCCTTCGCCTCCTTTGCAGACTGGTATGCCACCTGTTCCTCCGGAGATGTCTCTATGCCGTATACGCCGCTCTTTCTTCCACCCAGGCTGATGAATGCCTCACGGTAACGGTATCTCGGATTGAGACCGTGCCTCCTGACGCTGAGCGCAAGAGCCGTCTCAATGGCGCTCAGGCCAAGAGTTTCCTGGACAACACCGAAACTGTTCTGGCTATTGCTGTGGTCAAGCAGTATCTTTACGGCGGAGTTGTTCACGATTACCGTCTTGATAACGTCGTTGTCCCTGATGTCAGCCACATCCTGAGTGACCACTACAGCGGCTGCAGAGTGCTTTCGCGCCGTCCTCCAGAGTTCCATCAATTTCGGGCTCATAGTCTCATTTGAAATGGCCTTCCAAGCTTCATCTATGACAAGCATCTTGAAGCCCTTCTTACGGTGCATCATCCTCTCGAAGTCGTGCATGATCGTGCTTGTCACGACGGAAAGGATCAGTTCATCATTGCATACGCTGGAGAGCTCGTAAACGACGAAACGGCAGTCCGAATGGTCAACCGGTGCAGGATTGTTGAGAAGCAGAGGATAAGTCCCCTCACTTGAGAAAGGGAACATCGCCTTGGAGAAGTTCTCACAGTCAAAATCGTCCTTTCCAACCGGTGAACCGCCGCATTTGAAACTTCCCTTGTCTATCGCCTTCTTGAGGTCGCCTCCGACATAGTTCCTGAACATGTCAAATGTCGGAATCTCCAGCTTATCCTTACGGCACTTCTCCATGAACGACGTCAGAACCGAGGTCAGAACTGAGCTGTTTGATTTGTTCCATCCTCTTTCCGGTACCCAAATGGTCTTGAACAAGCCCTCTAGATACTGCAGTGAGGCATTCTTTCCATCCACCCTTTCCGTATATCCGACAAACGGATTCAGACTAAGCGGATGATTTCCGTCATACACGTTGTAAATACCGTCCTTGCCACGTGACTCTTCATTGATCACTTTGCACAGGCCCTCATAAGAATCACCGATATCAACCACGAAAATGCTGTTCCCCGCATCATAGCTCTGCCGGAGGAAGAAGTTCGTGAAATATGACTTTCCCGATCCGGAAGGGCCAAGGATAAACCCGTTGAAATTGTCTATCAGTCCGGCCTGCATTGCCACCTCGCCCATATCAAGGGCAATCGGAACATTCCGGAACCTGTCGCACACCTTGAACCGTCCGCCGTCCACGGGGCTTTCAAAAGTGTCCCATATCCACGGACAGAGTGCAGATTCCAATTCAACGGTCATATAGTCGTCCCGGCTCAGTTCCGACTCAGCTCCGGGGATGCCTGCAAAGTACAGGACCGGAGTATTGAAATTGTTGTATACTCCGTTGATACCCATATCAGAGAGTGCTGAACCGATGATGCCTTTCAGTTCATCGGTATCACTGTCATCGGTCCAGGCCATCACATTGATGTGAGACTTGACGAAGCGTACAGAGCCGCCGTTGGCGGCCTCAAGGACCTCTGTCATCTCATCAGAATTGCGCCGGTTGTCAACCGACTGTACACCTCCGGATTTCATTTTCTTACGCTTGCTGTCGATGGACCTGAGAATGCTTGCCTGAGGAAGAACCGCTATGTACTGGTTGACAACATGCTCACAGTTCAGCCTCAATCCGAACACAGACCCCAGGCCAGTCTCTACCCTTGTATTTGCGCTTGCAAGCTGTCTGTCCTCAAGAACCGACGGTATGGACGAAGGCATCTGGTCAGCATCGCTGACGCTGTAGCAGATCATCTTCCTGTCGAAAACCTTCACGGAATCCGGCTCCAGCATAATGCCTGAAAGTTGGTTGTCATCTCTTTCAAGCATCATATATCTCTGAATAAGACCGGGATGCGATTCGTCTCCCGTCAACTCATCTTCAGCAATCGGAGTCACAGACAATCCCGGGCACTGGCTCAGAAATGTCTGGAACTCCCTTGCCTTGCTGAAGAGACCGCCAATTGCGGTTTTGTCCTTGACAAAAGGCTTGATTCCGAATAGGGACGACGACAAGGGCGAATGCCACATCGCATCCTTTGACGAGAACGTCAGGAAGATGCAGCACTCGTGGCAAAGATACGGCCTGCCGTCAAAATGCCTCTCATATGAATCCGCAAGGAAGCCCGAAGGGGTTCCTGCCTGATATTTTCTGTAGTTGAAGGAATCCTGCTTATGCACTATCGTGTATGGAGGCAGGTTCCTGATGGCCGCTGAAAGACGGCCTATCATTGCGTCATATGATGACTCGCCCTGAGTCGTGATTGCCGGCAGACCAAGTTTCCAGGCGAATGTCACGTCTCCTTTTTTGGAAACAATGGCTCCGTCAATAACACCGTTCAGAGGGAACACTTCAGTCAGGTATGACTTCGTAAAATTCATTTCCATTGTCCTGTGAATGTTTTGGGTTTGACTTCTATGAAGTTCCGGACTCTCCTTGAGGAGACGAACTTCAATATATCCCTCTCAGACCAGAATGTCTGGAGCATTGTTGCGGCAAAATAGACCAGCACCGCGATTGCAATGAACAGGATTGAAGCTGCCATCGTACCCACGATTGCGGCTGAAATGAATGACAGTACTGCTCCGGCCCCCAAAGCAGCGAGGAACAGGAATACATACCTGCCCTGCAGTCCGAACAGCGAGAATGGCCTGTCCAGGACCCTGTAGACCTTGCGTACCATATTTCACACCGTCAGACGGACCAGACTCAGAAGCACAACTCCCAAAATGAAGCCGGAGCCCCATTTGAGCAATGCATCCTTTGCCTCATGTTCCGATATGATCCACTTCCCTATGGTCACACAAAGACCTACTGCGCATATGATGGTAATCACCACCGAAACCATGTCGATAATGCCTATCACCATACTTTTCAGTGACGATGTCGCCGAGTTGATGATTGCATTTCCGTCAGGAGCGGCCAAAGTGACAAGCGGAAGCAGCAAGGCCGCCAATGCCGCTGCGTTTCTCTTCCGTCTCATAGCCGTCTCCTTGTTATCTCCACCTTGAAGCCCTCTTCCTTGATTCTTTCGGCAAGAGCCAGCCTCTCCTTTTTCGGCCTCTGCGGGTCGAACAGTCCTTCAGCATCCTCAAGCGGCAACATATCGCCACATTCGCTTTCTTCGTCAGGGTCCTCCTCATAAGGCTTCCGCTTGGGCACGAACTGGGTTTCTATGAGGGATATGTCATCCCCGTCTGTTTCATTGGAGCCTGCTTTCTTTGACTTCCTTCCTCTGATGGCCATCAAGACCAGCCAGATGACTACGGCAACGAGAGTACCGCAAATTGCAATTGTCCTGTACATAATTCTTCAGCATTTTTGATTCAGGACGCTAAAGTATACGAATATTTTCGTAAAATGAAAATCGCTTTTAATTTCCAGCGAATTGAGTGCTGCTTTCCTATCGTCTGCCCTATAGGTGAAGACACTTGTATCACTCTGCAAATCTACGGCGGCACGCAACCCGACAAGGTCCGCCTTGCTCTCCACCTTGTCTTGAGTTGCTCCGGAGCCGCCGTATCGATTGCGACGTAATACTTAATGTTTCACCCTAATCATTTCAGACAATGAAAATGCAAGCATCACAGAAACGATTCGCCTCTCAGATCAGCGATTCTGATTCCGCCGCAAACCTTCTTCGCGAAGACCTTCACGACCTTGACCATGAAGAAAGCTGGGTATTGTACCTGAACAATTGCAACCGTCCGCTCGACAAGCTCATGATCACTGTCGGCTCAATCTCATCGACCATCGTCGACATCAGAAGGATAGTCAAGCAGGCTCTCCTCTGCAACGCGACGAGGATTATCCTCTTCCACAACCACCCCAGCGGCAACCCTCTCCCAAGCAAGGCAGACATCTCGGAGACCGAAAAACTCAAGAAGGCCTGCGACCTGTTCGACATCTCCCTCATCGACCACATAATCATCGGCGATGACTGTTTCTACTCCTTTGCAGATGAATCCGAAAAATCCTTCAGACAATGAAAACATACAACTACAATGGACTCAATGTCTATCTCAAGGCTACCTCTTACGCCAACAACGGCAGTCTCGCCGTTCAGATGCTCTCCGGAGACGACAATGAATTCTACGATGTCATCACCGTCAACCTTGGCAGCTTCCTCCAGACCGAGCAACTTGCATTCGTGGATGACAACAACCTTCCCGGCATCGGCCAGTGGCTCGAATCAAACGGGATTGCAACCCCGACAGGATACTCACAGACAAGCGGCTTCTGCAACTATCCACTCTATGAGTTCCATCTATAGACATATACTCACACTCGGTGACTACTCCCTGCAAAGGGAGTTATGTCATCGCGTGAAGACGTCAAGCCTCCCAAGCCTCAGGGAGGCAGCGAGCAAACTGGCAGAAGGTATCTGCTTTCCCGCTGACGGACTCCTCATTCCGGTACCTTCACATTTTGGCATTGCCACTGACACTCTTCTCCTCTGCAACGAACTTTCATCACTCACAGGACTCCCCGTCTGCGATGCTCTCATCAGCAACGGGCACGACTCCCTCTACCTTCTAAAGAAGGCCAGCTCTCCCCTTCCGCCATATCTTTCTTTGAACTTCCGCCTCAAGTCAGGACTGCCAAGCGGTCTCAAGCCTATCCTTGTCGACAACGTCATAAGCACGGGTACGACCATGAAAGCCGCCCTATCTGCTGTTCCTAACGGTATTCCATGTTCCATTGCCATCGACTATGCACGGCTGATACTGTAGATGTCCTTATGTATTCTGCCGGATTACTGCCCCATTTATTGATGCAAAGGTATTTCCGGACTTCCGCAGCCGGTAAAG
>JAXDUM010000063.1:0-36865 GCA_034089285.1 Candidatus Cryptobacteroides sp.
GGGTGGATGCTGAGTAACTAGATGTGTACCTGGCCTGTCTTTCGTCAACGCAGCCGGAATATACGTTCTCCGGCTGCTCAACGCAGGCTGCGCAAGCTCAGCCAATGGCTCGCTTCTCCCGCTTTGTGACGGCTTCCGTGCTTGGTCCTTTCACATTTAGATAATTATTCCGGCGACGGTGACATCATTGATATAGTCTGCAAACCAAATCCTCGTGACATTCACCTGGCCGGCCGACCTGCCCCAGAAGGCCCTGTAGGGCATATTGCTCGGCCAGGTGGCATCAAAACGTGTTCACCTGGCCGGCAAAAATTCAAAAACCTGCCTCTGGGATATCTGTAGCGGGGGTACCCCCGGCCAGGTGAATGTCACGAGAACGTTATCCGGCAGGCATCTCCATGGTGTGGGATATACGCCGCTTCTTGTCCAAAATACATACAGGCAAGCAACGGCCATCCATGCGGGGTTGCCAAAATCACGGAAGGTCTTGGGTCCAAGGCGTGAACCTTCCACGCAGAATGTTCAAGGAACGACGGTCTGCCAGCCTGTTGAGTCGTCATATGACACCTTACAGCGGAAATGACTTTCGTGCAATTCACCGAGCAGGGGTATCCCTTGCCAGAGATAGCTGTAGTGCTATTCCGGATGCTCGATGACGTCATTTCTGCAGCATCGAGCAGGGCAATATGGCCTACAGATAGCTGTAGTTGATGCACACCCTGCTCGATGTTTGCACGAAGAACGATAATCCAGGCATGGCAGTTCTGCAGGGTTGCTCGTGCAATTCATCTAGGCAGGCCAATACCACCTGGAGGCACTGTGAGCTATGTTGCCTGCCTGGATGAGACCATTTCCGCGGCATCTAGACAGGGCACGGCCAACACAGACAGTTGTGGCGGGGTATCCCTGCCTGGATGAATGTCACGAAGGCATAGTAGCCGGATTATACGTTCTACTGCAGCTATGCTTCAAGCGTTGCAGGTTCTCGCCATAAGGCTCTCCCCGCACTTGACTTTAGCCTCGGGCACTCTCTAGACTTATCTGCATTTCACGAAAGGTGCACCTGCGTGCCTTAAAATACACCTTATGCAGATAAGAACCCTGTCTGGAATGTATAGAAAGAAGATTATGCTCAAACAGCAACATATAAACTAAACGTCTTCGCATTGCAGTATTGCCTCAAGGCGATAGATGAATTACCTATGATAGAACAATCCTCGCCACAATGTATGTGGGGCCATGTCTGCTCACTGATCATTGTTTACGGAAGTAGTGATGTGTTAATTATTTTGTATCTTCGCAATGCTAGTGATAAATGCTTTTGAAAAGCATCAGAAAATCAAAGAAGAAAGTACAATAAAACTGTTTTGCCATGAAAAAGATTATGTATCTATTCTCATTATTGACACTGACCTCTTGTGCGGTAGCTTTCCAGCAGATTGCCTCAATTTCGTCTCCACAGATGCAGTTGGCAGATGACGGGCATTTCGCTTACAGTGAGAACGATATCGTTGTTGATTATAATTTCTGGGCGCCAAGTGGCAAGATGAGTTTTGTCATTACAAATAATCTTGAGAGTGATGTCTATGTGGATTTGGGCAGATCTTTCCTCGTTGTGAACGGAATAACATATGATTATTTCCAGAACCGGACATATTCCCTCAATTACGCTGACACTTTTATGTCGAGCGATGGCTACGAAACCTCCAATACTTTAGCAGCTGCTGCCGCAGCTTTCTCCGGCGAAATTGCGAACGGTGATGTTAATGTGGTAGTGGGAAGTTTCAGCAGAACCAAAGCATTATCCAGACGGACTTCCAGGGCAAGTACTGTGGACAGGGGAGTCGAATACAAGGAGAAAGAAGGAGTGTGGATTCCTGCTCATTCTTCACGCCGTTTCTGCGAATTCACGCTTATGGATGCCCCATACCGCCAATGTGGATTTGCACGCAATCCATCCAAGGACGAAGACATGACTCTCAGTTTTACTGAAAAGGACAGTCCTTATGCATTTGACAATGTTCTGATGCTGGTAGTGAACGGCATAGACCGCAGGGTTGTAAACTCCTTCTATGTTTCAAGCCTGACCAATATCCAGCAAGATGAAACCTATCTGGACAAGAATGTCGAGTACTGCGACGGTACAAAAGGCTCAGAGACTGTACGCATTTACAAGTTCCGTTCTGCCAACAGATTCTTCATTAACTATGACTATGATTCCCGGCAGAAAAGTGACGCTGACGATGATCGTACTAAGAGAAAGTTCAGCCGCTTTCTGGGAATATAGATTACACAAAATTGCGTCAATATATGGACGCATCTATGAAATCATATCCACGACCTAGAGGAAGATGAGAAACCATGCTTATCTCCTCCTCGGAAAGTTTCCACCATCTTCTGACGTTCACGGACTGGGGTAGCTCCGTTGAGGTAGAAGTTATCCGTGATTCCGGCAACTTCCATCTCACTGCGTGCTATTTGCAAGAAAATAAGTGAACCGGCTTAATACTAGTACATTATGGCATTGCCCTTCTTTTGTTGCAATTTGTCCATCACCTTATTCAGCATAAGTCCACTTCTCTTGACATTCATTTGGACAAAGACATGCCATTCTAAGGCCCTGTAGGGCATCCAGGGTGTCCCAATGGAAAGGAATTGTGTCCATCTGCACCGCCTACCTGCCCCACAAGCATGTAGAACAGTGGGGTGGGTGTGCAGATGAATGTCACGAGATTCTCATCCATAAGGCATCTCCGCGATGCGGGATAAACAGGCCTTCAGAACATAGCCTCATATCTTGAATGGATAGATTTTGAGTAACTAGATGTGTACTTGGCCGGTCTGGCGTCACCGCAGCCGGAATATACGTTCTCCGGCTGCTCAACGCAGGCTGCGCAAGCTCAGCCAATGGCTCGCTTCGCCCGCTTTGTGACGGCTTCCAGCCCTACAAATCCATCACCAGCTCCACGGGGCAGTGGTCGGAACCGAAAATCTCGTCGTGAATGCCGGCGGAGGAAATCCTCCCGCGCAGGCTCTCGGAAACTATGAAGTAATCGATACGCCAGCCGATGTTCTTCTCGCGGGCCTTGAAGCGGTAGGACCACCAGGAATACTGAACCTTGTCGGGATTGAGCGCACGCCACGTGTCCACGAACCCGGCACCCAGCCAATCGGAAAATTTTCCGCGTTCCTCATCAGTGAAACCTGAATTGCGACGGTTGGAGGCAGGGTTCTTCAGGTCAATCTCCTGGTGGGCCACATTCAGGTCGCCACAGACAATGACCCCCTTCTTCTCCGCGAGGCCGCACAAATAAGTGCGGAAATCATCATCCCAACGCATTCTGTAATCCAGGCGGCGAAGTTCCTCCTGAGAATTCGGAACATATACGCAGACAAGGTAGAAGTCATTCATTTCCAATGTAATAACCCTTCCTTCATGGTCATGTTCATCTATCCCGATACCGTATCGCACGGAAAGAGGCTCCAGACGGGTAAACACAGCCGTCCCTGAATAGCCCTTCTTGTCCGCATAATTCCAGTAAGACTTGTATCCCTCGAACTGAAGGTCCAGCTGGCCCTCCTGCATCTTGGTCTCCTGAATGCAGAAGAAATCAGCGTCCAGAGAGCGGAACACATCTCCGAAACCCTTTCCTGCACAGGCACGCAGCCCATTTACATTCCACGAAATAAACTTCATCGCAAACCTATTCAATCGTCCATTCAGCTCCGTCCTTCGTATCCTTCACGACAATGCCGAGAGCTTTCAGATGGTCGCGGATGCTGTCGCTCACGGCCCAGTCCTTTGCAGCCTTGGCCTTTGCCCTTTCCTCAATCACCATATCCATCAGGCCGGCAATCGTCCTGCCCGCCTTACCTGAATCGGAAGAGTCCTCAACAAGACCGAAAACACCGTAGACAATGTCGTCGAAAAGGCGGACAAGCGTCTGGATGTCACCCTTGGTCAATGTTCCCTTCTTCTCCTTTTCGGTATTGATAAGTCGAACAGCATCAAAGATATAAGACAATGCAACCGAGGTATTCAGGTCATCGCAGAGGGCCGCATATACCCCGTCGAAGATGGCCTTGACCGCCTCGCTGTCCGCAGGGCAGGAATCCGGAGCGGAATCCGCAAGGAATTCACCGTATTTCAATTCCCAAGGGAGACTGCCCTCGGTGCCGTAAACCTTATGGAACTCAGCAGCCATCCCCGCCGTATCACCGGCCACGCCCGCAACAGCACCAGCCTGACCGGCTGCGCCAAGCTCCAGCCCGACCCCGGCAGCCAGCGACCTCAGATCCTGCGCCGCCTGCATCACCTTCCTGAACGCCTTCTCGGCAGCCTGGAGGGCCTCATTGGAAAAATCAAGAGTACTTCTGTAATGCGACTGGAGAATGAAGAAGCGGATAGTCATCGGAGCGTAAGCCTGCTCAAGCTTCGGATGCTCACCCTTGAAAAGCTGCGGGAGAGTGATGAAATTGCCGAGCGACTTGCCCATCTTCTGTCCATTGATGGTAATCATATTGTTGTGCACCCAGTAATGCACGCCCTGAGTGCCGCGCGAAGCCTGGTTCTGGGCAATCTCGCATTCGTGGTGAGGGAACATCAGATCCATTCCGCCACCGTGAATGTCGAACTCCCTGCCGAGATATTTCTCACCCATCACGGAGCACTCGAGATGCCAGCCCGGAAAACCCTCTCCCCAAGGTGAAGGCCACCTCATGATATGCTCCGGCTCAGCCTTTTTCCAAAGCGCGAAATCGTACGGAGCGCGCTTGTCGGCCTGGCCGTCCAGAGCCCTGGTACCCTCCTTGGTGTCATCCAGAGTACGCCCGGAAAGCACACCGTAACGATGGTCGGCATTGTACTTGGCCACATCGAAATAAATCGAGCCGTTGCTCTCGTACGCATATCCGGCCTCCAGAATCTTCTTCACGGTCTCGATCTGCTCGATGATATGGCCCGAAGCCCTCGGCTCGATGGAAGGCGGAGCCACATTCAGCATACGCATTGCCTCATTGTACCTGAAAGTATAGGTCTGCACCACCTCCATCGGCTCGACCTGCTCAAGCCTTGCCTTCTTTGCAATCTTGTCCTCCCCCTCGTCGGCATCGTGCTCCAGATGGCCCACATCAGTGATATTCCTCACGAAACGGACCTTGTAGCCCAGATGCCTGAGGAACTTGAAAAGCACATCGTAAGTCACTCCCGGCCTGGCGTGGCCCAGATGTGCGTCGCCGTAAACGGTCGGGCCGCAGACATACATTCCGACATGTCCCGGATGCACCGGAACGAAAAGTTCTTTCTTGCGCGAAAGAGTATTTGTCAAATATAAATCTCTCATAATATCCTGAAAGGAATAAAGTTTTGTAGGCTATACGCCAATTTGCAAATATAAGGATTTTCAGACAAAAGAGCCACTGCGGTCAGCAAAATCAGAATGGCCAGCTGAGACCCGCATCAAATCTGAAACGAGACATCGCGCACAGCTGAAAAACCGCAAAGTCATTATCAATCAGCATTTTTACGCAACCTGACCGTCTCGTCGATATAGGATGCCGTCCCGCATAGAATCATTGTCAATGTCTGGGACTCGTGCGAAAGAGTCGCGAAAACGATACCGACACCGAAAGGAATGCCGTAAACGGTGGAGAGGGCAAGGGCCACAAGATAATGGAATGCCCCGAAGCCGCCGGGAACTGGAACCAGCGAACTCAGGCTGCCCACCAGCATAAGGAAGAGGGCATCCATCAGCCCGAGAGAGGACAGTCCGGCCATGGCTTCCGCCAACTCATCCGCCGCCCCGGCCAGGCCTCCTTCCAATGCTGAAGTCTCCGCCATTCCCTGGAGAGACTGCAGGACAGAAATGCTCATCACCCAGTACAATGCCCATATCATCAATGAATAAAGCAGGAAAAGCCACCAGCGGTCCATCCGGAAGCAGCTCACAATCCCCTGTCCGAGGCCCCTTACAAATCCCCAGACCATGCCGGCAGGCCGCCATTTTTCCCGCAATGCATACAGACCCCACAGCACAAGCCCGCCCAAAGCAGCCAGGATCAGGGCAATCGCACCCAGACCCAGATTCAGCCGGCCGGAAAACGGGGTCAGCATCTTCTCCACGAAGAAACTTCCGAAGCGGTCCCACATTGCCCAGGCAAGCAGGACGACCATGCAGAACATCATCAGAATATCCCAGACACGCTCCAGGACCACAGTTCCCAGCAGCCTGTCATACCCAGCCCTGCGGCAATGCCGGGCCAGATAACCGCACCTGACCAGCTCCCCGGCGCGAGGCAGGGCAAGATTGACCAGATAGCTGATATTCACCGCATTGAAGCTGTCACGCAACTTCACGGAATCATCTGTCGGGCGCACGATCTGACTCCACCGCAAGGCCCTGACAAGAAAGGAGGCCACGCCGGCAGACATTGCCGCGAGCAGCCATCCCGGCCTGCAGGCCCGCACAGCCTCGATGAAATCCGCCCACTTCACACCCCGGAACGAGAAGTAAAGCAGGACGCCGGCCACAAGTGCGGACAGGACGTATTTCAGGAATGCGGACTTGCCAGGTTTCATGCGTTGCCGTCCTTCGGGAAATGCCCGGAGAACCTGCGAATTTACTGAAAATAATGATAATGAGGGTTGGTACAGGACAATATTTTCATTATCCGCCCAATTTTACTATTTTTGTGCGAATAAACAGTATCGATATGCACACTATCCTTGGCATCGGCAATGCGCTGACTGACATTCTCGCAGTCCTTCCGGACGACTCATTCCTCAAGCTCTACCATCTGCCGAAGGGCAGCATGCAATTCGTGGATATGGAGACCGGGAACAAGATTTTCGAGAGCCTGAAACCTTACGGCCTGCATTACGTGGCAGGCGGTTCGGCAGCCAACACCATCACATGCACGGCCATTCTCGGGATGCCGTCGGCATTCATCGGCAAAGTCGGAGAGGACGAGCTCGGACATCTTTTCAAGAGCGATGAGGAGCAGTACGGAGTAAAGACCCTGCTGCTCAAGGGCAAGAATCCTTCCGGCCGCTCGATGGTCCTCGTTTCCGGAGCCAATGCGGAAAGAACCTTCGCCAACTATATGGGCGCCGCCCTCGAAATGGTCCCGGAAGATCTGAAGCCGGAATATTTCCAGGGCTACGACTACTTCCATATTGAAGGATATCTCGTTCAGAACCAGGCCCTTATCAGAAAAGCGGTGGAGATGGCCCACGAAGCCGGATGCATCATTTCCCTCGATATGGCCTCCTACAATGTCGTCGAGTCCAACGAGGCCTTCCTTCATGACATAGTGGACAAATACGTTGACATCGTATTCGCCAACGAGTCCGAGGCCAGGGCTTTCACCAAGATGCAGCCGCGCGATGCACTCGACGAAATCGCCAGACATTGCCGGATCGCAGTCGTCAAGGTCGGCAAGGACGGCTCGATGGTGAAGAGCGGGGACGAATACCACTACATAGAGGCCTGGCCAGCAGCCACTATCGACGCCACGGGCGCGGGTGACACCTACGCCGCCGGATTCATCTATGCCCATTCGCTCGGGATGCCGCTGAAAGTATGCGGAGAAATCGGATCCATCATTGCGGCAAAGGTTGTGGAGGTAATAGGCACGAAGATTGATATCCCAAGATGGAAAGCGGCCAAGAAGGAAATCCGCGAGCTGATAGCAGCGAACGGAGGAGCCGCCGGGGACCTTAAGGACTGAAAATGCTGGAATTCATAAAGAACATATTCAGAAGACGTTATCTGAAACGTTGGAGAAGCGCATCCGCCACCGGCCTGATGCCGCTGAGCCGCATACACTCCGCCGCCATCCTCATCGATGCGGAAGACAAGGACTGTGACGACTGCAAGGCAGCGGTGCTGGCCTATTTCCGTAACAAAGGCATAAAGGCGAACATTTTCTTCTTCGACTTCAGCAAGAAGTCAGAGGAAGACCTTCAGATAACCAGCCTCAACAACACAATTCTGAAAAAAGACCTGAACTGGTGCGGCAGACCTTCCAGAGACAAGATGATGCAGCTCAGACAATCCTGCGACGAACTCTTCATCTCATTGATTGACAATGATTCATTCCCTGCCGTATTCATGGCCGCCTGCTCGCCAGCCAAGTTCAAGATAGGCAGGACAAAAATCGGCAGCAACTGCTTCGACATGGTGTTCGAAAACCCGCCTGCGGGAGGAGTATCCCAGAAAGAAGCATTCAATGCCATAGTGGATTTCTTGGAAACAATACAATAATGGGAAACATAAGCAGACACATCATCACCGGAATAAAGGGCTATGCGATGGGAGCGGCCAATGTTATTCCGGGCGTATCCGGCGGCACGATAGCATTGCTGACCGGCATTTTTTCCGAAATCATCGAAGCCATGAACTCGCTGATGGACATTTCGGTCTGGAAACTCCTCCTCAAGGGTGAATTCAGGGAGTTCTGGAGCAGAATCCACGGCAGCTTCCTCGTCGCATTGATGGTAGGCGTCCTCCTGAGCGTATTCACATTGGCGAAGCTGATGGTATATGTGATGGCCTATTACCCGGTCCAGACCTGGGCCTTTTTCTTCGGCCTGATTATCGCCTCAGCCGTGTACATGATTGCCGACATCAAGGGATGGAAACTTTTCGACTATCTCTTCTTCATTGTAGGTATCGCTCTCGGCGTAGTCATCTGCACAATGTCGCCCACGGATACTCCTGACGGGCTCTGGTTCATCTTCATATGCGGTGCAATCGCCGTATGCACCATGATTCTGCCGGGCATCTCGGGCAGCTTCATCCTGGTCATCCTCGGAAAATACGACTATGTGATGCAGGCCGTGAGCAATCTGGACATCCCCGTCCTGGCCGTGTTCGGAATCGGCTGCGTCATCGGCATCCTGGCATTCTCCAAGTTCCTCCACTGGCTGCTGGCACGCTGCGAAAGGCAGACGATGCTGGTGCTGGTCGGCTTCGTCATCGGGGCTCTTGTGAAGGTCTGGCCGTGGAATGACATGACAGCCGTTGCAAAGGCACAGTTCCTCAGAAGCGGAATGTCTGCCGCCGATGCTTCCACTGCCGTCAGCGCCCTCGTGGAGAACGGGGCCGTACTGAGACAAGTCATTGACCCGCAGACTGCAGGAGCAATCATCTGGGCCCTGGCCGGCCTTGTCACCGTAGTCTTGATCGAATTTCTGAGCAAAAGAAAAGGGGCTGAAAAATAGCCCCTATCTCATTATCTGCCGTCAATCACGACAGGCGTATTACCTGTTGTCAATCAGGACAGGCGGCGCGAGCGGCACGAAGTCATAAGGCACCACAGGAGCCTGGGCAGCCATAACCGCACCAGAGGACAATGCCCTGGCATCCTTGGCAAGGAAATCGTCATAATCGAACGTACTTCCGGAAGCCTTCATTATCCTGCGCACAATTGCCTCGCGTGAAGGGGCATTGTAGTATGGCCTGTTGTCCTCCATGCAGCTGATATACTCAGGACGCCAAGCCCCCATATTATAAAGATAGGCCCCCTCGTACATGCCGACAGCCTCGTAGCCTGCCATATCGAAATAGTGCTTCCAATGCACGAGTTCCCGGTCTCCTGTCAAGGATATATTATAGCCGAAATAAGGGTCAGATGCCCTCCACGAATTCACAACATTCTGTTCGTCAACCGGCAGACTCTCATTGTAATACCTGTACTCGTCCAGAAGACGGCCGAAACCGTGTCCGCCACCCTCGTGGGTCACCACCTTGCCGAAGCTGCTTCCGGTAGGACACATTGAGACAGAACGGCCAGTAGCCCACATCATGCAGGTTCCGGCATAGACATTGAGATTGATAATCACGAATACGGTCGTATTGTCCAGATCCGCCTCTGTAACACCGTCAACCTTCCTCGCATAGGAGAAGACTCGATCGTAGTCGCAGGCAATGCCTGTACTGTTGCCTCCGTCCAATGTGGAACTGAACTTGGTATTCTTCGTCTGCGCCTTGCATCCT
This sequence comes from Candidatus Cryptobacteroides sp., assembly GCA_034089285.1. Classification (GTDB taxonomy): domain Bacteria; phylum Bacteroidota; class Bacteroidia; order Bacteroidales; family UBA932; genus Cryptobacteroides. Next base: position 9,999 of record JAXDUM010000063.1, read on the forward strand.
GTCATATTGCTCTTGACAGTGGCTCCACGCTCCTGTGAATACGCTGCAACTGCACTCACGCGGAAATAATCCTTGTATGATGCATATGGTTCAAGTCCAAAGAAAGCATTCACAGCAGTCTCGAGTGCCTGGTCGAAGGCTCCGCCATCCTGATAGTCCTCCTCAATGAAGCCGTCGCCGGTGAAAATCAGGTGCACAGGCTGAGGGGCTCCGGCGCACTCCTCCTTGATAAGGCGGACCTCACCGTCAACATAACCGCCTGCAGTACCCGTAGTGAAATAACGCACACTGGAGGTCGCCTTTCCGCCGAACGGGTCCATGGCCTCAACCTTCCACATATACTCGGTATTCTTATCCAGATAGCTGGAGAACTTCGTGGAATTGGACTTGCTTTCCACAGTCTTCCAGGATGCACCTCCATTGGATGAAATCATAAGGGTGTAAGTCAATACGTCCCCGTCCGGGTCGGCAGGCACATTCCACTTGAATGTCACATTGGTCGGAATGTCGGTCGCACTTGACTCCGGAAAAGTCAGTACAGGGGCATCGGGTGCAGAATTCGGCATAGTCTGACTCACGGTAATGAAGCGGAACGAACCGTTGAAGTTGACCTGGAGGAATGCCGTATTGCGGGGAGTCCTGTCGGTGAATCTGGCCGGGGTCAATGTCACCTCCGTCTCACCGGCTTCACCGGAAGACGGTGAAGCTATGCACCAAGGAACCTCCTTGTTGTCAATTTCCCAGGAATACTTCGAATAAACGGTCATCGTCGCCGGGGCGCCCGATTCGTCAAATGAGAATTCAGTCGAGCTCAAAGAGAAATCCACTCCGGACTGTACCACGTCCACTGCCGCAGTCAGGCCCTGTCCGGAAAACATCAATGTTGCAGTGCGGTCAAGTTCGGTGTTCTGCGCAGCCGTGACGGTCACCTCCGCATTGCCGGTTCCCGAAGAAGGAGAGCAGGTAAGCCATTCCGGCGAGGTGACTTCCCAGGCCACGTTTGACGAAACGGCCACCTTGAAGGACTTCCCCGCCTTCGGAAATTCAAGGGAAACGGGGTTGACCGACAATGTCTGGTCCGTCCTGCACGAAACTGCAGCCAGCGACAGGATAGCGGAACACACCGCTGTAACGATTCTTATATTCATATTTAATCTGCTTGGCACAAACTGTAAATATAGCAAATAATCTTCAGACTAGAAGAGGCTGACTAACAGCCAGCCTCTGCATACGATTACTTTATCGCAGTCTGCTCTTATTTTGAAGACGCTGCAATCGGGGTGAGTGTACCTGTCAGGACGGCATCATACATTCCGAGCCAAGGGTAACCTTGGGCATACTGGAAGAAATCCATCTCAAGAAAGGACATCTCCTGAAGATTTCCGTCGACATCATAGGTCAGGGTCACAGGCTCATCACCGTCTTCGCCGCCTCCGAAGAGGGCATAAACAGTGTTCTCATCATAACGGCCGAGAAGCGATCCGAATACATCAGTATATGGATAGAAGGTACCCGTCTCGGAGTCATATTGGAACAGAGCATCGAAAACGAGACAGTCATTCTCAAAATCATTGTAGCCTACAAGCCAGATCGGCGAATCATCTGTAGAGCCGAAGAGATTGAAGAGATCCAGCGCGAGAACGTATTCGTAGCCGGAGCTGAGCAATGGCTTGAACGCATCTCCTTCCGGGATAAATATCAGATCTGCCAGGAATGGCTCGCCTGAAGCAGTATTGATGACTTCATAGTCCGGATAGAGGGAAGGATAGTTCACAAGAAAACTTCCTTCTGCCGGATATGTAATCTGGCGGGTGGTAACAGAAAAGCGCTGCACTTCTGAAAGGACACCCTCCTCCGTGATGGCAGCCACAAAGAACTCGTAGTCCTTGCCGGGAGCCACATACAAAGTGTCCGTTGTGGTCGGAGTCTCATCACTGCTGTAAGTCACCATATTGTTGTCATAGGCTCCCGTTGCGTTACCGCAAAGAAGATCCAGAGCAACAGGAGCATCGTTGCCCTTTCCTGTGCAGAGCATATAGGCATACTGGGAAGCTGACTCGGAAGGGGTGAGGGTAACTACAAGTTCAACATCACCTCTCTTGTCGATGGAGAATTCGACAGTCGGCTTCTCCTTGCCCTTGTTGTTCAGTCCAAGGGTCTCGTCACTGTCGCAGCCCGCAATCATGGTGATTGCGAGACCGGCGACGAGGAAATATCTTAATTTGTTCATAATCATCGATTTTTAATTATTTGCGGGTCATAGTGATGTCTTTAATTGAAATCCAGTTACCATATTCAGTGCCTGAATCCATACCGAAGACACGACCTCCCATACCATATCCCGGGTCGAAGGTGATAGTGTTGCAATCTGAGCTCCAGGTTGCATAGACATCACCATCCGCTGACAAATTGGATGCGCCAGGGATGTATGCCCAAGTCTTGACATTGCAATATTCTGACAATCCGAAATTCATCTCGGTAGCCATAATCTTGTCAGTCTGAAGCTTGAGATACCCGCCTTCAGCATTGTAATCGAGATACCATACAGGCTCACCGGAGTCACTCCACCAATATCCTGCATAACCGCAGCATACAAGAGTCTTCTCGGCATTTGCCGCAGCCTCATCCTCAGTCAAACCTCCGGTAATGATAACATCGAAGGAAGTTGTGGAACCATCGCTCAGACTCGTTGCAGAAAGTGTCCAGGTACCCATCAACCTGTCGTAAGGGTTGTTGTCATTGTCAACAATCTCGATGACAGCGGAGCCGGTACCTACAGCGGCACCCTTGACATTCTCAAGCGTGAGCTTTACAGTCCTGTTATCGTTGATTTCAAGATTGTCAATCACGGTGAACTCAACGAATGCCGGAGCATCAGGATTGCCTGCATACTTGAGACACTCGGACTGGGTGAAGTGGATAATCTTCTCAATATCAGCCTCATCAGACACGCTGATTTCAGCCTTGATATCGAAAGTTACAGGCCAGGTCTTGGCCTCGCCCTCGACCGTCAAAGGTATCCTGACCAGACCGGCCGACTCCTTGTATGAGTATGCATCTTTGGCAAAGCCTATCACTGCATCACCTGCTCCCTCCTCGGTATTGTTGTCGCAGGAGGCAAGCATAAGAGCGGAAACGGCTGCCAATGCTATATATTTCAATGTTTTCATATTCTTCTACACCTTAACGTTTGTATGCTTCATTCTGTTCATTCTTCATCTGTGGATTGGCCTGAATCTCATCCTCAGGAATCGGCCACAGGAAGTATGGATCGTCGGCCTCCCTGGTGCAGACTGCATAGTTCTCGCCCTGCTGGAGCAGTGAAGGATCCTGTCCGGCGGACCTGGTGAAACCGATATGCCAGCGCTTGAGGTCATTGAGTCTGAAGCCCTCGCCGTAGAGTTCCCTGGTCCTCTCGTCGCGGATTTCATTCCTGAGGGCTGCACCGTTGTAATTCTGTGCCTCGTAACCCTTGATTCTCTTGGCTCTGAGGTCATTGAGATACTTGCAGGCTACAGCATCCTGACCTCCGATATTGTAAGCGGCCTCGGCTGCGATGAGATACATCTCGGAAATCCTGAATACCTTAGGCATGTGGGCGTAGTTGGAAACCTTCGAGTAGAGAAGAGGGTTGCCTGGATACTTCACGAAGAGAGTGATTGTACCGGTGATGCGGACACTGACCTCGCGCTCGTCGAAATATGCGCCGTAGCGGATATCATTCTCCTGATCGTAAAGGTCGAGAACCCAGTCCTCAGGAATGTACTGAGGGTCGTCGTTTCCATCCTCACCTGTAGTGTTGTAGATGAAATAGCCGTAGGTGTTGCCGTAGTCATCAGGACCTGTCATGGCAATGCGCCAGATGGTCTCGGTGAGATTGTCGTCCTTCCATCCCTTTGCATAGGCGGCAGCGTCGCTCATGAGAGTGTAGGTACCGCTGTCAATGAGGGTCTTGGCCTTGAGGAGGGCTGTCTCATAATCGTGCATTGTGAGGGCAACCCTTGCCTGGAGAGCTGTAACGACGTCCTTTGTCACGTATGCGGCATTTACAGAGCCTGCTGCTGTGATGTACTTCTCAGCCTCGTCCAGATCCTTAACAATCTGCTCGTAGGTTGCCTCGAGAGTTCCTCTGTGAGGATACTTGTCTGAGTCGGCAGTCGGAGCGTACTTGGTAACTACAGGCACACCGAACTTTGTGCCGGCAGTCTCAGGGTCATAGTCCTCGCAGAAATACTGGGTGAGGTTGAAGAGGAGATGAGCCCTGATGTAGCAGGCCTCTCCGTAATACTGCTGTACAGTCTGGGTATCAGACTCGTCGAGAGTTCCGGATGCAAGAAGTTTCTCTGTACCGGCAATGAGGAAATTGGCATTGCCGATGTAGCTGTAAAGACCGTACCAGATGCCGGATGCGGCATCGTCGGAAGCTGTCACATTGTAGCTGTAATAAGGACCACCCCAGTTTCCGAAGTTCTTCACTGCGTGGAAGAGGTCAGCCTGGAGATCCTGATAATACACATATGCTCCGGTGAATGCATATTTGAGGCCTGAATAAAGTCCGTTCCTGAAGGCCTTGCAGTCAGCGACTGACTCCATTGCCTCCTCGGAGTTGATAGCCGTGGAAGGGAACTTTTCCAGGTTGCAGGATGCCACCGAAAAGAGGGCGGCCACTGCTGATATGATTGTTAGTATTCTTTTCATTTTATCCGCTGATTGAAGTTTAGAATAACAGTTCTACTCCGAATACAACCTGACGGGAGTTAGGATAGAGACCGGCAGTACCGTTGCTGTATCCAACCTCAGGGTCATATCCCTCAAAGCCGGTAACAGTAAGAAGGTTACGTCCGGTTACATAGAATTTCACACCTGTCAGGGCCTTTGTCCTTGCGAGAAGGTCCTTAGGGAGATCATAGGAAATGGATATGTTCTTGAGCCTGAGGAATGCGGCATTGCTGTAAATTGAAGAATCGAACTGGAATGTGGTTCCGTACTTAGGAATGTCGGTTACCTGTCCAGGAGTCGTCCAGATATCGAGCATACGCCTCTCGAAGTTGGTCTGGAAGAGCTGGTTGCCGGTATTTCTCGTATAGTAGTACTCGTTCATCCAGACCCATCTGCTGCCGATCCAGGAGAAGTCGGCGTTGATGCCGAGACCCTTCCAGGAGAAGTTGGTCGAGAAACCGCCTGACCAAGGTGAAACGGAGTCGTGACCCTCCCAGAACTGCATGATGTCGTTGGAGTAGTTCTTGGTCTTGTTGCCGTTGAGGTCATACCACATCGGATTTCCGTCAGCAGGGTCAACTCCGGCAAAAATCTGGGTGTAAACAAGGGATGAGGACTCGCCTACCTGATATTTGAGGCCTGCATCAGGAAATGCAAGTTCGTCGAGACCCTGATAGAGCTTGGTAATCCTGTTCCTGTTGTAGTTTACATTGGCAGAGATTCCCCAGTAAACGCTTCTGGTATGGATAAGGTCAACGTCAACCGACAGGTCAACTCCCCTGTTGTAGAGGGATGCGATGTTACCCCATCCTGAGCTGTGTCCGGTAGTTCCGGAATAAGGAAGCTCCATAAGGAGGTCCCTTGAATCCCTGTGATAGAACTCGAAGTCGAAGCTTACCCTGTCAGCGAGACGTCCCTTGAGGGCGAGGTTGACAGTACCGACAGTCTCCCAGGTGAGGTCGGCGTTAGGAACCTGTGAAAGTGCCCAGCCGGCGTTTCCGTTGTACTTAGGGCCGGTTCCGACGAGACCGAGGGAATTGTACCATCCGCTGAGGCCGGAGTTGCCGGTTGTACCGTAGGTGAGACCAAGACTGAGTTCATTGACCCAGTTTACATTCTTCATCCAGTTCTCGCTCTTTATCTTCCACATCGCACCGGCTGACCAGAATGTAGCATATCTGTGGTTCTTTCCGAAGATGGATGAACCGTCGGTACGTACTGATGCGTCGATGAAATATCTGTCCAGATAGCTGTAGTTGAAGTTTGCGAAGAATGAGTTGAATGCGCACTCCTGCCAATATCCGCCCCAGTCATCGACAGATGTGGTGGAGCTGAGTTCGGTAAGACGGTCGTCAGTGAGACCGATACCCCTGACACTGAAATATTTGGTGTGCTTCAGGAGAGACTCATGACCAACGAGACCTGTGAAGAAGTGGGTCTTGTTGATATTGTTCTTATACTCGATAGTGTTGGTGGACGAGAGCTGGTAGTACTTCTCGAAGTACTCGCTCACGCGTCCCCTGGCGCTAAAAGGAGTGTATGAAGGCATATTCTTCGCCTCGCTGTCATAGACGTAAGCATCGATTGCCTGCTGTGCTCGGATGGTAAGGCCCTTCACCGGATTGAGCTGAAGGAAGGTCTGGCCCATGAGAGCGACTTCCTCTTTCTTGTTGGTGTTGTTCTTGTAATACTCGTGAAGGTCAATCATGCCGTCCCAAGGATAAATCCAGTTGACATCACCGTAATCGATGGTGTTGTCATCATTGAAGTAATACTGGTAAGGGGTACGGTAAGGAAGACCCGTAACTGCCTGCATAATAGGAGACTGGGTGTAATAACCGGTAATGATGGTATTGTACTTCTTGTAACTGAGGGAGAGGTTGACTCCGAACTTCGCCCACTTGCAGATCTGGGTGTCGAGGTTGAGCCTGAGGTTGAACCTGTCAACTCCTGAATTGTACTTGTAAGTACCGTCCTCTGAATAGTAACCGAGAGAAACATAGTAGTTGGTGTTCTCGGTAGCTCCGCGGAGAGAGGCGTCAGCCTGGATCACAGGAGCCGACTTGTCATAGAGATAGTCGAGCCAGTCGAAGTTCACACCGTTTCCGAGAACATAGTTCTTGAACGCCTTGTACTCAGGGGTGGAAGTGGTGACAGGGTCGCAGAGTTCCTCGAAGCGGATGAGCTCCTCGGAGTTCATCATGTCGAAGTTGTAGGTGGTAGGCATTGAAATACCGTACTGTGCCCTGAGGGCTACGGTAGCCTTCTCACCCTTGCGTCCCTTCTTGGTATTGATGAAGATGACACCGTTTGCTGCCCTTGAACCGTAGATGGCGGTAGAAGACGCATCCTTGAGCACGGATATGTTCTCGATGTCCTGAGGGTTGATGGTAGAGAAGACTGAGCTGCTCACCGGAACACCGTCGAGGATGTAGAGAGGAGCCGTGCTGAGGTTCAATGAAGAAACACCGCGGAGAGTGAGGCTTACGCTGCTCTGAGGCTCACCGGATGTATTGAAAATCTGAAGACCGGCAACCTTTCCCTGAAGGGCGTCGCTGACATTGGCTGACGGCTTGGCGGCGATGTCGGAGGATGACACTGTGGTCACTGAACCTACGATGTTGCCGATTTTCTGACCGGTACCGTAGCCGACTACGATGGCATCCTCAAGATACTCGGAATCTTCGGCCAGCTTCACTTCAATGAATTTTCTTCCGTCAATCTTGACAGACTGCTGTGCATATCCGATGATGGAGAAAACCAATGTTCCATTGGACGGAGCCTTGATTTTGAATGCACCCGCAGCGTCTGTTGAAGTACCGGTCTTGGTACCTTCAACCATCACTGTCGCTCCGACGACCGGGCTGTCCGTACCATCAGTCACGAGACCCGAAACCTCTATGGTCTGGGCCAGAGCCGATGTGGAAAGCAAAGTCATCAAAGCCGTGAAAAGAAGACAAATCTTTTTCATAAGCATTTACTTTTGTTTAACATATATTGGTATATTTATCGCATATTATCATTTCTAACAGACAAAATGACAAGGAATTGCTCAAAATAACGGGCGTTTTATAAACGCCACTTTCTGCAAATGTCGCAAATTGAATTCTAAAATGCAACCCCCTCTACATAATTGAGTTCTAACCCTTTGAAATATCTTTAACGATTCAGTTCTGGGGATTTGTTAAAAATTCATACTTGTATATTACGTTGTGTAAGTCATCCGGGCTATTTTATTTCAAATCAATATCTTGAAAAATTGTTACATCCTGTGAAAAAGTTCAATTCCCTGCATATCTAAAACGTTAAATATCGTACAGAGGGATTTTATGAACGCAACGGAATTGCCGGAAGGACTGGATATCCATCATACTCACGATACCCGGTAGTGTAAAAAACACAAAAAGGCGGGGAGACGCTCAGGTCACCCCGCCAATTCATCTATTTTCAGTTATTTACAATTCCCAGGCGAGAGCGGAAGCTCCGAGGATTGCCGCATCGGACTCCTTGAGCTGGGAGAAGACAATCTTCACCTTGTCTCTCCACAACGGGAGCACATTGGCGTTCATGGCCCTCTCTATCGGCTCGCGGAGGAAATCCTTGGCCCTTGCGAGACCGCCGAAGAGTACGATTGCCTCAGGGGCGCTGAATGCGATGAAGTCTGCGAAGGACTGGCCGAGAACGGTTCCGGTGAAATCGAAAATCTTGAGAGCCAGCTTGTCTCCGTCCTTGGCTGCCTCATAGACATCCTTGGAAGTGATGTTGTCGAGACTTCTCAATGATGAAGGCTCGTCGGAAAGGTCGAGCCACTCGCGGGCAGTCCTGGCCACTCCCATTGCGGAAGCGTAGGTCTCAAGACAGCCGGACTTGCCGCAGTTGCATTGACGTCCGTTGTGACGTACTGCGCAAACGTGGCCGAGCTCGCCGGCGAATCCGTCGTGACCATATACTACTTCACCATTGATCACAATACCTGAGCCGACACCGGTTCCGAGGGTAATCATGATGAAGTTCTTCATTCCCCTGGCTGCGCCGTAGGTCATTTCACCCATTGCTGCGGCATTGGCATCATTGGTAAGAGCCACCGGGATGCCGCCCATCTGGGCCATGAGAAGCTTGGCTACAGGAAGGCTTCCTGACCTGCCCCACTTGAGGTTCACGGCATTCTCGATTTCTCCGGTGTAGTAGTTTCCGTTAGGGATGCCCATACCCACGCCGCGGACCTTGCCGACAACGTCAGCATCGGCGATGACCTTGTTGATGGCCTCTGCGAGCTCCGCGATGTATGGTTCCACTTCACCGTATGTGTCGGTGCGGATTACTGTCTGGGCCAGAACCTGGCCTCTCATATCCACGACACCTATTTTTGTAGTCTGTCCGCCGACATCGACGCCGACTACGTAAGGCATATCCATCTTGTTCATAATGAATCAGTTATTTCAATGGTATGATTATTCCTCCTCAGGGCTTGGCTTCGAGAGGAAGAGGGTATAGCAGAGCATATAGCCGAGAGCCACGACAATCAGCCAGTAGCTGCTTACGAATGAAGTAACGTCAGCGAGAAGGCCCTGGAAGTAAGGGAGGATACCGCCGCCGCATACCATCACCATGAATACTCCTGAAGCGATGGAGGTGTATTTTCCGAGTCCCTCGACTGCGAGGTTGAAGATGCTTCCCCACATGACTGAGGTGCAGAGACCGCAGAGCACGAAGCAGAGAATCTTGACAGGAACTACGGCACCGTCAGCGAGAGCGCCGAGGCTGATGACTGCGCTTTCAGGAATGAGAATACCGAGAATGACAAGGAGAATGGCCACTGAGGATACTCCAGTCATCATGTGCTTGCTGGAAATCTTTCCGCCGAGGGCACCGCCTACGAGACGGCCGCAGAGCATGAGCAGCCAGTAGAGACCCACGATGGTACCTGCTGTACCTGTTGCGATGCCAAGTCCGCCGTGCTCGGCGCCAGAAGTCATATAGAGGTTTGCAATATTCGGAATACCTACCTCAACACCTACGTAAACGAAGATGGCGATGATGCCGAAGAGGAGGTTGTTGTGCGAGAGGGCTCCCTTCACGCTTGCAACCACACCCTCGCTCTCCTTGGCAGGAGCGGCCTTTGCAGCCTCGAGCTCAGGCTCAGGGATAGCGGAGAAGAAGATGATCACGAATGCGAGTGCGAAGATTGCCATTGCAATGAAGAGTGCCGGATTGGCATCGGAAATCCTTGCGCTTGCAACATCACCCATAAGATAGCCCACGAATACCGGTACGATAGTGGCAGCCAATGAGTTGAGGGATCCTCCGAGCTGGATGAGCTGGTTGCCCTTGTTTCCGCCGCCGCCGAGGGTGTTGAGCATCGGGTTCACAACGGTGTTGAGCATACACATCGAGAAACCTGAGATGAAGGCTCCGATGAGATAGACAGGGAAGAGCTCAACCACGCCTGAAATGAAGGATACGAACACTCCGATGAAGCCTACGGCCACTGCGGCAAGTGCCGTGATCTTGTATCCGTACTTCTTGAGGATGAAACCTGCAGGAAGTCCCATGAAGGCATAGGCGATGAAGTTGGCAAGGTTGCCGAGCTGGGACATCGCATTGGTTGCGCCGAACTGGGTCTTCACAATCACACCCATAGGGTTCTGGAGACCGGTGACGAATGAAATCATCGCGAAGAGGAAGAACATGATTCCTATCGCGAGAACGTTGCTGTTTTTGTTTGACATAGCATTATCTATTTTAGTATTATTATCTTATGTGTCGGAGCGCAATTATCCATAGTGCCCGTCCATGTTTCAGCCAATGTGCCCGGCCATGTGTCCGGTCATTTCCCTGCCCCACATCCGGAATGCACAAATCCGTGCTAATATAGATAAAAACGCAGTTTTGCGCAAATTAATTTTCATCAGTGAAGCCAGGAGCATCCGCATCGGATTCATCAGAGGCCGGATCCGGTGCCGGCGCCTCCTCGAACTGCTCCGGATGAAGCATCCTGGCTGCGGCCAATGCGCAATTGATTCCGTCAATGGCAGAGGATACTATTCCGCCTGAATAGCCGGCGCCCTCTCCGCAAGGAAAAAGTCCCGGGACATCCGGGCATTGGAAAGTGCCGTTCTCCCTGAGAATCCTGACCGGAGATGAGGTTCTCGACTCTACTCCGAGAAGCAGGGCATCTTCGGTGTAATAACCGCGCATCTTGTTGTTTACCAATGGGAAAGCCTTCTGGAGACGGCTTACGACATTCTCCGGAAGGAGCTCGTGGAGAGGTGCGGACACTACTCCCGGACGGTAAGAGGTCTCCGGCAATGTCTCCGAAAGCTGCTCCTCGCAGAAATCCACCATTCTCTGGGCCGGGGCACAGAACCTGTTCACATTGCCGTCGGCGTCAGGATTGGCGTGGGCCGCGGCATATTCGTACATTTTCTTCTCCACATCCTCCTGGAAACGGAGGAGCGAGAATGCTCCGTATTTCCTGTATTCTTCCGGGACATCGTCCGGCTCGATGGAGACCACGACTCCCGCATTGGCCCACCTGGAGTTGCGGGCCGAATTGGACATTCCGTTCAGGACAGTCGCCCCGTCCTCTGTGGAAGACGGCACCAGGATGCCTCCAGGGCACATGCAGAAGGAGAATACTCCCCTGTCGTCCACCTGCTCGACGAACGAGTACTCGGCAGCCGGCATCTCAGGTTCCCATTGTCCGCGGTAACGGATTCTGTTGATGAGAGACTGGGGATGCTCCACGCGTACTCCAAGTGCGAATCCCTTGGCCTGGAGAGCCCAGCCCTTCCTGTCGAACAATTCATAAATATCCTTGGCGGAGTGACCCGTGGCAAGGATCACCGCGCGGGCCTTGAAGGTCACCGTTCCGCCGTTGGCCCCGTCTGCTGCAGTTACCGTAATCATCCCGTCCTCAGCCCTTTCAATGTCGGTGAGACGGGTCTGGAAATGATATTCGCCCCCATGGGAGATGATGCATTCCCTTATGTTCGATACGAGTCTTGGCAGCTTGTCGGTCCCGATGTGCGGGTGGGCGTCAATGAGAATGGACGGATCCGCCCCGAAATTGACGAACTGATAAAGGACCTCGCGGTTGTCGCCACGCTTTGAGGAACGGGTGAAAAGCTTGCCGTCGGAGAATGTGCCGGCTCCGCCTTCTCCATAGCAATAATTGGAATCCGGGTTCACCACTCCCCTGGTCGAGAGGCGGGCAATGTCGGGCTTCCTGCCGCTTACGTCCTTGCCGCGCTCCAGGACAATCGGCTTGAGACCGAGCGTCAAAAGTTTCAGCGCAGCGAACATGCCGGCAGGGCCGGAGCCAACCACAATCACGGGTTCAGCATTCGCAACATCCTTATATTCAGGCAATGCATATTGCTGATGATCCTCGAATTTCTTGTATGCCTCAATGCGGTAGCGCATCTTCACGTCGCCTCTTGCGTCAATGGAGCGGTGCACGATGTAGCAGCTTGCGTCCGCATTGACCATAGTCGGCTGGTAGGACTTTGTCGGGTCAATCACATTGATGACCGCATTTCTTCTCAGATGCAGGGCCTCGGCTGCGGCCGTGCGGATATCGTCCAGTCTTGGTTCTCTGCCGATCCGGCAGGCTATCTCAAATTCTACCATAGGTTATTTATTAAAAATCGGCCATTCTGGATACCGGAGCCACGTCAAGAGGGGTTCGTTCGCCCTGGAGATAATGGTAATATCCGGCAATCGCAATCATAGCCGCATTGTCTGTAGTAAACTTGAATTCAGGCAGATACGTGTTCCAGCCACGTTTCTTGCCCTCTAGTGTGATCCTTTCGCGGAGGCCGCTGTTGGCAGATACTCCGCCGCCGATGGTGATCTCCCTTATGCCGGTCTGCTTCGCGGCCTTGACCAGCTTGTCCATCAGTATGTCAATGAGGGTTTTCTGGAAGCTGGCGCAGATGTCTTCCTTGTTCTTCTCCATGAATTCCGGGTCCTTGGCAATTTCGTCCCTGACGAAGTAGAGCAATGATGTCTTGACTCCGCTGAAGCTGTAGTCGAGTCCCGGGATATGCGGCTTGGCGAACCTGAACCGCTCCGGATTGCCGAGCTTGGCAAGCCTGTCGATGATCGGGCCGCCGGGATATCCGAGCCCCATCATCTTGGAGCATTTGTCGAATGCCTCGCCGACGGCGTCGTCGATGGTCTGCCCGAGAATTTCGTATTCTACAGGGCTGTTGACCTTGACTATCTGGGAGTTGCCTCCTGAGACCAGCAGGCATAGATATGGGAATGACGGATGGCGGTTTTCGCTGCCTTCCTGCTTGACGAAGCCTGCCAGGATGTGGCCCTGGAGGTGGTTGACCATTATTGAAGGTATGTCAAGGGCGACGCTGAGAGCCTTGGCGAATGATGTTCCGACAAGGAGCGAGCCGAGGAGGCCCGGTCCCCTGGTATATGCAATGGCGGTAAGTTCTTCCGGCTTGACACCCGCTTTTTCGAGCGCCTGGCTGACGACCGGCACGATGTTCTGCTCGTGCGCCCTGGATGCGAGTTCCGGCACGACTCCGCCGAAATCCTTGTGAACCTGCTGGCTCGCAATCACGTTCGAGAGGAGGTAACCGTCTCTGATGACTGCGGCCGATGTGTCGTCACAGGACGACTCGATTCCGAGGATAATGTCTGATTTTTCTGTCATAGTCTGCAAAGTTAATAAAAAGCGGGGGAAATTAGATATTCTTAGGTGGGTTTTCCTCATGGCCGGGTTGGAAGGAATCTACCGGATGGTGAAGCTTACGCATATTGTGGCGTTATCGTGGAAGGCTCGGGCTTGGGTGAGCCTGTCCGAAAAGTATCTCATCCTGTGATTCCACCCCTTCCAGAGCATCGCAGGAGGCTGATTATGCTTTGTAATTCCGACTTTTCGGAGAGGCTGGGGAGGATGGGAGTCCGTGATTTGGGTCTTGAGCGCGGCAGGTCCCCGCTCTGAATATCGAACCATCCACGATTTCACGGTTCAGCGCGGAAGGTCCCTGCTCTGGATATCGAACCATCCACGATATCACGGTTCAGCGTGGAAGGTCATGCTCTGGATATCGAACCATCCACGATTTCACGGTTCAGCGTGGAAGGTCCTGCTCTGGATATCGAACCATCCACGATATCATGGTTCAGCGTGGAAGGTCCCCGCTCTGGATATCGAACCATCCACGATTTCATGGTTCAGCGTGGAAGGTCATGCTCTGGATATCGAACCATCCACGATTTCATGGTTCAGCGTGGAAGGTACCCGCTCTGGATATTGAACCATCCACGATTTCATGGTTCAGCGTGGAAGGTACCCACCCGGAAGCCGTCACAAAGCGGGCGGAGCGAGCCAACGGCGGAACTCGCGCAGCCTGCTTTGAGCAGCCGGAGGGCGTACATTCCGGCTGCGTTGACGCCAGACCTGCCAAGTACACATCTAGTTACTCAGCATCCACCCGTCCAAGAATGAGGCTTAAGTCTAAATGCCTGTTTATCCCGCATCATGGAGATGCCTGACGGATAATGATCTCGTGACATTCATCTGCACACCCACCCCAACGTTCTACGCAGCTGTGGGGCATGTTGGCGGTGCAGATGGACACAATTCCTTTCCATTGGGACACCCCTGATGCCCTACAATGCCTTAGAATGGCATGTCTCGGTCCAGATGAATGTCACGAGGGCAATAGGGTAGAGTGTGCTGAATGTACTTCGAAGCAATGTTAATCCCGAGTCGTGGAGATGCTTACTGGAAAACAATCTCGTGACATTCACCTGGCCGGAGGTACCCCCGCTACAGGTATCCCAGAGGCAGTTTTTTGATTTTTTGCCGGCCAGGTGAACGGTTTTTGATGCCACCTGGCCGGGCAATGTGCTCCATAATGCCTTCTGGGGCAGGTCGGCCGGCCAGGTGAATGTCACGAGGGTTGGCTTTGCAGTAAGTTACTTTGTTTCACATACTTGTTGGCAACCGCTTCCGCAACGTGTCATTTCAGCCAATATCAATGACGCCACCGCCGTCGGAATATACGCTCTCCGGCGGCTAAAGTTCAAGCGCTGCGGGGAGCTCGCCTCAAGGCTCTCCTCGCGCTTGACTTTTGCCTGGGTATGCTTGGTCACTCGTGTAAATGATTAATCCAGGTGCATACCAGCGGGACTGCTAGTGTATTTCATCCATGCGGGTCTTTCATCGTGATCCTTCGTGCAATTCACCTGACAGTCAATATGCCAATACAAATATGTGTGGCGATACCCCTGCTGCCAGGTGCCGCCAAAATGAGGGTACCTGCACGCGGAACCATACCCACAAGTATCTGTGGAAGGGTATCCACTGCCAGGTGAATTGCACGAGCGCATTGCTGGATTTTGTGCGATGCGATGTTGATGTCGGTGCCCCGATATGGGCCGGGAGATATATGGCAGAGACGGCCGAGAAGATATCCAAAGATGATGGAGTGGATTGCGAAGACATCCGAGATGGTGCATATGTCCGGGGAGACATTCCAAGAAAATGGAGGTGGACTGTAAAGATATCCGGAGACGGTGGAGGTGGATTGTGGAGAAATCCGAAGATGGTGCAGATGTCTGGGGAGACATTCCAGGATGGTGAAGGTCTTGTTTGAAGAGCCATGGATTTCAGGCAGGCTTATTTTTTGAAGATTCATGAATACTTTTTACTAAATTTGTAGTTTATAGATTAAAACCCGCCAGTCTATCAGAAAGAAGCTTAAAATATTCTACCTCACGGTCACGGCCATCCTGACAGCATTGACAGCTGTTCTGATTGCCGTGCAGTCCCCTGCCGTGCAGACAAGGCTGGTCAGGAAGGCATTGGCTTCGCTCGAGGGGAAGATTGACGGGAGGATTGTCGTGGGAGGATTGAGTGCAAATCCGTTCAAGGCGGTGGTACTCAAGGATGTAGCTATTCTGGACAACAATCCGTGGCGGGACTCGACTGGCTTCGTTGCCTGCGATACTCTGTTCCGGGCCAAATACATAACTGCCTCATTCGGGCTCAGGAGCCTGTTCGGCGGAATCATTGGCGGCAACGGGAAGGAAGGCGGCGACGGGAATGGCAGCGTCATTGGCGACGGCATTGGCAACGGGAAGGCAGACGGAAACGGGAATGGCAACGGCATTGGCAACGGGAAGGCAGGCGGAAACGGAACCGAAGCAGCAGACGGAACCGAAACAGTTGGCGGAGCGGGCACCCTGACCTCCGCCGGCGGAATCATAATCAGGTCGGCCAAAATCACCGGTGCTATGATGTACCTCTCGATTGAGCCCGGCGCAAGACCTGCCGACTGCTCCGCAAACAGCGATGCAAGCGACACCGCCATCGGAAACGGAAACAGCAATGCGACCAGAACCGCACACGACAATGCCACCAGCACCACATCCAGCACCGCAATCAGCAATGCCGGCAGCCACGCCCCCAAAACCGCACACGCCACCGCCACCGCAGACCCCTCCGCCCCCGACACCATCCCTTCCAACAACAACCTGAAGCGCATCTTCAGGCTCAGGAAAAGGACTGAAAAGAAAGAGAAGAGCGACAAGGAAGTATTCAGAATCGGGAACGTAAAGATTCAGGACATGACCTTCATCATGGAGAACTTCACCAAGGACAAGTCCAAGTTTGAAGGCGGCATCAACTGGTTCGACATGAAGGTAACGGACATCAACATTGCCGGGCGCAACCTCAGGATGAAGGGACCGGTAATGTCCGGGATCTGCGACAGCCTGTCATTCAGGGAGAAAAGCGGATATGAGTGCCGCAGGATAAGCGGACGGGCCGAAGTCGGAAACGGAAGGATGGAAGTCACTGCATTCAGGCTCATGGACCAATGGAGCAGCATTGACATTCCGGAACTCGTGATGACATACAAGGATACGGAGGCCTGGTCGGAATTCGTCACAGACGTCAGGATGCAAGGCGATATCAGGAAAAGTACCGTGAGTCTCAATACATTGCGCTATTTCGCCCCTGCGCTCGCAGGCAGATCGATGGAGGCTGAGATTGAAGGCCGCGTGGACGGATTCGTAAGCGACCTGGGAATAGACGGTGTCCGCTTCGTCACGACAAGGAAAACCGAAAGCGGCCGCATTCTCCCGGGCATTTCGGGCACCGTAACCGGCAGCCTCACTGGACTTCCGGACGTGGAAAAAATGGTAATTGAAGGCAATGTCACAGGTGCCAGGATGACCTCGGCGGGACTCAGCAACTTCATCCGCGGCTGGAGCCCGGCATCCAGCATTGACTTCGGACGATTCTGCAAGGGAGAGACCCTCTCATTCTCAGGCCGAATGCGGGGAAGACTGAACTCATTCACCGCCAGGGGCAACATCCGCTCAAGAATCGGAAATGCCACTACCGCATTGACCATCAAGAACCTGGTAAACAAATACCGGCCGATGGAAATCGAGGGGACAATCGGCACCGCCGACATTGACGTAAGCAAGGTCATCGGAGGAGGACCAATCGGCGAATGCAGCCTCAGGACGGGCTGCAGGGCGACTCTGGGCAGGGACACTACCGGGATCACCATCGATTCGCTCTTCGTGGACAGGCTCAGGTTCAACGGATACGACTACAGCGGACTGGCAGCAGCCGGAACCTTCCTCGGCAACACCTTCGACGGAAGAATAGTCTGCTCCGACCCTAATCTCAACTTCCTCTTCCAGGGAATATTCACATTCTCCACGAAAACAAGGAACGCCATCTACAAGTTCTACGCGAACCTGGGATACGCCGACCTCCACGCCCTCAATTTCGACAGGCGGGAAATCTCCAGGCTCAGCCTCAAGACGCAGGCCAACTTCACCAGAATCAGCGGAGAAGACATTGTGGGCGACATCGGCATCCGGGACGTAAGGCTGATTGACGAGCACGGGGAGCACGAAGTCGGGGACATCAGCATTGCCTCCCTCTCGGGCAATGACATCAGCCGCATAAGGTTCACGTCCAAGTTCGCCGACGCCTCCTATTCAGGCAGCCGCTTCATCACCGGATTCGTACAGGACATACAGACCATAACTACAAGAAAATCAATGCCTTCCCTGTATGTCAATGAAGGAGTGGGCTGGAACGATGACAAATACGACCTGGCCGTGAACTTCCACGACTCCAGGGACGTGCTCTCATTCTTCGCCCCCGGGACCTATATCGCCGACAGCACCTCCCTCAAGCTCAGCATCACCAGGCAAGGAGAGCTCAAGGCAAGGCTTAAATCAGGAAGAATAGCATTCAAGGACAAATATCTGAAAGGCCTTGATGTCCTCATTGACAATCCGGAAGCCTCCCTCAGAGCCAGGATTTCGTCAGATGAGCTCGCGGTGAACCCGCTGATGATGCGCAATACGGACCTCTTCCTCGGTGCCGTGAACGACTCCGTAAAGGTAAGATACGACTTCGACAACAAGGACAGGACAAGAACAGGCAAAGAAAACAGCGGAACTCTCCGCCTCAACGCCGTCCTGTTCCGTGACGGGGACCTCAATCAGGGAATACGGGCTTCATTCCTGCCTTCCCGCATCGTCCTGGACTCCGAGAAATGGGACATTGTCTCCAACGAGATGCAGTACTGCGCCGACAAGGCAATGATTTCCGGGCTGAACTTCTCAAGTCCAGGCCAGGACATCAGCATTGACGGAGGCTGGGCAGTCAATGACAATGACACCCTCAACGTTGCCCTGAGCCAGTTCGACCTCTCCCTCATCAACAATTTCACGGGACAGGATTACGGCATCAGGGGACGGGCCACCGGCAAGGCAATGCTCATATCCCCGTCATCCGACAGGCCCGGCATACTTCTCAACCTTCTCTGCGACTCCACCGGATTCGCCGGCAGGCCCGTCGGCAAATTGAGAGTCGCCAGCGTATGGGAGGAGGAAGCGCAGAAATTCAATGTGGTATGCCGGAACGACATTGACGGAGTCAGGACGCTCGACGCAATAGGCGACCTGTATCCAGGCACCGGGGAGATAAGCGGAAGTGTAATGGCAGACGGCCTGGACGCAGGGTATCTCTCCCCTTTCCTGAGCTCGGTTTTCTCCGGCATCTCCGGAACAGCATCCGGGCAGCTCGACATAGGAGGCCTCATCACGAAACCCGAACTCCGCGGAAAAGATCTGAGAATCGACAATGCAAAAATGAGGGTCAACTTCACCGGGGTTGAATATTCCGCCGCCGGACCGGTGGATTTCAGCTCTGACGGAATAATGTTCAACGGCGTGAGAATCAGCGACCGGTACGGGGCTGAAGGCAATGTGAGCGGTGGTATAAAATGGAGGAACTTCAAGGATATGGAGTTCGGCATTCACCTGAACTTCAATGACATACTCGCTCTTGACACCAGAGAGGAGGACAATTCCACATTCTACGGGAACATCTCCGCGACCGGAACGATGGACATTACCGGCCCGCTCAGTTCCCTCCTGCTCAGCGCAGATGCGACCACGGCCAAGACCGGTGCCCTCCACATCCCGCTCGGGGGAAGCGCCTCGGCCACCACATCCAACCTGCTGACATTCAAGGAGCCGGAGAAAATCATTGTGACAGACCCGTACGAGGAGCTGATGAAGAAGCTCAAGACAAAGGAGGTGCAGGCAAGCGACCTCGGCATCCGGCTGAGAGTCAGGGCAACTCCTGAGGTGGAGGCCAACATTGAACTGGACAAGGCGGCCGGCAACGTTCTCACCGGGCGGGGCAGCGGCCTCATTGACCTGGATATCAGACCGAGCCGGGGCGACTTTAAGATCAACGGAGGCTACGACATCAGGGACGGAATCTTCCATTTCGTCGCATTGGGCATTGCCAAGAGGGATTTCAACATCGAAGAAGGCAGTTCCATAAGGTTCAACGGGGACGTGATGGATTCCGACCTGGACATAGACGCCACATACAGGACCAAGGCGTCGGTCGGCACCCTCATCGCCGACACCACATCTACGACGTCGAGAAGGACGGTGGAATGCAAGATTTCCATTTCGGACAAGCTGAGGAACCCGAGACTCGGATTCGCAATCGAGATCCCGGACCTGGACCCGACTACCCAGGCCAGGGTCGAGAGTGCCCTCAACACCCAGGACAAGGTCCAGAAGCAGCTGCTTACATTGCTGATTACCAACAGTTTCCTGCCGGACGAGCAGTCGGGAGTGACCAACAGGACATCGTCCACATTGTATTCCAATGTTACGGAAATAATGGCCGGCCAGCTGAACAACATTCTCCAGAAGTTGAACATTCCTGTGGACTTCGGCCTTGACTATCAGCAGAATATGAGCGGTACGGACATATTCGACGTGGCCCTTTCCACCGCCCTGTTCAACAACAGGGTCATCGTGAACGGCACTCTGGGCAACCGCCAGTACGACACCGAAAGTTCGGGCAGCGAGTTCGTAGGCGACCTGGACATCGACGTGAAGCTCACCAAGTCCGGAGCATTGAGGCTCAATCTCTTCTCGCATTCGGCCGACCAGTATACGAACTACCTCGACAACTCCCAGCGCAACGGTCTGGGCTTCTCCTACCAGAAGGAGTACGACCGCCCGAAGGACATATTCAAATACATGTTCAAGGGACGCAGGAAGAGGAAGGAGGCAGAGGCGGCCAGGCAGGCCGGGCTTCAAAGCCAGGACAAGAAAACCATCGTAATCCTCCCTGAAGAAGATAAAAAGAAGAAAAAATGAAAGGCAGACTATTCCTGATACCGTCGCCGCTCGGTGACAATGATCCTGCGGAAGTGATCCCTGCAGGAGTTCTGTCAATGCTGCCGTCCATCAGCACCTACGTGGTGGAGGCGGTAAGGACAGCCAGGCGGTACCTCTCCGCAGCAGGCCTGAAAGGTCACGTGCAGGACATTGAATTCCATGAACTTAACGAGCATACAACACCGGAGGAGGTGGAGGCCCTGATGAAACTCTTCGACGACGGGAGGGATGTGGGGCTGATAACGGAAGCTGGACTTCCGGCAGTGGCGGACCCGGGGGCCCAGCTCGTGAGACTCTGCCACCGTCATGGCGTAGAGGTCGTCCCGATGTCCGGCCCGTCCTCATTGATGCTGGCCCTGATGGCCTCCGGGCTGAACGGCCAGTCGTTCGCATTCCTCGGCTACCTCCCGGCCAAGACGGAAGAGAGGAGGCAGGCCCTAAGAAGTATCGAGAAGCATTCTTCCACTGCGAGACAGACAAAAATCTTCATCGAGACCCCTTACCGCAATGATTCCCTGCTCGCCGACATCCTTTCAGTCTGCAGGGCCGACACCGAAGTCTGCATTGCCGCAAACATCACAATGCCGGACGCATTCATCCGGACAAAGACCGCAGGGGAATGGAAGAAGTCGGTTCCGACAATAGGCAAGCGCCCCTGCGTATTCCTGATCCTGGGACATTGACATTGCAACAATGGGAAAGACAGCATCTTACATAACATTGGGCTGCAAGCTGAACTACGCCGAGTCAGCCACATACGAGAGAGGTTTCACCGCCGCCGGATACACGACAGTAGACTGGACGGAGAAGGCTGACCTCTATATAATAAACACCTGCTCCGTGACCGGCCAGTCGGACCGCAAGTCCAGGAACATCATAAGGAAAATACATAAGCTGGCTCCGGAAGCAGCTATCGTCGTGACAGGATGTTACGCCCAGCTCCGCCGCGAAGAAATCAGGGCAATCGAGGGCGTGAGCCTGGTCATCGGAGCTGACGAAAAAGGCAATCTGGTCCGCGATACCCTCGATTATATTGACGGTGTCCGGATGGATCTGGACCGGAAAGGGCCTGAGACATTGTCGGAATGTGCCCGGGAAGCATCCTCATTGACATTCGCCGCATATTCCGGAGGTGAGGAAAGGACAAGGGCATTCCTCAAGGTGCAGGACGGCTGCGACAATTTCTGCGCCTACTGCACAGTGCCGTTCGCAAGGGGAAGGAGCCGGAGCATCAGTATTGAAGAAGCCGTCGGCAATGCCCGCAGAATCGCAGCGTCGGGCGTTAAGGAAATCGTGATCACGGGAGTCAATACAGGAGATTTCGGCCGCAATACCGGGGAATCCTTCCTCGATCTGCTGAAGGCATTGAACAATGTGGAAGGCATTGAGAGATACCGCATTTCATCTATCGAACCGAACCTGCTGACAGATGAGATGGTGGACTGGATCGCCTCCGGGACCAAGTTCCAGCCGCATTTCCACATCCCCCTCCAGAGCGGAAGCGACACCATACTGAAGGATGTCGGACGGCATTACGATACGGAATTCTTCGCGCGGAAAATTGAGTATATACGGTCGAAGATGGATCCGGCCCCAGGGGAAAAGAACCCGGACGGGACCCTGAAGCCGAAGGTCTTTTTCGGCATTGATGTAATAGCAGGGCTTCCCGGAGAGACAGACGAACTGTTTATGGAGACATACAACTTCCTGAAAGACAGGATTAAACCGGCATTCATCCACATTTTTCCCTACTCGAAAAGGCCTGGTACAAGGTCGGCGGCGAGGAAGGACCAGGTGCAGGACTGCGTCAAGACGAAGAGGGTGGAAATGCTGGAGGCTCTCTGCGACAGCCTGCACAGGGATTTTGTCGAGGCAAACCGCGGGGTCAAGGAGACCGTGCTCTTCGAGGATGATTGCAAAGATGGAATAATGGGCGGATACACAGGCAATTACATAAGGGTCGAAAGGCCTTGGGATCCGGCCCTGGCCGGGAAGCTGACGGAGGTTATCCTATGAAAGCGAAATTGACATTTCTTGGTACGGGGACTTCCCAGGGCGTTCCTATCATAGGCTGCGGATGCGAGGTCTGCAGAAGCACGGACCCCAGGGACAAGAGGTTCAGGTCATCCGCCCTCGTGGAATACGGCGGGCTGAAAATCCTGGTGGACGCCGGGCCTGATTTCCGCTCCCAGATGCTGAGGGAGGGAGTGAACCATCTCGATGCAATACTTTTGACGCACGACCACCGGGACCATACCGGAGGTCTGGACGACGTCCGCTCGCTCAACTACATTGACAGGAGGGCGGCGGAAATCTATTGCGAAGAGCGAGTATTGCATTCATTGGAAGAGAGTTACAGCTACGCATTCGCGAAGGAGAAATATCCCGGAGCACCGGAATGGAACATTCACCTCATCGACTCGGAACCTTTCTTCGTCGAACCTTCCGATGCCGGCAGCGAGCTTGTATGGGTAAGGGACAAGGGATATTGCCATGTCAATGCGGACGGAAGTTTCAGCCCGACAGGAGGTAACCGGATTGTCAATGCGGAAAGAGTCCCCGAAGGGTTTATTGCTCAGGGACAATGCGTTGCGGACAATCCAGGGGGCGGCTGCCCCAATGCCGGCCGGGTGGCCGTAATCCCCATCCGTGGAATGCACGACCAGATGCCCGTACTGGGATTCAGATTCGGAGGCATAGCCTACATCACGGATATGAGCGCCATTCCGGAGAGCGAGTTCGCAAAACTGAGGGACCTTGAGCACGTGACCCTGAACACCGTGGGCTACAGGCATCACCATTCGCATTTCTCATTGGCGGAAGCCGTGGAGATCGCCGGGCGCATCAATGCCCGTCATACCTGGCTGACACATCTCTCGCATACCTTCCCTACTTACGGGGTTTTCGACGAGGAACTGAAACGCATGTCCGAAAGAATCGAAATCCATCCGGCATTCGACGGATTGACAATCGAAGCGTGATTATACAGTTTTTCCGTTCTGAAAGTCGCCTTATTTCTTTTTGAAAACGTTTTTGGTATTTTTAACCAAATTTCAACAAAAACTCTTGACAATTTCAAAACTCCGCTATACATTTGCAGATGAAAGGACAATAAAGTCCGAGAACATTAAGGAGTTATGAAATCAAGTACTTCTTCACTGAGGTCGATGTACATTTACATTGCATTGACTTTGGCATTTCTTTTTTCATTCAGTCTGGATTCCAGGGCACAGAACGTGGCCCTGAAGACAAACTTGGCCTATGATGCAGTCGCAGCCGCAAACCTTGGTCTTGAGTTCGGTCTTGCGCCGAGGTGGACCATGGATATCTCCGGCAACTATATGCCGTGGAAATTCTACACCGGGACGAGCCGCAAGCACGCATTCGTGCAGCCTGAGGCCAGATACTGGTTCTGCGACCGTTTCGCCGGACATTTTCTTGGCATCCATGCCCACGGAGGCATTTACAACATCACCGGGGTCGGCATCCTCGACAAGATTCCGTTCATGCCGGACGAGGTCAGCCTGCTGGATGAAAGACGCTACCAGGGCTGGTTTGCAGGAGCCGGCCTCGCATACGGTTATGCCGTCATCCTCGGCAAGCACTGGAATATGGAATTCGAGATCGGCGGAGGCTATGCCTTCACCAGATACGACATTTACGAATGCGACGAGTGCGGTTCCAACCTCGGCAGCAAAGACCGCCACTATTTCGGCCTGACCAAGGCCGCCATCAATCTTGTCTATGTATTCTAATCGGAGGTGGCAGATATGAAAAAGACTTTATTCTCAGCGATTTGCATTCTCTTGTGCGCCGCTTCCGGAGCTCAGGAGCTCAAGGAATATATGACCGACCCTACGGACTGGTCCCTCACCCACGTCGGAGATGAAATGAATGTCGACCTTGACCTCAACATCAGGGATCTCAATATCAAAGGCAATTCCGTAGTCACCCTCACCCCGAGGCTTGTGAACGGAGCCGACACCGCATCCCTCTCCACCGTGGGATTCTACGGCAGGAAGAGATGGTTCTACTATCAGAGGAACATCAAGCGCATCCCGGACGGATTCAAGGATGAGAGCCTCAAGAAGAAGGACATGCCTGAAAGCTGGAGCTGGAGCGAGGCCTTCCCTTACGAGAGCTGGATGGACGGCTCGCAGATGGAGCTGCTCCGCCAGGTTTACGGATGCTGCAACGACATCAAATACGAAGATGTTATCCCGCTCGGAAAGTACACCCAGTACAATCCTGTATTCATCTTCATCGCTCCGAAGTTCGAGGCGACAAAAAACCGCCATATCGAAGGCAAGGCTTACGTGGACTTCCCTGTCTCCCAGACCGTAATCTATCCGGACTACAGGAACAACCGTGTGGAAATAGGCAAGATCCTGTCCACCATCGACACTCTCAAGAGCGACGGCGATATCGAGATCAAATCACTGTCAATCAAGGGTTTCGCATCTCCTGAGAGCCCTTACGAGAACAATACCCGACTCGCCAAGGGAAGGACCGAGGCACTCAAGGACTATGTTTCAGAGCTCTATCATTTCCCTGACAATTTCATCCGGACTTCGTTCGAGCCGGAGAACTGGGAAGGTCTCAGGGAATACGTGCTGGCTTCCGGCATCAGCAACCGCCAGGAGATTCTCGACATCATAGACATCCAGGACAGGGACCCTGACACCAAGGAGTGGATTCTCAAGTCCAGATATCCGGAAGAGTACAAATATCTCCTGGCAAACTGCTACCCTGCATTGAGACGAAGCGACTACTACATCGAATACACAGTCAGAAACTATTCGGACATAGCTGAGATCGAGAGAGTGTTCCACACTTCCCCGGGCAAGCTCAGCCTCCACGAACTCTATCTGCTGGCATCCAAGTATGAAATCGGAAGCCCCGAGTTCGAAAAGGTATTCGATGTGGCTGTGACCCTCTACCCTGAGGATGAAATAGCCAACACCAATGCTGCCGGAGCCGCGCTCAAGGCCGGAAGGCTTGACAAAGCCGGGGAATACCTGGCCAAGGCCGGGGATTCCGCCCACGCAGAATACTTCAGGGGCATTTACAGTTGGCTCAGCGGCGACAGGGATGGCGCTCTCGAGCATTTCGCAAAGGCCGAGAAAGGCGGGATTGCAGAAGCATCCGATGCGATATCCAAGATAAAGGTTACCAGCTTGTAAGCCATTGCGGGACTGCGCAATGCTAACCTAGTTTCCACGAGAAACCTTAACATTAATTTATACCAAATGAAAAAAATCAATAGTTTATTGGCTGCGGCTCTGTTTATTGCCGCAGGCTGCGAGAAGTCGCCTGTAGATCAGGGGAATCTCAATGAGGGTAACCTCTACATGCAGTTCTCAGTGAAGATGCTCTCTACAAGGAGCCAGACTGACGTGAACGACGGTGATTCCAACTCTAATGCTAATCCTGACACTGAGGTGGGTCTGGACAAGGAGAACAAGATTTCCACTGTTGACATTGCACTTGTAAAGGACAATGATCAGTACTTTGTCGCAAAAAATGTCACTCCTTCTGCTGCAAGTGCCGATACCTACGTCGCATCCTTCAGCACTCTGGAACTCACTGCCGGAGCGAAATACAAGGTTTATATCTATGCCAACTGCAGCGCTCCAGCAGCTTTCAATATTGACGAGGTATCCAATGCAACAATCGGAGCAATGACCGCTGACAACAAGTTCTGGATGACCAATGCATATTCAGCCACTGAAGTTACCCTTCCGTCTGACCTCGCTCCATACACCCAGCCGAACACCCCGCTGAACCTCGGGGCTCACAAAGTTGAGCGTTCTATGGCACGTTTCGACTACATGGCAAAGAATACAGGCAACGTATATAATATGGATAACGGCCTCACCCTCACCCTTACGCATGCTGCCCTTATCAACCAGAGCAAGGAGCACTATATGTTCCGCCGCGTTACTGCTGATGCAAATACTAATTCAGCTATCACTGTAGGTGGTGTCGAGATTCCTACCAACTGGGTAGTCGATACCGACTGGAGTAACAAAGTTGCCGCAAAATTCGACGCTCAGCTCGAGGCTCCTTCAACCTGGACCTGGACTTCACTTGCAAGTCTTACAACAGATGACAACTACGATGGTCAATACAAGATCTGGTGCTATGCCAAGGAAAACACCATTCCTGGCACCACTGCTCAGAAGCACAATGTTTCCACCGGTGTTGTATTCAAGGGTGAACTTGCTGCCGGAGCGACCGCTTCTGCTGCAGTGAAGGACGCTATGGCTGCCGGAAATAGAATCTATGTATTCAACAATATTCTCTACGGTGCATGGTCAGACGTCAAGGCTGCTGCCGAGGCTGGTACAGACCCAACCCTCCAGGCTGCATATAACCAGGCTGCCACAGGCGTTGCTGCCGATGCTGAACCGACAGGTGCCGCTGCCGCTGCT
>JAXDUM010000064.1:0-17491 GCA_034089285.1 Candidatus Cryptobacteroides sp.
TCAGTGTGCCCAGGCCATACTCCGTATCAATCTCAGGATAGTAATAGATACCCGATGCAAGGCGAACAATCATTCCCTCCTTGCACAGGCGCATCAGCGTGATTCTGACAGAGCCATCGCTGGCAATATCCGCAAAGTCGCTAGGAAAGAAGATTCTGCCTCTTTTCCATGCAACTATGCGTTTTTCAATGGTATGTGCGTTACTATTCTTCATTTTTATAATTATAAAAGTGTAACAAATATATAGTATTTTTATTACATTACCAAATCCCTGAAAAATAGTTGTACTTATTCGCAATCTTGTCAACCACCTCGAAAACAAACGCCCGGATGACTGCGAAGCGTAGTTCCATGCATGGCGGGTGTGCGCAAGAGCCTTGTCCCAAATCTTTTGTGAGCGATGTTCACAATTCTTTTCTTGCTATCCAAGAAATAGTAATAAATTTGCATCTTCAATACTCAAGCAGATGTCATATATTAAACTCAGCAATTTCCGAAGATACGCCGGACCGGTAATATCAGCGCGTGCAAAAATGTATTGGATGCAGGGACGCGTAAGAATTGTGAGTGTGGAGGGAAACAGATATGTCGCAAAGGTATCCGGAACTGATGAATATGAAACCGTAGTTGAGATTGACGGGGATGAAGTCGTGTCCCATAGTTGTACTTGTCCATATAATGGAACTTTGTGCAAGCATGAGGTTGCCCTTCTGCTCGCAATAAAGGACAGTCTCACTTCCGGCCGCTCTTTGACTCCGTCCTTGCAGGGGACATTGTTCGAATCTGAAATCGATACAGCATTGGATTCTTTCAAGCTCCTTGGAGTTGAATTGACTGCAAAGGAAATGTTCGTGCTCGGAGTTCTTGCATGTTCAGGCTTCGAGTCATTATCATATTTACGATACATCCCGGCCTACGCAGCCAAAGGAATGAAAATATTGGCGCAGGAGCGGAGTGCCTGCATTTCTTCGCTATACACGAAGGGCTTTCTCACAAGGACTTTCAGTTCATGGGGCAGAGCGGAATATGCATTGAAGAGCGAATTGTGCCTTGATGTGTTGAAGGATATCATTGAGAATCATCCCAATTGGCTCAGGTTTTACAAAGAAGAGCTTCACCCGGCACCGAAGGAGGAGTATTTGGTAGAAGTGGTGGAGGTTCTTCTCGGAAAACGGGAAACCTTCGAAACGGAATGGCTCGATTTTGCATTTGACGACGGGGACAACAATTACATCTGCGACGTAATCAATCATATTGTATTGAGCGAAGATATAGACGCAATATTCCGCGTTGTCAAGCCCGAAAGCCTTTTGGTTAATCTTCATATGCTTACGGATCACGCCTTGGATAATGTCAATCTGAAGTTATTGGAAAAGGTTGCCACAGTCCTTGACCGTTACAGTAACAGGGATGAAAATTGGCATGTTGCCTACCATCATCTCAGACTTTTCTGCTTTTATGCGTCCGGAACCCTGCTGCCATGGCTGGAAACCAAGAAAAAATCCTCATATAATTTTTATACGGAAGCAGTTGTCGCCTTATATGAGGACAGACTGGACGATGCAATCCTCTTGTTTCAAAAAGGACTATCTGCCCGGAAGGGCAAGGGCATATGGAAGCATTTGCCTTTTGATACCGTGACATTCCTGTTATATGTCATAGCTTTGGGACGACGCCGTAATGCACAGGATGTCGAGACCTTGCGTACGATATATGAGTTCAGATATGATTCTAAAGCGGTATGGAGCGGTTCCGTGTTCCCGCTGGTGAACTTCTTTCAGTCCAGCCGGCAGCCGAAGGAAACGAATGTTCTTGAAAATATAATTCTTGGGAAAAGGTCAACAGTATTATGCGATAAATGTGTTGCCGCTCTTGTTCTTGGATTCTTCAATGAGGCTGAAAACACTCGTGATCAATTCCCCAAAACGGAATTGGCCGTTCTTAAGTGTGAGATGTCCCCGTTCGGATTATCCGACAGGGGACCGTGGCCCTATGACCCGGCATTGGACAAGTTCAAACCGGTTGAGACTTGGATACTGGAACTCCAGGAACTGATTGGTGACGCATCGAAGATTTCATCTTCTTCCATTGAGGCCGGAGAACTGGAGGGGAGATTGGTCTATGTTGTCAATCACCACAGAGGTAGATATAGTCTCAGTGAAATCCGTGAGCAGAAACGTCTGAAGAACGGCAATTGGGGTAAGGGAAGGCGCTTGTCCATTTCAGCCTGGCAAGAGGGTAATGTCTTTATGGACGATATTGACAATCAGATACATGCGGAGTGGATGTCTAATTATGCCTATAAAGGATATTACGGGCAGACGCCCGAATTGCAGGTGGTTCTTCCATATCTCAAGGGAACGGACAAATTGTTAAGGGAAGTAAAATCGGAGATGGTCCCTATCAGCCTGAGAGAGGAAACTCCATTTGTTTTCACAGAAAGGGATGGTGACATGATCCGGTTCGGAACCAATATCCCGTCTGATGGAGAATGTTATTCTTCATTCGTGCTGGATAATCATAAGAAAGATGAATGGGTATTTTATGATGTATCACAGAACGTATTATCAATGATTAACAGGCTTGTAGGCTTAAAGAGCGTACCTGTCTCTGCCGAGCCGATGTTGGAGCGGCTTTTTGAAAACTTGAATGGATATCTTGAGATACATTCTGAAATCGCGGGAGGACCTGAAATCGGGAAGGTCGAAGGCAGAACATATCTGACCTTGCGGGTAACTCCACATAATGAGACTTTTGACATTTCCTTGCATCTGTATCCTGTTGAGGGAAGTAACAGAAACTATTTTCCAAGTACCGGGCCTGCCGTCTATTATGATATGAAGGATGGGGTGAAGGTCGAAGTGGTGCGTGACTTGAAGAAGGAAAAGCGTGCACTCAAGGCTCTCAATGCAGTACTGAACGAACAATTGCATGACAAAGGGTTCTCTTTGCAATCTCCTGATATTCAGATGACAACTACCGAACTTCTGGATTTGGTAGAACTTCGTGGCAAGCATTCTGACCTGTTTGAGCTTGAGTGGCCGGAGGGAGAGCCGTTCAGGCTTCGTGAGGCGGATGGCGGCAGTTGGACGATCTCTGCCAATCCGGTTGGAGGATGGTTCGAACTGGAGGGGGATATCCATTTGACCGAAGATTACATTGTGTCAATGGGGCAGCTTCTTTCCATGATTCGGGAGGGGGATGGAAGGTACATCCGCCTGGGTGATTCTGATTATGTCCATCTGAGTGATACCCTCCGTTCCCAGCTCCTTCGTATTGAAACTCTGGCCCAGCGTCATGGCGACAAGGTCCGCTTGAGTAAGGTGGCGATGGCTGTAAGCGGTGATTCTCTGCAGGGAGAAATGGAAATAGAGGAGCCTGATGCTTTGCTGGAGATGCGTCGCAGAATTCGTGAGAGTGAGGATATGGAGGTGGAAATCCCGGCTGATCTGAATGCCGTTCTGCGTGATTATCAAGAAGATGGAGTGAGGTGGATGCTTCGTATGACAAGCTGGGGAGGAGGTGTATGCCTTGCAGATGACATGGGACTTGGGAAGACTGTTCAGACCATTGCAGTTATGTTGAGCAGGAAAAGCGAGGGCGCCCAGATGGTAGTCGCTCCTGCATCTGTTGTGGGCAATTGGCGAAAGGAGGTGGAGAGGTTTGCCCCTTCGCTCAATGTCCTTATGCTCAATGAATTGAATGTCAATGACAGAGCATCGGCCATCTCTGGACTCGGTCCCGGCGATTTGCTTGTACTGACTTACGGCTTACTTGTGTCCGAGTGTGAGAATCTGATTTCCCGGGAATGGGCGAGTGTCTGTCTGGATGAAGCTCATACCATCAAGAACCGCGAAACAAAAACCTCTGCAGCCGCAATGCGGCTCAAAGCCGGATGCCGTATTATCCTGACAGGAACCCCTATACAGAACCACCTGGGCGAGCTGTGGAATCTCATGCAGTTCATCAATCCGGGTCTTCTTGGTTCATATGAACATTTCAATATGAGCTTCATGGTCCCTATTGCAGCCGGAAGGCAGGAGCCTCGTTCGCAACTCAAGAGGCTGATAGCTCCGTTCCTGCTCCGGCGTACCAAGCAGGAAGTTGTGAGAGAACTGCCTGATAAGGAGGAAATCATGGTTCCGGTAACCATGTCTGCGGAAGAAATGGCGGTCTATGAGCTTATCCGTAGGCAGGCCAAGTCAGAGTTGGAATCTTCGTCAACGCTGAGTGTCAATGCATTGGCTATGATTACCAAACTTCGTGAGGCGGCTTGTTCCGCTACTTTGGCAGATAAGGCCTTGTCAATCCCTTCAAGTAAACTTGCTGTGCTGCTCGATAAGTTGACACAGATAATCCAGCAGGGTAACAGGGTGTTGGTATTCAGTCAGTTCACATCATTCCTGGATATGGCAATTACTGAAATGGAGGCAGTCGGAATCCATGATTATTTCTATCTGAACGGCTCGACTCCTGTGCGGGATCGCAGCAAAATGGTCGAGGAGTTCCAGACGGGGCATAAGTCCGTTTTCCTTGTTTCTCTCAAGGCTGGAGGCCTTGGACTTAATCTGACGGGTGCGAATTATGTGATTCACCTTGACCCATGGTGGAATCCTGCCATAGAACAGCAGGCCACTGACAGGGCATACCGCATTGGCCAGAAACAGAAAGTGACTGTATATCACCTTATTGCGGAGAATACAATTGAGGAGAAGATTCTCCGTCTGCATCAGACCAAACGTTCTCTTGCTGATTCCCTTCTTCAGGGTACGGACATGAGTCACAAGCTTACAGTTCAGGATCTGCTCGATATGATTGTCTGATTGCCTTTTCCGGCTTCATTGAAAATCAGTACTTTAATGGAAAGTATCTTATTTCAGCGATGCTGAAAGGGGTTTTGCTGTTCTGGGCCTTGTGAATCTATGCTTTTTCTGAATACTTCTGCCGTCCGAGGATTATGCCCAGGGCAATGCCGCATCCGGCAATCGGGAGCATAAGGTACTGTTTGTATGACTCGAAAAACCGTTTTGCAGACGAAAGGATGCCTTCGCTGATTGCTGTGATTTCCACAGGGTACAGGCAGGCAAGGTACACTGTGGCGCCTCCCAGGATGAGACCGCAGGCGAGGGCCATGGCCAGGGCCCTCCTTCCGGATCTTCTCTGTCTGTCAACCTCCTTCTTGATTCCTTCCACAGCACGCATCTTCTGCTGTACCTCGAGCAGGAATGCGGGATTATCCTGTACCTGAGGCCTGCTGTCCCGGAGTAACGATTCTATGTCTGTATTCTTCATTGCAGTATGGATTTGAGGTGATTGCGACCGGTGGACAGGTAATATTTCACCGTGCCCTGAGGTATCTGCAGTATGGAAGAGATTTCCCTGATGCTCCGGTCTTCGAAATAGTGCAGTACAATGGACGCCTTTTCTTTCTCCGGAAGGGACTCCAGTGCCTGATACAGTCTCTGATGTCTGAATCCGGAGTCCGTCTCGTCATCGGCCGGAACGGACAGGGCTTGTCTTGTATCCGGAGAGACCGTATCAAGCTTTGGCTTGCGGTACTGGTCCACATAACAGTTATATGCTATACGGAATAGCCAGGTGCTGAACTTTGACAGCCCTGAAAACGAAGCGGATGCGACGTAGGCACGGACCAGCGCGTCTTGGGCAATGTCATCAGCCAGGGGTGCATCTCCGCCACACAAGGCAAGCAGAAATCGCCTGAGGGATTCCTGCTCGGACCTGACGAGGTCTATGAAACGCTCCTGGGTCATTTGCGTCAGGCAATTTGAAGATTGCTTATTCCTGCTCCATAGACTTCTCTTCTGCCTCAATCTCCTTTTCCAGCATCTTGCGGCCCACAAAGAAACCTATGAAAAGAGCTATTCCGACCGCAAGGGAAATGCCACCGCAGATCAGTAGCGGAGCATAGGTGTCATTTTCCAATGTCATCCATAGCACAATGCCGAAGGCAGCCAGGCCGACGCCTATAATGGATGCCGCGCAACCGCAGATCAGGCGGTTCAGAAGGCGTTCCTTCGTGCTTTTCCGCTTTTTCGGAGCTTCCTTGAACAAATTGCTGTCGATTGTGACTCCCGACTCGATAGCCTTGATCATGACCTCCGCTTTTTTGTCAATTTCATTCCTGCGCACTCTTGTAACAAGCCATACAAGCATAACTGGCAGTACCACACAGATTCCAATAGGGACAATGATTGACGTCATAATTGAAAATTTTAATGTTTAACATATCCGTCCGTTTTCGGGCGCTTTCAACAGTTAGACGGAACAAAGATGAAAAAAGTTGGGAAATATTTGATTATCTTGGCTCATTCTTTACAGACAAGGACAATGAAATTAGTTGTCTCGAATTCTTCAAACCCCTTTCGGCGATGCTGAGAGGGGTTTTGCTATTTTGCCCGAGAAAGTTGATATTTGCAGAACTATAGAAGAATATGTCAATACCGTCATGAAGAAAACGGGATATATATGCTCTGCTGAAACAATGATAGGGGCAATCCGGGAGATCGGGATTGTGCCGTTCTTCAGAAGTCCGGTACCCGGATGGTCCATTGAGGATCTCACGCATCCGGACTCCTGGTTCTATTCTTCCGACATTCTGGGGCCCTGGGACTGGAAAATCGACGCCATACACGATGGCATTGTTTACGGCAAGTACCTTTCACGGAGGGCCGCTTTCGCTACGGAGGAGATGTACCGCCATCTGATGAACTGGAGGCGGTCATTGCCACAGTATCAGTTCGCGCAGGGAGGGATGCTCAAGGCGGGCACCATTGGCCAGCGGCTCCAGAAGTATCTCTCTCCTGTCCTGCTGTCCGCCATCCGGGAGAAAGAATCGCTGGAATCTTCGGAAATAAGGTCAATCCTTGACCGGGAAGTCCCGCTGCGGATCCGCAAGAAGGTTGGTGTCCATATGGAAAAATATCTGATCCCCAAGGTTACAAGGCAGGCGGTAGATTTCCTTCTGGGCTATCTTGATATGGGGACCTGGACAGTAATCGGGGACATCACCCGCGTGTATCGAGGCCCAAACTGCGAATACAAAGGCTGGCAGCGAAACACCATCACGACCCCGGACGTCCTGTTCCGCATTGTTGAAAGCCCCTCCGAGAATCCCTTCTGGGCCAAGTTCTTGGAAGAGGCTCCCGAGTCTTCCGGCAACCCCGTAAGCACAGGCTGCAGCCCTGAAGAATCGCGGCAGGTGATCATTGGCCACCTCGCCGGACTCTATCCCGGACAGCGCAGGATGTTTGAGAAGATCATCTGACCTTATCAGTCCTTATATCCGATCAGGCATCCGGAGCATTCTCACCGCCTCATTGGCATTTGCCGACAATTGACTATATTAGCGGGAAATTTTGAAAAGAAATATGGCTAAAGTGTTGATCAAGACAACGGAAGGCGACATAACCGTGCGCCTCTATGACGAGACCCCGAAGCATAGGGACAATTTCCTGAAACTTGCGGAGGAGGGATATTATGACGGGACATTGTTCCACAGGGTGATAAAGGATTTCATGATACAGGGTGGCGACCCGGACAGCATAGGTGCACCTGCAGGGAAGAGTCTGGGTGTCGGCGGACCTGACTATACCATTGAGGCAGAGATTCTTCCGTCTCTCTATCACAAGAGGGGAGCCCTTTGTGCGGCAAGGCAGGGAGATGAGGTCAATCCTGAGAGACGCAGCAGCGGAAGCCAGTTCTATATTGTATGGGGCAAGGAATATTCCGCCGGGGAACTCCGCCAGATGGAGAAGCAGATGCGGATGCAGCAGGAGCAGACCGTGTTCAACGGCCTGGCTTCACAGCGCCGCGATATGATAATGAAACTCCGCCGGGAGCGTGACATGGCAGGACTTTCAGCATTGCAGGACGAACTCCTCGCCGAGACACACGCCATCTGTGCCTCGATGCCGAAGCCGCAGTTCAGTGCGGAGCAGAAAGAGGCTTACGCCAATGTCGGCGGCACCCCTTTCCTCGACGGGCAGTACACCGTTTTCGGGGAGGTCGAGTCCGGCATTGACATTGTCGGAAAGATACAGGAAACGCCGACCGGTCGCGGGGACAGGCCGACGTCTGACATCAAGGTTGTTTCAATGGAGGTGATGCGGTAGCATCAGCCCTTCTTCGACTCTCTTTCTTCTTCTACCGTCGGTGCCGAGTCCTTGTACTTGAACCGGCGGATTTTCATTGTCGCGGTCTTCTCGAAATGAGCTTGACCTGGACATTGTGGACAGGGTAGCCGATTGAGCCGACCGTCCTCCATCTGTTCATCGAGAAACTGACCAGCGGGGATGTCTCGGTGAGACCGTAGCCTTCGTCGTCGCTGTCGCCCCACTGGGTGAATTTTTCCTTGGAAAATACCGTTGTGGAAAACTCATAGAGCCTTTCGTTGTAATTATTATTTTGGTCGCAAATATATATCATTTGGTCGGATATTCCAAATCTGTACATCTTCTTTGAATGAGTATCTGTATCTTTGTATCAATCAATTGCGGATTTTAAGAAAGATTATGCGTATTTCAGACATATTTTCATCACTTTTCAGGATGCCGGACAAGACGCTTGCGGCATTCTCCATTATTCCCAACCGTCTCAGGTTCATTGCCGAAGGCGTCTCGCTCGGGCCGCGTTCACGTATCCGGGGCTGGGTGAAGCTGGTCCGGAAGCGCGGGGCTGAAATAACCATCGGCGAGCGTTTCAATTTTTCAAGCGGCCTGAATATCAACAGGATAAGCCGCAGGCAGACAGGCTGCATCTGTGCTGAGGAAGGGGCGAGGATAGCAATAGGCGACAATGTCGGGATGAGCAGTCCCTGTCTCTGGGCCAGGAACAGCATCATTGTTGGGAACAATGTCAACATCGGGGCATGCTGCGTGATAATGGACCACGATGCCCACAGCCTGAACCATGAGCTGCGGCGCAGCAGGGCCGACGAACTTGGGGACATTGCCTCCGCACCCATTGTGATAGGGGATGATGTTCTCATCGGCACAGGATGTTACATCCTTAAAGGCGTTCACATCGGCCCGCGCAGCATTGTCGGGGCCGGCAGCGTCGTTACCCATGATGTTCCTCCGGATGAAATCTGGGCCGGTAACCCGGCACGCTTCATCCGCAGGATTTGAGTGGAAGTGATTCAAATTAGCCCGACTATTTGCCAATAAGCGCAATTATTGCTAAATTTGTGGGATTGTGTGAAAATTTGTAAATACAATGGCTTTAGTAGATATTATCAAGAAAGTGTTCGGAACCAAATCCGACCGCGACATGAAGAAGATCAGGCCGATACTTGAAAAGGTGCTTGCGGCCTATGAGACTATTGACAAACTTGACAATGACGGCCTCAGAGCCCATTCAGCAGAGCTCAAGAGAAGGTTGAGGGAAGTTGAGAAGCCGTTTGAGGACAGAATTGCCGAAATAAAGCTTCAGCTCGAGAGCGATATACCTGTCAGCCAGAAGGAGCAGCTTGCCACAGAGTCCGACAAACTCGTGAAGGATGAGGATGCCGCAATCGAGAAGATGCTCGACGAGATTCTCCCGGAGGCATTCGCGATAATGAAGTCAACCGCCCGAAGGTTCGCTCAGAACGAAATTGTCGAGGTGACTGCCAATGACTTTGACCGCGCGATGAGCGTGTCCCACGATTTCGTGGAGATCGACGGGGACAAGGCGCTCTGGAAAAACCACTGGGTTGCCGGAGGAAATGAGCAGACCTGGGATATGGTCCACTATGACGTCCAGCTCATCGGAGGTATCATTCTCCACCAGGGCAAGATTGCGGAGATGGCGACAGGTGAGGGAAAGACCCTCGTGGCAACATTGCCGGTGTTCCTGAACGCCCTCGCAGGCAAGGGAGTCCATATGGTGACCGTCAATGACTATCTCTCCAAGCGAGACTCCGAGTGGATGGGACCGCTCTACATGTTCCACGGACTGTCGGTGGACTGCATCGACAAGCACGAGCCGAACAGCGATGCCCGACGTAAGGCATACGAATGCGACATCACCTTCGGAACCAACAACGAGTTCGGTTTCGACTATCTGAGGGACAATATGGCGTCGAGGATGAATGACCTCGTCCAGCGCAAGCATCACTTCGCCATTGTCGATGAGGTGGACTCCGTCCTCATTGACGACGCCAGGACTCCTCTCATCATTTCCGGACCTGTGGGCAAGTCCCAGAACGACGAGCAGTTCAAGCAGTTCCGCCCATATGTCGAGAAACTTTACGCAAGCCAGCGCGCCCTCATCACCAAGACTCTCAATGATGCCAAGAAGGCCATTGCCAACAGGGACGAGGCTCTTGGCGGAAAACTCCTTTTCAGATGTCAGAAAGGTCTTCCGAAATATCAGCCGCTCATCAAGTTCCTCAGCGAGCCGGGCATGAAGCAGCTGATGCAGAAGGCCGAGAACTTCTATATCCAGGACAATGAGCGCCAGATGCCGGAGGTTACCGACGAACTTTATTTCGTGATCAATGAGCAGCACCATACTGTAGACCTCACCGACAAGGGACACGATGTCCTGGCGTCCGAAGTCTCTGATCCGAACTTCTTCGTCCTCCCTGATGTGGGCTCACAGATAGCCACAATCGAGCATTCTGCCCTCAGCACAGCCGAGAGACAGGCTAAGAAAGATGAGCTGATGGAGGACTTCGCATTGAAGAGCGAGCGTGTCCACACCATGCTCCAGCTCCTCAAGGCTTATTCAATGTTCGAGAAGGATGTGGACTATATCATTGTCGACGGAAAGGTCAAGATCGTGGACGAGCAGACGGGCCGAATCATGGAGGGACGCCGCTGGAGCGACGGTCTCCACCAGGCTGTCGAGGCGAAGGAGAATGTTACCGTCGAGGCTGCCACGCAGACCTTCGCGACCATCACTCTCCAGAACTATTTCCGTATGTATCACAAGCTTGCCGGTATGACCGGTACTGCGGAGACCGAGGCTGGCGAGTTCTGGTCCATCTACAAGCTCGACGTTGTCGTCATTCCTACCAACAGGCCTGTTATCAGGCAGGACAATGACGACCTTATCTACAAGACCAAGAAGGCCAAGTATGCGGCCGTGATAAATAAGGTTGTGGAACTCAGGGCGGCCGGAAGGCCTGTTCTCGTGGGTACCACTGATGTGGATACATCGGAGCTCCTCAGCCGAATGCTGAAGATGCGCGGTATTCCTCACAATGTATTGAATGCCAAGCAGTTTGCCCGTGAGGCTGAAATTGTGGCACAGGCTGGTCAGTCAAGTACGGTGACCATTGCAACCAATATGGCCGGTCGAGGAACCGATATCAAGCTTTCCAAGGAGGTGAAGGATGCCGGCGGACTTGCGATTATCGGTACGGAGAGACACGACAGCCGCCGTGTGGACAGACAGCTCAGGGGCCGTGCAGGCCGTCAGGGGGACCCGGGTTCATCTACATTCTACGTATCCCTTGAGGACAAGCTGATGCGTCTTTTCGGCTCCGAGAGGATTGCCGCCGTGGTGGACAAACTCGGTATGACAGATGAGGATGCTCTCGAGTCAAGCATGCTCTCGAGCAGCATCGAGAAGGCTCAGAGGAAGGTTGAGGAGAACAACTTCGGTATCCGCAAGAGGCTTCTCGAGTATGACGACGTGATGAACTATCAGCGTGAGGCCATCTACTCAAGGAGGCGCAATGCTATGTCCGGAGAGCGTATCGAGATCGACGTGATGAACATGATGCTCGATGCCTCGGAGGTCATTGTTAACAATGCTGACGGAATGTCTTACGAGGATTTTTCATCATACCTGATGGCCCAGCTTTCCATTGATCCCGGCTTTGACGAGGCATTCTATGAGAAGGCCAGGCCGGAAGAGCTCAAGTCAAGGCTGACCGAGCAGATGAAGGCTGTATATGACAGAAGGATGGATGCAATGATCGAGCGCGTCAATCCGTTCATCAAGGACGTTTACGAGAAGCAGGGCGAGAAATGGCAGAACATTGCCGTTCCGATCACCGACGGACGCAAGGTTCTCAACCTCGCTTTCAATCTGAAGAAGGCCTACGAGTCCAACGGAAAGGAACTTGCCAAGTCATTGAGCAAGACCATTATACTCTATCAGATCGACGAGCACTGGAAGCAGCAGCTCCGTGATATGGATGACCTTCGCCAGTCAGTCCAGAATGCTGCCTATGAGCAGAAGGACCCTCTCGTTGTCTATAAGCTGGAGAGCTACAATCTCTTTGCGGCGATGCTGGAGTCCCTGGACAAGGATGTGCTTTCGTTCCTCTTCCGGGCATCGATATATCTCCGCGAGCCTGACCAGGCGCAGCAGGCCAGGGCAGCCGTGCAGCCAAAGACGGATATGAGCCGTATGAATACCCAGAGGGGAGACCTTTCCACCAATTCCGGCAAGCCGCAGACCAAGATGCCTGTTCATGCCGAGAAGAAGGTCGGAAGGAATGACCCTTGCCCTTGCGGTTCGGGCCTGAAGTACAAGAACTGTCACGGCAAAGGATTGGTATAGAGTAAGTTTCATCTTGAAAATTAAGCGTGTATGAGTTCAAAACCACAGACTCCTGCTGTAAATGTGAACGAGGTCAGCAGGATTTCAACAGGAACAGTAATAAAGGGAGAGATCAATTCTCCGAACGATATCCGCATTGACGGTGCATTTGAAGGAAAGCTTGTCTGCAAGGGCCGCGTGGTGGTCGGAGAGAAGGCTGTCATCAAAGGTGACATAATCTGCGAGAACCTGGATTTCTGGGGCAGGCTTGAGGGAAGTCTCTATGTCAAGGATATCCTCAGCCTGAAGGATACCTGCGAAGTGGCCGGAGACCTGCATGTCAAGAGGCTTGCTGTCGAACTCGGTGCCCGTTTCAACGGAGCCTGCAGGATGCTCACCGAAGGAGAGTTCGACAAGCTCGCAGGTATTGCTCCGAAGAAGGAGCCGGCCGCTGCTGAGGCCAGGAAGGACTGATTGCCAACATAAGCCCGGTTACAATGGCCCATACCAATGAGGAAAAGCTGTCGCAGTTCGGCAGGGTGCTGGATGTGATGTGCAAGCTGAGGGAAAAATGTCCCTGGAATGCCGCCCAGACAATGGAGTCTCTCCGTCCGATGACACTCGAGGAGGCATACGAACTGAGCGACGCCATCCTGAAGAAGTCGGAAAGCGACATTGAGAAGGAGCTCGGAGACGTGCTCCTTCACGTTGTGTTTTATTCCCGCATTGCGGAGGAGAGGGGAGAGTTTGACATTGCTGATGTGATGGATCGCCTCTGCGAGA
The DNA here is from genome assembly GCA_034089285.1 of Candidatus Cryptobacteroides sp. GTDB lineage: Bacteria > Bacteroidota > Bacteroidia > Bacteroidales > UBA932 > Cryptobacteroides. The sequence goes on from JAXDUM010000064.1 coordinate 13,279, forward strand.
AGATGATTTTCCGTCATCCTCATGTTTTTTCCGATACTGAAGTGGCTGATGCCAAGGAAGTTTCAGAGAACTGGGAGATGCTCAAGACCAAGGAGAAGGGAGGCAACAAGCGCATTCTCTCTGGCGTTCCGGATTCGCTGCCTCCAATATTGAAGGCACTTGCGATGCAGGACAAGGCCAGGGGAGTGGGCTTCGACTGGGAATGTCCTTCGCAGGTCTGGGACAAGGTGAAGGAGGAGCAGGTGGAGTTCCAGGACGAGCTTGAGGCCATGGCTGAGGAAGAGAAGGGTATTGATGTCAATGTCAATGAGGCCCCGCTTCCGGGTTCCGCACGTGACCGTGCCGAGGAGGAACTCGGCGATTTCATGTTTGCTGTGATCAATGCGGCCCGCCTCTATGGCCTGAATCCGGATACTGCCCTTAACCGTGCCTGTGACAAGTTCCGCCGCCGTTTCACCTATCTTGAGGAGAATACTATCCGCAAGGGGCGCAATCTGACTGACATGACTCTCGCCGAGATGGATGCCATCTGGGATGAGGGCAAGGCAAAGGGACTCTGATTATCGAATTTCCTGACATGAGCTGGCTTGAGAGGACTGAGATGCTGGTTGGGGAGGACGGGATAGCTCGCCTGTCGTCCGCCAGGGTGGCCGTAATCGGTGTAGGCGGCGTGGGCGGCTATGCTGCGGAGATGATTGTCCGTGCCGGAGTAGGCCATATTCTCATTCTTGACAGCGATGAGGTCTCGGTATCCAACCGCAACAGGCAGCTTCTGGCCCTGAACTCTACGGTCGGACGTCCGAAATGCCAGGTTTTGAAGGAGAGGCTGCTGGATATCAATCCGGACCTTGACATTGTGACGGTTGAGAAGTTTATCATTGCGGAGGGTGCCGTTCCAGATGCCGGGTTCGAGGATGCTTCCGGTACTCCGTCCCAATTGCTGGGCGCCTATGAGTTTGACTACGTGGTGGATGCCATCGATACTCTTTCTCCCAAGCTGGAACTGATAAAGTATTGTATGGACAGGAAGATTCCGCTTGTCTCTTCGATGGGGGCGGGAGCGAAGTTTGACGTGACCAGAATAAGGATCACGGATATTTCGAAGTCTTTCCAATGTCCTCTTGCGCATATGGTCAGGAAGCGTCTCGGCAAGATGGGTATCCGCAAGGGCTTCAAGGCTGTATTTTCCGAGGAAAAAGCTGACCGGTCCTCCATTGTTCTGGAAGCCGGTCGCAACAAGAAATCCCAGGTCGGGACTATTTCCTATCTCCCCGCATCGTTCGGTTGTGCCTGCGCTCAGGCCGTCATCACGGGACTGCTTGGCGTGTAGGCCCGCATCTGGGGAGGCTCTTTATTCGGACAACTTGGTCCAGAACGAGTTTCTGCCGAAGGTCGGAACTCCGACGTAACCTCTCAATGTCAAATCTCCATTTTCTTTTCTCTTGACTGTGGCCTTGTAGGTGTTTCCGCTTTCCGGGTCGTAGATTGTGCCGCCCTTCCATTCGTTCTTTCCGGCATCGAAGGTCATGTCCTTCAGGATTACCTTTCCTGCCAATGTCTTGCTCCTCAGCGATTTGTCAGGATTCTTGATATCCAGGGCTCCTTCGACTACGGTCCAGATCAGGGTTCCGATGTATTTCCCGTCGGCTTTGGTTATCTTGATTTTACCGGTTCCCTCCTCGGAGAGGTAGGTGCCGAGAATGGAGTCTGCGTTCTGGGCTGAAAGGGCTGCCGCTGACATTATCATTGCGGCGAGGATTACGATTAACTTCTTCATTGTCATTGAATTGAAATTGTACTTTGCCAAACGGCTCAAATATTATCCTTTTGGACGAATCTTTGCAAAGTTAGAAAGATTTTGTAAATTTGTAGGCTATAATAGCTAAAATTGTACTAAAACTTGGTTTATGTCGCAATATATTATATCCGAGGTAACTACGAGGAAGGATCTCAAAGCATTCATAAAGTTTCCAGATGAGCTTTACAAGGACAATAAGCAATATGTCCCCGCCCTTCACTCGGACCAGATGGCGAGCCTGACCAAAGACCCTGCCCTTGATTATTGTACTCACAAACTTTGGCTTGTCAGAGATGGCAGGAAGGTCGTCGGCAGGATCTGCGCTATGATCAATCCGCGTTATAACGAGAGATATGACAAGAAGCGCTGCCGTTTCGGATGGTTTGACACCATAGAGGACATTGAGGTTGCGAGGCTTCTGCTGGAGACTGCCGAGAACTGGGCCAGGGAGAACGGGATGAACGAGGTTCACGGTCCTCTGTATTACAATACATTGGGCAAGCAGGGCATGCTTGTTGAGGGCTTCGAGAATATTCCTCCTTTCAACTGTCTCTACAATTTCCCGTATTACAATGATTTCGTGACGGCTCTCGGATATGAGAAGGAATGCGACTGGCTTCAGTACAAGATGGTGGCCAATCACGGTGTGCCGGAGAAGATGCACAGGATTGCGGGAATGCTGAAGGAGAGGTATAATCTTCATGACGGTTGTCTTGCGAAACTGAAGAAGGACAAGGAGATGGTGAGGTATTTCTTCAAGGTTTACAATGACTCCTTCGCGGATTCTGTTTACAATTTCATTCCTTTTACCGAGAAGGAGATTGAGCATGAGGCTAAGGTGAGCATGCCTTTCATCAATGACAAGGTCAGCAGCATTGTGCTGGATGAGAATAATGAGCTGGCAGCTTTCGGCATTGCTTTCCCGAGTATGTCCAAGGCTCTTCAGAAGGCGAAAGGCCGTCTGTTTCCTTTCGGCTGGTTCCATCTCCTGAAGGCGATGTTCAACTACGAGACGGTGGATCTGATGATTAACGGTGCTGCTCCGAAATGGCAGAATACTGGCGTGAGCTCGATTTTCCATTGCTCTATGGCGGACAAATACAAGAAGTCCAGCACTGTCTGGGCGATTTCGAATCCGCAGATTGAGACGAACAGCGCTGTCAATGTGTGGGGCAAGTATGAGCACGAGCTTTATATGAGGCGCCGCTGCTATGTGAAGAAGATCTAATCTATTTATATTTTTGATAATTGCTGATTTACAGCGAACATTTGATTTATGGCAGATAATAATTCGTTGCTTGAAAAGGTTCTGGGTCTCCAGGACAAATATGCGGCTTTGCAGGCTCAGCTTTCTGATCCGGAGGTGATGGCTGATATGAAGAAGTTCGTTCAGCTGAACAAGGATTACAAGGAGCTGGAACCGATTATCAAGGCTGGCCATGAGTATAAGAAGATGGTCGAGGATCTGGCTGCAGCCAAGGATATTATGGCCAATGAGAAGGATGAGGATCTGAGGGAGATGGCGAGGGAGGAGATTGCCGAGATTGAGCCGAAGCTTCCTGAGATGGAGCAGAATATCAAGCTGCTTCTGATTCCGGCCGACCCGGATGACGGCAAGAATGCGATGGTGGAGATTCGTGGCGGTACCGGAGGCGACGAGGCTGCGATCTTTGCCGGCGACTTGTTCCGTATGTATTCGAAGTATGCTGAGAGCAAGGGTTGGAAGTTGGAGATTACAGATCAGGCTCCCGGCACTTCGGGAGGATACAAGCAGATTGTGTTCAAGCTTTCTTCGAACAATGACGGTGTATATGGCACGATGAAGTATGAGTCCGGAGTGCATCGCGTGCAGCGTGTCCCGCAGACTGAGACTCAGGGCAGGATTCAGACTTCGGCTGCTTCTGTGGCTGTGTTCCCGGAGGCGGACGAGTTCGATATCGACCTGGATATGAATGATATACGCAAGGATACTTACTGTTCTTCGGGTCCTGGTGGACAGGGTGTGAACACGACTTATTCCGCTGTCCGTCTTACTCATATTCCTTCAGGTATTGTGGTGCAGTGCCAGGAGGAGCGTTCTCAGCTGAAGAATTTCGACAGGGCGCTTGAGGAATTGAGGACCAGGCTTTACAATATGGAGCATCAGAAGTATCTGGATGGCATTGCTGCGAAGCGCAAGACTATGGTTTCGACCGGTGACCGTTCAGCGAAGATCCGTACGTACAATTATCCGCAGTCGCGTGTGACTGACCATCGTATCAACTGGTCTATGTACAATCTTCCTGTGTTTATGGATGGTGACATTCAGGAGTGCATCGACCAGCTGCAGATTGCCGAGAATGCCGAGCGCCTGAAGGAGGCCGGGGAGTAATTGCTTATTTAACCTGGTCGGCGGAATGATAGCTCATTTCTCCG
>JAXDUM010000065.1:0-27084 GCA_034089285.1 Candidatus Cryptobacteroides sp.
AGGTCGTGAGCGGTAAGCCAAACGTCCGGTGGACGTTTGCAGCGAGCAGCCGACGGCAGTCGGACCGGACAGTAGCCGTAGCTATGTGACTGATGAGGGAGGAAATATGGACCGAAAAGATTTTCAAAGATGATGCAGGTTATTTTTTGAAGATTACTAAATTTGCATAACAACTGAATAAAAATTGGACAATTATGATGCGCTTTTCAAATGCGGGACTATGGCTTCCGATGGTCCTCGCGGCAACCTCGCTTATTTTCAGCGGATGTTCCGAAAACTCCCCTGAAGATTACATTGAGCCTCCTTTCGAGGATGACGGAATCATTCTCAGGGAAACATTGTTCGAGAATCTTCCAGGTTCGGAAATCCCGTACAGGATTCCGGCCTTCGCCACGTACGGCGATGGTACAGTCATAGCCATAGGAGACTACCGCTACGGAAAGGGAGACATAGGTAGCGGCCGTATCGACCTGCACTACAGAATCTCTAAGGACAATGGTCTGACCTGGGGCCCGGAGAGGGTTCTTGTCGAGGGAGACGGCCAGACCGGGGCGACCTGCGCATTCGGTGATGCGGCCATTGTCAGCGACAGCGAGACGGACGAGACATTGCTTATAACAGTCTGCGGCTCAACAGGTTACTTTGCCGGAACACGGGAGAATCCTTGCCGTGTCGCAGAGTTCAGAAGCTACGACAAGGGTGAGACCTGGACCGAGATGAAGGACATCACCGAGAGCATATACAGCATTTTCGACGACTGTGCATCGCAGACATTCAAGAGCTGCTTCATCGCCTCCGGAAAGATAATGCAGAGCCGGATCATCAAGAAAGGTTCGCATTACAGGCTGTATGCCGCCATCATTGCCAGACCGGGAGGAAACAAGGTGATTTTCAGCGACGATTTCGGAAAGACCTGGGCCGCCCTCGGAGGACCTGACACCCAGCCTTCCCCTAACGGCAATGAGGCCAAGTGCGAGGAGCTTCCGGACGGAAGAGTGGTGCTGAGCAGCCGTGTGATCGGCGGAAGACTGTTCAACATCTTCACTTACAGCGATATTCAGACCGGAGCCGGCAGCTGGGACTCCGAGGAGTTTTCAAGTTCGAAGAATGACGGATGCGCAGCGGAGACAAACAACGGGACCAACGGTGAAATCCTGATTCTCCCTGCCGTGGAGAAGGCTACGAACAAGAATTGCCACATCGCCCTCCAGTCGGTGCCATTGGGACCGAGAAGAAGCAATGTGGCAATCTATGTGAAGAAACTGGATCCGGAGACGTCGGATATCACATCGGAATCCTTCGCCGGTTCCTGGACGGAGGCCTACCGCGTTTCCGACACCCAGTCAGCCTATTCGACAATGGATGTCCAGTCCAACGGACGCATCGGCATCTTCCTGGAGGAAAAACTTAACCAGGCCGGTAATGGTTACGACCTGGTTTACACTTCAGTCCCTCTGGACTCCCTGACATTGGATATGTACAGGTTGAGAAGGGCGGCTTTATTCGGAAAATGAGTAAGGCCTGCTCTCCTTTGCGATGCCTCGGCTGACAGCCGGGGCATCTGTCATTTCAAACACGATGTCCGCGCCGGATGCAAGTTCCCCGTAAGAGAGCCAGTTTCTGTCCTGGCGGCGTCCGTTCACCTTCATTGACCCGATGTAGAAGTTGGTGTCGGAATTGTCCGGAGCCGAGATGGTGAACTTGCGGCCTGTCGGCAATGTCACCCTGACCTCCTTGAAGAGAGGTGTTCCGACGGCGAACTGACCGGAAGCCGGGCATACAGGGTAGAATCCCATCGCTGAGAATACGTACCAGGCAGAAGTCTGTCCGTTGTCCTCGTCGCCGCAGTATCCGTCAGGTGCCGATGTATAGAACTTGTCCATAATCTCACGCACGCGGGCCTGGGCTTTCCAAGGCTGACCGCACCAGTCATAGAGATATACCATGTGCTGGATAGGCTGGTTGCCGTGGGCGTAGTTGCCCATGTTCATTACCTGCATCTCCCTGATTTCGTGAATCGGACGGCCATAGTAGCTGTCATCGAAATGAGGAGGGATGTTGAATACGGAATCCAGCATCTCGCTGAACGGCTTTTCCCCGCCCATCAGGTCAATGAGGCCGGAAGGGTCATGGAATACGGACCAGGTATAGTGCAGGCTGTTGCCCTCTGTGAAGTCGCCGCCCCACTTGAGCGGGCTGAAAGGCTCGGAGAATGTCCCGTCCGCATTTTTCCCGACCATGAGGCGGTATTCAGGATTGTAGAGATTCTTGTAGTTCAATGCTGCCTTGGCGTAAGGAGCCAACTCCTCCTCTGACTTGCCGAGGGCCTTTCCGAAGGTGTAGATGCACCAGTCGTCATAGGCGTACTCGAGGGTGCGGGCCGCACTCTCATTGATGCCGACATTGCAAGGCACATATCCGAGACTGTCATAATACTCCCAGCCGCGGCGGCCGGTAGAGCTTACGTGAGGATGAACCGAATGCGCTCCTGAAACGACAGCGTCCCAAAGTTTCTCGGCATCGTAGCCGCGGATTCCGTTGACATAGGCGTCAGCCACCACTGAAGCCGAGTTGTTGCCGACCATGCAGCCTCTGTGACCCGGGCTGGCCCACTCAGGGAGGAAGCCGCTTTCAAGCCAGGCATTCACAAGGCCTTCCTGAACCTTCACGCTCTGGTCCGGATATACCAGGTTCATAAGCGGGAACAGGCTTCTGAAAGTGTCCCAGAAACCGGTGTCGGTGGTCATGTAGCCAGGGAGCACTTCCCCGTTGTAAGGGCTGTAATGAACCCTCTCGCCTTCGGCATTGACCTCGGAAAGGTCGCGAGGGAAGAGGAGGGAGCGGTAGAGGCAGGAGTAGAAGGTGCGGAGACGGTCAATGTTGTCGTCCTTTACGGCAATGCGGCCAAGCACCTCGTTCCACCTGTCCCTGCAGGCGGTCTTCACGTCGTCGAAGGACTTGCCGTCGAGTTCGCGGAGATTGAGCTCGGCTTGCTCGGCGCTGATGAAGGATGATGCCACCTTGAGATTGACTTCCTGACCCCTTTTCGTCCTGAAGCCGACCATTGCGAGAGCGTGGTCTGCGGCTACTTCATTGCCCTCAGCAACATTGTCCCCGTCAATCACGCTGAATGTCTCGAATGGGGTGTCGGACACGACCACGAACCAGTTGCGGAAATTCTCCGGAACTCCGCCGTGGTTGTTCGTGGCATAGCCTATCACCATATTCTTCTCAGGAATCACCTTCACGTACGAACCGTGCTGGTAAGCGTCAATGACGAGGTAGGAGGAATCCTTTTCAGGATAGGTGAGCCTGAATGCGGCAGCCCTCTCGGTCGGAGCAATCTCTGCGACCACGTCGTGCTCGGCGAGATATACCCTGTAGTAGTAAGGGGTGGCAATCTCGGCCTTGTGGGAGAACCAGCTGGCGCGCTCTTTCTCGTCGAAAACCGGGCCGGTGGTCACAGGCATAAGGGAGAATGCGCCGTAATCATTGATCCATGGGCTTGGCTGATGGGTCTGCTTGAGTCCCCTCATCCTCGTGGCGGTGTACTGGTAGGTCCAGCCGTCGCCGTTGCGCCCAGTCTGCGGAGTCCAGAAATTCATACCCCATGGCATTGCCACTGCGGGATAGGTATTTCCGGTGGAAAGTTCGTAGGTGGATTCCGTGCCGACAAGGGTGCTGACCATCGAGACGGGATCCTCAACATAGGACTGCGCCCTCTCCCCGCAACAGGAGGCGAGGAGGGAAGTGCAGGCTGCAATAAGAGTCAATCTTTTGAGTATCATTATTTATCAAGCATTTTGATGAAGTATCCTCCAACTACTGAGCGGGCCTTGAAGCCGCGATAGTTCGGCTTGTCGGTGAACACCCAGTCAGACATAGGGACGCGGTCCACGGTCTCGTTCTCGAACTTGTGGACAGGAGCGACAAGGGCCTCGAAATCGGCCATGCTGTCAGCCATGGTGGCCGTCCAGAGTATCCAGTCGGTCTTGGTATATGTCTCGCGGCTGTCCAGCGGCAGGCCGTATTCATTCTGCTTAGTCAGGTAATAGGCGATTTCCGTCTGTCTTACCTCGTCAGGGAAGATGTCGAGATCCAGAAGCTTGTCCCATACGAGATTGTATTTCTGGCTCCAGGTGCCCGGCTTGTCGAATGTCAGACGGTAATGGTCACCGTCACCGGCCATCTTTACCCACTCGCCGGCAAGTTCGCGGGCCTTTGCCAGATAAGACTCGGCAATGTCTTCCTTTCCGAGCATATCGGCCATGTATCCGTATGAGGCAATGCCGAGAATGGCCTTGATGGAAAGGTTGGCATTGTGGGCGAAGTGACCTGCAAAGTCATCCGTACAAAGCTGATTCTCAGGGTCCAGACCGAATTTCTCAAGATACTGCACCCAGGTGGTGAGGGTCTCCCAATGCCTGAGGGCATAGTCTGCATTGCCCTTGTAATGACATACTGCCGCGGTGAGGGAAAGCATGTTTCCGGCCTCCTCGACAGGCATGTCCCCGCCGTAGGTCTGACCGTTGGCAAGCGGATAGGTTCCCACATCGTGGGCAGGGAAAGGCTTGGTCCATCTGCCGCTCTCGCTGTAATAGTAGATATGGTTCATGAGGCCCTCTGCCAATACAGGATTGTAGAGGAGGAAGAGAGGAGCGGACGGATAGGTCACGTCCACGGTTCCGATGGAGCCGTTGCTGTTGTTCTCCTTCGAGAGCCAGAGAATGTCGCCCTGAGGGGACTCCACGAGCTTATGGGCGTGGATGGCCTGACGATAGGCCAGGGCGCAGAGCTCCGCATACTTGCGGCCGCCGGCTTTCTCGGCATCAGCCATGAGCTGCCTGTCGAATGCATAGCAGCGCTTGACGAGGGAGGCTTCCTCCTTCATCGCAGCCTCGAACTGCTCCTCGATGGATGAGTCGCCCTTCCTGTTCCAGTATGGGCGGAGGTTCTCCCCGAAATACTGGATCGAGTAAATGTCATCGTATCCGATCATTACGGAACCCGCAGCCTTCTTCGAGAGGCCAAGAGTCTGGCATACTGCCATGCGGCCGTCATTGTTCTCGCCGGCATTGCCCACGGTCTCTATGTCATTGCCATTCCTGAATGCATTCCTGAGGTCAATGGCCCTGCCGACACCTGTGCTGGCATTTCCGGCCCGGGCAGCGAGGTAGAAATAGCCCCAGTCGATGCGGAGGTCGTCTCCCTTCTTTGCAAGAATCTCCTGGCTCTTTGTGCCGGCCTTGAGATACTTGATATCGCCCTTCCGATATGTCTCAGAGACAGTTTCCTGCCATCCCTTGTCGGAAGCCCACTTAGGGGAAGCCTCGAAATAGACTGAAACCTCGTGGTCTGCACCGTCATTGGAGACGGCCTCGTAGCGGATATAGTTTACCGGACGGCTCACAAGGTCGAGATTGTCAAGGAAGAGAGGAGCGGTGAATGAGAGCCTGAGGTCAACGGGACCGCAGGTGAAGGTGTAGTGGGTCTGTGTTGCCTGGACGTCGGCCGATGTCTGCACGGCTGTCTTTTCGAGGGCGGTCTCCTTCTCGGCCTGAGTCTTGAGGCCGAAGTCTATCACGGCCAGTCCGCCGGTATTCTCGCAGGTGGCCGAGAGGACATTGCGGCCCGGCCTGAGAGCAGCCATGGCCTTCTTTCCGAGAGGCCTCACAGCATCGTGGTTGCAGGTATTGCCGGTATCCGCGATTTTCTCGCCGTTGATGTAGAACACGGCCCTGTCATCATTGCTGAAATACAGATATACCTGACGTTCCGCCACATCCTGAGGAAGCTCAATCTCCCTCCTGACCCAGATGTTCCTGGACTCCCAGAGGGTCTTGGCATATTTCTCGTCAGGGGTGCCGAAGCTGCCTTCGCCGACCTTCCATCCGGCATCATTGTAGTCTGCGGATGTCCAGTCGCCCTTCGGCTCGGACTCGGTGTACCTGCCTTTCCAGCTTCCTTCCTGCGCCACCGGCACAAGGGTGAGAAGGTCGGAATCCTCGACGCCCATGAAACGGTAGACTTCCCCGTCCACCTTGAGGGCTCCGATGAGAGGGAATGCCTTCCCGGTCCAATGCTGGACTGAGGAATCATAGAGATGGTCGGAAGCGGACCACGCGCTTGTGTAAGGGTCAATGCTGACCAGCGGATAGGCCGGGGCCCTCAGGCTGTTGCTGACAACCGTCGTGTCGGTCCCGCAGGCCGAAAGGGCAGCAATTGACAATGCAAGAATAAACGTATGTTTCATATCAGTTTTTGAATTGTTTACCAGGTGAATTCCACGCTGACCCCGTCAGGGGCATTGTCGAAGCGGAGAAGATAAGTGTGGCTGGCCTCATCCCAGCAGTCCGGGTCGAGAGCATCCTCCCCGTTGACCTTCAGGTTTTCAGGAGCTTTCGGAAGCAATATTCTCGAGACATTTACAGTAGATGCCGGGCTCTTCGCAATGTAGGAGAGTGACCTGAGGCCTGCCTCGACATTCTCCGCACGGCTTGCTGCGGCGAGAACCGAGGCCTTCTTCAGGCTGACCTTCGAGAGGTCAAGGAGAAGCCTCTGGGTACCAGGGCAGATTTCAATTCCCTGATATACAGGAAGTTCCGGATCATAAAGGTCAATATACATTCCGTCGAGGCGAAGAGCATCGCCGGACACGCTCTCATCCATCACGGCAACGAGCTTGTACTGACCCCTTTCAAGGATGAAGTTGTTCTTCATCTCAATGCTGCCGTAAAGTTCTCCGACAGCGTCAATCAGTACCTTGTCCCCGCCCTCCGAGAGGACGAATTCCTTAGGGTCCTGGCGGATGATGCGGACCATGCCCTTTCCGTATGCGTAGTCTCCGGCAGGTGCACCTGCATCGATGCCCATAAGGGAGAAGAGATGGTCTGAGGCGGCGGCGTAGGAATTGCCGTCCCTGTTCCACCACTCTGACACGGTCTGGAACGGATCATTGTCCCTTCCGGCATAAAGGAGGATACCGCCTTTCTTCACCCAGCCGGCGAGATACTCGTGGGCCTTCGGGTCAAGAGGCTTCATATTGGAATATGTCATGATGAGGACCTTCGTGTCCGCAAGAGCCTTCTCGAAGCCGAGATTCTCGATATGGACAATGCTTACCGGCACTCCCCTCTTGACAAGCGGCATCGCCATTCCGTAGAAATTGGAAAGCTGCGGGTCATCATAGCCCTCGTGAGTCGGGAACCTCTGGAACATCAGGGAGTTGCCCATCATCACGCTTACCCCGCGGGAGCCTGACACGACGGTCTCCGAGAGGGGCATCTGCTGGAGGGCATTGACCATGACCTGCATCATTGTCGCATAGTCGGAAGGTATGCGGATTTTCTCCTTGGAGTCCTTGCTCTTGTTGTAGAGGCCGGTGTAGATGCGCTCCGGCCAAGGCATTATCTCGTAGCTGTCAATCTGAGGATAGAGGAGCTGGGCCGTGAATGTGGCCTGATAGTTCCTGCGGTAGTCCTCCCAGTCCCTCGGCCAGTCCTCTATCGGGTCGGTGAGGAACCAGACCTTGCGGCCTGTCGGGGCAGTCATTGAGGCCATGCAGCCATACTCGAGGAATGCGGTCTCGAATACCCTCTCGCGTCTTACCCCGTTGAAATAATCCGGTTCACGGGATGTTCCCGTCCATACCTGGGCAATGTAGCCGTCCACGCAGGGAAGGGATGCGAGGCTGGCCTCTGGGCTTACAATCTGCCACTGGGAATAGTTGAGCAGGGAGTGGGTCGGGACATAGCACTTGATGTCGAGGCCCTTGCTGCGGCCATATTCCTTGGCATAGGTGAAAGCTTCGTCCAGAGCCCTGTAGTAGAGATGGTACTTGAGCTTGCTGGACATATATGTAGCCTCAGGAGACTCGTGCTGCGGCCTCCATTCGGTTCCGTAGTATTCTTTCCATTCGCGCTTGAACGCTTCGCTGTAGCCGGAGCGGGCCCAGAACTCGGGCTCTTCAAGATATATGGATGTGACTCCGGCATCGATCACCCTCTTGATGTGTTTCTCCTTGAAATACTTCAGGTAGTTCTCTGTCGGGACAATGTAAGGCACCATGTGTCCGTGCCAGATGGTATCGCCCTTGGCATTGACCTGTCCCTCGTCAAGATGCCATTTTCCGTCCCATTTCCCGGTGAAATAGTCCTGGTACTCGCCCCAGGCGATTCCGGTCATGAAATCGACTTTGTATCCTCTCTCTTTCCAGGATGCGATTCTTTCCTCGACTGAGGATTTTCCGCGGCCCCTGTCGGACGGATTTCCCCCGACGCCGTAAACCATCACGGCATCTGCCCGATTGTCAATCTCCGGCATCCATCCCCTGGAAGTCTGAAATGTGGTTTTGGTATCGTCAGCGGCATTCCTCGGCCCTGCACAAGCTGCAATGGCCACAGCCGCCGCCAACAAACGAAAGATCTTCATAGTTTCCTATTTGTGCAAAGATAATAAAAAAGGGGAAAAAGGGCGGCGCCAATGCGTGAAATGCCGCCGCCCCGTATTTCATTTCCTGTTATGGAACATTGACTTCAGCCACCTGGCTATAGTTCCAGCGTTTTGTTCCGGTTCCGCGAGGGGTGTCGTAGTTGATGCGGGCTGCGGCCCTGATGAACACCTTGCGGTTCGAAGGGATGGCGCCGAGAGATGTGATCTCGACAACTTCGCCGAGGTGCGCATCGAAGGATGCTCCGGCATACTCGATCTTGTTGCTCCATCTCTCATCGCGGTTGCGGTATCCCATGCTTGAGGAATAGCCCACGAAAAGCTGGATGTCGGTGATGTTGGCGAAAGCCGGGTCGAAGTCGCCCATCGGCTCGATGGCCTCCCTGAACGCATCCCTGGACACGCCGCGGGTTACCCTTACCTTGGCGGTAATCTTGCCGTTGCTGATCTGGGAGCTGAGGAGCTCGACGTTGAGGAACGGATCCACCACGAAGTTCACCTCCTTGCTGCCCTTGATGTGGGTGTTCACCGAATTGTCCTCGATCACGATTCCGTCGGATGTCTCGCGCACGATCGGAATGAAAGGACCGTCAATGCGGATGTTGTAGTCTGCCTCGAAGAGCTTGGTGTTGCGGAATGTTCCGTCAGGCATGCAGTAGAAGTCCTGCGGATTGACATTGCCTTCCCATGAGGTCTCCATAAGCCTTACCCTGATTCCTTCGGAACCCTGGTCTGTCAGCACGGGGTTTCCATTCCTGTCAACCACCTTTCCGTAGAGGGTTTCCTCCGGAGCGTCATAGTTGTCAAGCTGGAAGAGGGAGCATGATGATGCGAGGAGCGCCGCTCCAAGCAATACAATATTCTTGATTGTTCTTTTCATGATCTTCTTTGGTATTATCTGTTAGGCTGCTGGTCGATGTACTTGCTCTTTGACACCTGATTGCTCGGGATGGCAAAGTAGTAGTCCACAGGGCTGTAGCCGAATGTCTTGTCGACAGAGAGTCTGAAGCGCGCATCGAAGAAGTACTTGCCTGTCGCCGTTGAATAGAACGGGAAGAGTCCGCGGAAACGGAAGTTGGAACCCGAACCGGTGAGGGAAGGATCTCTCTGCTCGCCCCAGAAGCCAGCGCGGCCTTCCTCGTGGCAGACTCTCCAGCGGCGGATGTCCCACTTGGACTTGTGCTCGAAGGCAAGTTCCTTGCGGCGCTCGCGGCGGACGATGTCGCGGCTCTCATTGTCGGCCTTCAGTGCTGAGGTGAGCTCATCGGCACCGGCTCTCTCGCGGATGTCCCTGATGGCCTGTGTAGCTACCGCAAGCATGTCGTCGCCCTCTACAGGAGAAGGTGCGCCTGCAATGGCGAGCTCAACTCCGGCCTCTGCTGCGGCGAGAAGCACGTCAGCGTACCTCATGAGAATGAAAGGCTGGTCGGACTTGCCTTCGCCGATGTCGGCGAGAGTCAGGTCAGGGTCGAGGTACTTGCGGAGGTGGAAGCCATTGACGGTGGCCTCGCCGTAGGAATACCAAGGACCTGCGGAGCCGTTGGTGGTCATATCCTGTCCGTTTACCTTGATGCTGGTCATCTCGGACGGGTTAGGGCTCATGAAGAGAGTCTGGTTAGACTTGTTGGTGAACTGATCAAGGTTTGTGTAGGTCGTAGTAGCGGAGCTGTAGGAATAATCGCTGAAGAATGGAGATACCGGAGCGGAACCGGTATAGATTCCGGCATAGACCTCGATCTTGCGGCCTCTGAACGTATCGTCCGGAAGAATCACGTAAGCCCTGAGCCTCGGCTCGGCATCCTTGAAAAGGTCATAGGTGGTCTCATACATTTCGTATGTTCCCTCTGCCGGACCGTTTCCGGTAGTGGTCCTGATCTGGCCGTTCGGATATCTTGGAAGTCCGTCGAAGAGTTCCACGAAATCGAGGGTAGGGCAGGAACCTCCGGCGAGCGGAGCATGCCAGTAGTAAGGGGAGCTGTAGGCGTCAATACCGTGAGTCACGGTAGGATAGCTGTACTCCCTTACGAAAATGTTCTCAGGGGAGGTAAGGTCTTTCCACATATCCACCATGTTCTGGTACTGGGCCTCCCTGTTGCCTGCCTTCCAGGCCTTCTTGTAGAGAGAGTACTTGCCGGAGTTCATGACCTCGCGGGCAGCCTTGTAGGACTCGGAGAACCATTTCTTCGAAAGTTCCGCGGCCTTGCTCTCCTCGAAGCCGATCACGCGCACGCCAGTCTTCTCTCCAAGCCCGGTAAGGCGTCCGGAGACTGTCTCATTGTACTTGGCGATCGATCCGGCATAAAGCATTGCCTCGGCCTTGTATGTGAGGGCGACGTACTTGTTGGCATAGCCTCTCTTGCTGGAAGTCTCGGGAAGAAGTTCGGCGGCCTTTGTGAAGTCGGCGCAGATCTGCTCCCAGGTCTCCTCCTCGGAGGCACGCGGAAGTTCCATGTTGTCAGGATTCTCAGGGTCGTAGTCAATCTGCTTGATTGCGAGCGGCACTCCGCCGTAGCGGCGGGCCATCTGATAGAGGACGAAAGCCCTTACGAAATATCCCTCGCCGAGGAATTCATTGTACTGCATCTCGGAGTTGTAATTGCTCCTGTAGTTCGGAAGGGTCTCGATGAGGTGGTTCGCGTCGTGCATGCTGGTGAATGCCTCATCCCAGTATGCATTGTCCTCGCCCACGAATGAGCGGCAGATGTCGTCACGGTTGATGGACTCGCCGGTTCCGTCGCCTCCGAGACCGCCAAGCCAGGCGTTCTTGTTGAGACCCCACTTGGCCATGTATTTGAAATCCTCGAGCGGAAGGTGGCTGTAGAGGCGGGCCATATAGACAGTCATTCCTGAAGGCGATGTCAACAGGTCCTCGTCACTCACCTTGTTCTTCGAAGGAAGATCCATCTGGACGCAGCTTGCTGCAAGAAGCGCGGCAGAGAGTATGAGTATAATTGATTTTTTCATGTTCATGTCCTTTTGCTAGAATGAGAGGTTAAGACCGAGCGTGAAGGTCTTGTTCAGAGGATAGAGACGTCCGAGCTCGTCATCCGGATGCTCAGGATCGACGAATTTCACCTTCGTGATAGTGAGAGGGTTATATGCGTTTGCATATATTCTGAGCCTGAAATCCTTCATGGTCGGAGACTTGAACTTCGGAAGGGTGTATCCGATTTCTATCTGCTTGAGACGGAGGAAGGCTGTGCTCACGCGGTTGAATGAGGAATTGGCATAAGGATAGTGTCCGGTAAGTCCGTAGTATCCTGAAACCCATTCGAGGGACTGGTCATAAGGGTCTGTCCACTCTCCGACCGGATGCCAGCGGTCGAGGTACTGCTCGAGGGCACCGCCACCGTTCTGTCCCCAGATGCTGTAGAGAGGCTCCTGATATGACATTGAACCCATTGCGGATCCCTGGAAGAGAAGGCTGAAGTCGATGTTCTTCCATGCGCAGGCGAATGAGAGAGAGTAGTTCATCCAAGGGGTCTGGTCGAATGCGTAAGGATGCTCGTCGAGGCTGTTGATCTCGCCGTCACCGTTCCAGTCCAGATACTTGTAGTCGCCCGGAAGGGTTGAGTTGCCGTGCTCGATGGCATAGTTCCAGATGTCGTCCCAGTTCTCGAAACGGCCGGCGGCCTCATATCCGAACTGCACGCCCTGATAACGGTTGTTCAGGTTGTCATGGCGCCATCTGTCGTAGCTGTTGCCATAGTTTCCGTTCCTCACGGAAGTTCCGTAGATCTTGCGGGTTACGGTAACGATTCCGGAAAGGTTGTAGCTGAAGTCGCCGACCTTGTTGCGGTGAGTGATCTGGAGCTCAAGACCGAGGTTCTTGTCAGACTCGAGGTTCTCCATCGGAGGCTCCGCACCGACAACGGTAGGGAGGCTGTTGGAGTTCTGGGCGAAGAGTCCGCTGCGGTTGCGCTGGAAGTAGTCGGCGGTGATGCCGAGGAGTCCGTTCCAGGCCTCGAAGTCCACGCCGATATTGAAGGTCTTGGACCTGAGCCAGGTGATGTTGGTGTTAGGAAGCGGCTGAGGGTCGGCTGTATAGACGAAGTTTCCATCGAAGATATAGCCAGGCACGTAGCCGTTGTACCATCCGTTGCTGCTGGTCTCGCCTCCGCGGTAGGTGTAGCCGGTCTGCCACTCGTAGTTCACAGAACCGTCATCTCCCAGGACACCGTAGCTGGCACGGATTTTCAGCTGGTTGATGAAGTTGGCCCCGGAGTTCTTGAACCAAGGCTCCTGGCTGATTCGCCATGCTGCGGAAACTGAAGGGAAGAAGCCCCACTGATGTCCCTTGGCGAATTTGGAGGAACCGTCATAGCGGAACTGCGCCTCGATGAGATATCTGTCGTCGTAGGAATAGTTCAGACGGGAGATGAGGGCCTCGTATGACATGTCATAGAAGGAGCCGTTGCCGGCGTCGATGCCGACCTGCTGGTTGTCCTTCGTGAGGGCGGTGAAGTATGGATTCGAGAACATGAGCTCGCCTGAAGCATTGAAGTTCTCGCCCACCAGTCTCTGGGCCTCCCAGCCGACGAGGGCGCCCACGTCATGCTTGCCGAACTTGCGGTTGTAGTTGAGCATGAACTGCATAAGGCTCTGCTTGCGGTCGTAGGCGGCCTTCTCCAGCTTGTTTGGAGAGCTGTTTGCGAAGAGCTTCTGGGTGTAGGTTCCGTCTCCGTTGTTCATATAGAGATAGTATTCCTTGCGGAAGGTCTCATTGTTGTCATAACGGAAATCGTAGCTGTACAATGCCTTGGCGGAAAGTCCCTTCAGGGCGTCAACGTGCTCGCCGAAGTCGAAATTGAGGGCGCCGGAAGCCTGGAGCTGCTTCTTCTTGTACTGCCTGTAACCGGAGATGTCGGAAGTCATCATTGCCACGGCATTCTCATCGAGGTCGAGACCGTTGTAGTTGAGCATGGTATGCTCCTTGTCGGCATAGGCCGGATAGAGGACACCTCTGGACCAGTAGTTGCGGATGATGTTCACGGAACTGGTGTAAGGGTTGTTCTGTGTATCGCTGAGTGCGGCGAGATTCACGTCGAGCTTGAGGCCCTTGAGAATCTGGGCTGTCACATTCGAACGGAGGTTGTACTTGCTGTAGTTCAGGTCACCGGACTTGAAGAAGCCTTCCTGATAGATATAACCCATTGATACATAATACTGTATCTTCTCGGTGCCGCCTGAGACGCTGAGGTTGTGCTGGGTCTGTGGGGCCATCTTGGCGAGCACGTCGTTGTTCCAGTCGCCGGACTCCCTTGTGCCGTCGGCATATTCGGCTGCGACTTCAGGGGAGTAGATGATGGAACCGGTGCCGCTCACCGTGTTGAGAGCCCTTTCGTTGTAGAGGTCGATTGTTCCCTGAACGTCTGCGAGGGCAGGCATTCTCGAAGGGGTCTGGAACACGAAGGCTCCGTCATAGTTTACGGAAATCTTCTCGCCGGAACCCTTCTTGGTGGTCACGAGGATTACACCGTTACCTCCGCGGACTCCGTAGATGGCTGCGGACGCATCCTTGAGGACTGAGACATTCTCGATATCTGAAGGGTTGATGCGGTTGAAATCGTCGATTGAACGCGGAACGCCGTCGATGACGACCATTGCCGAACCCATGCCTCGGATATCAATATTGGATGCGTAAGCTCCCGGCTCGGCAGACTTCTGCCATACACGCAGACCGGGTACACGTCCCGTGAGCATGTTCTGAGGGTTCTCGGTCTTGGTCTTTATGAGGTCGTCGGAACCGATACCGGAGATGGCACCTGTCACGGAGCCCTTTCTCTGTGTACCGTAACCCACCACGACAACGCTCTCGAGGAAGGTATTGTCCTCCTTGAGCACAATGTTGATCAAAGTCCTGCCCTTCACAGCCTCTTCGACGGTCACGAGACCGAGAGAGGAGAATTCGAGCACTGCATTGGAAGGAACCGAGATTTCATACTCTCCGTCCAATCCGGTAGGGACGCCTATCGTGGCGCCCTTGACCATTACGCTGGCACCTATGATGGGCTCTCCGGCCTCATCGCGGACCGTACCGGCGACTTTAATGGTATTCTGTGCGAAAGTCGTGACGGAAAGCCCCACAGCTATGATGACAGCCGCCGCCCTGACCATAAACGCTCTGATTTTACCAGAATTCATAATTTAATAGTTGGTTGTTTATTTCTCTGATTGATACCTTGACAGAACTGCATATTCTGCCGCGAAAGTGAATGCGAACATACCTTCCATATCGTTCTTGCTTTCGTCCTTGTTCCACCCGCCCAGAAGGCTCGGAGGGAGCATTCCCTCGTAGAGGAAATTCTCGTAGGCATAGTCAAGATTGTCCTGGAAGCTTGCAATCGGAGCCTCCGTTCCGGGGTATACCTTGCAGGCGTCCACCCAGGAGCGCATAAGCACGCCGTTGAACCAGTTGTTGAAACCGCTCACGTTGTAGGCATACTGACCCTTGGTATTCTTGCTCGCGAAATAGGCGAAGCTCTTGTCCGTCATCGAGACGATGTCGCTCTGATAGGATGCGTCACCGGTCGCGCGGAGAAGATCCACTGCTCCGGAAATCATGGAGCCCGTGTTGTAGGAATAAGCCGGGTTGCAGAAGTCGCTCAGGTCGGCAGGTTTCCTGTAGACCACGCCGCCGATGGTTTCCGTCTGGATGCCGTTGAGGGAAGATCCGTTGAGGTTGTCGGCAAAGAGGCCGATTACCTTAGGGTCATTGCTCCCGACATTGTCCCTGGTGTACATCAGGTTGTCCACCTGCCAATGATAGATTTTCCGGGCGAACATCAGATAGTAGTCGCTCTTGTTCATCTCCTCGGAAACGCGCCTGAAACCGTTCTCCGCATCAATGTAGCGGTAGGTGACGGTCTTCTGGCTTCCCTTGTAGATTTCGTGGAGCCACACCAGCGGGCTGACAATCGGGCCGTTGCTGCAGGAATGCTTGGAGTAATAACCGGGGCCCCAGGTGATTCCGCCCCTCTCCTTGCCGTCCTTTATCGTGCAGTCCCATCCGTCTATCACATATTCGGCAAGATACTCGGCCTTCTCAAGATAGGAGGCTGTGCCTGTGAGCCTGTAGGCCTCGATGAGTTCCCTCACGAGCCACATCTGGTCATCATACACATTATCTATCCCGGCGACATTGGCGGTATTTGCAGAGCTCGCCCTGTTGACCGCATACACGCTCCAGTCCCTGGTCTGGGTGAAACCTACAAGTCTGAAAGTTCCCCTGTAGTAGTCCAGTCCTGAGACGAGTTTGGAAAGAATGCCTGCGTACTTGCTGAAATTCCTGTCGTAAATGTCGGAGTTTCCATTCGCTTTCTGCTGTTCCAATGCCGCCAGGATGGCATTCACCGCCTCAATGGAGGAGGTGTACATCCATACACTGCCCTTCTCGTCCGATCTCTTCCCGGTATATGGATTGTACTTGCGGGACATCGCCATTCCGGCGCTCTGGTCGAAGTAGTTCTCATACGCCTTGTCGAAGAGTTCCATTGAACGGTCAAGGTTTTCGACATCCTTTTCGGCTACGACGACAGGGCCATCGGTTCCGCCGCCTTCTTCACCGGCTGCGTCGCATGACAGCGGGCAAATCAGCGCCGCTGTCATGATAACGCATATCGGAAGGAATCTTTTCATCATTTTATGAAATTTGCTTATTCAATGTCAATGCTGTGGAGGCAGATCTTCTGCTCGCCGCCGCGGACAGAGCCCTTGTGGACAGCAAGCGTGAATACTACATCCTGACCATTGTATTCTGAAAGGTCGAATACGAAAACTCCGTAATCGTCAGGGACATCGAGTCCGCCCCTCTCGTGGATGAATTCGAAGCAACCAGTGCCCTCAACGGCCTTCAAATCGTCAACGACTGATGAAGCGGCTGGAGAGAGGAAGTGCATCTCGCCGTCTGTCGTGATGGCTGCAACGGAGCAGGTCGTATGCTCGGAGCCGCTGAAGTTGCGCATGTGAACCTTCACGGTGTTGTGGCCTGCGGCAATGCTGAGCTTTGAGTAGAAGTATGACTCAGGAACCTCATAATTGGCGTCCACGTCGCTTCTTGTCTTGAATACGAAGCCCTCTCCTGCAAGAGGCTCGGTATCCTTGGATACATACTGGAAGCCCCATTCTGAGCAGATGTGACCGGTTCCGGCCCAGTTCTTATATGCCGGGTTGCTCTTGGTCTGAACGTTGACTCCTGAAGGAGTGTAGCCGATGAGCTTTGTCCTTGGATTAGGCATCATTGAGCGAACCTCCTCCTTGGTCATATGCCATCCGGTCTTGACCTCCTCGGCGCCTGCAGACTCAAGGAAGGCATCTCTTTCAATGCGTGCGGAAGCGAAGGATACGTGAGAGATACAGAGCTGGTTCCACTCGCCCTCGTGATGAACGTAACGTCCGATGGCAATGATGACTTCCTTGCCGTCGTATGCGCTGAGGTCGAAGTCATAGGTAGCGTAGTCACCGTTGGTGTGCTTGCTGATACCGTTGTCTCCGCCAATCTTGACTGCGACAGGCTCGGCCTCGCTGAGGTCAACTACCTGAACTCCCCAGTATGCAGGGTTCTCTTCAGAAGCCTGGTGGCAGCGTACATTGACTGACATTATGTGGTTGTCTTCGGTGATGAGCTTGCTTCCGTAGGTGAATGTATTGAATACGTCCATATTCACGTCTGCAGCCTTGGCAGGCTCGTTGGAGAAGCGGAGGGTACATCCCTCGTTCTGCATCTCCCAGCCGCCGACCCATCTCTGGAACTGGGCTGACATGAATACCGTTGACCAGTCTTTCTCGCCGCCGCCGTTGCCGTAGCCGCCGCGGTACTCGTTGATATACCACTTAGGAGTATCCTTGAGATCCTGTGCAGAAAGACCAGGAAGGATTTCCTTGCCGCCGAGCATGATGTCCTCGAGCTCAGCCCTTCCTTCCTCGTCGAAATCCTCAACCTTGATGGTCTTCGTGATGGTTGCGCATCCGGCCTTGGTGATGGTGAGGGTGTAATCCTGAAGGGTCAGGTTCTTGAACTCGTAAACTCCGTCAGCACCTGTCGTGAGGTTCTGCACGCCGATGGATACGGATACACCGGCGAATGGAGTATTGTTCTCCAATGCGTTGAGGACGCGGCCGGTGATGGATGCGGAAGCGAACTCAAGAACAGGTGAAAGGAAGACGGCTCCCTCGCTGAACTGCTCCTTGCTGATGGTGATGGATACTTTTGAATAGCCTTCTTTCTCGAAAGAAACGAAGCCTGCATTGGAAGGAACGACTGGAACGGCGAAGGTTCCGTCGTAATTGGATTTGGTCTGGGCAACCACTTCCTTGGAAGAGTCAGTTGTCCTGATGATGACATCGACATCCTCGAGAGTGTTGCCATAGGTGTCCTTTACTACACCGCAAACGGCAGCAGTTTCCTTTGATTGGTCAGTGCCATTGTTCTCCTGGGTGCAGGATGCAGCTGAAAATACCGCGCCTGCAGCGAGAGCTGCGAGTACGAATACTCTGAAAAGATTCCTTTTTTTCATGGATTCCTTTGAATTGGTTAAACTTATGTGGGTTATTTTATCTTATTGTTTTAAGAATTTCAATCGTCTGGTCCCGCCTTTTGGCCATACGGATGCGCCAGATGAGCTCCTGGATGCTCACAGGCACCACGGACGAAGGGGCCTGCCTGATGCAGGCGGCAGCGGCGGCTGCGCTCCTGTAGCCGGAGAAATCGCTCCAGGCATGTACCACTATTGCATCGTAGGAGTCACTGCCGGCCTCATTGTTCCTGATATACTGGGCGACTTCCTTCGGATTGCCAATTCCGCGTTCAACGCTGGAAGCATCCTTCCACAACGCATACTTGGCAGATACTACCGGTATGTCGTAGCCATTCCTGTTCGTGCACCAGAGCACACGTCCGCCACCTGCAGAATAAGGGTCGTACTGAATGGTGACGATGCCCTCCAGCTGGTCGTTGGCATCCACGAAAGCCTGATAGGCCTCCCTCGCCGCGGACGAATCCCAGGACATGGCCATGAGGTGCAGGACCTTGAGCCTGTGCTGCCTCATGTGGGCCGCCGTCCTCTCGGCAAGCTGCCTGAGAGCTCCTTTCCTGTCTGCGGAAGCCTCAGCGAATGTGTCCACGTAGAAATATCCCCCTCCGAAGCATTCCATCAATGTACCCTTGCTGTTCTGCAGTGAATAGAGCTGCCTGAACCGCACCGGGGCAAGCTCGCTCATGGCCTGGCTGCAAAGTCCGTAGCTCATGCAGGATGTCTCGTTGGTCGGAAGAGTATAGAAATCATTCACGAAGCCGTCTCCCATCGTCCACTGGTAGTTGTCCCCGTCCGAAAGGAAGAATGCGGTGAAGTTTCCGTGCTTGTCGTAATCAATGTCCCTCGGATTCATGACACCTGCCAGAACCTGCTCCTGATTCTGCCTCGCACCGGCGGAGGTCAGGGAATGGTTGTAGCTCCAGTCAGCCGCAAGCATCAGCTTTCCGTAGCGCGAAACCTTGCCCACGAATACATCCTCACCGGCCACACCGTTCTCCCAGCCGAGTACGGGAGCATTGGGAACAAGCCAGGCGAGCACCTCGTCGAAGAGATTGTTGTTCTGGCCGCCGTCCGTGGTTCCGTATCTTTTGTTCAGATTGAAGCAGAAAAGCCTGTTCTTGATGGCGAATTCCCTGAGTTCTCCGGTCTGGACCGGCATGACAACGAGAGCCTTGTTGCTGCATCTGTCCCGGAATTCCCTCCAGGCGTCCTCAGTGGACTTCGCGCGCGCGTCATATTTAAGCTCATAGCCGGCATCCTTGAAAATGGCCTCGTCCCGGACATCGACAATGATGCTGTTATAAACGTGGGCGGCCACGGTTGCCACTTCGTTGCTCTCCGGATTGTTCACGACATCCGTGAGCACATATCCCTCAATGAGATCGCGTACATTGCCCTCCGCATAAGTCTTGGTGCAGAGCTCGATTGCAGTCTGGCGGCCCAGCTCGGGTCCGAGATTCTGCTTGCAGGCCGCATATCCTTCTCCGTTTACCTCAAGCCAGATGCCGACATCTGTCCTGCCCTCGTCCATGGCCCTGTTGACAAGGCCTGCAAGTGACTGGGCAAGAAGATGATACTGCAGCCCGTACTGATGTTCGCTCTTGCCCAGCTCATTCCTGTCCCCGCGGGTCTCCACATCGACGCAGGTCCAATGTTTCGCCGGAATGCGGGATGTCTCCGGCATATAGTACTGCCCCGCATCCGAAATCGCGTCATACATATCCATATAGGAGCGGGCATCGGGATTCGGGGTAATGTCGATTCCTGTCTTGTCATCATTACTGCCACCTTCGCCGGACGCGATATTGTCCGAACAGGAGCAGGAGAAAAAGATGCCGAGTGCGGCAAGTGTGACGGTAATCAGTTTCGAGTGTAGAAATGCGGTCATTTTTCGTCGGTTTTTTAAAACGGTTTGCAAAATAAAGGGTCATAGATTAAGAATTCGGTTAAAACGGGGTTAAAAATCAAAAAAATTACTAAATTTAACCGCAATTTTAATGAAAACCGGACTATGACCTACCCAACCAGCGGAAAATTCAGGCTGCTGTCAGCAGTCACAATGCTGCTTTCCTTCTTTCTCCAGGACATCGCGGAGGCACAGGGCCTGAGGTTCAAGGGACTTGAGACAGCAATTGACGAAAGGACCTCATTCACCGTGTTCGACAACCGGACGCCCACCTTCGAGAATGAGTTCGGAATCCGGTTCCGCTTCCAGAGCTACAGGGATGCGGAGAGGGGCATAATATTCAGGCTGGAGGACAAGAAGGCGGGGACCGACCCTGCTGTAATCCTGTTCTACGACGGGGCGAAGAATGACCACCGCTTCTATGTCAATATCGAGAACCGGCTCACGGCCATCTCGCTGACCGTGCCCAGAAAGGAGAAAGGAAACGCATCGGAATGGCTGGACGTGGATTTCCGGATGTTTCTTGAAAAGGATACGGTGATGCTGGCCATCGACAGGGACACCGTGTATGCCGCATACGGAATAAGCAAGAACGGCATCCATCCTGAGCTCATTTTCGGACGCAACAAATTTCTCATTGACATTCCCTCATTTACCATCAAGGACCTCGTCATCAGCGACTTGACTTCGTCCTACAGGTTCCGGCTCAATGAAGAAAGCGGTCAGTTCGCCAGGGATGACCGCAGAAGAATCAAAGGCAGGGTGGACAATCCGGTCTGGGTTTCCGAGAACAGCCGGAAATGGCAGATGGTCTTCGAAACGAGATCCAATGAGTTCCTCTGCGCCGGATACGACGGAATCTCACACGAAATCAGGGCATTCTGCCGCGACTCCCTGACCACATACAATTTGCAGACAAGACGGCGCAGAAGCATGCGATTCAGGAATCACTGCCCTGTCGCATTGACCCTGGGAACCAATTTCATGAATCCGGAAACAGGCGACATCTACGCCTATGAAGTGCGGTACGACAAAGACTGGAAAGGTCCCGTCACGATGGCGAGGCTTGACACTGCACATCTGGTATGGTATCCCGTCTCGGAACAGAATCTGGACATGCAGATGCACCACCATTGCGAATGGCTCGACACCCTCAACGGCGAATTCTACATTTTCGGAGGCTTCGGAGACAGGCGCTACAACGGCAGATTCACCAAATTCAACCTGGAACGGGAAGAGTGGTCCGCCTGTCCCGAACCGGCAGGAGACAGAATCTGGCCGAGATACTTCAGCGCCATGGGCTACAATCCTGAGGAAAACGCCCTCTACATATACGGAGGAATGGGAAATGAGAGCGGCGAGCAGATTGTCGGAAGGCAGTATTTCCACGATCTGCACAAGGTGCAGCTACCGGATTTCACAATAGAGAAGAAATGGTCGCTTGACAGCCCGTCGGAAGGCAACACGGTGGCTGCGAGGAACATGGTGCTGGACGGGGAAGATCATTTCTATGTACTGTGCTACCCGGAAAGCGAGACCGAATCGGAACTCCAGCTGACAAGATTCGCCATCAGCGACGGAAGCCGGGAAGAGCTTGGCAATACGATTCCGATATTCTCAGACAAGATTACCACCAATGCGAATCTTTTCCTCGACGAGACCCTAGGCAAACTAATAGCCATTGTGGAAGAGTCCAGAGACGACATCAGCTCCAGCGTCAAATGCTACAGCATTGACTTCCCACCGAAACCTCCGCTTAAGGAAAAAGCCGCCGGGAAGGGGCTTCCATTGCAGTGGATAATACTCGGTCTGACGGTTATTGCAGCAGGCTGGGGAGGATCGTTCCTGAGGATGAGATTCCTGAGGAACGGCAGGGTCAGCCTGCTTGCATCCGAGAAGCACGGCGCAAGAATACGGCCGAGGAAAGACGGCCCTGACAGCCTTCTGCTCTTCGGCAGCATCACATTGACAAGTTCGTCGGGAGAGGACATAACGAGCCTGCTCACGGGGCGCCTCAAGGAAACCCTGCTGCTCATCCTCTTCCACACGCGGAGCGGGGGCATCAGTTCCAGACGGCTCAGCGGCCTAATCTGGCCGGACAAGGAAGAGGAAAAGTCGAAGAATGTCAGAGGAGTGACGCTGAACAACCTCAGGAAGATATTGAACAGGATGGATGGCGTGAAGCTGGTTTTCGAGGAGGGAAAATATATTGTAAGATTCAGTGAACCAGCCTATTGCGACTATGTCGAAAGCCTCTCGATCCTCGATGATTACAGTCCGGGCAACGACAGGTTTCTCTCGATTCTCGCCAGGGGCAAATTCCTGAAGGACGACGGGGACCTGCTATTCGACAAGATGAAGGCGGAAATCGATGACAAGGTCGCATCCGCAGTCCTTGCCGAGGCGCAGTGGCGCTTCACCAATGCCGACTGGGCCAATACGGTACTGTGTGCGGACATCCTGCTCCGGATAGACCCGCTGAGCGAAAATGCCATAAAATTTGCGGTGAAGGCCCTGTCGGCAATGGGACAGGAGGACGAGGCCAGGGTACGCTACAACAATTTCATCAACCAGTACAAGAAGGACTACGACGAGGAGTATGCCTCAAGCTTCGACGACCTTCTTCATCATTGACCTCCAGTTCAGCACCGGAAGGACAAAGGAAAGAACGCAGGCGGCGGTCCAGAAGATGGCAGCTGCGGTGAAATCGTAGGCTTTGTCGGCGCCGCCCTCTATCAGGTAGCCTGTAACGACATCCTGAATGGCAGCGGCCACGTAGCTGGAGATGCCGACTATGCCGAGAGCCGCTCCGGTGGCCTTTCTCGGAACGATGTCCACGGCCATAAGCCCGGCTACAATGCAGTAGAGCACCCCTATGAACAGACTGAACACGGACACGTAGAGGATGTTCATCAGATAGCCTCCGCCAGTGAACAGGAAAAGCAGGAGGGACGCGCAGCAGAAGATTCCGGAGATGAGCACAGGCTTGACCCTGTCGCCCCTGAACACAGTGTCCGAGAGCCAGCCGGCGAAGATGGTCCCTGCCACACCGAATGCTTCGGAGAATGCGATTATCTGGGTCGCTCCCTGAAGGGAGAAATCCTTGGCCTTCTGCAGGAAGAGGACTCCCCAGCCGCTTATGG
This sequence comes from Candidatus Cryptobacteroides sp., assembly GCA_034089285.1. GTDB lineage: Bacteria > Bacteroidota > Bacteroidia > Bacteroidales > UBA932 > Cryptobacteroides. Next base: position 23,031 of record JAXDUM010000065.1, read on the forward strand.
CATACTGGGTTATATAGACGAAGGCGCTGGAAAGGGCGATGATCCAGATGCCGGGATGCCTCAGGACTATCTTCTGCAACTCCCTGGTCGGCATTGAATCAGTTTTCACCGGCTTCTCCCCGGAAAGTTCCTGAATGGACGGTAGTCCCTTGCTCTCAGGAGTATCCGAGATGAAGACAAGGGATATGGCCGTGCCTGCGAAACCGGCCGCGGCGGCGAAAATGAAGCCCCATTCCCATCCCAGGGCACCCACAATGACGCCTGTCAATATGAATGTCAGGAATTTGCCGATATATGGCGTCGAACTGAAAATGCTGTAATAAGTCCCCCTCTTCGACAATGGGAACCAGCGGGAGAGATTGATGATGCCCGGAGGCGCTCCCATCGACTGGACCCAGCCGTTGGCACCCCACAGGATGAAGAACACAGCCATCATCACAATCCCCGGGACGGATACGGCCCTGCCGAAGAAGCCCAGAAGGCCCATCACCAGATTTACCGCGGCGGAGACGAAGAGGCCTGCGGCCATGAACCGCCTTATATTGCAATAATCAGCTATGAATCCGTTCACGAATTTGCCGAAGGCATAGACCAGGAGCAATGCAGACCCTATCAGGCCAAGGTCGCTTGCAGAGAGCACTCCCCCGTCAATGAGGGGCTGCTTGACCACGCTCAATGTCATCCTGCAGACATAGTAAAGGCTGTATACGACGGAGGCTCCCCAGAATGTCCTGCTCCTCAACCTCCTGTATTCGGCATCGACCCTGTCGCCAGGCACTCTGTCAGGCGCGGGCTTGCTTATTCTGAAATATTTGTATAGGCTCATCTATGATAGCTTTGCTGCGCGGGAACATTGACCTGCGCTTTGCAGTTGCAAATGTAAACAGAATATCGGACATTGCCATATTCCCGAAGGGATTTCAGGGTTTGATGCCGCCGAAAGGCACAGAGAGAATGCTTTTCGGGTACAATACGGTCAGATATGCAAGCCTGACCAGGACATGGACAACGTAGGCTGCCATCAATATGTGCACGGCAATGTCGGGAGACAACTCTGCGGACGGGTTCAGCACCCGCTCCCCTGCAAACCAGACAATGAAGAATGCCGCAACGGCCCAGATGGTGCAATCCCTGATTGGCCCGGACGAGGTGGCTCCGATGTAGATGCCGTCCCAGGCGAAGGCCGCACAGCCTATGATCGGCATAGGGACCAGCCACGGGATGAATGCGGCGGAGGCGGACACGACTTCCGCATCAGAAGTCAGGAGCCTGAGCACCGGAACCCCGAGAATCGCATATATGAAGACAAAGAGCACTGCGACACCCATGCTCCAGGCGAATACGTGACGCACTGTCCTCACGACGCCGTCCCGGCTTCCCATTCCGATGAACTTTCCTGTCAATGCCTCCCCGGCGTATGCAAAACCGTCCGTGAAATAGGAGAAAAGCATCATCATCTGTACCAGTATCGAGCTGACTGCCAGCATCATATCTCCATATCGGGCGGAGATTACGGTAATGCCGGCATATATTGCCATAATGCAGAGCGAGCGGACGAAAAGGTCGGCATTGAGGCGGAAATAGGACTTCATGCCACTGTCGACGAAGAGTCTGGACACTCCCCGGAAAGAGTAGCCGGCGAAGACATTGCGGTAGCGCAGAAGGATGACCGCGACGGCATACAGCAGGCCGGAATACTGGGCGATGAGGGTGCCCGCAGCGATTCCGTCGAAGCCGATGCCCTCGAAGCGGAAGCCGCCGAGCGTGAATCCCATTGCCAGGACAATGCTGACGAGGACATTGCCGAGATTGACAATGAAGTCCACAATCATAGGGTTCAGGCTGTCCTGCATACCGATGAACCAGCCCTTGAGCGCCATCAGGGACAATGTTGCCGGAGCCGCCCATATTCTGATATGGAAATATCTCTCAGCCAGTTCCCTGACTTCCGGAGAGCATTTGACGAAGAGGAAGGCGAAATCCACGAAGACCCATTGAATCAGGATGCAGATTACGGCCACGGCCAATGCCATGCCGGAAGAACGGAACAATGCATCAGCCGCCGACTTCATATCCCCGCGCCCATAGGCCTGGGCAGTCAGTCCGCCAGTCCCGGTACGGAGAAAGCTGAAATTCCAGTAAAGCAGGTCGAACAGCAGGGTTCCGATGGAGACTCCGCCGATGAGCACTGCCGCATTGCCGTCCAGATGGCCTGCAACGGCGAGGTCCACCATGCCGACAATCGGCACGGTGATGCTGGCCAGAATGCTGGGCACTGCAAGACGGAGTATTTCCTTGTTGAACGGGGACATCGGCTATCTGAATTTCCTGTCTTCCTCAATCATTCCCAGATAGGAGGAATAGCGTTCGGGGCTGATTCTGCCATCCTCGACCGCCTCCTTGACAGCGCAACCCGGCTCGTGGGTATGCGTGCATGGGGTGAAGCGGCAGTTCTCCGAGATTTTCAGCATTTCCGGGAAATAACGGGAGATTTCCTCCTTCTCCAGATTTACCAGGCCGAAGCCCCTGAGCCCGGGCGTGTCGATGACCCAGCCCCCTGTCCGGAGCCTGTACATCTCGTACAATGATGTTGTGTGCTTTCCCTGGAGATGAACGTCCGAGATTCTGCCGATTTTCGGGTCCAATGTGGGGTCAAGAGCCTTGATGAGGGAGGATTTACCGACTCCGGACTCCCCGGAGAAAAGGCAGACATTGCCGCAGGTGAGGCTTCTGAGCTCATCCACGCCTTCCCCCGTGCGGGCCGATGTGCAGACTACCCGATATCCTGCATTGGTGTAAATGTCGATGAAATCCGCCACCGCCTGCGGCGCCTCCTCCCGGTAAAGGTCCACCTTGTTCAGGACAATGGTGACAGGTATTCCATACACCTCGCAGGTGACGAGCATCCTGTCGAGAAACGGCAGTTTGATTTCCGGGAAATACAATGATACCACTGCGAATGCCATATCGACATTTGCCGCAATGACGTGCGACTGGCGGGAAAGATTGGTGGATTTGCGGATGAGATGATTCTTCCGGTCCAGGACCTCTGATATCTGGGCGGGATTCTTGAGACTTATATCGGAAAGGCTGTCCGTTGCGGACTCGAAGCGGACGTGGTCACCTACAGCCACCGGATTGGTGGATTCATTGTTCCTGAGTCTGATTTTTCCTTTCAAGACAGCCGGAAATGGCGTCCAATCCGGCAGACAGGACAGCAGATAATGACTGCCAGCATTCTTGACAACTGTCGCTTCGCCGATCATAAGTGGAGAATACGAGAGTCGAACTCGTGACCTCTTGCATGCCATGCAAGCGCTCTAGCCAACTGAGCTAATTCCCCATTGGGACTACAAAGATAGACAATTTCCCCAAATTTGCAAATAGTGCGGCAGAAAGAATCCGAAGGGTTCGTTTGCTGACTACGCAATAATCCAGCCGTCGAGTCGTCTCAGTGAGGAGCTGAAGTTCGCTCCGACACCGCATGTTTCATGTGCGAACCGGAGACAGTCCTTTTCAGCAGAGCGTTGTAGCAGTCCGTGTATTCTGCCTCGGAGATTTCCTCAGGCAGGCGATCAGATTAAGGTTTCAGACAACCTGTCGGAACGACATAAATGCCATCCTCTGGGCGTCTGTATGCAATGCTGCCTACACCTGTAAGTACCATAAGGGACGAGGGCTTCGCCTCCAAGTTTGATTTCAATCAATCCGTACCGGCCATCACGACGCAATAGTCATATGCATGGTCGAGAGCAATATCACGGTCCATTTCAACGGCACTGGGCCAACCTCCACGGCAGGTAAGAAAAGCGAATCAATATGGCACCCTTCCCGGCGAGTTTCCTCTTCAAAAGCGCATCTGCTATGCGTGGTTTATAGTCTGACATAGGACTCGAATTTTTGCAAATATACAAAAACCGGGTGATAGTATGTACCGCCTTCTTCCTTGACGTTATCAGTGCCTCGTTCCGTTGTACGGATTGTTCCAGTTGCCTTATCAAATCAGTTGTCTTGTGCTTGTATTGTTTAATGCTTTTTGCATCACGATGTATGA
>JAXDUM010000066.1:0-53877 GCA_034089285.1 Candidatus Cryptobacteroides sp.
CTGACGTTCCTGAGGTTATGGGCTCCCGCGCCCCTGATTTCGATATATTCAGTTTTCTTGTCTGTCATAGTCAAATCCCCGCAAAAATACAAAATATCAGGGAAAATGCTATGGCTTATAGAACTTGTCGAACATGCTTTCCAGATAATCCCTGTCCCTGATCAATCCGTGCAGTTCCCTGAGTTTCGCCGCATTGTCCGACTCGGGAATCCAGAGCCGGAGATATCCCCCCTCCGCATATTTCTCATTGAGATGCTCCAGCATCCTGTTCCAATGCCCTTCCCTGTCCAGTCCGGGATAATGCGAAAGTCCGTACTGAACCGTCCTGCGGATTATGGTCTCGGGATCGATCTGGCGGTCAGCCTCGGCGACAATCTTGCCGTATATGCTGCGCGGCTCATGGTCGCTCGATGCCCTGTGGTCCTCCACGGCCTGTGCCATTGTCTCGATCTGGCCCTCATTGAACCATTTCCTGAGGCTCCGGTCGGAACGGATTATTCTTCCGGACTCGAGATGGTGGGTCTTCCTGTCCACGGCCAGGCCGGTATCGTGATAAGCCGCTATGGCATAGACCATATCCCTATCCACGTCATAGTGCTCCGCCAGTTTCAGGCTCTGCGCAATGACGTACTCCACGTGGTCCCGCCTATGCGCCGCATCGAAGCTGTCGTATCGCGGAATTATCTCTGTTTCAATGTATTGTCTTAATGTAATCATCCCTTTGCGGAGAGCTCCGGCCTAATATCCGGTGTAGCTCCATGGGGTAATTGCCCGAAGTTCCTCCTTGACGGAGTCGGAGACCTCGAGGGAAGTGATGAAATTCTCCATAGTCTCCTCGTCAATGCCCTTGCCCGTACGGGTGAGAGCCTTGAGGGTTTCGTAAGGATTAGGGTAACCCTCGCGGCGGAGAATGGTCTGGACAGCTTCGGCCACTACGGCCCAGTTCCTTTCCAGGTCTGCGTGGAGGGCATCCTCATTGAGAATGAGCTTGCCGAGACCCTTGCTGAGGGATGCGAAGGCAATCAGGCCGTGGGCTACCGGCACGCCGACATTCCTGAGAACGGTGGAGTCGGTGAGGTCGCGCTGCAGTCTTGAAATCGGCAGTTTCATTGACAGAAAGGTCAATACGGCATTGGCCATACCCAGGTTGCCTTCAGCATTTTCAAAGTCGATAGGGTTGACCTTGTGCGGCATTGCGGAAGAGCCCACCTCGTTCTTGTTGACCTTCTGGCGGAAATACTCCATTGATATATATGTCCAGATGTCGCGGCTGAAGTCAATGAGAATGGTGTTGATGCGTCGGAGGCAGTCGAAAATGGCCGCAAGATTGTCATAATGCTCAATCTGGGTTGTCGGGAATGACCTCCTGAGACCCAGCGAGGCGGTGAATCTGTCGCCGAATGCAATCCAGTCGAACTGCGGGAAGGCCACCTTGTGGGCATTCATATTGCCTGTAGCGCCGCCGAACTTGGCCGGATAGGTGAGCTGGCCGAACTGCCTGAGCTGCTCCTCGATGCGGACCTGATATACCTTGAACTCTTTTCCAAGCCTTGTCGGGGAAGCCGGCTGGCCGTGGGTCTTGGCGAGCATCGGCACCTCTTTCCAGGTCTCTGCCATTTCAGTGATGGTCCCGAGGACCTTCCTGAGAGCCGGGATGTAGACTTCCTCCAGGGCCTCCTTGAGCATCAATGGCTGGGAGGTATTGTTGATGTCCTGGGAAGTAAGGCCGAAATGCACGAACTCGGACCATTTCTCCAGACCCATCTCCTTGAACCTGCGCTTGATGAAATACTCCACAGCCTTGACGTCGTGGTTGGTGACAGACTCGATTTCCTTGACCTCCATTGCCTGCTCAGGTGTCAGATCCTTGTAAATCAGGCGCATCTGAGGAAATTTATCCCTGTCGATGTCCGCCAGCTGAGGGAGAGGAATTTCGCATAACGCAATGAAATATTCGATTTCCACCCTGATTCTGTAACGGATGAGTGCATATTCGCTGAAATACGGCCTGAGAGCCTCGGCCTTGGAAGCGTATCGTCCGTCAATCGGGGATACCGCGAGCAATGAATGTGTGTCCATCTGGTTGAGTTGTTATTTAACTGGTCTGTCCAGCCCTGTTACAATCCGCAAATATAGCCATAATTCTTCGTCCTGACAATTGTGGAATATGGTTTTTTGGCGGGGACATCCTCCCCGGTCCACCGCGTCGTGACAAGTTTTTGATAAAAATCTTGTATTTCAGCCAAAAATAGTCTAAATTTGCAGTCCTATTTGTGAAAACTGAATAATATAAAAACGTAAAATAATGAAAAGAACATTCCAACCATCTGTGCGCAAGCGCATTAACAAGCACGGTTTCCGTGAGCGCATGTCGACACCAAACGGACGCCGCGTCCTGAAGGCACGCCGTCGTCACGGACGCAAGAAACTTTCCGTATCTTCAGAGGAGAGGTTCTAATCCGTACCGATATCAGATGAGAAGTGGGAGATTGGCAGAGACGCCGGTCTCTTTCTTTTTTTGTGCCGGGGAGTCCGGTGGGCAGGCCCCCTCGTGATATTCATCTGCACACCCACCCCACAGCTATGTTAAACAGTGGGGTGGGTGTGCAGATGAATGTCACGAAGGCATCACCTGGAAAAGCATTGTCAGAATGTCGTTTCGCTGACTGCGAAGCCGCCCTCTGCAGTGGCGCTGGTAATGAGGGTGTTCATACCGTCAAGCCGGGCGAGATAGCATTCTATAAGGTTCTGAATCACAGCTTCATAGCTCGTGAGATTCTCGTCTCCGGCAAAGTCGGAGAAGCCGCTCGGGTAGCCGGCATTGAGTGCCTTAGCGGTGCCGGGCCACATTGTGCTGTCATACTCCCAGGAGAGGGCATTCTCCGCACCGAGGCGAGCTATTTCGTCAGTGACAGCGAGCAGGCGCGGGTAGAGAGCGGACCATCTTGACTTGACCATTGTCACGAACTCAGGATCGTTCATCAGCAGAGGATACCACAGGCAAGGCTGCTGGTTTTCCTTGTAGCCTCCGGACTTGCTTACCTTTGAAGACGAACTCAGGAATGCATCATAGGACTTGACTCTGCTCGAGCCCATCTTCTGCGCCTCGGTCGGATTCTGGAAGGTGCCGCGGTCAAAGTCCCAGACCGGACCGGCATACCGGAGAATCCGGTATTCGTGAACCTTCTGACCGACGCCGGCTTCAAGGCCGTCTATGCTGATCCGGCGAACAAGCCACTTCTCATCAATCTCCTGAACACAGTTCTGCCTGACGACGTAAGGGTAAGCGACATTGTGGAGTACCGTGACCGGGAGCAGACCCCTGACACGATTTACAGCAAGAAGACGGTACTGGACCTTGTCTGCAAAGATGCGGATGGCAATATCCTCGGCGTGGAGGTCCAGAAGAAGGTAGACAGCCATCTCTTCAGCCGATGCGTCTATTATGCGGCTGGGCAATACCATTCGCAGCTGCTCTCCAAGGGCGACTATGCTGCCCTGCATCCTGTCTTCGAAATCGCTTTCCTGGCACAGAACTATCCGCACGACACGCCGGAACTCTGGGACGCAGACCATATCGTCTCCCATTATACCTTTAAAGAAAAACGCACCGGAGAGTGTCCAAATCCCACAATTTTTGTTATCTTGGCGGAAATTGGACGCTTCAACAAAACGGAGGCGGAATGTCTCACCACGAGGGACAGGCTGTTTTACTGGTTCCGTCACGCCGATGAGTTCACGGAGAAGCCTGCCTGGCCGGATGACCCGGAGAGCAAGGCCCTCCTGACTGCCACTGAGATTGCAGCGTTCACACCTGAGAAGAAAGAACAATACGAACAGGATATGAAGAACGAGCACGATCTGGAATACGAGAAGAATATCTGCTACAAGGAAGGGCTTGAGGAAGGGCTTGAGGAAGGTCGGGAAGAAGGCATGGCTGAGAAAGCCTTGTCTGCCGCAAAGAACTTACTTGCGGAAGGCATTGCACCGGAAACGGTTGCGCGATGTGTAGGCATTTCCCTGGAGGAGGTGAAAGCCCTGAGGGAAAACTTGTCCCGATGACCCTCTGCAGTGATATGCATGACTGCCACGTAGGTTACAGCGTTCACACCTGAGAAGAAAGAACAATACGAACAGGATATGAAAAACGAGCACGATCTGGAATACGAGAAGAATATCTGCTACAAGGAGGGGCTTGAAGAAGGCATGGCTGAGAAAGCCTTGTCTGCCGCAAAGAATTTGCTTGCGGAAGGCATTGCACCGGAAACGGTTGCACGATGTGTAGGTATTTCCCTGGAAGAGGTGAAAGCCCTGAGGGAAAGCTTGTCCCGATGACCCTCTGCAGAGATATGCCTGACAGCCACCGAGATTGCAGCGTTCACTCTCAAGAATAATGATATGAGACGACCTTTACTGACCCTGATTCTGCTGCTCTCTGCAGCATTATTTTCCAGTGCCCAGACCGGCACCTGGTCAGGCAAACTTGATCTGCAGAGCACCAAACTTGCGCTCGTGTTTCATCTGGACGGTGACAATCCCACAATGGACTCGCCGGACCAGGGCGCAAAGGGGATTCCTATTGAAGTCGCCAGGACTGCAACCGGCTCCATTACCATCAACATTCCATCTGTCGCTGCGAAATACGAGGGCCAATGGCTTATCAAGCAGATAGTCGGGACCTTTACTCAAATGGGCGCATCCCTTCCGCTGACCCTCACTCCGGGAGAAGAGAAACTCAACCGTCCCCAGACTCCCAAGGGACCGTTTCCGTATAGGCAGGAAGAAGTTACCTTCGCCAATGGCAATGCTGTCCTGAAAGGGACATTGACAATGCCGGAGAATTGCAGCCGGAATACTCCTGCCCTCATTATGGTTACCGGCAGCGGTTTGCAGAATCGGGATGAGGAACTCTTTGAGCATAAGCCTTTTGCTGTTATTGCGGACGCATTGGCCCGTGCCGGAATCGCTGCTCTGCGCTATGATGACCGGGGGTTTGGAGAGTCCACCGGCGATGTTGCCGGCTGTACCTCCGAAGACCTGAAGAATGATGCCCTGGCAGGCATTCGCCTTTTAAGGGAACGCTTTGACAATGTGGGAGTTATCGGTCATAGCGAGGGCGGGACCATTGCCTTGCTGCTGGCGGCGGAGAACAATGCTGATTTCATCATTTCGCTTGCGGGAATGGCTGTATCCGGGAAGGAGACGTTAATCTGGCAGAACCGCATCGGGCTTGAGTCCGCGGATACGCCTTCCGAAATGGTGGATGCTTACTGCAATGCCCTGGGTGATGTTTTTGATGCCTGCATAGCTGATCTGCCAATGCCTTCCGCCGGAAAATCAGGACTTCCCGTGCCGTTGGAGCAGAGACTTCAGGCTGTAATCAGACAGGTTCGGACTCCGTATCTGAAATATTTTCTATCCCTTGACGTACGTCCCCTCCTTGCGGACATCAGCTGTCCTGTCCTGGCCCTGAATGGCTCCAAGGACATGCAGGTTGAACATGAGGCCAATCTCGGCGCCCTGCGGAGAGGATTGACGAACAATCCGAAGGCGGTCATCGAGGCTGTCGAAGGTGTCAATCACCTTTTCCAGCATTGCGCCACCGGCTCCTTCACCGAGTACCGTGAAATTGAGGAAACCATTGCCCCTGAGGTGCTTGACAGGATTGTCCGCTGGCTGTCGGAACTGTAAGCTTTCTTTGGAGATTACCCGAAATGGTTTGAACCTTCCGTGCTGAAGCCTTGCAGTGCGGAAGGTTCGGTGTCTAAAGCGGGGTTGTGGACGTTTTGAACCATTTTTGGGAAGATTTTATCAAAAAAGTCGAAAAAAATTGGTTTTTTATCAAGATTCTTCTAAATTTGCAGTTTGAAAAATCGGCCGAATAAAATGACAACGAACTGTGGCCGGAAATATCCCCGGCGGGAGGGAGAAGGGATGCAGAGAAAGCATCCGTTGGGAAGCTCGAAAATGAGCATTTGTCTGTACCGTAAAAACACATTGAATTTGAAATACATTTTCGGGTCCGGAAAGGACCGGTTTATTGTACGATAAGCATGGCACATAGTGTGTCTGCGCAAGTCGTACGGAGATAAAGAAAGATAAATGACTGCAATGATGAAAATGAAAAAAGAATACCAGACACCGCTGCTTTCCGTCCGCCGCATTGAGATGGAGAGCGGGTTCTGCAGCGCATCGGCGGATGTTCATAATCCTAAAGGCGCATCGGGTGAGATAGAAGAGCATACGGTAAATCAGAGCTTTACTACTGATTTCGATGCAAGCGGCTGGGAATAATAGTAACTGGATGACAAAATATCTAGAGCGATGAAAAGAAGCGTGATATATATAGCGGCAATGACCCTGGTAATGGGTTCTTGCGCAAAGGAGGAAAACAACATAGTTAAGCCGACTCCGGGAGACGAGGTGCGTTTCTCCGGGAAACTCTCAGCTGGCACACAGACCAAGACAGCCTATGGCGAAGAAACTGCGACAGGCATCAAGGTCAATTGGAAGAACGGAGACAAGGTTCTCGTTTACGGAACGAACTGCCTTGCCGGCCGTGAAATGGCAGAATACAATGTTACAAACGCAGATGCTGAAGGAAACGAAGTCCTCCAGAATTTTGCTAACAGCCTTGACAAGACTGGCGAATTCGGCGTGCAGTGGGGAATGGAAGGGGCCGAGAAATGCGATTTCTACTCGGTTTACCCATCAGTGAACAATGGCCACAATACGACAATTACGCCAAATACGGATGGTGCAGGTGTAACCGTAAGGGCGCATATACGTCCTTCGCAGTTCTGCGTATTCAATGCAAACAGCAATGCGACTGCCTATTCCGGCACGCCTTACGACGAAAAGTACACGGACGGGACAATGCCTGACGCATTTATGTATGCCGTAACTCCCGACCAGGACAACGGAACAGAGGTAGTAAATCTCAGGTACACACCATTCTCGACGGTGTTGAAATTCCGTTTCGAGGGATTCACCACTTCCGTGGACCTAACTTCTCCGTATATCTACCTTCAGAAAGTCATACTCACCGCTCCGGATGGAGTTACGGTCGCAGGAAACTTCGATGTCACCATAGGCAAGGACGGCAAAGTCACTTCGCGCCCGGTCGGAGACAGCGAAGCAAGCAATGTCATTGAAGTGAATACCATACTTCCGGGCGGCTCTTATGTGAGACTTGGCAAGAATATGCCTATCGATTTCAGCATTTTCACAATACCTCAGGACGGACTCTCACTCAGCGAAACGTGGAATGTGGTAATGCAGACAAATGCAGGCAACTTCAGATACAAGCTGAAGCCGAGCACAAACAACACGGGCAAGAACTCCAATCTCGTTGCGGGTCAGGTTCACAAGCTGAATATTCCGATATTGACAGTCACTCAGGACATTACGCTGAATCCTGCCGACTGGATGACGCAGATACCGAGGAACGTATATCTCTCCGAGCTCTCACTTCCAGGTTCCTGGTACAGTGTGCTTGAAGAATATCAGGGCACAGGCGTCAATATCGCTAATCAGTATGCAGCCGGCGTAAGGGCATTCAATCTGGATTGCAGGTTGACGTATGAGAGTACAAACAGGTTAAACACCTCCGGTACTGGTAATCTGCGCCTTGTTTGTGCTGGTACTGATGGAAACAGTACGTTTGGCCACGACAACGGAGACCTGGTTCTGGACAAAATGAAAGAAATCGGAGCTCTTATTGCAAATAATCCGGAAGAATATGTCGTAGTAGTCTTGACTGTGGCGGAAAAGCCGTTGACAAGAAGCGCAATAGGTACTTATGTATATGGCACCACCGCCCCTCGGGAAGTACTCAACGCTATCGCGACCATGCTGGCAGACTCGAGCCTCGCTTCCTATATCTATGATAAACCTATCACTCCGAACACAACGGTGTATGACGTGCTCGGAAAGATTATAGTAAAGGTAAACACCAACACCTCGAAATTCCTTGCCGACGGTGCCGACGGCTACACAAGCATCCCGAATGCGATGGTATCGCTGGCCTCGATGGCAGGAGGCGCCGGATATACCGACTACACTGACATCACAGCCGGAGTCTTCAACTCAATGCAGACTTCCACCATCTATAACAGCAAGACTGAAAGTGGACTTACATTCTACTATCACCAGGCACAGAAGACTTATGCGTCAGGTTCTACTCCTAACCTGAACGAACGTCACGCCGCAATTGATGACATCACCGCACAGTCGAGAACGATATATGAGAAGAATCTCCACAATGCCTGGTTCCAGATAGGTATCGGAGGATATAACGCCAATGATGATACAGATAAACTGACCATCGCAAGCGACCTGAACGGCTACCTCCTCAAAAAGGTTCAGAACAAATTGCTCAGTCAGGAAGGTTTGGCTCCTTCGCCTGTGGGCATTGTGCTTATGAACTACTGTACAGGCGATTCAACCAACGGAAACGGTGCTGCGCTGGTAAAGGCCATACTCGAGATGAACACGATGTTCCGACTGAACCGCGACCCGGCGAAACCGGAATGGCCTGACCAGGAAAGCGTCGGAGGCGGCGACTCCGGAAGCGGAGAAAGTGGAGGCAGTTCCGGAGGAAGCGACGGCATTTAATAATACACACCTGCACCAGATTATCATTGATCTGATGCAGGTTTTATATATCAGCCCTTCGTACCGGGGCTTACAGATAGAAAATAGATCAATAGGGTTATTATTGGGACACACTAATCTATTCTGTATATGAGTAACTTTAAACTTTATTTCGCAGCATTGATCATTGCGGGATGCTGCGCCTGTACCAATCAGGAGTATCTTCAGGAAGATGAAGAATCAGCCATTGAAGCACGGATTGTCTCACCTTCCCCTGAAACACGGACTGCCGTATCGGGAGTCACGGATGATGGAGGCATCCTCACCAAATGGACTGCGGGGGATGAACTGGGAGTCTTCGACAAATGGGGCAGACATATCCGGTTCATCAGAAAAACTTCAGGCACCGAAACCTCGGCGCAGTTCTATCCAGAAAGGGGTTACTACACCCCGGAATATGCGTATTACCCTTACAGAAGTGCCAATTCAGGAAGAAAGCCGGAGGATTGCATCGGAAACCTTCCATCAATTCAGGAAAGGGTCAGCGGCAATCTCATCGGAGCATATAAAGTCGGGACATTGGAGAAGGCGGCGGGAGGTTTCTTCTCGAAAACTTACACAATGACCTGCAAACACATTGTAACCTTCATCCGGATGATAATCGACACTGACGGGACCGTATTGAAGGATGATGTGCTCAAGACCGTAAAAGTCAGCGCTACAAGAAACGGAGAACCTGTAAACATTGCCGGAGAATTCCATTTCAGCGCAGTAGACGGCAGTGTTGTAATGGACGGAATCGGCACCGAGCCTGTTATCACAATGGACTGGGAAGACGGCATAAGCCTGACGGAGCCAATCACAGACTATATGTGCATGCTCCCGGTCATCCAGGCCGGAGATGTTATCCGCATTGAAATCACTACCGCCAATCATACTGCTGTAATCGTCACCCCGGCAAAGAAGGCATTCGAGAAAGATGTAGTTTACAATTTCCCATTGACCCTCACCAACTTTACAGACAGGATGACAATTGACGGGGAGAATCCCGGAACTGACACGGAGCAGCCGACAGAGCCTGAGCAGCCTACAGAGCCTGAGCAGCCTGAAAATCCGGAGCCAACCGTCACCACCGGCACATTTACCGCCTGCGCTTTCAATGTGGATGGTCTGCCGCAGAAGATCAGTTTCTTCACAATCAATGGCAATGGCCCGGGCTCAAGCGGCACTGCTGAAATGGCAAAGATCGCCAACAATCTCGGCTGGGACATCATCGCTGCAAGCGAGGACTTCGAGTATGATTCTCAGCTGGCTGCAGGCCTTACCAACTATTCCCACGGCACATGGAGGGGAAGCGTATCTGCTGCGCAGCTGACTTCCACCGCCGACACCGACGGCCTGAATTTCTTCTGGAGGACCAGCACGACCAGTGCGACAGGCGAGAAATATATACAATACAACGATGCTGAGGGTGGCCTTACGAGCGGTGCGAACACCTGCATCAAGAAAGGCTTCCGCCACTACGTGGTGACCGTTGCCGAGGGCGTTGTCGTCGACGTGTATATCACCCACATGAACACCTACAGCGGCAGCGGCAACACCGAGAGCAATGCCTACGTAAAGGCCGTTCTGAGCCAGCTGCGCCAGCTCCGCGACTACGTCCTTGCCAATGCGAAGGCCAACAAGAGGCCGGCCATCATCATGGGCGACACCAATATGCGTTACACCCGCCACGACATCAAGACCAACTTCCTCGACTTTGTTGCGGCGTACGACAACAACGCAGGCTACACGGTATCAGACCCTTGGGTCGAGTTCCATCGCAGTGGAGTCTATCCGCAGTGGAACAGCTTCTCCCTGATGACGAGGTTCGCATTTGCGGGAGATACGGCCAATGACATCTTATGCGCTGACAATCAGAAGGGTGAGGTGGTCGACAAGATCTGGTACATCAATGTTCCCGGTGCGGAGGTGCAGCTGAAGGCTACCGCCCATCAGAATGATGTGGACAATTTCAGGAAGAGCACTTCGAGCGTTTCATACTCCGGCGTTATGGTCGAGGATGAGAACGGAACGAATACCAGCGGCAATACGAAATATAACTCGAACCAGTCAATATCCTACACGAAGGATGTCGGCTATTCAGACCACTTCCCTGTGGTGACCACCTTCGAGTGGACAAAGACCGTGACGGCAGAATAGATTCTTGCCAAATACCTCAGAACCACCCGTGGCTATCATCTGATGGGCACGGGTGGAATGTTTATTGTCGGAGTTGTGTGAATTGTCTTTGGGATTAACAACTACACAAACCAATCGAAACATAATATGATAATAGGCTATTTGAGGGTAAGTACGGGCAAGCAGAATCCCGAGAACCAGAAAGATGAGATCAGGCGTTACCTTGAGGAGAAGAACTCCAGGGTGGACCAATGGATAGTTGAGACGGTCAGCGGCAAGGTATCTTTCAGAAAAAGGAAGCTTGGCCGTCTCGTCAGAAAGATGCAGAAAGGTGATTGGCTGATAGTTACAGAGATATCCAGACTCAGCAGGTCGCTGGTCGAGCTGATGGAGATCATGGGAGCATGCGTGGAGAAGGGCATTTCGCTGTACACCACCAAGGAGCATTATTCATTCGACAATACCATCAACAGCAAGGTGCTGTGTTTCGCATTCGGGCTCGTGGCGGAGATTGAGCGGAATCTGATTTCAATGCGGACACGGGAAGCATTGGCATTGAAGAAGGCAGAAGGCGTCAGGCTCGGGAGAAGGCCGGGGAGCGACGTGAAAATGAAAATTGTCCGGGAAAATGAAGCCCGCATCGCGAAGATGCTCGGGTCCGGAATGTCAGTCAGCGCAATGTGCAGGCGCATCGGCATTTCACGTTACACCTGGTACCGCTACAAGGCCGGACAGAACGGGTAAGGTCGGGCATGACGGAAAAGGAGGTCATGTACAGAATTCCGTGGAGATTGCTATATTTGCAACAATGTAAACGATAATGAAAGTGATGATGCGAAAAGAGCTATTGGGCAGAATGTTCCGCACTGCCGCAATGATAATGATCATGTCAATGCTAGCGGGAGCATGCAGCAAGAATAATGGACCGGAAAACCCGGAGGACAATACCGAGCAGACGACCGGGCCGGACGGAAACGGCTCCGGGGACCAGGGCGGCTCCGGGGACCAGGGCAATTCTGGAAATGAGGGCGGTTCAGGTGATGAGGGCGGCAATGAAGGCGGGACCTCAGGAGGCGACCATGGCGGCTCCGGCGACAGCGGGGACCAGGGAGGCTCCGGCGACAGCGGCGACCAGGGCGGCTCAGGCGGTTCCGGTGACCAGGGAGACCAGCCGAAGCCGCAAATCACTGCAAACAGCTGGATGACAGCCATTGACGACGACACCAAGATAGCACTGCTGACCATTCCGGGGACCCACGATGCAGCGACATCGACATGCTCGGCAGCAGGAAAATGCCAGACATTGACGATTTCAGGGCAGCTTGAGCACGGAGTCAGGGCCTTCGACCTGAGGCCGACAATGGACGACAATTCCACCCTCGGCAATATATACCACAGCATCCTGGACACGGGCGTGTCAATGGAAGATGCTATGAAATACTTCGACAGCTTTCTCAAGGCCCATCCGGGAGAAGGCATCATTGTCATAATGCGATATGAGTCGGAGCGCCAGTTCTTAAGCCCCTCCATCGCAGAGGACAATTACAAGACTGCAATGAAAAACTTCCTGTGGGACAGCCGGATATATCAGTCGCGGATGGCAGCTTTCAACAGGAGCATGACAATGAAGGACTTGCGGGGAAAAATCCTCATCATCTCGAGAAATGACCTAAGCCCGGTTTCCACATTCGAAACCGCATATACGGAATGGAGCCACAGCAACAGTGTGGGAGAGGCCCTGCAGATTTACGGCACGGGAGGCCTGGGACGAATCTATGTCCAGGACATGTACTCGGCCGAGAAAAACGGCAACTCCTCTGAGGCGGATTTCCTTGCGAAGAAGAAGGAGCTGGTGTGCAAGCTTTTAGACATTACAGTCCCGTTCAGGGAATATGAACAGAACAACTGGGTCATCAACTATTGCTCCGGATATGCAGGTTCATCATTTGCCTCCGACTCATACGCCAAGAATGCGGCATCGGCCAATCCGGCGGCATTGGAGCACATACAGGCACATACAGGAAAGGGATTCACCGGAATCGTGATGATGGACTACGCCGGGACCGACACGTACGAGGTCGGCGGGTCCACCTTCAGCGTTTCGGGCAAATCCCTTACGGAGGAGTTGATACTCAATAATTTCTAGGGTACAGATCCCCGGTCAGCCCGGGGATGGCGAAGACTACTGGGTCACGTCGCGGACGCAGCGGATGCGGAAAGACAACTTTGCGTTACTTGACGCAATAGAAATCACCCTGTTTTCGCCGCTGTAAAAATACCAATATGGGTTTTTACGATAGTCTCCAATTCCTGACGCATCACAGCTGACAAACCAGGTACGGCTGGCGTATGCAAGATTATTCGTACCTTTTATGTCCTCCAGAAAATTATTCTGGCTCATCAACATAAGTTCCTTCTGGTTCGGGATTCTCCACCAACCAGCATCATTATTAGATTCAGAATATGAAGCGCACAAATCGTTGTCTCTGATAATATCCGCTGTTACAGGACGGAGAGCTTCAGGTATCGCAAGAGTGTCTTTAGCGACTTGGAAGCTTGAGAATAACCTGTTTTCAGGATCCCTGTCCTTATGCGGAGGATACTCCCCGGACATGGACTGTTCCCGAAGTGTCCTGACACCATCAACAGATATCACATAGCCATTTACGGATGACAATGACTTAGTGCGGGAATCATAGGTATTCAGGTTCCTGATGCAACGGACACCATTACTATTTCCGCCCTCGCCATAAGATACTCCCTCGACAGCCCAGTACTGAGGAGAGAATGAACTTGTGAACAGATTATGCACGCCACTACCATAATCAGATGATGTAATCCCCGGAATATCAGCCGGGTTCACAAGCCGTGTATCCCCATAGAGATACTCCTCCCCGCACCACAGAAGCAGATACTGGTTGATGGCAGGAAGATACCACTTGAGTTCCTCATTGTCAATCACTTCGTCATGATTCTCATCCCTGTTTCTGGACATGCAGGCGTAATAGCCCTCCAGAACACCATCCCCCGTCGAGAACCACACGTGTGCGGACTTGTCATTGCTGGTCACTGAAGTAGTGTAGCCCAATGTTTTCGCAGCCGCCGGCCAGGTCCCGGCATTGGCATTGCCATAACTTCCGGAAAGCAGAATCTTGTTGTTCTTCCATCCGAACGAATTATCCAGGCCGTCAGTAGATTTCGCCGTACCGAACGCAGTCCTTCCCGTCTCGTTCCAGGTCTCGATTCCGAAGGCCTCAATGGATGAGTCATCCGTATTGTAAGTGGTCCTGATGGACCTCTGGGATATCTGGAACGAGTAATCCGGATACAGAGTCGTATTGCCGTCAGCCGATACGGCCGAGCTTGGATTGAAAATCAGGACACGATTTTCCTGATTGACGAACTCCGGCCACGAAGCCGAAGCGCCGGTGACAGGATTGGTATCATAGAAATATTCATCGACATAGGCCTGGACATACACAGTACCGTTATTCACGATGAAATAGTCTGTGCTTTTTCCGTCACAGCTGCTGAGCGCATCGGCCAGACCCTTGATATCCAAGACTTTATCAGCACCGGGATATGCAGCAAGTGTGGCAGTTCCGGCAGGCTTTCCGAACTTCACCCACTTGTAATCAACACCCGCAAGGTTGCCATTCAGGGAATATGGCTTCATCTGGTTGTACGGAGTCTTGACGATAATCTGCGGCGATGTGCCTTTCGGCAAGGCGAATGCCAATATCACATTCTCATAATGCCCGTCCAGGACGAAGTTGGATGACTTGGTCATATCCGTGAGGACACCTTCTGCGCCAGGCTGTCTTTCCACACCAGTTGTCTCCCCGACAGTTACCTCTCCGACAATATTGTTCACACCTTTGACGGTAATAGTATATTTCTGATACTCATTGCGGTTGACGGTGAAATTGTCATATCCTGACGCAGAGGCCGTGAGATTCGTCCCGGAGAAATTGCCGAGATGAATGGTGTAGGAGACATTGCCGATATAGCTCTTGCCGGTGTATTCTCCGCTCACGACAATGAAGGTGCTGCCATCCGGGGCATAGGTCCATTTCTTGTCGCCGGGGGCGGTCCCTTTAGCCGATGAGCCTCCGCTCCACTTGTCCCTGTCATTGTATGTGGCGCAGGACGAGGATGCCCTGGCCTTGACATTTTCCAGCATGAAAAACTCAATCTCTCCGGAGCCGGTCACTTCAATTTTCTCGACATTGCCGTAGGCGCAGTTAGATTTGAGATTTTTCCCTTCCTCATTGCCCTTGCTCATTAGCCAGCTGTCCTTGGGAAGATTGTAAATGGAATAGGAATGAGGCACGAACTGCGGGTTTTCATTCCCCGTACCGTTTACGAAATTCATCTCAATATGCGAGATCAGACGCTTCAGACTGACCTCAATCTTGGTGGCGTTGGCCGAAGTCTCCGAATCCGGATACACAATCTGTTCTTTGGCATACCCCGTCATAGGGAATTTCTGGCTTCCTGTGACACCGGTTGCCAGTCCGGAATTGGAAGCCACGGCTGCAGCCAGGCCTTCCTTGTCAAGTTTCAGAAGGTCATCCTTGGTAAGTCCGCAGAATGGACTGCTCCAGTTGGCGATGGCATATACCTCATAGGTTCCGCTCAATATCCTCTTGCCGTAGCAATCGGCTGTTACCCGAGCGTCCAGTGTATATGTACGGGCGGCGCCATATTTGACGCCGGCAGGGCCTGCCTTGAGATTTCCGGTCAGGTCAATGACCATTTTCCGGCCTTCAGCCGAGAACATTATGAGCATCAGCTCGCTGATTTCACTCTCATAATCATAGATACCTCTGGTCATCGCCACATTGCTCCCGCTTCCGAGATTCACCACGACATCAAGCGAGGCTGGGAGACCAGGTTCCACAGCAGTTCCGAAATTCTCCTTCCGGCATCCCGCCAGAAGAGAGGCGCAAATGAGCGCCGAAATGTAGAATGCCTTTCTCATAACGCTCATCATTCAAATGTAATGTAGTTATCGAAGGACTCGTAGTCCTCGACCTTTACAGTGATGTTCTTCTCACTGATTTCATTTACCGGTTCAGAAGCGGCAAGAAAAGCCGATTCCATGGACAGTCTCCTCACGGATACTTCCGGCGCCACATAGTCAAATCTGTTCACCATTATATTCTCATTTATAAAAACTTGATTGATTATTCTTTTTTATAAATTTTGAATACATTTTGACATAGGAAGTTTATAGAAATTCAAAAACCCGCCGGCCCTGTACCTGGCCGACGGGTTTGATTTACTCAACGCTTCACAGCGGCTTTCAATCATTGCGGGTTATCACTGCCCTGCTCAAGCTTGGGTCATCGTAGAACATATTGCCTACGCCGCCTTTGTATTCAACCTTGAGCATGGATGCAGGGACATTATATTCGTTGACCAGACAATCGTAAACAGCCTGAGCCCTTTCACGGCTGAGACGCTGGTTGATAGACTCTGTTCCGGTGCCTTCATCAGCATATCCGGTGATGGTATAATGCAGATTGTTGGTCTTTATGATTTCTGCAAGGATGGCAAGATTGGACTTGGATTCCTTTGAAAGTTCGCTCTTGGCAATCTCGAATACCACGTAGTATGGAGAAGAGACGACATTGACCTTATGGATTTCCTCAGGCTTGCGGTTGCGGAGGGAATCAACCTCCTGTGCAAGGTCCTCATTGTCCGATTTCAGAGTCTCAAGTTCCTTGAGTATGCCGGAAACATCCTCGCTGATGGTCTTTGTGACAGTCTTAGGACGGATCCATCCTCTCGGCGCGAATGTATAGGCCAGACCGAAAGAGAGCGAAAGCGCTCCGTCAACTCTCCTTCCGCCTCTGTCCTTGTCGAACCTGTCATTGGTCAGCATGGAGCGGAGGTCAATGGTGAAATCGAGCCCATCGGTGAGCCTCAATGCATTGTAGATGCCGAGATGACCGGTAATCTCATTCTGGGTAGGCGCATCATAAGATCTTCCGTATCCGACTCCCATATATGGGGAGAGATCCCAGAATCTTTCATCATTCGGCTTTCCGAAGAGATTGCAGAGATTGAGCATGGCGTCAACCTGGAGATTGAAGTAATTGAACTTGTTCTCGCTATAGGTATTGTTGGCGTCAAGCGTCGCTCCCTTGTAGTAAAGTCCGTTGTAGAGGAACCTGGCTCCGATCCACGGAGTAAACCATTTTCCGACATAGACTTCGAGGTCCGGAGAAATCCTCTTTCCGAAGGAGATGGACTTGTCACCGTCTCCGAAATAAACCTGCGGGCCGGCAGCCACGCCGATGAACCAGTTGCCCTTAGGGCCGGATGTCACCACGCTGTACTTTTCCTTGCTGTACTCCACTGTCTCCTCGGCAACTGTGTTGACAGTGGTCTGCGCAAACGCAGGAAGCGCCAGGGCCGCACTCAATATTGATAATACAAATTTTCTCATAGAAATTACGATTTTAAAAATCATTCACCTTTGACAACTACTGAGCCTGCCTTAAATTTCGAATCCGCATTCCAGTATTCGAATTCAATCTTGACATTTTCCTCAGGCACATTGAATTCCTTCACGAGGCAATCCTTGACCATCTCTGCCCGATGCTCGACAGTCTTCCTTTCGGCAGAATCCGCATTGGCCGGATACATGCCGACGAGAACAACCTTGGAGCCGCTCTTGGCAATGATCTCGGAGAAGAGGCTCAGATTGACCTGATACTCTTTCCCAAGGGCCTCGGAGCCATCCTTGAAGAATATCTCGTAAGCGGTTACGAACTTGTTGACAATCACCTCATTGGTGCCTACCTCAACGCCTTTTAGCTTCTCTGCCTCAGCTGCGAGTGCATCGTTTTCAGCCTTGAGCTCATTGATCTGCCTGATGAGGTCGTCGGAATTTCCGCGCACGTATCTGGTGACATTGGCCTGGCGGCCGAATCCCCTCGGCTTGAACTTGTAGGAGACACCGACAGTGGCGGACAGAATGCCCTCTCCCGAGCGGCCGCCGTACTCACCGTCGAATTCGTCATTGACATAGGACATCTTGACATCAAGGTTCACGTCCCAGCCTTCTGCGACGCGGAAGGCATTGAAGAGACCGCCCCTGACGAGGAACTCATTGTTCTTCGGGGTCTGGGTCACCCTTGCGAGTCCCACTCCGATGTAAGGGCTGCAGTTCCAGATCATCTTCTCGCGGTATCCGAGAATCACAGTGCTGAGATTCACGAGGAGGTCCGTAGCTAATGTCAATGAGTTGAACTTCTGCTTCTCAAGCCAATACGGTGCTCCGCCCTTTCCCGGAACCGGGACGCCGAGGGTATGGGTACCATCCTGAGTAGCACCCTTGTATGAGAGTCCGCTGTACATGAAGCGGAATCCGAGCGTAGGAGTGAACCATTTGCCGACGGCAATGTCCAATGCAGGGGCTACCCTCTGGAAGAACGGCACCCTGTTGTCGTGATCACCGAAATAAACCTGACCCCCGAAACCGGCGCTGATGAACCAGTTGGCCTTCGGGCCCTTGAGTACTACCTCCCTACCGGAGTCAGAATACTCGACTGTTTCTTCCACTTCCCCGGCGGTCTCCTGCGCAAGGGCAGGCAACACAATCAGGGCAGAAAGAATGCAAGCAATAAACTTGTTAACCATACTTGAATAATGTTATAAAAGTTAAACCTATTTCTTTTTGTCGGATTTCTTATGGATGTAGCCGTAGCCATACCCGTGACCGTAGCCATATCCGTAGCCATAACCATATCCGTAGCCGTAACCTCTCGAATGGTACTCCACTCCGTTCATCACGACTGCCAGATTGTTGAACTTCTTCTCCTGGTACATGGCCTCGATGTCAGGAAGCTGCCTCTTGTCAAGACGGCCTGCCCTGATCACGAAGACTGTGAGGTCGGCAACCCTCGCTGAAATAGCGGCATCGGCGACCATTCCCGCAGGCACCGAGTCGGCAATGATGTAGTCATAACGCTCCTTCAGTCCCTCGACCAGAACGTCAAGTCTTTGGTCCATAAGAAGTTCCGCCGGATTTGGCGCAGGAGAACCGGCCGTGACGATGTCAGGATGCCCTTCATTCTTATGAATCACGTCATCCACACTCAGGCTCTCGTCAATGATGAAGTTCGTCACGCCTTCCGACCTCTTGCCGTAATTGTGGCTCAATGTACCCTTCCTGATGTCCAGGTCAAGCAGCACCACCTTCTTCCCGGCAGAAAGCAGGCTGTCGGCAAGATGGGTGGAAATGAACGTCTTTCCAGCCCCCTCGTTGATGGATGTGGTCGCAATGACCTTCAGCGGCTTGTCCTTGCGGCTCATGAATGCCAGGTTGGTTCTCACTATCTTGAGGGCCTCCCTGACGTAGCTGTCGTCGTCCTTCTTCTCCGGAACAGTGCCGAGGAACGGCAATGTCAGCTTGCCCTGAAGATCCTTGCGGCTGTGCACCCTGGTGTCCAGGAACATTATCATAAGGAATATGACGCAAGGTATGGCAAGGCCGAGCAGAAGGCCGAGGAATAGAATCTTGTTCCGGTTCGGGGCAATCGGGGAAACAGGTCCGTATGCCTCGTCGATTACCCTGGCATTGTTGTCGGCCATGGCCTGGGTGAGAGCGTTCTCCTCCCTCTTGTTCAGGAGGAAGAGGTAGAGCGACTCCTTGATTTTCTGCTGCCTCTCGATGGAAAGCATCTGACGCTGCTTGGTAGGGATGGAAGCCACGCGGTACTGCGCATTCTTCTCCCGTGACATGGCGTCCGTCTTCCGGACATTGAGGCTGACGATCATGTTGTCAACAGCCCTGATGATGGACTGCTTCATGGCGCGGAGCGAGTTGTTGAGCTCGACCACGACCGGGTTCTTCTCGCTGCTGTCCTCGATGAGCTTGTCCCTGCGGAGCTTGGCGGCATTGTACTGCCCGATCTGGCTCTCGATATTAATGTCGCTGATGCCGGTGTTGGAAGGAATCAGGTCAATCTCCCTGACAGGATCCGTCAGATACTCCTTTATATACTCCGCAAGACGGAGCTGGGTGTCGAGTTCCAGAACGCTGGAATTGTACTTCTGGGATTCTCCCATATACATCCCGGCAGCACTGGAAAGGTCCACGATCTGATTGGCCTTCTTGAACGACTCGAGGTCAGACTCCACGCCGCCGAGTTCCCTCTCGATGATGACGAGCCTCTCGTTGATGAACTCGGCCGTATTGACAGCCACCTGGTTCTTGTCATTAACCGCCTCCTCGTTGTAGACGGAAATCAGGGTGTTGATGATATTCTCCGCTCTCTCAGGAGACCCGTCCCTCATGGAAAGGGTCAGGATGGACGCATCATCCTCCTCCTGGCGTATGCCTATGCTCCCGGCAATGGATGATACCACCGAGCGAAGAGGCAACTTGGTGACTGTCAGCTCCGTATCGAACCATCTTCTGGAAAAGAAATTGGTCTTCGTCACGAGAATCCTGTTGCCGGCGACGAGGGTGGTGTCATTGATTTTCACATTGAACTTCCCCTCCGTACCGTCTCCGGAGACATTCTGGATGAGCACTTCGGAGTCATTTTTCGGAGTCAATGAGAAAGACAGGTACCTCTCCGGGGTGGCATCGAGGAATGACACCGTCACCGGGGCCCCTGTATAGAGTTCCTTCGCCCTGAGCCCGGACTTCATCTTGTAGCTCACGTCGGCCCTTGTCCTCGACACTACCTCGGAGAGCAGCCTTCTGGACTTGAACTGCAGGATTTCATTGGAGACATTGACCTTGTTGATGTAGTTGTCATACCTGTCAAGGCCTGCGGAAACGGTCTTGTTCGACGGGTCTTTGATGATGACCGTGGAGGACCTGAAGAATGTCTGCGGTGTTCTGGCATACTGGAACCAGGCCAGGCCCACACAGACTGCCACAGAGAGCAGGAACCATTTCCACTTGGACAGGAGATACAGGAGAATGTCCATGACATTCAATTCCTGCGAAGTATTGCTGTTGTTCTGCATAATCTATTTTCTCGTGCTGTTGACTGCCCAGATCACCGAGCAGATAGTGGTCACGAAGGATGTGAAAAGGGTGACGTACTGAAGGGTCTTGTCCTCGCGGTCCTTCTTCTTATACTTCGGTTCCACGTAAATTATGTCATTCTGCTGGAGGAAAAAGCATGGAGAATTGAAGATTTCCTTGCTCCTGATGTCATGCAGGTATATTTCCTTGTTGCCATTGGTTTCCCTGATTACGGCAATGCGGTCGAGCCTGGACCTGTTGCTAAGGTCGCCGGCATTGGCAATGGCCTCGAGCAATGTCACCCTTCCGTCCTCGGAAGTGAAGGTTCCGGTGTGACCGATGGCGCCAAGCACAGTGTACTTGAAATTGAGGAAATCGATGTTGACCATAGGGGCCTTGATGTAGTCCCCGTCGATGATCCTGGCCTTGATAAGGTCCGATACCTCACTGAGTCTCAGGCCTTCTATGTGAAGTGTACCGAGAATCGGAAATTCGATGTTTCCGTCCTTGTCCACCCTGTAGCCGGAGTCTCCGGTACCGCTCGCCTTGACAGAACCGTCAGCCGACACGGAATAAGATCCGCCCTTGACATTGAACGGCATCGCCAGTTCCATCTGCTTGCATGTCACGGTGATGGCCAGCCTGTCATTGCACTGTACCACGGCCTCGTGCCTGTAGTCGAAAGGATACTTCTGTCCCGCCTCCATATCATTGAGATAGACGAAATCCCTCGATGATGCGCAGGACGACAACAGTGCCGCCGCTGCAATCCCCGCAATAAAGAGTTTTCTTATGTTCATCATTTATTGATATTTGTTTCACACAATATTGCCGCTCCGTCATCCGGACGGCATTCCAGTATGCCTGTGCGTATCTCCGCACATATTTCCGCAAGCGTGTCGTGGAGACGGGTCTGAAGAAGCCGGTCTCCCCTGACCGCCGAGCAGCTCGGAAGGATATTGACAAATGAGTCAATGTCAACGCATTCCGTAAATCTGTTATATGGGGCCTGCCTGAGTCTCACAATGCCTCCGACAGGCCATTTTTCATTGACGTAGCACGGTGTCTTCCCGCTCCAGGGAGTACCGTATGCCATCACTTTCCCGTCTTCGAGACGGAGAGCGGGATTGTCGTCATTCAGCAGCCTGGCTCCCGTGAAGTTCTTGAGCCACAATGCCGAATGGGTACTCTTTCCGGTACCGCTGCTGCCGAGGAAGAGAAATGCTCTGCCTTCCAGCACGACAGCGGAAGCGTGAAGAGAAATTCCCTTCAATTTCAATGCCGCCTGAGAGAATGCGATTCTCAACATTGACACAATCGAGGCCCGGGCATCCGGCGCATCCAGGTCAATCTCTGCCATGTTGTCAATGAACTCACTGTCAGACAGCATCTTATGCCTGCCTCCAATTTCCGTGACATAATGTCCTGACACTGCCCTTCCGAGGACAACGTGACCGAGGTCGGAGTCAGACTCGTCAACAACCTCTGTCTGAGGAAAGGAGATTCCGCCACTGTCACTGACAACGAATACGAAATCCGGCTCTGTCCTGCCGCAGCAGAAGGCCCTGAACGATGGGAGACACCTCTCCGCATCGATGCTTTCCGGCAGATCCGCCCTGAAAACTATTCCCGCGACCCTGTAGAAATACGACTTCATATTGTACCGAACTGGCCTGCAGCGAGCTGCAGCATTGACCATATTGCCTCGGAAGGAGCCGTCCTGAGAGCAAAAGGAATGTGCCGCAGACAGGCCCCCAGAGTATGCATCTTCCTTGCAATCAAGGATTTGTCCTTATCCCGACAGACTGACTTGCCGAAATTTCCGCCTTCCATGACAATCTTCAGAAGGCTGTCCGGCGGCACCCTCCTGTCAGGGTAAGGGAGTCTGTCCTCCGGGAATCCGAGATGTTCCACCAGGAAGGAATCAAGCAGCCTGTTCCATTTCAGGAGTCCGGCATCTTTGACAAGACCCCTCAGCACCGGGCCGGGCGTCTCAAGCCGGAGAGAATTCAATGCGGCATCGCAGATCTGCCTCAGCCCGACTCCCCTGCCGAACGCATGCTTCATTATATGGCTGCTCATCAACAGCATGTTCAGTTCCGGCGACGGAGTATTGATCCTGCATCCGCCAATTTCAGCGACATCGAAGCAGAACTGCGGCTCCAGCTCCTTCAACCACTTCTGTCTGAAGGGATTGCATATATCCATCATTTTGCCGTGCAGCTCCACGACGACGCCATCAGTTTCATAATGGCAGCTTCCGTCAGCCACCCTGCTCAATGCCGTCCCCTCCTTTGCAAGAGTTTCCACAGCCTCTTTCCATTCAGCCCGGTCTGCGAAATACAGGTCAATGTCCCCGCATTCCCTCAGGAGAGGTTCACGGTAAAGTCTCGCAGCCGCCTGCCCCTTCAGCAGGACAGGATGGAGACCGAGTCCGAGAAATTTTCCAGTGACACCGGCCACAATGGCATCCATTTTCCTGGAAGCCTGCTCAATCAGGAACGCTGCCGCAGTCCACTTCGTCATCAGGCCTTCGTCCGGAAGAAACTCCTCCGGGATGAAGGAAAGACCGCTGTGGACGATACCGGTAACGGTCTGACGACGGGACTCCCTGTATATCGAGTTCCAATCCTCAGCCGCAAGATGCAGCATTTCCGGATTCTCCGGCTCACGTCCCCACAGGCCGCATCGCAGAAGGGCGAAGAAAGCCCTCGTCACATTATTCATCTATCAGTCCGAATTCTTTCCACCGGGACAGGAGATCAGCCACATCCCCAGCAGCCCTGTCCTGTGAAACGTCATAATTGTCAACCAGATAGCGGGTCAAGTCATTTTCGGAGAAATCTTTCCCGAAGAAGGTCGTCCATATATCGGATGCCGTGGCATTGAGGGTAAAAACATCTGTCATGTTGACCTCTCCCTCCACTTCCCTGACCACCATGCTGCGGCTGCCGATTTTCCTGAGGCGGAGATTGTCCTTGATTCTCATCTGTTTCAAAATCTTTTGCCGGTCAGAATGGCCACTGCGGTGAGGAACATTATCTTTATGTCCGTCCACAGCGTCCAGTTGTCCAGATACTCCAGGTCCATCTTGAGACGGGTCAGCATCTTCTCCATAGTGGCGGTATAGCCGTTGTACAATGTAGCATAGGAGAACACTCCCGGCCGCATTGCGAAGAGGCGGCTGTAGTCAGGATTGTGCTCCTTGATGCGCTCTATGAAATACTCCCTCTCCGGTCTGTATCCCACCATGCTCATATCGCCCACGAATACGTTCCATAGCTGCGGAAGTTCATCCAGATGGTGGTTGCGGAGGAAGGCTCCGACCTTGGTCAGGCGGGAATCCGCATCCGCACACAACTGCGGAACGCCGTCATTCTCGGCGTCCTGCACCATCGTTCTGAACTTCAAAAGGGTAAAAGGTGTGCCTCCTTTTCCAATGCGTTCCTGTGAGAAAATGGCCTTCCCCGGACTGTCAAGCCTGATTGCCAAGACTATAATAACGTAGACCGGTGAAAAGATGACCATCCCGAGGCCGCTGACTACAATGTCACACAGGCGCTTGAGGCCAAGTTTCAGGGAGATTGCAAGTCCTCCGGACTCCTCATCACTCATATTAAGCTGTTCTTCCTTTATCATATTAAAGCGGTTTTTTTTCATATATTCCAATACATCCGGACACCATCTTCTCCAATGTGAAGAATCTCCGGTAGCGGTCCAATGCCCTCTCCGACCAGGCCTTCCAGTCTTCCTGTCCGGAGATGATTTCCATCAATGCCGAGGCCAGGGATTCCGGAGAGCCCGGTTCTGCATTGAGGCCCGAGACTCCATCCGCATTGACTACAGGCACGCCCGATCCGGGGATTCTTGTCGCCACTACGGGAACACCGCAGGACATCGCCTCGATCTGCACGATGCCGAAGGCCTCGGTCTTGTATATGCTGCTCAGGCAGAAAACATCGGCAGCTCCGAACCAGTCATACACCACATCGTCAGGCAGATAGCCCAGGAGTTCGACCTTGTTCTCCAGCCCCTTCGCGCGGATCATGGATTCGAGGCTCTCCCTCAGCGGACCTGTGCCGCCAATCAGTACCACGCAGTCGTCCGGAAGGTATTCCGCCGCAGACACGAGATTTTCGAAGCCCTTGTATTCCACCAGTCTCCCGAGGGAGAACACTATTTTCCTGCCCTTGTACCTGGACTTGATTTCAGCGACGCCCTCGGCATCAGGCCTGACTGGCTCAATGCCAATGAGAAGTTCCTCAAATCTGTCCTCTCGCCCTTCCAGCCAAGGAGAGTTGTCCAGATAGTGCAATGTGGTCCCGACTATCTTCTCCGCCCTGTCAATCAGCCAGTTCTGAAGAGGACGGTAAAATCTGAGCAGAAATTTCTGCTTCAGGATATCGCTATGCCAATGCAGGATGACCCTGCCCTTGTACCCGGACAGTCTCAACGCCAATGCCGCCATCGGGTCCGGATGGTGGATGTGGATGATGTCATAGTCCCCGCACCGCCTGCGCAGTTCCGTTATCATTGCCGGGCTCAGCATTGTGCCGGCCACTTTTCTGACGGTGTGGCAGAGAATGAGGTCCGCATTGTCATTGACCTTCTCCACCCTGGTAGGCCCTTCCGATGCGGCGCACATCATATCACAGCGTATCCCGAGCGACGATATGCCTCTGGTAAGGTCATACATCACTTTCTCTACGCCACCCCTCACGGGGTAGAATTTTCCAAGCTGGAGGATTCGCATAAAAAATTAAATGTTCACCCCTATTTCAACAATAGGTATATCAATTCTTCCCAAGAAGTCACACTCTTGCCTTTGAAATCCCTCTTATCAACAGGATGCAGACACTCATAACGTCCCGACAGCAATTCAAGCATCGTTTCTTTCAGAGAATCAGGGCTTTCATAGTGAAAGAACGATACATATTTACATCCGGAAGCAGCCTCTTTTGAATATGGCAAATCTGCAAGCAGCATGGGCTTATTAAAACTGCCAAATTCGGATATCGGAAGCCCCCATGTCTCAATCCGGGACGGGAATACAAGACAATCGCAGGAAGCATACATAGCAAACAGTTCTTCCCTTGGAACCTGCCCAATAAAATGCACTGACTTCAAATGACCCCATTGTTTATAAAGCCATTCTGCATATCTGTTTTCACCTCCACTGATTGTCACATACACATCATACTTCAACTCAGGGTGTTCTTGTTCAATCAAATCAACTGCACGAAACAGAGTCTCAAAATTTTTGTGACAATCTGCAGAAGCGGCATATATAAATTTTCTGATTTTATCAGGCAATGCTTCATTTGATTCTGCACCCCTCTCAATTTGCGGAGGAAAGACTACAAACTTGTCCTGAGATACTCCGAGCAGCTTTGACAGGGATGCACGCAACCATTCAGCCTGCACAATCAGGAAATCATTCCGGCACAAGTTGATTCTATAAGCAAATCGAGTGAACATCCTGAACAACACGATCTTGTAATCAAACCACAAGTCCTGGAGTTTCAACTTAAGAAATGGGAACGAAGTCTGACAATATACAGATTGCCGATCTGCCACGACATTGGGCGTAGTATCGTGAAGTGAGATCCATAAATCAATCTTCCCGATAGAATCAGAAATTCTTCTCATTGACACATACTCGCACCAAAGCCTGTGTGCCCAGCTTTTAATTGTATCAGGGAATTCAAGATAATCTACATTCTCATACTCACAAATCTTCCTATCGTGAACCAGCGCCACAATACGAATATTACTCTTGTCGCAAGCCAAGTGGGAAAAGGCTTTCAAACACTCTCGAAGGACAGTCAAAGTTCCACCCTTCCTGATATTTACAGCAGATACGACTATTGTCTTCATTTACTATTAACCAACCCCCTGAATAACCTATCCCATTGGGCCATAACTGTTTCTTCCGAATATCTCACGGATTTATCACGAGCCCTGGCCCCCATTAATTTTCGCAACGCCTTGTCCCGCATAAGTGTCTCCAGCCTTTCTGCGAACAATTCCAAATTTCCATCATCAACAAGAAAGCCGT
Source organism: Candidatus Cryptobacteroides sp. (assembly GCA_034089285.1). GTDB lineage: Bacteria > Bacteroidota > Bacteroidia > Bacteroidales > UBA932 > Cryptobacteroides. The sequence continues at coordinate 26,832 of JAXDUM010000066.1, forward strand.
TCTGCCCATCCGCAATCACATCTTTCGGTCCACACTTGCAAGCAAAGGAAACAGCCGGAACGCCATAAGCCTGAGACTCAAGGAGCACCATCGGAAGTCCCTCATACCTTGATGTCATGGCAAGAATGGAGGCATTCTCATAAACATCCGCCATATTATTCACAGATGGTCTGAAAGCCACGGAGTCATGAACGCCTGCACAATCTGCCAATTGCTGTAACCAGTCCCTGTATTTGAGATCTCCTCCGCCTATTATCTCCAACCTCCAGCCGGGCATCTTCGGAGCAATCCTTCCCCAGACGGAAATAAGCCGGTCAAAGCCTTTTTGATATGACAACCTGCCGATAGACACAACTGTCTTTCTCTCACATTGCGAAGCCCGATCAGGGAGAAACGTCAAAGAATTAGGAATTACACACATATTCCCATAGCCGGAACCCCAATCATCCTTATCCTCCCCGGTCAGCACTACAAATCGGTCATATCTCTTCACCAAATATGCATCCAATTTCGTTCTTATCAAATCTGCAAGATACCATAGCCCCTTTCGGCCATACTGCATATACTTCATCTTGGAGAAATGTAGTTCAATCACCTTCCTCGCATTGATATGCATTCCTGAAATAAGCAAGGCATCATTTCCGAACATAGAAACGACCACATCCGGCTTGACCTCGTTAATCAAGGCTTTCAACCTTCGCCAATGCTTGAACTGCTTGAACGGGAAACAGGAAATCTTATTCAGAAAAGATCTTCCGTTGTTCTCTTCATAGTTAATACCAAGATCATAAAAGCGTATGCTCTCATTCATATGGAAAAACGAAGGACTTTCCCGCTGATCTGTTGTCACGACAACCACCTCATATCCATTATTTGCAAGCCAGTTAGACTTATTGGCTAACACACGCTCCATTCCACCGGAATTGGATGTGGCAGAAATATTATACAGTATTGTCATTAATCCTCAAACAGAATCAGAATAACTTTCATCCTCAACAATAAGTGTCTCTGCTCCGAACAGCGCAAAGACAAGGAATAAATCTGTCGCTACTTTAAACCAACAGATAAAATTCACAAGCATTAGGAACACAAATACGGTTTTGTCATACGGATGGACTTTCATCATCATCGTCCCGGCTTTTATTATGACGGATGATATAGCCAAAAGGCCGATAATCCCAAAATAAAATATAAACCTGAGATATCCCACATCCGTACCCATATAATATCCCCCGACCAGTTTCCCGACAAAATAAGGGTCAACATCCCTTGGCGAAGAAAAATAGCCATCACCAATCAACCAGGTTTTCAGATTATCCGGGAAAACATACATAGTCTGAAGTTTATCTGTCGAAGATGTCGAAAATTCACCATTCTCCACTAAATTAAAGAATGCTTCAAATGCAAACCTAAGGTTTGAATGAATCTGATGATTTGTATTATACAACACCACTAATAACGGGACAGCAACGGCAAGCACTAAAATGAAAACCTTAAAGACAGACAGGACATTATCCTTATACGCATGACGGTTGACAAAGAGCATCAGCAAACACATTAATGCGCTTAGCACGACTCCAACTATAGTAGTTCGGGCTATCATATTGCCTACAACAGCAATTATTATAAACGCCGACACATATACTATATTCTGTCCCAAAGAGGACTTACGGGAACAGGAGATATAGGAAAGCAGAACAAGCACTGCAGAAAAACGGATTCCTGCGACATCCAAGGCAGCGCCAATTCCATACATCCTTTTGACCTCCGTTAAAAAAGCCTGATCTTGCTCAACATACGTATCGACTATCAATTTTGCCGAAGGGTTCATATCAAACAACATGGCAAAGAAGCATTGTGCAACACAAACCGCTCCAAGATAATTTGCAATCAGCTGAAGCGAGATATGCCCGTGTACTCTATTTATCACGTAGCACACAAGATATGCAGCCGCCAGCCAGACCCACATCGATACCAGATAAGTCGCATAGGCCGTATCAGGGGTACTGTTTATCGTTATGGATGCCAATCCTATAAGAGAGACAATTGCAGCACTGATTGATAGGGAAAAAATATCCTTGTCAAAAAGAGAGTTTCTGGATTTAGCCTTATTGATAAATAACAGGGCCAACCCAATCACCGACAGAGCCAATTTCGTATTAACTCCCGGCAGGGCCTTGAACATGAAAGGGAAATAAAAGAAACTGGTCAGTATCGCCGTTAGAAATATATATATATACTTTCGCATTAACTACCTATATATCACTCCGTATATTAAGGAGTAAACCAATTTATAATATAACTTCAAAACAAAATACATCTTTTTTTGAGCAACTGTTTCAAGAATTTTTCTGCGCAGAGATGCCTGAGGATTCTTCCAGATATAACTATCAGCCTCTGGATACCATTCGCTCCATAACCGATACTGATTTTGGTCATCACTCATCAGGAAAGGGAACTTGGAGCTTAATTTAAAATAGGCAATGTATTCTGCAATGCTACTACCGAGCCTTCTTTCAAGAAAGGCAACCGTATTATTGATATTATATCTTATATCGATAAGTTTAGCTTCACTCAATGAATTCGTAAATGCTTCACCCTCACGTTTGACGTAATGATAAAGAGGTAAAGGGATGTGTACTACATTGGTTGAACAGGCGGCAAGACAAATCATTGTCATATCTTCTCCCATACTGTGCGCTTCCGGAAACCTCACCGAATTTCCGTCATACAAACTTTTTCTTACCAGTTTGTTCCAAACATTATACTTGGCACGGCCAGCAAGCATTCCTTTCAAATATCCCAATGGTTTGGAAAAATGCGGCTCATTCATTATCCTCTCTTTTTGCCTGAAAGTCAAAAACCAATCACACCAGACGTAATCAGCATCATTATCTTTAGCCGCCCCGTACATCTTCTCCAGCATCTCAGGTTCAAGGTAATCATCGCTGTCACAATGAAAGATATACTCGCCATTCGCAAGGGATATCCCGGTATTTCTCGCAGCAGGAAGACCACGGTTCACACTGTGAGAGACAATCCGCACATCCTTATCAGGATATCTTGAAATCACGTTCCGGATAATGCCCACGCTACCGTCAGGGGTGCAGTCATCCACGAAGATGTACTCAACCCCGTCAAGAGTTTGATCCATCAGGGAAACAGTGCAATGCTCCACGAATTTTTCGACGCCATAGACGGGGACTATGACGGAAACCTTCGGCGTTTGATCTTCAGTATTTTGCATTTCTCAGGAATCATGTATATATTCGCACTTGTAATTATGGACAGCGAATGAGAGATTAGCGCCTCATAACGTTGAAAACCCACAACAGAGCATTTATTCTTTATTGGATGGATGCTCTGTTTTTGTATCCTACCGGATGGTTGCTATGTTCGGGAAAGCCGCTCCAACGCTCCGTGCCATCATTCAACATATTTATGTTCATAATTACAACTATTCAACGTTATGGAGCGCCTTTTTGATGAGCTAGTCAAAGAGTTGGCGCTCGATCGCTTTGTCATTGTCTCCGGAACTGTCCGGAGGATAAATGGAAAAGTTGTTCGAATGAGGAAAGCGCATTTGAGACGTAAACGTCGCAGATAATTTCCAATCGGCCGATGCCGGTGCTGCCCACATCCGGATTAGTCAAGGGGAGATGCTTCCATTCAGGGGGTATCTCCCTGCGATTTTTTACGCAGGATTTGTCATTTCTTTACAAATGCCTTTATCCTGATCAGGCAACTCATAAATCTCTTGCCGAATAATCGGCTCAGGGCATTCTTGAATCGGGTGGACCTTGGAACCCAGGACTCGGCATAGTGATGAATCGTGCGGGTATTTTCTGTTATCTTTAACTCCCTTGTGTCATAGTCAATGGGGCAGAAATAGTCTTTAGGATAAATGGTAAAGCCGCAGCAGTCCTGAATTTCATCCGTGTTCTGTAGACCTTTGGATGACAGATAATCAGTCGTGATTTCGACAATATTCTTCAGGTCTGAAGCCCCATCGGTATTTATAAAATGAAACGTACTATACAGATTCACCATTTCACCAATAACTGCAGTGCCTTGTGTCGCAGCAAAACCAAGACCCGGATTCACAGTATAAATACCATTCCGATTGCTCTCAACGCCTAAAAAACCGCCACGATTTATGATATCATCAATCGGCCGTATCACCTCAACATCTGTGTCAAAATAGACTCCGCCATAGTGATATAATATCCAGAATCTGGCATAGTCACTGACGAAAGCAAATTTGCAGGCAGCATAAGCCTCACGCGTGTAGGGAATAGCATTTACATCAAAATTGCTCTCATCCCAACGCTTGATCTCATAGTCCGGAAGATACTTCTTCCACGAAGCAATGCACTTCTCAGCACTCTTAGGGAGCGGTTTGCCACCAAACCAGCAATAATGTATAATTTTTGGTATCATTCAATTGCAAGAAAAGAAGTTTATTTCAGGCCATTGAATAATTCATCCCACTTGGCCATAACACCGTCTTCTGAAAACCTTTCTGATTTCTCTCGGGCTTTTGCTCCCATTGCTTTTCTCAACGCCTCATCATGCATAAGTGTCTCCAGCCTTTCCGCAAATAAATCCAGATTCTCAACCTCTACAAGAAAGCCGTTAACACCATCCTCAATAATATCTCGAGGGCCACATTTACATGCCAACGAGACCGCTGGGATACCATAGGACTGAGACTCAAGAAGTACCATTGAAAATCCCTCATGTCTCGATGTCAACACAAAAATAGATGAACTCTCATAAACCGCAGCAATATCCTTGACAGGCGCTTTAAATGTTATAGAGTCATGAACTCCCATATTATCGGCCAATTGTTTCAAGAAGGACTTATATTCTGGATCGCCTCCACCAACAATCTCAAGACGCCAATCCGGCATTCTCGGAGATACCTTAGCCCAAATGGAAATGAGACGTTCATAGCCCTTCTGCCCGGACAATCCTCCGACAGCAAGTACTGTCTTATCATAAAGTGCTGAAGCCCTGTCAGGATAATATGTTAACGCATTCGGAATAACTGATATATTATTAAACCCCACGCCCCAGTCTGTTTTATCCTCCTCAGTCAGCACTACAAATCTGTCAAATTTCTTAGCAGTATATGCATCTAACTTTGTGCGAAACAAATCAAAGAAATGCCATAATCCACCCCTCCCATAAAGGATATACCTCATTTTGCAGAAATGAAGTTCAATCACTTTCCGTGCAGGGATAGACATTCCGGCTAACAGTAAAGCCTCGTCTCCGAACATAGAGACAACCACATCCGGTTTAATCTCATCGATTAAAGTTTTCAATCTGCGACGATGTCTTATCTGCTTGGTTATGTAGTGCAGCAGTCTCTTTATGAAAGGATTACCAGCATCCTCACAATAATTAACCCCTAAATCATAAAACTTTATCTTATCATTCATCGGGAAAAATGGGGGCAATCCTCTTTGGTCAGTTGTCACTATCACCACCTCATAACCTTTCTTCGTAAGCCAGTTTGATTTATTGGCCAGGACCCGCTCCATACCGCGTGAATTTGATAATGCCGCAATATTATACAGTATTTTCATATCGTCAAATTATTTGTTCAAAGAACAGGTAACCTTTTATAGCCCGTCGAACGCAGAAAACACACAGCATCCTTTATGGAATTGAGCTTAATTGCAAGGATATCAAACTTGAGTTTCAAAAGAGAAACTATAAAGGCGAAGGTAAAAGCATATCCAATACACATACAATCCCACACCTTAAGCAAGGCATTCTTTTCAGGGCGGAAAATAAACCTGTGCCAGAAGATTGTCTTAAACCGGAAATCGCTGTATATCAGCATCTTTTCTTTCTCTTTAGATCGATTATCTCCTGCATCAAGATGTTTGATACCGCTATTGTAGGAGGTCAGGACTCTCATCCCGGACAGATGCATTTTATAAAACATCACCTGATCTTCACCTAGCGGATACTGGCAATCATCCAACCAAAGTTCCTCCTCGAATCTCGTTCTAAGGAAAGCCGATTTAGAACAGAAGAAACATGGGCCGGCATTAGTCTGAGAAAGATATGTCGGCTTGACAGGATTAGAATTATAAGAATAGCCCGCAGTTCTCATCACTTTGTACCCCCAAACGCCATCATCTTTTCTTGGTCTCATCCTTCCGGACATTGTCATCATCAGCCCTGCAAATTTAGGCCTTGACGCATTATAAAAGACATCCGGAGAGATAACAGCCCCCTTGTTTTCAACAAGTTGAGAATAGAGAACTGATACAGAGTCGGGTGCCAGATATACATCATCATCCAAAAAAAGCATATACTCAGTATCAACCTCATCATACCTCAACGCCCTCTGAGCAACCATTCCCTTCTTCACATAAACGTATCTTTCAATGCCGACCGTCTCGGCCGGAACAGGATAACCTTCGGCTATATATACGATTATAGCCTTCGGTGGAATCATCTGGGATACAAGAGAATTCAGGAGAGTCTGATATTTCTCCCCAGCTTTTCCCAATGTCCTGATTACTGCCGTGTACTCCATACTATCTTCCAATCATTGAACGCATTCTGTCAAACACTACCACTGCCGGCCTAAGGTTGTGGGTCAACAGCCAGGCCAGCATCATAATTTTCCTGTTCACGAACGGGCAGGAAAAGATAAACTCTATCCCGTCATTGAAGAGTTCCATAAACCGCTGATGGCCAGCAGGGTCCAGAAGCAATTCCTGAGTGGACTTAAGCACACGCCAACTCATCACCTTCCTGTAATCCTCATAAACTCCCTGCTCTTTAAAGAAGCGAATCGTATCCTGATAGACCCATTGCTCATCCGCCTCGGTCTTCTTGTTCAAATTTGACATTATTGACGTCGGCCTGTAGCGGTAGTGGTAAAACGGCCTGTGAACATTCACGACCTTTTTAGCAAAATGACAGAGTCTGACTATGAGATGGAAGTCCTCGCAATAACTTATGCCCTCCGGAGATTTGAGGGAATGGTCTGCATATAATGATCGTTTGGCAATGCTTCCCCAAATTGTTGTCATCATATATGCGATATAATTCGACATCGATTCTCTCTTGTCAATGCTCCAGGTAGGTAGCTTAAAATAGCCGGCAAAAGGCCCATATTTCATGAAATCACCGAAAACCAGATCAGCTCCGGTAACCTGAGCAGCCTGTATCAAGGACTCTATCATATCGGGCTCTATCCAATCATCCCCATCAACATGCATTATCCACTCCCCCTTTGTGACTTCAAGTCCCGCATTCCTTGCGGAACTAATGCCTCCGTTCACCTTATGAACGACCTTAATCCTATTATCCCTCTTTGCATAATCATCACATATCCGGCCGCAGTTATCCGGACTCCCGTCATCCACGAGAATCAGTTCGAAATCAGAATACGTCTGGGCAAGGATACTGTCAATGCATTCCCTGATGTAATCTTCGACTTTATATACAGGTACAATTACCGAGACCATTAATCACACTAATTTTACGAAGGAAGTCGTACAATAGAAACCACTTTTTCTTAATCAGAAAGGTCAAGATTCTTCCTTTGAAACTTGAATCATATACATAGGTTGCATAAAAGCTACCGTCCATCTGCATAAAAGTCGAGCGCCGTGTCTTTCTATCAACCTTGTTATGGTACAAGGCCGTAAGAACCCGTCTCATATATGTTGCCTTCAGCCAAGACAGGGAGTTCATGGCCCTTTCTCCCCATTCAATACCAATATTCAGCAGATTATCAACCGCTTCATTGATTCTCCGACAGCTTGCCATCTCCGACTCGAGCGGAAATACTTTCTTTGTCAATGAGCCATCTGCGTCAGCAATATATCTATAATCCGTATCACTCGAAATAAACAATCCGTCAATAAGAGTCAAGTATGTATAGAAGAAAACCGCATCTTCTCCGATATTCATATCCTCGTTGAATCTCAAGGCTTTGCCGTCAATAACCCTTTTTTTATAGAGTTTAGCCCAAGGCCCGGTATGCCAACTCATATCATATTTGGAAAACAGAATCTGGAAATCGGACCTATTCACCTGAAGAGGCTCATAATTATCTATTCGGCGTTTATCTCCGAATATATATTCCGAGAAAGAAACCACAAGTTCGATTTTCGGATACGAATTATAATGCCCTATTAAATTTCCTAAGTAGCTTTCTCCCACCCAATCATCGCTGTCTACAAACGCAATCCACTCGCCTGTGGCATTGTCCAGACCGACATTCCTCGCCGAACTTACTCCACCATTCTCCTTATGGAAAACCCTGATGCGGCTGTCCCTCGCTGCATATTCATCGCAAATAGCACCGGACCTGTCCTTGCTGCCGTCATTGATGAGAAGGCACTCGAAATCGGTGAAAGTCTGGGCCAGGACGCTGTCCACACAGCGTCTCAGGGTCGATTCTGCATTATATACAGGTATTATTACTGAAATCTTCGGATTACTCACGACAGTATTTTCTTCAGTTCCTCTTCGGTGAGGCCAGTAGCCTGGAGGATGAACTCGAAAGACATTCCCATTGCTTTCAGATTAATGGCAGTCTTGGCAAGACCCTCGGCAAGGCCCTTGGCAAGACCGCGTTCCTCGCCTTTATGGTCAGCGTAGGCCATTCTTGAATGATAATCGTACTCTCTCATAATTTCCTCCTCATATTCGGCTAATTTCTTTTCGTCAAAATGTGCCACCTCGGCCGCATCAAAAAGCCCCTGAAGTTCAACAAGTTCCTCGGGCTGCTCTGCAAGGGTCCCGATATGCTTCAATGCATAACACCACTTGTCGGCCAAACTCTCGCATTCATCGATGCTCTTGTCGAAAGAACTCAACTCTACAAATATAATAGAAATTGTCTCATCCAATACCTCCGAAGTCTCTTTTTCCCTGAATGTATATTCGGAAACGTATTTCCCCTCGGCTAAATCTTCTTTACTCCGAGACAACGGGACATTCATTACTGCAATGATGTATACCGGTGGAATCCTGTAATCCTCGACTCCATTCTTTCCCCGCTCCATCTTGGATTCATACAGTCGTGACGCATAGCCGACGCAGCGGCGGAAGAAATAACATTGCGGATAATTCTGCATCTCCACTATTATGTCCGTACCGTCTGTTGTCCGGCAGCGCAGGTCAATCCTGATTGTCTTTCCATAATCTGCTTTACCCGGCAATTCCGTACGCATCAGCTTGAACGATTCCACCTTCCGGACAGGTGGCATAAACACATTTAGAAATTCCCTGATAACTTCTTTGTTCGCCTTGTCGCAGAATACTGCCTTAAACCCCGCATCCGACACCACGTCCGCATAACGCCCCGATGCCCTCGTCCTCATTTCTGTTCCCATAAGTTTTCATTCAATTTCTCTCGCACATCGTGTACGAGTCGGAACAAAACTATGGCTTTCAATGAATATTTCCTATAATGGTGGTCGTTTTGTCTGCAGAAATATATGAATTTTAAATATTTTGAGATGAATCTTTAATTTTCCACTTATCCCAATAATTTGAGAAGGTTCTCTGAATCTTTCTTCACGGCCTCAAACTTAATGAAATCCCTTTCGTAATCAATAGACGAAAAATCAATGTCATCTTCATTGAGGCAAAGCCTGGATTCCAAATCAAACAGTGAAAGAAGAGACTGCACTCTTTCATTCAACGAATCATAGGTGGACACCGCCGTAAAATTCTTTTTGAAAAGAATCGAGAAGGCAGTTGCATGAAATGATGTCGTGACAATATACGAAGCATCCTTAATCATCCGTAAAAATGATTCTGGTGATGCTGCTTGCATCTTTCCTCTGAATCTAACTGATTCATGAGCTGGAGTCAGTTCAATAATTTCAAGGCCCTCCCTCTCAGCAACTATCTTTGCAACTTTATATGCAATGAGCGGTCTTTCTATCAAAAAAAGCAAAAGATAGGGTTTTCGTATTTTTGACTTTTGAATTATAGACTCAAATCCATCATTCCCTGCTAATAATACAGGATCCAGAGTCATCACAGCATTATCAATACCATTAGGCTTAAGCCACTTCAGCAGGCTAATCTCACGCACACCAATTCCGTCAAAATGGGATAACCTGTTGAGCAACTGTCCTTTGGTTGCCTCAACATTAACAACTCTACCTGCACTCGCAGAATAAGCTATACACTTCTTCCCTCTAAAGACTTCAGCGTCAGCCAAATAATACTTATCGTATCCCTGACATATATCAGGATTCCATATCTGGTCACTTCCGAAGACAAAAGCATCGATATCTGTGCACGGCTTGGTAAAGTCAATCTGGCGCAAATGCAACCTTCTCCTGACAAACCTCTCGAACCTATAATTTCGCAACCCCCTTATCGGCGCAATAAGTAATTTTCTAATATTCCACTTCAAGCCAGTAATAAATCCTTTGTCTCGCCATACGTCGAATTTGAAAAGACGATAAGGGAACACAAGGTATGATGGCCTATAGTCGATAACGTACACCTGATGCCCTTGCTTTTCCAAATAAGTCTGTAAGGCATACGCTTGCAAGACTGCGCCATAATTCCTGGCACAATGAAATGTCAAGATACCGACTCTCATATCAAATACCTAACTTTTTACGCAATATCCTGCATGCGGTCTTAGACTTCTGACAAAACCTTTTCACAAGGTAATCCACTCCAGCATCACCATATTTTCTTAAAACGTATTCAAAGCCTTTCTTGGAATAATCACGTTCAAATGACTTCCACTTCGGGTCAAACACACTCGGAGCCTTAAGGTTCGGCTGGATATATGAAAGGTTGTCAACGGCACGAAGAACGTAAGTATCTCTTAACTGATTTATGAACATCTGCCCTTTTGTACTGTTCACCAAGACTAAAGACACTCCTTTATCGTCAATATTCATGTCTGGAACGTTCTGTTCCCAGCCCCAAAAATCGCCTAAAGTTATATCCGAAGGCCTTTTGAAATTTGAATACCGGCATTCAGAGCACACTGGACGGAACATTATGTGCCTATAAAAAAGGTACGTAAATGATTTTCTTGAAATCCACCCTTTCTTTTCAAGCAGAAACGATTCAAGATGTGCAGACCAGCCATGATGTCTCTTATCTCGGAAATCGGCCGCCAAAATTGTATCTTTATACTTATGCTCTACATACTTCAAATAATCTTTCCATATATTCGGTGCAGGTACGCCGTGGCAGATTATATCCACATACAGAAGATTAGTATCATCCACTTTTTCATAATTAAGGAAGGATTTGAGGGCGGCTATCTGGCACGGTGTGCCGGAAAACAAAACCTGCAGACCGTGTTCAAGATCATTCTTTACTAAGGGGAATATCCCTGTCACATCACTTTGAACATACTTGCTGCCTCTCATACGGTCCCGCTCAGTCTCAGTTATTGCCCTAATATGCTGAACACGAAAGGAGGGGTCGAAAGCAGCTCCATATACCGAGCCCTTTTTAGACAGAACGACATCTGAGAGACCCAAAAACAGTGCTCCAGAACGACTATTCATCAACTCGTTCTCATCTTTATGCCTTGCCGCAAAAAACCTCGGAGAGATAAACTCTACCTTGCCCTCATGATCACCTTGCAATGAACATACTTTCTCGCACAAACCACAATCCCTACACCTTTCCTTATCCACATTCGGGTAAATGAACCCCATGGAGTCAGTCGCCATCGATATAGCATCAAAGGGGCATACTGCAGAACAAGCGGAACATCCGCAGCATTTCGTCCTATCCTCTACGTCAATCATCCTCTAAACCTCTTAATTTCTCTAACGCATTTCAACAGGACAAACTCTCTTTCACTCCTTGAACATCCAATGAACAAAATGGAGAGCAGAACTGATACTACACTCATAAAGCCAACAGCCAGAAAACGCTGCCAGCCCAACGGCATTGAAACATGTATTATGAATGGCAGAATTACTGATACTATAGTCACAAGAGTAACATTTAACAGCACATATATAACGAAATGCATCATCGGCAACCCTGCCATTTTCCGCAGAAACATTAATCTGGTAAAAAGACAGACAACGTCAACTAAAATTGCCACTATATAAGTAACCTCGGGCAGCATTCCCGCTTTTAAGCAGAGATATGAGAGAGGAAAGTTCATCAACAATATACCGCCTACAACTAACTGATAATTCCTTATGTTGCCCGTTGCTGTCTGCAGAGTCATCAGTGTATTGGACAATGTTTCAACTAATGACAGCATCAACGAAAGTCGAACAAAATCAACGCTGTGCTCCGGAAAGTTCCCCAACCATATTCCAAGTATGAATTCTGTCTCAAGCAGAATCGGGACTGCAAAAAACAAAATGATGTAAAACGAAAATTTCGAGCCTTTCTCTACAAGGGAGTGAGCATATTTCAAATCCCCCGCCGCATAGAGTTTCGTGATCTGCGGATTCAGGGCAGTCATGAAGTTGGAGGCAAAAGAGGTAACTGCGACATTAACCGAAGTAGCAATACCCCTGGCGGCATTCAGTACTGGCCCGACAAACACGTTATACAAAAGGTTCACACCTTGATTCTTTAACTGTGCAGCAGTACATCCTATAAAAACCCAGGAAGCAAACGATCCCATTTCCCGGAAAACCTTCTTGTCAAATATGAGTTTAATATCGCATTCTTCGAAGCTACGTTTACAATACCAGATGTATATTCCTTGCATTATCACAGATAAGGCCATCACCAATACGGCATATACCTTAAGTCTGTCATTTACCAAGTAGCAATAAGCGATAAACAGGACAATGCCCAACCTTGCTAAAATCTCAAATAAGCCGAAGAAGGCAAACACGCCCATCTTCTCATGAGATACTATGGTTGCACTGAACGGAGCAGACAACAATCCGAAAATGAATGTAATAATGGATACTTGAAAAACTACATTTGCAGCACCCATCCTGTCCACTGGTATCGTCATCTTGTAATGCATAAACCACAGCCCGAGCGTTTCTGAAAGCAAGACTACGATTATTGCAAGCGATATCTGAATCAATACCGATGTGGAAAAGACTCGGCTAAGCCTTTCCTTGTTGCCAGTCCCCAGCTCAAACGTGAGGAACCGGCTGACTGATGCCGTCAGCGCCGAGGAAATCAGCGAGAACATCGGCACGAATCCGCCCACGGCTCCGTATATGCCATAATCCTCAACGCCGAGGGCATTGAGCAGGACTCTGGAGGTATAGAGGGATACCAGCATGCCCACCAGCATCCTGGCATAGAGCATCAGCGTGTTCTTCGCGATGCGGCGGTTGTTGGCGGCCTTGTCCGCCATCATATCCGGCTGAATATTGTCTTTTGTCATTGGCTTCGCAATGGCGAAATATCGAATTTACCCTATCACCTGCACCAGATCCGGGTGGACGAGAGCCTTGGCGACTGCGATGACACCGTCTATCTGGATGATGAGGCGGCGGTCGCGGGCGCCCTTAACTTTCAGGACAACTCCTTCATGCCCCTCGAGAGGGCCGGCGGTCACCCTCACCTTTGTACCCTTGGCGAGATTGAGCTCGTCGGGCTGAAAATACAGGAGAGACTCGTCGTAATCGGCGGTGGCGGCAATGAAGAGCCGCATCTGGCGGTCCGGGACAGTGATTTTCTTTCCGGCACGTGCATCCATCATGTACTGGAGGTAAGGTATCTCCATATCTGACTTGAGCTTGCGCATCACGGACGGAGTCGCATGGACAAATATCAGATTATGGATAACAGGCACGGCTATTTTCTTACCCTTGTTCTTCGGATCCGGGCATTGCTTCTTCGGGATATAACAGGCTATCCCCTTCGCATTCAGAATGGCCTCGGCAGCCAGCTCGCGACGGTAAGTCACGCGCATTGCATACCAGATTCTGGATTCTGCCGCATTCATGGCCAAATTTCGTTAATACACAATACACCGGGGCATGAAATCCAACGTAAAGTGTTGAAAATCAATAAGTTACAAGAGACTGCGTCTCAATTGGAATGCTAAAGGAAACCTGCCCTTGAAATCAGGGCACAGAATAGTATCCAGGTCATTATAACAGTTAGCAATCCATTATCACTGACAAAGATACGATATTATTTTGAGATATTGAAAGAATAACTTCGGTCAAATTGGTTCAAATGGCAATATATCCACCCCCCCCCGTCAAAAAAATTGATTATCAGCACATAACGACTGCGGACAAAAAGACAAACAGGAAAAAATTGTCTTTTTGTCCGCAGTGCGAAACAACAATTTGTCCAAAAGGCTGAAAACTTCGGCCTCTGCAATGCACCAGAAAGGCCCTAGCGGTTCTCCATCTTCTCAACAAACAATTTTATAGTGTTCTCCATAAGACAGGTGATGGTCATCGGACCGACACCGCCGGGAACAGGAGTAATCACCGATGCGAGAGGTTCGACCGCATCGTAATCCACGTCCCCGCAGAGTTTGCCGGTAAGAGGGTCACGGTTGACTCCGACATCGATCACCACCGTGCCCGGAGCGACCATATCCGCCGTCACGAATCTCGGGCGGCCGATGGCGACAACGAGAATCTCGGCCTGCCTTGTCACTGAAGGCAGGTCAACAGTGCGGCTGTGGCAGATGGTGACTGTGGCATTGCGGTCAAGCAGGAGCTTGGCAACAGGGAGTCCGACAATCTGGCTGCGGCCGATCACGACTGCCCTCTTTCCCTTGATTTCCACGCCTGCCTCATCCAGCATTCTGATAATGCCTTCAGGTGTGCAAGGCACAGTGCAAGGCTGCTTCTGCCAGAGGGCTGCGACATTGAGAGGATGGAAGCCGTCAACATCCTTGTCCTTGGAAATCGCGGCAATGACCTTGTCCTCGGAAATATGGTCAGGCAGAGGCAGCTGGACGAGAATGCCGTCCACGCTGTCATCGGCATTGAGACCGGCGATGAGATCAAGGAGTTCAGCCTCGGTGATGTCAGCCGGCTTGAGGATGGTGGTATTGCGTATTCCCACTACCTCTGAAGCCTTGGCCTTGCCGCGCACGTATGACTGGCTGGCAGGGTCCTCTCCTACGAGTATGACCACGAGATGTGGAACACGTCCGTATTTTTTAGGGAAGGTGGCTACCCGGGCGGCCATTTCCGCCTTCAGCTTTATGGAAAGTTCTTTTCCGCTTATTACTTTTGACATAGATTCTGTTTATTTTGCTGTAAAACCCGGCCAGTCGGGATTAATGGAAAGGCATTCACAATGCCCAGTGGCCGATGTCAGTCCTGTGGAAGAGATTGTCGCAATAGATGGAGTTCACGGCATCCAGGGCCTTGTCCCTTGCCTCTGACAGTGTAGGCGCTCCGGCAAGGACCATCAGCACGCGGCCTCCTGAAGTCACCAGGGAGCGTCCTGTGCCGTCGAAATCCTCGTGACCCTCGCCAAGCAGGGCAAGCGAGGTCCCCATGTGGTAAACCTTGACGTCATCCGGCAATGCCTTCAGACCCTTGATTTCGAAGCCCTTGGCATAAGAGCCGGGATAGCCCTTGGAGGCGAGGACGAAGCCTATGCACGGCCTCCTGTCCCACTTCACCTCAGGAATCGGACGATGTTCGGCCACAGCCAGGAAAATGTCGTAGATATCCGACTCCAGAGCAGGGAGCACGACCTCCGTTTCAGGATCGCCGAAACGGCAGTTGAATTCTATGACCTTGATTCCGTCCGGGGTCTTCATCAGGCCTCCGTAGAGGACTCCCCTGAATGGGATGCCTTCCTCCGCCATTCCGGCAGCAACAGGCCTCATGATATGTTCCAGGGCATATTCCTCATCTTCGGCATTGACAAAAGGAAGTCCGGTATAGGCTCCCATTCCACCGGTGTTCGGACCCTCGTCACCGTCGAAGGCGCGCTTGTGGTCCTGGGCAAGAATCATCGGAACGACTTCCTTTCCGTTCACGAAACAGAGGAAGGAGAACTCAGGCCCGGTGAGGAATTCCTCCACGACCACCTTGCCGTGTCCGAACCTGTCGTCCAGAAGCATGTCCCTGAGCGTCTCGTCAGCCTGCTGAAGATTCTCTGCAATGACAACGCCCTTTCCGGCTGCGAGCCCGTCATATTTGAGGACTACCGGAAACTTTCCCTCCCTGACGTATGCCAACGCCTCGTCATATGAGGAAAATGTCTGGTAAGCCGCCGTAGGGACATTGTGTCGAGCCATGAGAGCCTTGGCGAAATCCTTGCTGGACTCAATGACGGCAGCCGCTTTCGAAGGGCCGAAAATCTTCAGCCCGCGCGACTCGAATTCGTCAACAATGCCGGCAGCGAGAGCCGACTCGGGACCGACTACGGTAAGGTCAATGCCCTGAGCCTCGGCGAAATCCGCAAGTTCAGCCACCTGTGTATCCTTGATCGGGACACATTCGGCCTGCATTGCAATACCCGCATTGCCCGGAGCGCAGAAAATCTTTGCAACCCTGGACGAACGGGAAAGAGCGTCCACGATGGCGTGCTCCCTGCCGCCTCCGCCCACTACCAGAACCTTGGCTTTATTCGTATTTGTATCCATAAATATCAAATGGAGGCTCCCGCACGGGGAGCCCTTTTTCTATTAATGTTTGAAATGCCTTTCGCCGGTGAAGAGCATCGTGATGCCTTTCTCATTGGCAAGTTTGACGGAATCCTCGTCCCTGATGCTGCCACCCGGCTGTACGATGGCCTTGATGCCGTATTCTGCGGCGAGAGCGACTACGTCATTGAAC
The DNA here is from genome assembly GCA_034089285.1 of Candidatus Cryptobacteroides sp. GTDB lineage: Bacteria > Bacteroidota > Bacteroidia > Bacteroidales > UBA932 > Cryptobacteroides. The sequence goes on from JAXDUM010000066.1 coordinate 43,565, forward strand.
GGGAAGAAACCGTCTGAAGCGAGCACGAGGCCTTCGGCATTGATGTCCCTGCCCTCTTCCTTCAATGTTGCGGCAGCCTGCTTGAGAGCGATTTCAGCTGAGCCGACACGGTTCATCTGGCCTGCGCCTACACCGTAGGTCATTCCGTTCTTGGCCACGACGATGGCATTGGACTTCACATGCTTTACAATCTTCCATGCGAAATCGAGGTCGGCAAGCTGGGCCTCGGTCGGCTTCGCCTCGGTCACACATTGACCTGCGCTTACCGGAACAATGCTGCTGTCCCTGTCCTGGACGAGCATTCCGCCATTCATGCTTACATACTGGCTGCGGACCTTGTCATCCCTGGTCATATCCACCTTGAGAATGCGGAGATTCTTCTTGGTCTGGAGCAGTTCGAGGGCATCCGGGGCAAATGAAGGAGCCATCACGATTTCGAGGAAAATAGGCTTGAGCATCTGTGCGGTCTCGAGGTCAATCTCCCTGTTGGCAGCCACGATGCCGCCGAAAATGCTGGTCTTGTCAGCCTCGTAAGCCTTCCTCCAGGCCTCGGCTATGGTCTTGCCCACTGCGCTGCCGCAAGGATTCATGTGCTTTACGCCCACGCAGAACGGCTCGTCGAATTCACGGGCAATGTTCAATGTCGCATTGGCATCCTGTATATTGTTGTAAGACAACTCCTTGCCGCCAAGCTGCTCTGCTGTGGCGAGGGAGAACGGCTCCACCTCTGCGCTGCTGTAGAACTTGGCCTGCTGGTGAGGGTTCTCACCGTAGCGGAGGCTCTGCTTGAGGTCATACTCGAGGAAGAGTTTCTCATTCAGGCCGGCCTGGGCGCGCATATAGGTGGCGATGGCCATATCGTACTCGGCAGTGTGGGTATAGGCCTTGGCGGAAAGGGCAAGCCTTGTCTCGCGGGTCGTGTTGCCGGTGGCCTTGATCTCTGAAATGATGGTGGAGTAGTCGGACGGGTTGCAGACAACGGTCACCGACTCCCAGTTCTTGGCAGCGCTCCTCAACATTGACGGTCCGCCTATGTCGATATGCTCCACTGCATCCTCCATTGTCACATCCGGTTTCGCGATGGTCTCGCGGAAAGGATAGAGGTTCACGCAGACGAGGTCAATGGTCTCTATTTCATTGTCCTTCAGTGCTTTCATATGCTCAGGGATATCCCTGCGGGCAAGAAGGGCGCCGTGGATTTTCGGATGAAGGGTCTTTACGCGTCCGTCGCAGATTTCAGGAAATCCGGTAACGTCGCTGACGCTGGTGACAGGAAGTCCTGCCTCGCGCAGAAGTTTCATAGTTCCGCTGGTGGAGAGGATCTCCCAGCCGAGTGCGACGAGTTCACGGGCGAATTCCACTACGCCGGTCTTGTCGCTTACACTGATCAATGCTTTCATTATGCTGTGTTTTAGTTGTTTACGATTTGTACGAAGGGTCGATGGAAGCCTAAAGCAATTTGATGTCAACCCCAGGGGTAGCGGTGACGCTGCCTATGACAGTGGCCTTGTCGCCGTAGCCTGCGAGGATGTCAATTGCCTTCTGTGCCTCGGATTCGTCCATTGCGAGCACCATTCCGACACCCATGTTGAAGATGTTGAACATCTCGCGGTGGCTGATGTTGCCGTGCTTCTCGAGGAAACGGAAAATCGGCAGGATTTCCCAGCTCCCCTCCTCGACATGGATGCCCTGGCCCTCCTGGAGGATGCGAGGGATATTCTCGTCGAAACCGCCACCGGTGATGTGGGCGACTCCGTGCACATCACAGTTGCGGATCACGTCGAGGACCTGCCTTACATAGATGCGGGTCGGGGTCAATGCCACCTCGCCGAGAGGCTTGTCTCCAAGCTCCGGATAGACCTTATGGATATCGAGGCCGGCGTCTGAGAAGACCTTGCGGACGAGGCTGAAGCCATTGGAATGCACTCCGGTGGATGCAATGCCCACGAGCACGTCGCCGACCTTGACCTTGGTGCCGTCAATCAGCTTCGACTTCTCCACGACTCCGGTAGTGTAGCCGGCAATGTCATATTCCCCGTCCCCGTACATTCCCGGCATCTCGGCAGTCTCACCGCCGATGAGGGCACAGCCGGCCTGGCGGCATCCCTCGGCAACTCCGGAGACAATCGCCTCAACCTTGGCCGGAATGTTCTTTCCCACAGCGACATAGTCGAGGAAGAAAAGAGGCTCGGCTCCCTGCGCCAGCACGTCATTGACACACATTGCAACCGCATCGATGCCGATGGTGTCATGCTTGTCCATTGCAAATGCCAGTTTGAGCTTGGTTCCCACGCCGTCAGTTCCGCTGACGAGGACAGGTTCCTTGATGTTCAGTGCGGAAAGGTCGAACATTCCGCCGAAGGAGCCGATGTTTCCCATCACGCCCGTACGGGAAGTGGAAGCCACGTGTTTCTTGATACGGCGGACAACGTCGTATCCGGCTTCGAGGCTTACGCCTGCTTTCTCATAATCTACTGCCATAGTATATCAATGTTTTTAGAATTTCCCTTCTTTGTTGGCATCCTCAATGCTGGAATACAAGGCGGTCGGATAAATGCCGCTGAAGCATGCCAGGCAGAGGTCGCTCCGCCTTCCGGCCTCGTAGAGGGCATTTTCCGAGAGGAATGCCAATGAATCCGCCTCTATTGTCTCACAGGCTTCCTGCAATGTGCGGTGCGCGCAGAGCAGTTCGTCGTAAGTGGAAATGTCCACGCCGTAGAAGCAAGGGGACTTGATCATCGGGCTGGCAATCCTGACGTGCACCTCGGTCGCCCCAGCCTCCCTGAGCATCCGCACAATCCTTCTGGAAGTGGTTCCCCGGACTATGGAATCGTCAATGAGGACCACTCTCTTGCCTTCCACTATGCTGCGTACCGGGGATAGCTTCATCTTGACGCCCTTGTCCCTCATTTCCTGGGAAGGCTGGATGAAGGTCCTGCCGATGTATTTGTTCTTGATGAGGCCCATCTCATACGGCAGGCCGCTGGCCTCGGAATATCCCATTGCCGCACTGAGGCTGGAGTCCGGGACGCCGATCACGATGTCCGCATCCGCAGGTGATTCCTTGAAGAGGAGTTTTCCCGACTCCTTCCTGAAGGTGTGCACATTGACATTCTCAATGTCGCTGTCCGGTCTTGCGAAATATATGTACTCCATCGCGCACATTGCGTGTCTCTGATACTCGGAGTATTTTCTGGACCTGATTCCGTGGTGGTCTATGGTGACAATCTCGCCCGGTTCCACGTCCCTGATGTACTCTGCCCCGATGACGCTGAACGCACAGGTCTCGCTGCTGATTACGTATCCGTCACCGAGCCGTCCGAGCGAGAGCGGCCTCAGTCCGTATTTGTCACGGCATGCGTAGATGCGGTTCTGGGTCATTATCAGGAATGCGAATGCGCCTTCTATCATATTGAGGGCCTCCATTATCGGGAAAATCCGCGGGGTCTTGCGCTCGAGCGGGTCCTTCTTGATGAGGTGGGCGAGGATCTCGCTGTCGGAGGTGGACTGGAAGAGGCTGCCCCTGTCCTCGAGATATTTGCGGAGCTGGACGGAGTTGACCAGATTGCCGTTGTGGGCCAATGCGAAATCTCCGGAATTGTGCCTGAAGAGGAAAGGCTGGACGTTCTCGATTCCGCCGCCTCCCGTCGTGGAGTAGCGGACGTGGCCCATTGCCATGCTGCCTTTCAGGCTGGAGAGATTGTCATTGTTGAACACCTCGGTGACGAGGCCCTGGCCCTTGACTCTTCTGAGCTGGCCTTCATCATTGACAGAGACTATTCCGCAGCCTTCCTGCCCCCTGTGCTGGAGGGAGTGAAGGCCGTAGTAGGTGATTTCGGCGGCATTCTTCACGCCATAGACGCCGAAGACGCCGCATTCTTCGTGAATGCCCCTGAAAGGAGCCTGATTATTGTCATTCATCGCAATCACTGTTATCTGTCACCGATGCAAGTCTCTCATATACAGTCTTATACGCAAGGCCAACCTTACCTGCGTCATGGCGGAACCTGTCCTTGTCCAGCTTCATTCCGGTCTCAATGTCCCAGAATCTGGCACTGTCCGGGGTAATGTCGTCGGCGAGCACAAGGCTTCCGTCCGGGAGCCGGCCGAACTCAATCTTGAAGTCCACCAGCGTTATGCCAATGCCCTTGAACAGCGGGTAGAGGATATCATTGACCCTCTTCGTGATGCTGTATATCTCATCCAGTTCCGCACGGGTGGCGAGGCCGAGGGCAATGGCGTGGTAGTCATTGATTATCGGGTCGCCGAGTTCGTCGGACTTGTAGCAGATGTCGAAGATGGTCTCGTTCGGCACCATTCCCTCCTCGATTCCGAGGCGCTGGGCCATAGACCCGGCAATGACATTGCGTACAATGACTTCCATCGGAATCACGTCCACCTTGCGGCAGAGCTGCTCCCTGTCCGAAATCTGCCTGATGAAGTGCACCGGAATCCCACCTTTGATGAGATGGCGGAATATCATGCAGGAGATGTTGTTGCAATAAAGGCCCTTGTCCCTGATGACGGCTTTCTTGATCTTGTAGTAGGCGGTGATGTCGTCGGTGAAGCTGATGATCACCTTGTCCGGCTCATCCGTTTCGTAAATCTTGATCGAAACGCCGTCGTGGATAATGTTTGTCCTGTTCATTTGTCTTGTTCGTTATCGCTCAGCTTATTCTCCTCTGAAGTATCTCACGGCATTGTCAAAGAGCGGCTGTTCCTTCTCGGAGACAATGTTCTTGAAGAGGTTGTTCTCGTAGCGCTCCGTGTGGCCCATCTTTCCGAGGATTCGTCCGTCACGGCTGATGATGCCCTCGATGGCGTAGTAGGATCCGTTCGGGTTGTAAGGGGACTCCATTGTGACTGCATTGTCAATAGGGTCGGCATACTGGAACGCTACCTGGCCATTCTCGAAGAGTTCCTTCGCAAGTTCCTCATTTACAACGAACTTGCCTTCCCCGTGGCTGACTGCGATGGAGAATGTGTCTCCGATTTTCAGGCCGGAGAGCCAAGGCGAGTTGACTGTCGCGAGGCGGGTGCAGGCAATCTGGGAGATATGGCGGTTGATGTCGTTGCGGAACAATGTCGGAGAGTCCTTGGTGACGCAGCCGAGATGTCCGTAAGGAAGAAGGCCGGACTTGACGAGGGCCTGGAATCCGTTGCAAATTCCGAGAATGAGGCCACCTCTGGCAATGAGGCCTTCGATTGCCTCTGCTATATCCTTATTGTTCAATACATTGGCAATGAACTTGCCGCTTCCGTCCGGTTCGTCACCGGCAGAGAATCCGCCGCAGAATGCCAGGATGTGGCATTTTTCAATATTGGCCTTCATCTCGGCTATGGAGTCGAAGATGTCCTGGGTGGTGAGATTGCGGAACACGCTCATCTCCACCTTCGCTCCGGCCTTGCGGAATGCCTTGGCAGTGTCGTAGTCGCAGTTGGTTCCCGGGAATACAGGGAGGTAGGCTATCGGTTCCGCAACCTTCTCTCCTTTGTATTTGAGGTCCGCCTTCTTGGCCTTGTAAGGCTTCACGCCCTCGGCGCCCTTAGGAAGGAGACGCTTCATTACAGGCTTGCTGGCAGCGGGATATACTCTCTCGTAGCCTGCGAATGCGCTTTCCACGAGGTCTGCCATAGGGATGTTCTTGGCATTGATTCTGAGGCAGTCGTCCACGCCGGATGTCACGAGGCCGAGATATTCCGCATTTTCGAAATCGAGGCTTCCTTCGGATTCTACCACGATTGAGCCGTAGCTGTAGTCAAAAAGCTCATTTTCAGGGATTTTCACATCGACTCCGAAGGCATTGCCGAAGGACATCTTGCACAATGCCTCAGCCACGCCGCCGAATCCTACAGCCCAGGCCGAGACAATGTTGCCGGCCTCGATCTGTTCTGTGACATAGGCCCAGTTCTTCTTGAGCTGGTCCACGTCCGGCATCCTGTCTGCACGCGGGGTATGCTTGATGAGATAGAGCTGGTTGCCCTCCCATTTGAGTTCCGGAGATATTACTTTATTGGCATCTACCGTGGTGATACCGAATGAGATAAGTGTCGGAGGGACATTGATGTGCTCGAATGTGCCGCTCATTGAATCCTTGCCTCCGATGGACGGGAGGCCGAGTTCGATCTGCATCTTGAGAGAACCGAGGAGGGCGCTCATCGGCTTGCCCCAGACCTTAGGGTCGTGTGTCATTCTCTCGAAATACTCCTGGCAGGAGAAGCGCATTTTCTCATAATGGCCGCCGGCGGCGACTACCTTGGCGCAGGCCTCGACCATTGAATATGCGGCTCCGTGATAAGGGCTCCATTTGCTTATGACCGGATTGAATCCGAAGGCCATGATGCTGGCGGTGTCGGTGTATCCGTCGGTCGGGAGTTTCTGGACTGAGACCTGGGTCTCTGTGAGCTGGAGTTCCCCGCCGTATGGCATAAGGACTGTAGATCTTCCGATGGTGGAGTCGAACATCTCTATCAAACCCTTCTGGCTCACCACGTTAGGGTCCTTGAGGTTGTTGTTGAGCTTATCCTTGAGGGACTCGCCTGCAACTTCGCGGCGGAACGGGTCAATGTCCTCGACTGCTCCGATGCAGGCCTTGGCGTAATGCCTGGCTCCAGCGCTGTCGATGAAGCTGCGCTTGAGGTCAACGACGAGTCTGCCGCCATTGTACATTCTCATTCTCCTGGTATCCGTAACGTCAGCGACGTGGGTCACTTCCACATTCTCGCTGCGGCAGTATTCCTTGAATCTTTCGGCGTCCTCAGGGGCTACGACTACAGACATTCTTTCCTGTGACTCACTGATAGCCAATTCAGTAGAGTTCAGTCCACTGTATTTTACAGGTACTCTGTCGAGGTAGATGTCGAGGCCGTCCGTCAGCTCTCCGATGGCAACGCTGACTCCGCCTGCTCCGAAGTCGTTGGACTTCTTGATGAGGCTGGTGACCTCAGGCCTGCGGAAAAGTCTCTGGAGTTTCCTCTCCTCAGGGGCGTTTCCTTTCTGGACCTCGCTGCCGCAGGTTTCGAGGGATTCCTCGGTATGTTCCTTGGATGAGCCTGTAGCTCCTCCGATTCCGTCACGTCCGGTCCTTCCGCCGAGCAGGAGGACAATGTCTCCCGGCACCGGGGACTCTCTGCGGACCTTGTCGGCCTTCACTGCTCCGACCACAGCTCCGACTTCAAGACGCTTGGCAGTGTAGCCCTCGTCGTAGATTTCCCTGACGTGTGTGGTGGCAAGGCCTATCTGGTTGCCGTAGCTGGAGTAGCCATGGGCTGCCTTGCGGGTAATGACGCACTGCGGGAGTTTGCCAGGAAGTGTCTCAGCCACAGGTTTGTAGATATCGCCTGCTCCGGTCACCCTCATTGCCTGATATACGTATGAACGTCCGGAAAGAGGGTCGCGGATTGCTCCGCCGAGACAGGTCGCGGCACCTCCGAACGGCTCGATTTCCGTCGGGTGGTTGTGGGTTTCGTTCTTGAACATCAGCAGCCATTTCTCGAGGCGGCCGTCCACTTCTACATCCACATAGATGCTGCAGGCATTGTTTTCCTCGCTGACTTCCATGTCGTCGAGTTTGCCGATGCTGCGGAGATATCTTCCGCCGATAGTGGCCATGTCCATGAGGTTCAGGCCCTTGCCTTCGCGGCCAAGTTCCTTGCGGAGCCTGAGGTAGAGTTTCAGGGTTCCGTCGATTTCCTCCTTGGCGAAGGAGTCCTCGACCCCGTATTCCTCAAGTTCCGTGGTGAATGTGGTGTGGCGGCAATGGTCGCTCCAATATGTATCGAGGATTCTGAGCTCGGTCTCGTTGGGATCGCGTCCTTCTTCGGTGAAGTACTTGACCACTTCTCCGAGGTCGTCGGCATTCATTGCCAGACCCATCTTGCGGCAATATGCCTCATACTCAGCAGGTTGCATTTTCGTGAACCCTTCGAGGAGGGCTACCGGCTTGACGGCGGCCTGCTCGGAGTCGGTGAGCTTGGCCAGGTCTTTCTCGCGGGATTCAACGGCATTGATCATATAATGTCTGATTCTGCCGAGGGTGGCGTCGTCAATGTCATTGTCAAGGATGATGAGTTTTGAACTCTTGATTCTGACTTCTGCCGCAGGTTCAATGAGGCGGACGCAGTCCACAGCCGATGCGGCTCTCTGGTCGAACTGGCCCGGGAGATATTCTATGGCAATGTATTTCTTGCCCTCGAGGTCGCAGGTGTCGGTGACGCTGTCGGTGACAATCTCGCCGAAAACGCTGTAGCGGCTCTTCTCAAGGAGCTCCGGAGTGAAGCCGAAGAGGTCATAGACGTTCAGCAGCCGGAGTGTTGTCAGCCGGAGCTGGAGGTTCTCGTTCAGTTCTGCCTTGAGGCTTGCTGCCTCTACCTGAAATTCAGGATGTTTTTCTACGAAAATGCGGTAATTCTGCATATCAGTATGTTGGGTTTCTGTTTGTTCTTTATTTTGCGCCGGGAGGGCGTTTATATTGATTGCGGCGCTCGTATTGATTGGCGGCGTTCATATCGAAAGGCGGCGCTGACATTGATTGGCGGCGTTTACATTGAAAATAAAAAGCAGGTGGCGCATTCTCCGGTAGTCATTCGACTCCCTGAACACGCCACCGCATATTTCCAATTGCCTTTCATCAGATTTCAGCGTCCAATACCTTCTGTGTCTGTTTCTTCCGGAACTCCTCAAGCTTGGCCGCAAGGTCCTCATATTTTATCGCAAGCATCTGCACGGCAAGCAGTGCCGCATTCTTTGCTCCATTGATGGCAACCGTTGCCACCGGTATCCCGCCGGGCATCTGGACAATCGAAAGCAGCGAATCCAGGCCTCCCATCATCTGAGTTCTGATCGGAACCCCGATTACAGGCACCGTTGTCAGTCCCGCAATGACGCCGGCCACGTGCGCCGCGCCACCTGCTCCCGCAATAATCACGTCAATGCCATTGGCCTTGGCCGACCTTGCATATTCAAACATCAGGTCCGGTGTCCTGTGTGCGCTTATGACCCGTTTCTCATACGGCACTCCAAAAGCGTCAAGTGTCTCCACGGCGGCTGACATTACATCGTAGTCGCTGGTGGATCCCATTAAAATCGCTACTTTCATAATTATAGTCTGTTCGTTATAGGCTGCTCCGAGGGCAGGGCAAAGGTCTGCAGGATAATGTGGATGGCTTCCGGACAGGACTCAGTCCACCATTCCAAACATAAACCCGGGAAGCCGGTCATTATCTCAAATCACCAAGATTCCGGCGCCGCTCTCCAAAGCGTCGCAAAGTTACGAAATTTTTCTCTGTTCCCAATCAAGCAGGCAATATCTTATCGAAGAATTTTTGACAACTTCCCCAAACCGGGAAATTGCCTTTTCCGACGGCATCAGCGTGAATGAAATGCGGGAAAATCCGGAAAATTCTGCGTCGGCCACTATCGGGCAAACTAAAGTGGGTATTGGGCAAGCGGAAGTGGGTTGCCGAGGCAACAGTCAAGCGCTAGGAAAGCCTTTGGGCGAGCACCCGCAGCGTCACGAGAACCTCTTCCAGCAGGAATCCGCTCGACGCAGGATGATTATTTATTTGCAAACAGGGAACAATCCACCTTTTCGCTTTCGTGCAATTCATCTAGGCAGGGATACCCCGCCACAGATATCTGTATTGCCCTTACCCTGCCTAGATGTCCCGAAAATGACTACATCTAGGCAGGGCAACCCGTCCACAATGGCCCCAGGTGGTGCTGGCCTGCCTAGATGAATTGCACAAAGGATCACGCTGAAATTCCCGACAGGATGAAATACACTAGCAGTCCCGCTGATAAGCACCTGGATGAATGAATTGCACGAACAACCACGTATACATAGGCAAAAGTCAAGCGCGAGGAGAGCCTTTGGGCGAGCTCCCCGCAGCGCTTGACCTTTAGCCGCCGGAGGGCGTATATTCCGGCGGCGGTGCCGTCATTGACTTTGAACGGAAACAAATGCAATGCACTACGCAAACACAGACATTGCAAAGATTTGTCACAAAGCCATATTCAGCAAAAGTCCCGGTTTCGTGACATTCATTTGGACAAAGACATGCCATTCTAAGGCCCTGTAGGGCATCCAGGGTGTCCCAATGGAAAGGAATTGTGTCCATCTGCACCGCCAACATGCCCCACAGGTACGTAGAACAGTGGGGTGGGTGTGCAGATGAATGTCACGAGATCATTATCCGGCAAGCATCTCCATGGCGCGCGATAAACAGGCATTTAGACTTAAGCCTCATTCTTGGACGGGTGGATGCTGAGTAACTAGATGTGTACCTGGCCTGTCTTTCGTCAACGCAGCCGG
>JAXDUM010000067.1:0-10271 GCA_034089285.1 Candidatus Cryptobacteroides sp.
CTTATACTGTCGAGAACAGCTGCACTTACGCCGTCTCTTTCAACGGAAAGACAAGGTTCACGGCAGACCTTCCGAAGTCAATGGACCGCGCTGAGGTGGAGGCTGCCGTGCGGGCAATGCCTCAGACCGACAAGTATCTGGACGGCAAGACGGTGGTCAAGGTCATCGTGGTGCCTGGCAAGATAGTGAATATCGTGATTAAATAAACGTCTATCATTCAATCGTTTGTATGACATTGAAGAAAGTACTTCCAGTTGCCTGGGATTATGTTGTCCTGACCTTCGGAACTCTGCTGTATTGCCTGGCCTGGGTCAGTTTCATGATACCGAACAACATATCGAGCGGCGGCCTTACCGGTGCCTGCACGATATTGCAGTATGCGACAATGGGCGCGATACCGATGGCCATATCCTTCTTCGTGCTGAATGTCCTGCTGATAATTTCCGGCTCCATTGTGCTGGGCAAGGGCTTCGGCATAAAGACGGTGTATGTTGTCATCCTCTCGTCCGTCCTGTTCGAGATTCTTCCTGCCTATGATTTCCTCAAGGCACTGCCCGGGAATTTCCTCTATATAGACAATGCTCTGCTTGTCCCTATAGTGGGAGGAATTTTGGAGTCCTTGGGCATAGGCCTCATTATACTGCGGGGCGGAAGCACTGGCGGGACAGACATTGCGGTGCTGATCGTCAACAAGTTCTGGCCGGTGTCCCCGGGCAAGGTCTATCTCTATTCAGACCTCGTGATCATCGCATCCGTCCTCCTGGTTCCGGGCAAGGGCTTCGAGGATATGATTTTCGGATATATTGCAATGATTACCTTCTCCTTCATGCTGGACTTCGTCCTTCTGGGCAACAAGACCACATTCCAGGTGATGGTATTCTCCGAAAAGTACGAGGAGATTGCGGATTTCATAATTAACAAGCTTGACAGGGGAGTGACGGCCCTCAGGGCGGTCGGCTGGTATACCAGGAAGGACAGGAACGTGCTTCTCATCCTGGTCCGCAAGCCCCAGATCCGCGAACTGACCAAGGCCATCAAGGAGATTGACGGCAAGGCGTTCGTCAGCGTTTCTCCGGCGACAGGCGTGTACGGCGAGGGCTTTGATGAAATCAAGACCGGTATTGCGAAGAAATTAACCAAAGAAACTCAGAAATGACAGCCAAGTCAATATTGAAACTGGGGAAGGAATATCTTCTCCTTACCCTGGGCATCCTGATATATGTTGCGGGATGGACCATATTCATGATCCCGAACAACCTCATCGGAGGCGGTCTCACCGGCGTGAGCTCCATCATCCAGTATGCTGTCGGAATCAAGATGGGTTATACCTATTTTGTGCTGAATGCCATCCTCCTCGTGACGGCGTTCGTGGTGATCGGCGCCAACTTCGGCGGCAAGACGATTTACGCCATAATCCTGGCCTCTGTCGGGCTGAATGTGCTTCAGGACCTGATTCCTGCCGCAATCATAGAGACGCTGTCGGTCCAGAACGGCAAGCTTATGTCCACGATAATGGGCGGAATCCTCTCCGGCGCCGGAATCGGCATGTCAATGTCACAGGGCGGAAGCACGGGCGGAACTGACATCATCGCACTGATCGTGAACAAGTACCGCAATATCTCCCCGGGCAGGATCATCCTGTGGATCGATGCCGTCATCATTCTTTCCTCTCTCGCCGTTCCTTCATACACGGCAGAAGGTGAGCTCGTGCCGTTCGCGGAGAAGATCACCACTGTGGTGTACGGTCTCATTCTGATTACAGTGAATGGATATGTGATTGACCTCTATCTTTCCGGTTCCAAGCAGTCTGTCCAGCTTTTCATCATGTCCCGGAAGTATGAGGAAATCGCCGATGCCATCACAAAGGACATCCACAGGGGAGTCACAGTCCTTCCGGCTGTGGGGTGGTACACCAAGAAGGAGAATCACGTGCTGATGGTGGTGACAAGAAAGACAGATCTTAATTTTCTGCTGAAGTACATAAAGACCATAGATAATGATGCTTTCTTGTCAGTCTCTTCTGTATCAGGAGTTTATGGCAATGGCTTCGATGCCATCAAATCCGGAAGGAAAATGAGCCCGAAGGTGGCCGATTCTGATAAGAAATGAAGAAATCTTAAACTTGAATATTTGCATATATCTTATACACCACCGCTGGGGACAGTTTCCCCGGCGGTATTTTTATCTACTTTTGCACTAAGCGGAACTTAATATAAATTGGATATGCCGAAATACATAAGTTATTCTTTCACCGCGACGGCATTGCGGGTTTTGTCCGTCGTGAATCTGGCTTTCAGCATTCCCGCGTTCATGCCCTTCGGCTGGGAATCGTTCCTGACCGGAGCTGTCATGAGCCTGAATGTATCATTGTCCATACTGCTCATGCTGCCTGACAACTACAGGGATTTCAAGAGATCCATGGCCTCGGCCGGTGCTGCAGTTCTCATTTCTCTCCCGGCCTCTGCAATGGCCATTTCCGGTCTGGTGCGTCCGGCCATGGCTCTTCTCTCGGCCGCCTCGGTAATCCCGGTATCAGTGTGCTATGCCTTCCGCACCTTCAATATGCTCAAGGACGTGCCGTTTCTCATGATGACGGCTTCCGGCTGGGAAATAATGATTTCTATGATAAAGTGCACATATGTCAGTTTCTCGAATATTCTGGGGTCGCTGGCATTCGCTTCCGTGGCCATCTCGGGAATGGGCGGCCTCTGGATTTCCATTCCGGGCTGCCTGGCTGCAGTCCTGACCTACTCGGTCGTCTTCATCAGGAGCATCAGCGGAGTCCCTTTCGTGATCTGGACTGCGGATGCCTCCCCCATATGCGACAATGACGTTTACAAGACGGCTTACCTGGATGTCGGAGACGGCACGGACAAGTTCATGTACAAGAAGATATGCCGGTACATGGAGGAGAGCAGGTCATTCCTGAATCCCCTGTACAGCCTTGACAATATGGCACGGGACCTGACATCCAACAAGACCTACATTTCCAAGGTCCTGAACGACAACTCCAACCTGAATTTCTGCCAATGGGTGAACAGGTACCGTGTGGAATTCTCCAGGGAATTGTTCGTCAAGGATCCGTCGCTGAAGGTCCGGGAACTGTCCGAAATGTCAGGCTTCAATTCCCAGGTCACATTCAATATGGCCTTCAAGCTGTTCTACGAGGTTACTCCGGGACAGTGGTGCAAGGAGCAGAGGGATCTGCTGGTCCGTCAGGAACGCCATTCCAGCCGGAAGGGACCGGAGCGGTCAGATGCAGGGGAGTCTTCTTCACCGGGTGAATGAAACTGACGTGCCGGGCCATCAGGGAGATGCTGCCGTCCCTGTTGGAGCGCGGCGCCCCGTATTTGAGGTCTCCCTTGATGATGGCCCCGTGAGCTGCCAGCTGGCATCTGATCTGGTGATGGCGGCCTGTCAGGAGTTCCACCTCGACCAGCCAGTATCTTTCGGTAGGGCACAGAATTCTGTACCGGAGTTTTGCCAGCCTGGCATCTTTCCTGCCTTCAGGATGAGCGCAGACGAAGCTCTTGTTCATCTTCTCGTTCCTGACCAGCCAGTCCTCCAGAAGGGCTGAATCCTGATCGGGACGGGAGCATACCAATGCCCAGTAGGTCTTGTGGACCTGTCCTTCGCGGAACATTGCCGAAAGCCTTTCCAGCGCCTTGGACGTCTTCGCCAGTATTGTCAGTCCGCTGACGGGCCTGTCGAGACGGTGCGGTACCCCTAGGAACACCTTGCCGGGCTTGCTGTCGCGCTGTGCGATGAAGGCCTTGTACGTTTCGCCCAGGGGCTCGTCCCCGGTCTTGTCTCCCTGGACTATCTCTCCGGCCCTCTTGTTTATGACAAGGATGTGGTTGTCCTCATATATTATCCTGCCTGCGAGGTCATTGTATTCAGCTTCCGTCAGTCTTCTGTATTCCATATTGTCGTGAATTATGACACCAAAGTTAGCAAAAATATGACAAATTGACATAATTTCATCCTTGTCAGGCATTGGCACGGCATTGGTTAATTACCCGGTGTCGCCGGTTGGCGGCACGGATTCCGCCGGGTGGCGGACCGTATGACAGACAAAAACAGGAGATTTATATTATGGGAAAAATTATTGGAATCGACTTGGGAACTACCAATTCCTGCGTTGCGGTTATGGAAGGTAACCAGCCAACAGTCATCATCAACAACGAAGGTCAGAGAACCACGCCTTCAGTAGTGGCTTTCACCGAGGGCGGCGAGCGCAAGATCGGTAACCCTGCAAAGCGTCAGGCCATTACCAATCCGAAGAATACCGTGTTCTCCATCAAGAGATTCATGGGTGAGTCCTACGATCAGGTCACGAAGGAAATCGAAAGAGTTCCATATTCAGTGGTAAGGGGCGAGAACAATGCCGCCAGGGTAGAGATTGACGGCCGTCAGTATACGCCTCAGGAGATCTCGGCAATGATTCTCCAGAAGATGAAGAAGACAGCCGAGGACTATCTCCGCCAGCCTGTCACAGAGGCTGTGATCACTGTACCTGCATACTTCTCCGATTCACAGAGGCAGGCTACCAAGGAGGCCGGAAAGATTGCCGGACTCGATGTGAAGCGTATCGTGAACGAGCCTACTGCAGCCGCTCTAGCATTCGGTCTTGACAAGATGAACAAGAGCATGAAGGTTGCTGTGTTCGACCTTGGTGGCGGTACATTCGATATCTCTATCATGGACCTTGGTGACGGTCTCTTCGAGGTAATGTCCACCAACGGCGATACCCACCTCGGAGGTGACGACTTCGACCACAAGATCATCGAGTGGCTTGCACAGGAGTTCGCCGCCGAGAATGGCGGAGCAGATCTTACAAAGGATCCTATGGCTCTTCAGAGACTCAAGGAGGCTGCAGAGAAGGCCAAGATTGAACTTTCCAACCAGACTTCCACCGAAATCAACCTGCCTTACATCATGCCGGTTGACGGAGTTCCGAAACATCTCGTGAAGACATTGACAAGGGCAAAGTTCGAGCAGCTCTGCTACGACCTCTTCCAGAGGACACTGGTACCTTGCCGTCAGGCTCTCGCCGATGCGCATCTTACTGCCGGACAGATTGACGAGGTCCTCCTCGTGGGCGGTTCAAGCCGTATCCCTAAGGTGCAGGAGCTTGTCAAGGAATTCTTCGGAAAGGAGCCTAACAAGAGCGTGAACCCGGACGAGGTAGTGGCTATCGGAGCAGCAATCCAGGGCGGTGTGCTCGCCGGTGACGTGAAGGATGTCATCCTCTATGACGTGACCCCTCTTTCACTCGGCATCGAGACCCTCGGCGGCGTGATGACCAAGCTCATCAACTCCAACACCACCATCCCTGTATCCAAGTCACAGGTGTTCTCCACAGCGATGGACAACCAGCCTTCAGTGGAAATCAAGGTTCTCCAGGGTGAGCGCCCTATGGCCAAGGACAACAAGCAGCTGGGTCTCTTCCATCTTGACGGAATCGCACCGGCTCCTAGAGGAATCCCTCAGATCGAGGTGACTTTCGACATCGACGCCGACGGTATCCTCAATGTTTCCGCAAAGGACAAGGCTACCGGCAAGGAGCAGAAGATCCGCATCGAGGCTTCTTCCAACCTTACCGAGAGCGAGATCCAGAGGATGCGTGATGAGGCCAAGGCCAATGAGGCAGCCGACAAGGCCGAGAGGGAGAGGGTTGACAAGATCAACAATGCCGATGCTCTCTGCTTCCAGACCGAGAAGAACCTCAGGGATTACGGTGACAAGATTCCTGCCGACAAGAGGGATGCCATCAACAATGCTCTGAGCAGCCTCAAGGAGGCCGTGAAGTCTCAGAACATAGCTGACATAGACACTCATTCCAAGGCTCTCGAGGAGGCCTGGCATGCAGCTTCGGAAAGCATGAATGCCGGTGCACAGGGTGGCCCGCAGGGACCTCAGTACGGTCCGCAGGGAGGCCCGCAGGGTCCTCAGGATCAGGGTCCGGATGTTCAGTAAGCCTATATGGAATATGATTCAGGAGCCAGCCCGGAAGGGTCGGCTCCTTTTATTTTGCCTTCCGGAGTCAAGTCTGTTGCATTGTCGCTGAAAATTGTTATTTTTGCATAATCCGGCTTCTTCAGTGCTTGCTCCTTTCCGATGCTTGCTCCTTGCACCCGCCGGCTTGAATAACCAACTGACACCTTGATATGGAACATTATTTTGCCAGACTTCAGAATGCTACCCGTCTTTATTGGGACAAACCAGCTATCCGCAACTTCCGCGGAGAATCATTCACCTATGGGCAGATGGCGACCCAGATTGAGCGCTTTCACATTTTCTTCGATTCCTGTGGGCTCAGGAAGGGGGACAAGATAGCCGTCTGTGCCAAGAATACCGCGAGGATGGCATTGTCCTTCCTTGCAATCAATACCAGCGGCAAGGTGGTCGTGCCGATTCTGAGCGACTTCACACCTGAGAGCGTGAACTGGCTCGTGGATCATTCCGAGAGCCTTATTCTCTTCACGGACAATGATATATGGGAGAAGCTGGACATTTCCAAAATGCCGGCCATCAAGGCCGTCATCAGCGTCAATGACTTCAGCCTTCTCTACGGCAATGATGAGATAAAGGAGGCGTATTCCGCCATATCCGCCAATTTTGCAGCAAAGTATCCTATGGGATTCACTGCGGAGAATGTGGTATTTCCTGTGGACAACTGGGACGACCTCGCGGTAATCAACTACACCTCCGGCACCACAAGCGCTCCAAAGGGAGTCATGCTTACCTACAAGGCTTTGAGCGCCAATGTCGATTTCGGACAGAGGTACATCCCTTCCTCCTCTGAATACACCATGGTATCAATGCTGCCGATGGCCCACATGTATGGCCTGATGTTCGAGTTCCTCTATCCCCTCTGCAACGGAACCAGCATTACCTTCCTCGGAAAGACCCCTTCCCCGACACTTCTGCTGGCGGCGATGAAGGAGGTGCGTCCATACCTTCTCATCACCGTGCCGCTTGTCATGGAGAAGATCTACAAGAGCTCGCTCAAACCGGCCCTCAGCAAGCCGCTCATCAAGTTCCTGACATCGATTCCGGGCGTCAACTGCCTTATATACAAGAAAGTAAGGGAAACTCTCCTGTCTGCGCTCGGCGGCAATATCCAGATGATCATCATGGGCGGGGCACCGCTCAATCCTGAGGTGGAGAAATGCTTCAAGAAACTCGGGCTTCCTTACACCGTAGGTTACGGAATGACCGAGGCCGCTCCTCTCCTCGCATATGAGGCCTGTGACAAATATGTCCCGGGCTCCTGCGGAAAGGCTGTCGACTGCGCAACTGTACGCATCGATTCAGAGGATCCTCAGCATGTGGTCGGCGAAATCCAGGCCAAGGGAGACAATATCTGCCTGGGCTATTTCAAGAATGAGGAGGCTTCCGCTTCAGCATTCACCGAGGACGGATATCTGCGTACGGGTGACCTCGGTGTCATTGACGCTGAAGGCAATATATTCATCCGCGGAAGGAGCAAGAGCATGATTCTGAGCGCCAACGGACAGAATATCTATCCGGAGGAAGTAGAGGCTGTCATCAACAGCCAGAATTTCGTGGTCGAGTCCGTCGTGGTGGACCGTTCCGCCAAACTTGTAGGCCTGGTGTATCTCGATCAGGACGCCATCGGCAAGGCAGGTCTCGACCCCGAGACAGTTTCCGACATTCCGGAGCAGATCCGGATCGCTTCCAACAAGGTTCTCCCTTCATACAGCCAGCTGACCAAGGTCGAGATTGTGGAAAAGCCTTTCGAGAAGACTCCGAAGATGAGCATAAAGAGATTCATGTACAAGTAATATCCGGGAAATGCAACATTTCCCGTTCCGGGTGCATCTATTAGGGGAATCGGTCGGACGACCGGTTCCTTTTTTGTGAATATATGAACGATGAGAAATAGACTTTTCCTGATTCCGGTGGCAGTCCTGCTTATGTCGATATCCGCCGAATCGTATGCCTTCAATCCCATTAAGCCTTTCAAGGTCAATGCTTCCGTGCATGTGGGAGCGGGGGCTTTGTCAAATGCAGCTGACAGAGTGTGTGACGGATACCTGAGAGGTTTCTTCTATAGCGACGGAGGCCCGAAAGTAGAGGCCCTGTACAGCGAGAGAGTCAATGTCACTGACGGACTTGCATTGTCTGCCAGAATCGAGGCGCATCCTTTCAACCGTTTCTCTTTCGGTGCGGACATCTGGTGGGCCCGGATCGGTGCGGACATCTATCAGGGATTGAGCAATGAAATAAGTGACGCCAGATCCTTTAATGTCATCCACATACTTCCTGAGGCCCGCTTCTATTATTTCCAGAGCCGTTTTACCACCCTTTCCGGTGCAGTAGCCGCCGGAGTAGGCATTGTAACCGGTTCCAATGCCACATGTTCATTTGATTACCAGATTACTCCGATTGCATACACAATAGGAAAGAAGGTCTATGGGCTGGCTGAACTCAGTCTCGGATCTGTTTTCATGGGGCTGAATTTCGGCTTTGGATGCCGTTTCTGATAAATTTTGACTATGATGAAAAACTATCTTATATTGATTCCTGTGGTGATGCTTGCCACATTTTCCTGCACAAAGGAGAGCTGGGGAGGATATAACCCTGATGCCGAGTTTATCTTTGTCGAGAAAGTTGCTGATGTCTGCATTCTCAGGCCAGTGGCGTTGATTGGCTATCTTGACACATTGTATTCAGATACTTCCCTCACATTCAAGGATGGTTCATCATTCATCCTCAATTATAACAACGGTGACCGCATAGGCCCTCTGACAATGACGCTTTCAGCGGACAAGGATACCGTGTGGACTTATTGTGACGAGAGTTTCACAGTTGCAAGAAACGACGGACGCTGGGCTGTCAGGAGGAATGAAAAGCATTTGAATACAGAATTCACCTTTGATTACTCAATGGAAGCGGAACCGGTGGATGACAACCTGGACGGCATCCGTGATGGCTGGAAAATTCGGCTTGAAGGCCGCAGGCTTGAGGACGGAGATTATTATATGACATACAGGACAATGGATGATTACCTTGTATTTCCGACCCCTGGGGCACATTATTCCGAGGCTGTCATGGACGGAAACCTGCGTATTGAATTCTGGCGCAAGGACGAGTACAAGGATTACATCCAGGCGACTTATTCCAAATCAGGGTCGCAGTCATATGAGACCTCATTGTAATCCTGCCAAATTGTCATAAATCCTCGCTTGGAATATAATTTGACTCTGCTTACCGTGCTGTCGGACAATGACAGCACGGTTTTTTGTAAACAATAAAAATTCAATATCATGGCAGAAGTCAAAGGTAAAATCGGTGTGACCACGGAAAACATTTTCCCGGTCATCAAGCAGTTTCTCTATTCGGATCACGAAATCTTCCTCAGGGAGTTGGTAGCCAATGCGGTAGATGCCTCAGAGAAGATGAAGGCCCTCGCCGCAAGCGGTGACTTCAAGGGCGAACTCGGTGAACTTGCCGTCCGCGTCGAACTGGACGAGAACGATAAGACATTGAAAATCATCGATAACGGTATCGGCATGACGTCTGAGGAGGTGGACAGGTACATCAACCAGATCGCATTCTCCTCCGCCGGTGAATTCCTCGAGAAGTACAAGGACCAGATCGGAAGCATCATCGGCCATTTCGGCCTCGGTTTCTATTCCGCTTTCATGGTATCCAAAAAGGTTACCATCGAGACATTGTCGTGGAAGGAGGGGTCCGAGGCAGTGAGATGGAGCTGTGACGGCAGCCCTGAATATGAGCTTGAGCCTTGCGAAAAGGCTGACAGGGGTACTGTCATCACTCTCTGGCTCGATGACGACTCCGCAGAGTATGCCTCCAAGTCCAGAATCAGCGGACTTCTCTCCAAGTACTGCAAGTTCATGCCGGTTCCTGTGATCTTCGGCAAGGAGCAGGAGTGGAAGGATGGAAAATATGTGGACACTGACAAGGACAATGTCATCAACAATGTCGCCCCTCTCTGGACCCGCAAGCCATCCGAACTCAAGGAGGAGGACTATCTGGAGTTCTACCGTGCCCTCTATCCGGGCCACGAGGAGCCGCTCTTCCACATTCACCTCAATGTGGACTATCCGTTCAACCTCACCGGAATCCTTTATTTCCCGAAAATCAAGGACCGCATGTCAGTGGAGAAGAACAAGATCCAGCTCTACTGCAACCAGATGTTTGTCACAGACCACGTGGACAATATCGTGCCTGACTTCCTTACCCTTCTCCACGGAGTGATCGACTCTCCGGACATCCCG
>JAXDUM010000068.1:0-13245 GCA_034089285.1 Candidatus Cryptobacteroides sp.
AATACAGGTCAGGCTGACCACCACCTGACGGCAGAAGGCTACATAGCTGTCTGCCCTTGCATGATGGATTCCACTGACTACGAGATGAAGGAGCAGCTGGAGATAGACAGAAACTTTGCCTGATAATCTGACATACAATGAAATACTATATCATAGCGGGTGAAGCTTCCGGTGACCTTCACGGCTCCAATCTGATGAAGGGCCTGTATGCCCGCGACCCGGAGGCCGATATCAGATTCTGGGGAGGCAATCTCATGAACGAGGTCTACAAGGCCAACCAGAGCGGCAATGGACTTGTCCAGGACTACAGGGACGGGGCTGTGATCGGTTTCGTACAGGTCCTTTTCAAGGCCAGGGCCTATGCCGACAGGTTCAAGCGCTGTTTCGCAGACATTATGGAATGGCAGCCGGACGCAGTGATTCTCATTGACTTTCCGGGCTTCAATTTCCGCGTTGCAGAATTTGCCCACAGGAAGGGCTTCAAGGTATTCTATTACATTGCCCCCAAGGTCTGGGCTTCCCGGGAGAGCAGGGTAAAGAAAATCAAGGCATATGTGGACAAACTCTTCATTGTCTTCCCATTTGAAATCCCATATTTTACCGGCAAGGGCGTGGATTTCATCTACAAGGGCAATCCCCTGCTGGACGCCATCGACAATTCACCGCTGATGCATATGGACAGGGAGGAATTCCTCAGAGCCAATTCGCTCGGGGACAGGCCTTCGATAGCCCTGCTGGCAGGTTCGAGGAACGGCGAGATCTCTACGATGATGCCTACCTTCGCAGCCTTCGCCGACAAGCTCAGGGAAATCCCGCAATATGCTGATTATCAATTCCTGATAGCCGCAGCACCTACCCGTTCGGAAGAAGATTACAGAGAATGGACGAAGGGGCGCGAATCCTATATGAAGGTGATATTCAACCAGAGTTACGCTGTCATACGCCATTCGGAAGCCGCAGTCGTGAATTCCGGTACAGCGTCGCTTGAAACAGCGCTGATAGGTACTCCGCAAGTGGTTGCCTACAAGGGAATGCGGCTGAATTTCGCCATTGCGAAGCAGATTATCAGGATAAATTTCATCAGTCTCGGCAATCTCATACTCGGCCGCACCTGCTTCCGCGAGCTGATCCAGGACTTCTTCACAGCTGACAATGTCGTCAATGAGGTAAGACGCCTGATCGAGGATGCGGAATACAGGAATGCAATGCTGTCCGGATACAAAGAAATCCGCAATTCCCTCGGAGGAAGCGGAGCCTCTGAAGCTGTTGCGGATGCAATGATTGCCGAACTCAGAAAGGACTGAGTCAGGCGGATTTTCAAGGATGATGCAGGTTATTTTTTGAGGATTACTAAACCCTCGGGCCGAAAATAGCCGTGCCGATCCGGACGTATGTGGGATTGTAATCCAATGCAATCCTGTAGTCGTGCGACATCCCGATTGAAAGGGAGGAGAATTCCGTCAGCTCCGGATGCTCCCTGCGCAGTCTTTCATGCAAATCTGCAATCCTTTGGAAATCAGCCCTGATGACAGCCTCGTCATCGGTATTGGTGGCCATTCCCATCAGTCCGCAGAAATTCACTCCGTCAAATTCTCCGGCCCTGGACAGAATATCATCGATTTCCTCTGCGGAGAATCCCTGCTTGGTCTCCTCGGCCCCGAGATGAAGTTCCAGGAGAATGTTCACCCTTCTCCCCTCCTTCACGCCCCAGGCATTGATGGCGTCCAGAAGGTGCTCGGAGTCAACCGATTGAACCATAGTCACATAAGGCAATACAAGCTTCAGCTTGTTGGTCTGCAGATGTCCGATGAAATGCCATTGGATATCACCCGGCAATTCTTTGCACTTCGCGGCAAATTCCTGCGGACGGCTTTCTCCGAAAATGCGCTGACCTGCATTGTATGCCTCCATCACAGCCTCGGCCGGATGGAATTTGGAAACTGCCACAAGATTCACTCCTTGTGGCAGTCCGCTTTTTATCCTGTTGATTTCAGAAGCAATCGACATTATTTTCTCGCTTTCTTGTTCTGTTCCTTCAGCATCTGCTGCTGCATTTTCTGGGCCTCCTCAAGCCTCTTCTGCCATTTGCTCTTCGGCTGCGGCTTCCCTTCCGAAGCCTTGAGCCTGGCCAGAACATCCTCGGGACGCACGAAGAACTTCTTGATAATGAAGGTCTCCAGCATTGTTATGAGGTTCGAGAGCAGGTAGTAGTAGCTCAATCCGGACGAGAGGCTGTTACAGATGAAGAACATCATGATCGGCATCATATAGACGCTCATGAATCTCATCGACGCTGTGTTAGGATCATTTCCGGACATCTGGCCCTGCATTGAAATCTTCGAGTAGAAGAACATCGAGAGGGCCATGAGCAGGGCGAACAGCGAGATGTGGTCTCCGATGAGAGGAATCCTCATTCCGAAGTCAATGATCGAGTCGTATGCGCTGAGGTCGTCTGCCCAGAGGAAGGACTGCTGGCGCAGCTCTATGGAGGCCGGGAAGAACCTGAACATCGCCCAGAGTATAGGGAACTGGAGCAGCATAGGGAGGCAGCCTCCCATAGGGTTGATTCCGGCCCGCTTGTAGATGTCCATCATCGCCTGCTGCTTCTTGAGGGCGTCCTCCTCCTTCGGATACTTCTCGTTCAGCTTGTCAATCTCCGGCTTTATGGCCTGCATCTTTGCGGAGGAAGAATAAGACTTGTAGGAGAACGGAAGAACCACAATCTTTATGAACAATGTCATAAGAAGGATGATGATGCCGAAATTGGAAATGAACCTGTGCAGGAAGTTGAAGAGAGGGATGATCACGAATTTCGTGAACCAGCCCACGAGCCAGCCTCCGAGAGGGATGATCTTCTCATATTTCCGACCGTATGACTTAAGGGTCTGATAATGGTTTGGTCCAAGATAGAAGTCCTTGACCATCACCACGTTGTCGGAAATCTGGAATCCGCTTCTCATCTTCGCCCCGCAGTCCATCAAGTTACGCTGGGGATCATCTTCCGGGTGGAATTCCACAGATACCTGACCGGATGAGAACCTGCTGTCCGGGCGGACGATGGCGGAGAAGAACTGCTGCTGGAATGCAAACCACTCCAGGCTGTTCTCTATTCTCTTGGAGGCATTCCTGCCGCGGCCGATCTCCTCAGGCTTCTTCTCCCCGTCGAAATAATAGTCGACCTTCGAATACTGCATCTCGTTCTTATAGCCCTTCTCCATTCTCGGAATTGTGAGGGCCCAGTCGAAATCGCAGAAAGTGGCATTCTTCGGAATTACATTGTCCATATCCTTGAATGTCAGCGTGTTGGTCATCATGTAAGAACCCTCTGAAAGGGCGTATCTCTGTATGATGCTTCCGCCGCCGGCAAACTGAAGGCTGAAGGCTGCGGAACTGTCCGTCGCCTCGATGACATCGAAGTAGAAATCCTTCGTATTGATGGTCTCGCCCGCATAGATGCCGATTCCCATCACACTGGCACCCGGACGGAAAATATAGAGGTCGGTGCTGTCGTAATTTCTGTATTCCTTTACCTTGGCAGAATAAGGCTGCGCTCCCTTCGTGGTGAAGGCCACCTCGATCTTGTCATTGGAAATGGTGACGATCCTTTCCTCTCCCCCGGATGCGAGGTTGAGCAGGGAGTCCTTGTATATTGCCGTTTTTCCCTGAACAGAAGCAGCTGCACCTTCTTCGGCCGCCGAAGCCTGAAGCGAATCAGCAATGCTCTCCGCGGCCATCCCGGCCGCCCTCTCTACCGCTGCAATGGAATCAAGCTGAGCCTGATAGGCCATCTGCTTGTCGTACTGCCTCGACTGGTACCATGTAAAACCGAAAAGAATCAGTCCGATCAGCACGAATCCTGTGATAGTATTCTTGTCCATCTTATTCCTCTGTCTCCTCTAATGTATGAATCTGGTTCTCAAGCTCTTTGAGTTCAGCCTTGGCAGCCTCGATCCTCTCCTGCATCTGCTGGATCAGCGGCTGGGAGTTCTTGGACATTGCGAAGAATCCGATATTGTTCTCGTAAGTATCGATATCCTGCTGGAGCTTGTTGTATTTTGCGATCAGCCTGTCCTTCTCGGACCTTACGGGACTGCCTCCGCGGGAAGCCTGGCGTCCTCCCCTTGCGGATGCGCCGAACCTGGCCTTCATGGCCTCATTGTAGGCAGCCTGGATCTTGTCCTTCTCCTTGAAAGGAACGAAACCGATGGCCTGCCATCTCTCGGCGAATGCCTTGCGGGCCTCGGCCTCAGGCAGTTCCTCAGAAGGAACGTATGCCTTGATTTCCTCAATGAGAGCCTTCTTGGCCTTCAGGTTAGCCGAATAGCTGTTCTCGGCTGAATGCTTGTCTCTCTCTGCAAAGAATGCGTCGCAGGCGGCCCTGAAACGCTTCCAGAGCATTTCGGACTTCTTGCGGGGCACAGCGCCGATTTCCTTCCACTGGTTCTGGAGATTGATCAGCCTGTCTGCGGTCTTCTTCCATTCCGTGCTGTCCTTCAGGCTCTCTGCCTCCTCGATGATGGCCATCTTCTTCTCAAGGTTGGAGTTCATGCTGTCCTTGAACTGCACATAGAACTCGCGCTTGCGGGCAAAGAACTTGTCGCAGGCGGCGCGGAAGCGGTCGTAAATCTTCTGGTTCTCCTTCTTGGATGCGAAGCCAATGGTCTTCCACTCCTTCTGAATCTCCTCAATGGCCTTTGAAAGCGCATTCCATTCATTCGAACCGGAAATGTCCTCCTTGTCAGCTATCGCCTCGACCTTTTCGCAGAGTGCGGACTTTGCAGCGAGATTCTCTACCTGCTTCTCCTTCTGAG
This sequence comes from Candidatus Cryptobacteroides sp., assembly GCA_034089285.1. Taxonomy (GTDB): domain Bacteria; phylum Bacteroidota; class Bacteroidia; order Bacteroidales; family UBA932; genus Cryptobacteroides. The sequence continues at coordinate 4,812 of JAXDUM010000068.1, forward strand.
CTTCGAAATAGGCCTGGTATTTCTTGTTGATGACATATGTGGCAGCCTTGAACCTGTCCCATATCATATCCCTGTATTCCTTGGCCACAGGGCCGAACTCCTTCCACTGCTCATGGAGTTTCTGGAGCTCCTTGAAAGCGTCCACGATATCCTCATTTTCGGAAAGTCTCTCCGCCATCTGGCAGAACTCCTCCTTGGCTTCGAGGTTCTTCTTGAAGTCAAGGTCGCGCAGATCCCTGTTTATCTGGACTTTATCATAGAATTTCTCTACATAGAACTGATAGGTGTCATTCAGATTCCTGAAACTCTGTACAGGAACCGGCCCTACAGCACGCCATCTCGCCTGCAGTTCACGGAATGCCGGGAAGGCTGTCCCGAGATCCTCCTGGTTCTCCACAAGGGCCTTCAGATCGTCAATCACGGCCTGCTTCCTGACCAGATTCTCCTCCCTCTCTGCCTCCTGCCTGCGGTTGAACTCCGCACGCTCCTTCTTGTATCTGGCATAGACGGCCTTGAAGCCGTTCTCAAGTGCCGTAAACGGATTCAACGGCGCAGAATCGCCGCTCTCCTGCTCTCCACTCTCAACGTCATCAGGAACTACCGTCTCGTCTGCGGGCTCTCCGTTCTCCTCAGCCACTGCCGCTTCACCCTCCTCGACTCCCAAGGTTGCAGAACGCTCCTTGGACAGCCGCCTGTAAAATGCGGCCTTGATAGCATCCGCTTCCTTAGATCTCTTCATCCTGTCTTCGCTTGCGGCGAGTTCCTCAAAAAGCTGCGAAAGCTCGGCAAGTGACATTTCTGAATAATTCGGCATTTCCGCCTCCGCCTCTACGACGACAGGACTTTCAAGTACATCTGGCGCAGTTTGTACGCCAGGATTCAATTCTTCATTCATAATGAGAAACAATTATATATTTACAGATTACAAATATAACTAAAAATAGTAAAACAAAGACATTTGTGCGGATTTTTACGCTGTCGTCAGCCATAATCACCATCAAACAGCAAGGGCTGACATCGCGCCAGCCCTTGTTGTTGTCTTATTAGTCGAGTGTTACCTAAAATCAGGTTTTATCAGTTGGTTATGTGCCCTATGGGCTGATCGATTTAAAAATTCTTTAATCGTTTTATCTTTTGCGAATGCAAATATACGGCAAATATTTCAATCTGCAAATTTTTCATTAAAAAGTTTTAAGATTTTGTAAAGAAGCCTCTTATTCCCCGTCCAGAAGATGCGGGCGGAGGCGTCTGGTACGCTCCAGAGCCTGCTGCATCTGCCATTCCTGAATCAGCCTCGGATTTCCGCTGAGCAGGACATCCGGCACCTTCCATCCGTTGAACTCCGCCGGGCGGGTATATACAGGAGGCGACACCAGACCGTCCTGGAAGCTGTCGCTGAGGGCCGATGTCTCGTCTGTCAATGCACCGGGAATGAGTCTCACGATGGAATCCGCAAGCAATGCGGCCGGAATCTCTCCCCCGCTGACCACATAGTCTCCGACTGAGATCTCCCTGGTTATCAGATGCTCCCTGATACGCTCATCGATACCCTTGTAATGACCGCAGAGAATGATGATGTTCTCCTTCAGAGACAGTTCATTGGAAATGCCCTGGGTCAGCTGTTCCCCATCCGGAGACATATAGATGATCTCATCATAATGCCTCTCGGCCGTGAGTTCATTTATCATCCTGAACACAGGCTCGACCATCATCACCATACCGGCATCGCCGCCATAGCAGTAGTCGTCCACCGTCTGGCGCGGCCCGATTCCGTGCTTGCGGATATTGTGCACATGAATTTCGACCAGGCCCTTCTTAATGGCCCGGCCGACTATCGAATAACTCAAAGGCGAGTCCAGGAGCTCCGGGACTACCGACAGTATGTCAATTCTCATTGTCGCTTAACAGATAAACATCCAACTAACCTTGTTCTCCTGGTCCCGGAGGTGTGTAAATGTCATCAAAATTACTGAACGGCCACTCCTTCATTGGCTTGAGGGTACGCTGAATACCTTCCACATTCACTTTAAGTTTATCTCCATCCCGCACAGGATCAGTGAAATGTGAATAGTTGTTCCAACCATTCATATTTAAAGGGACGGCCATCTCTTCACCGGACTCAGGTCCTTCAATGAGATTGAAGAGACTCAGCTCATAATATTTTATCGCATCATGAGCCTGCATTACCTTACAAGGATATTCGTTATTGTCCTTGTCCACATATACGCCATGAGAGCCCCTCTCCAGAAACCCGTATTCCTCCACATTCAGATACATCTTGTCATAGCTGTCATCAGACACCCAGCTGCCGGTAAAGACCGTGGTGAGGCCGAAGTCACCCCATTCCTCCGCCTTTATGTAGGTATAAGCTGTGCCTGCATCTCCAAAAGCAAGATTGAGCCGGTTCTGCTCATCCAGCTGATATTTTACAGACACTTTTGTTTCAGGTGTCACATCATCAATGGTGAATTCGATGCTGTTGTCATCTTCCTTGACAGTGAGTTTTACGGTATAATCGTAAAGGAATTCGGTATTATTCAGATCAACATAAAGCACCTCACCGGTTCCGTCCTCATTAATCCTGAACTGATGGATATAAAGACCGGAGAGGCCAGAAATGGCATCCGGGTCAATTGTCCATATCCCAGTCATTGAAACATCCACATTGGCCGGTTCATCCCCATTATTCCCATCATCCTCATTCTCTCCCACGTCGGGTGTCTCACAGGAAACCATGGCGGCCATGAGTGCGGTAAAGGCTGCCGCCATCCAGATAAATAGTTTCTTTTTCATATTACATTTTATTAAGTTCATTTACAAATATAGACAATAAATGCAAAAAATCAATAGGATATAAAAAATACGGCCGCCAAGTACCTTGGTGGCCGCACGAAAGCATCATTTCAATCAGAATTTATAGGAAGCCCTTATCATGAAGTTTGCAGGAGCCTGAGGGAATACGCCCACGCCGTCCACAATAGAGCCGTCGTTCTCCATCATGTTCTTCCAGCACCATCCGTCAGCGATGTACATATTGTTCAGCAGGTTGTTGACATAGGCACCGAGACCGAGTTTTCCGTGGCGGAGGCTGAACTCGTGAGTAAGCGAAAGGTTCATCACATAATAGCCCGGAATACTGCGGCTTTCTGTTGCGGTATTGTCAAGGAACTGCTTTCCGACATACTTTCCATTCAGGGTCAAAGCGGTGGTTTTCAACGAGTTGCTGCAGACAGTCCGGAATGGGTTGAAGGTAAGCTGGACAAATCCGACCACCGAAGGTGACATAAGCATTCTCGTGGTTCCGTACTCGACAGCCTTCTGGCCTTTTTCATTCCAGTCCTCATCGATTACCGTATAGTACTCGACATAGTTCCTGATCCTGTTCATGCTCAATGTGGCATTGGCGTCAAGCCTTACCCATGGAGCGGCCTGCCAGGCCACAGCCAGTTCTGCGCCCCTCCTGTAAGCCCTGCCGACATTCTCCTTGATGGCATATCCGACATCCGAAAGACGGCCGGTTTCGAGAAGCATGTCGAAGTATTCCATGAAGTAAAGATTGGCGCTTGCCGTGACCTTCTCCGATGCGAACTCGTAGCCAATCTCGACATCGACCATCTTCTCCGGCTTCAGATCCGGCCTGGACCCGCCCAGATTGTTGGTGATGATGACTTCCTTGATATCGCTCCTGCCAGGTTCGCGATTGCCCAGGGCAGCGCTCACATAAGCCTTGTGATAATCCTTGCGGAAAGTAAGGCCGGCCCTCGGGTTGAAGAAATTCCAGCTGGTCCTGTAGCCGATATCCAGATCGTCCTCATCGTCGATACCGGACATTTTCAGGGAAACTCCCCTGTACTGCAGGTCGAGATAGGCCGTGAGCCAGGAAAGCGGAGAATATTCGGCTCTTGCGAACAAATTGGCCTCCCGCTTTATGCTCCTGCTGTAGTACCACTCGTTCTCAGCGCTGACAGGATATCTGCCGTCATAGTCGTATTCGTCGCCAAGTATCTCATTCCAGAGCACTTCACCATAATGGTTGCCGTTGTACTGGGAAAGGTTCACGCCGCCGGTTATGTTCAGCTTGTCCCCCTTGTATTTCACGTCGGAATTGACAACATAATAGTTGTTCGCCATGGACTTGCGGATGATGAAGTCGCTCTTCGAAGAAGCCGTGTATTCGACTCCGTCGCGGGTGAAGGTGAAATCGGACGGGAAGCCGTATTTGGTGAACTTCTTGTCTGCCTTGTAGTTCTCATACCAGCCGTCGCCCTTGGTCCAGTTCAACGTGGTGCTCCAGTAAACCCTTTCCCCGAACTGGCGGGTGTAGTTGAGCTGGAGATGATGCTGGGTGTAGTTGTCGGTGTCATTGTCATAGTACCTGACATTCCCGAGTTCGTCATAGTACTGGCCAGCCTCATTGTACTTGCGGTCCTCCTTGTCATAAGCCATTGAAATGTCAATGCCGTTCCAGGTGATGCCTGTATGCTGGTCTCCCATAAGATATGTGAGTTTCAATGAGTTGCGCTCATTCATCCAGCCCAGGGCGGCAAATGCGGACTGAACCTTGGCCTTGGCGTTGCGGATGTATCCGTCGGTGTAGTTCCTCGAATATGCGACATCGAAATATACACCTGAACGGGTGAGACCTGTGCCGGCGGACACGGTGGTCATGAATGTGTTGTACGAACCTGCGGCCACGTCGAAAGCGGCATAAGGTTCAATGCCGACCGCGGCGGTGCTCATGTTGATGCTGGCTCCGAATGCTCCCGCACCATTTGCAGATGTACCGAGACCGCGCTGTACCTGCACGGAACTCAGGATGTTGGACAATGACGGGATATTGACCCAGAACACCTCCTGGGACTCCGCATCATTGAGGGTGATGCCGTTCAGGGTGACATTGATCTGGGAACCTTTCGAGCCCCTGACTGTCATCTTGGAGTAGCCGATTCCCGTACCTCCCTCATTTACAGCGACAACAGAAGGTGTCAGATTGAGCTGCATTGGAAGGGAATTGATCGGGTTGGAAGACCTGAGCTGCTCCTTTCCGACCATCGTGTAGGTCACTGGAGTCGATTTGCCTGCCCTGGAGGCGGAAACTATCACGCTGTCAAGCTTTTCCACCTTGTCGTGGCTGTCTCCCACCCCATCATTTCCGGTGGCTGGATTTCCGGCGAATGCCGGCGCCGCTGCGATTGCGGCAGTAAGGATAAAAAATAAACCTCGCATAATTTTGAGTTTATGCAAGGGGCGCGCACAGCGGCGCATGAGATCAGCGTTCCCTACGTCGGTATTGACCGAATCAGGTTAATGGGTATAATCTCAACTTCGGATCGGCCTCAATGCCCTCCTCAGTACCCCAAGCTTGGTTAATAATATATTCTGTACCCGCAGGCGCGGGACTATTTTTCCACTATCTTCACTTCGTAAAGACGGCACCAGTTCTTCCCCGTAAGATAGATCCTGCCGTCCTCCGGATTGTGCGCAATGCCGTTCAGCACATCCGTATCGTCGAAACGCAACTGCCTGGGCAACAGCCCTGTACAGTCAATGACTCCCTCCACGTTTCCGCTTGACGGATTGATGATGAGAATCATATCCGACATATATACATTGGCCCAGATGCGCCCGTCGATGTACTCGAGTTCATTGAGAAACTTCACAGGCCTTCCCTCCATCCTGACATTGAGCTTTCTCTGCACATTGAAGGCATCGTCCATGAAATAGAGATACGAGGACCCGTCACTGGCTATCAGGGACTTTCCGTCTGTCGTAAGCCCCCATCCCTCGCGGGGATAGGAATAGGATGCCTTGTACCGGAGGGTGGCCGCATCATACACGAAGGCCAGATTGTTCTCCCAGGTAAGCATATATATGTTCCCGTCCTTCTCCACAGAGCCCTCCAGGAAGTACTTCCTGTCGAAATCGAGCCTTGAAAGCGCCTTGCCCGTCTTGATTTCAACCTTCCTGAATGTGGATTTCCCGTTCAGGCCCGTACTCTCGTACATATTTCCGTCATAAAAGAAGAGGCCCTGTGTATAGGAAGTCCTGTCATGCGGGAAAGTATTGACTACCTGCAATTTATAGTGCTTCACACCCGCATCCGCACAGGAGAGGTTGAATATCAGCGGCAATAATGCCAGAAGTTTGGCAAGTCGTTTCAATATCATTGTCTCGAATAATTTATTCCTGCGGCTCCCTCTTCGCGCGGTTTGCGATGGCAGCCTTTACGAACGCCACGAAAATCGGCTGAGGTACCTCAGGGGTGCTCTTGAGTTCAGGATGGAACTGGACTCCGATGAAGAACGGATGCGAAGGTATCTCCACAATCTCCACCAGACCGGTCTCCGGATTGCGTCCCGAAGCCTTCATTCCGGCTGCCTCCATTCTCTCGAGGTAATCCCCATTGAACTCGTATCTATGTCTGTGTCTTTCACTTACAATCTCTGAGCCGTATATTCTGAAGGCCAGGGAGTCCTTGTCCAGACGGCAGGAATATGCGCCCAGACGCATTGTTCCCCCTTTGATGGTGGTGCTCTTCTGGTCCTCCATCAGGTCAATTACAGGATATGGAGTGGCCGGATCCAGCTCAGTGGACGCTGCTCCCTGAAGGCCAAGCACATTGCGTGCGAATTCCACCACGCACATCTGCATTCCGAGACAGATTCCGAAGAACGGAATGTCATGCTCGCGGACATACCTGATGGCTGCGATCTTTCCCTCCAGACCCCTCTCGCCGAATCCCGGAGCCACCAGGACGGCATCCATTCCGGAGAGTTTCTCAGCCACGTTGGAAGCGTCAATGTGCTCACTCTGAATGGTATGCACCTTCACCTCGCATTCATTGGCGGCACCGGCGTGCACGAATGACTCCAGAATTGACTTGTAGGCATCCTGAAGCTCCACGTATTTGCCGACCAGGGCAATGTCGACGTGACGCTTCGGGTTGTAGAGCCGGTCAAGGAAGGCATTGAGCTTCGTGAAGTCCGGTTCCGGCAGGTGATTGAGGCCGAAATGGCTGAGTATCATCTCGTCCAGACCCTCATGCTCCATATTGAGCGGAACCTGGTAGATGGAAGGGGCGTCTATTGACTGGATCACGTGACCGGGCTTTACATTGCAGAAAAGAGCGACCTTCCTTCTGATTTCCGGAGTCAGCTCCTTCTCCGTGCGGCAGACGATGACATCAGGGTGAACACCGGCCTGCTGGAGCATCTGGACCGAATGCTGGGTAGGCTTGGTCTTGAGCTCCTTGGCCGCTCTCAGATATGGCACGAGAGTCAGGTGAATGCTGGCCAGATCCTCCTCAGGCATTTCCCACTGGAGTTGCCTTATGGCCTCAAGGAAGGGCTGGGACTCCATGTCGCCGACGGTACCGCCGACTTCGGTGATGATGATGTCGAACTGGCCGGTCTTGCCGAGAAGCAGCATCCTTCTCTTGATTTCATCAGTGATGTGGGGAATGATCTGGACCGTCTTGCCGAGATATGCGCCCTCGCGCTCCTTGGTTATGACGGTATGGTAAACCTTGCCGGTGGTGACATTGTTTGCCTTGGTCATATGAACGCCCAGAAATCTCTCGTAATGCCCTAGGTCGAGGTCTGTCTCCGCACCGTCATCCGTAACGTAGCACTCGCCGTGCTCATAGGGATTCAATGTACCCGGGTCTATGTTGATGTAGGGGTCAAATTTCTGGATGGTGACTCTTAATCCCCTGGCCTGTAGAAGCTTAGCCAATGATGCGGCAATGATTCCTTTACCGAGGGAGGAGGCTACACCTCCGGTGACGAAGACATACTTTGTGTTCATACCTGATTTGGTTAATGTCCCGCTCGCACGGAACTTATGTTATTTGTTAACGTTTATCAGGGATGCAAATTTAGGCAAAAATTCCTTTTCATGAAGAATTTTTCCGTATTTTTCACATCGTGCCCTCGGTGTCGCCGTACTCTTCCCGCAGTCTCGCCAGCTCAACTTTCAGGCTGTCAGCGAGATTCTCATATTCCGGCTTTCCGTAGAGATTATGAAGCTCGGCCGGGTCATTCTCCAGGTCGTAAAGCTCGTAGAATTCCCCGTCACCGTAGAACCTTATTAGTTTGTACCTTTCCGTCCTCACTCCGAAATGTCTCATTACCATGTGCTCGGCAGGATATTCGTAGAAGTGGTAGAACAATGACTTCCTGTCCAGCTTCTCCCCTTTCAGGAGCGGGACGAGGGAGATTCCGTGCATTTCCTCCGGAACCCTGACTCCGGCAAGTTCGAGGAAGGTCGGGGCAAAGTCAATGTTCTGCACCATATCCTTGACTTCCCCGCGGCGGTCAAAGCCTTCCGGAAGTCTCATTATCAATGGGGTATGCATAGACTCCTCGTACATGAAACGCTTGTCGAACCAGCCGTGCTCGCCCATGTAGAAGCCCTGGTCGGAGGTGTATACAAT
>JAXDUM010000069.1:0-101540 GCA_034089285.1 Candidatus Cryptobacteroides sp.
CACCGCTGGCCGGGACGTGCCGCTGCCCTGTGCAGTGGTGCAGCCGCACCAGACCCACTCGACGGTGGTTGCACATGTGAACAGGCCGGGACTCACAAGGGAGGACCTCGAAGGGGTGGATGCCCTGGTGACGGACCTTCCGGGTGTCGCCATCGGTGTCAGGACGGCGGACTGCATACCGGTTCTGCTTTACGACCCGGTGCACAAGGCCATAGGTGCGGCGCATAGCGGATGGAGAGGGACGGTCAACATGATCAGCAAGAAGACCGTGCTGGAAATGTGCCGCCTGTTCGGTTCCCATCCGGAGGATATCCTGGCCGTTATAGGTCCGGGCATCGGCTATGACAGCTTCCAGGTAGGGGAGGAGGTGGCCCTGACGTTCAAGGAATCAGGATTCCCGATAGACAGGGTATGGTCATTCAGGGGAGCGAGGAAGGAAGGGACGATGGAAGGCGGCCATCACCTTGACCTGAAGGAGTGCGTGCGCCATTCACTTATCGAGTGCGGAGTGGCAGGAGGGAACATAAGCGTTTCGGACATTGATACCTACATTGATGAAAGGTTCTATTCGGCACGCCGCGAGGGAAACTCCTGCGGAAGGAACATCAATGCAATAATGCTTGTTTGACCGAGGACGGACTCCCGCCATTGCACTATTCGCTCATTTTCTGCATTATGACGTAACCGTGCATCGGCTCCTGCTGAGGTGTCATTGTGGAAAATTCAGGACCTGGATTTCAAAATATCATCCCATATTTCCAAGGTGCTGAAGGCCCTGAAGATTGCAATGAAAGACTACCTTAAGGTATTGATACTGTTTGTGTTAATGAGTTTTATCATACAAAGTGTATTTAGAAATGAAGAAGTTGCTGCCAATAGTCGTCATTTTGATGATGACACTTCCGCTTTATGCGCAGAATCCGGCGTGGAATCTCGAAGTCGAGGCTTCGGAACTCAATCTCGTGGGCAAGGCATTCTACGATACCCCGAATCCTTACCACAGGATTGACACCTGCCGGTTCAAGGGCTTTACCAGGGGAGAGAACATGCAATGCCGCTGCGCTGCGGGCCTTGCCGTCCTTTTTACGACCGATGCGGATGCCGTGGGCGTGAAGATGGACTTCGACGAGGCAAGCGGGGATTCCTATCGCTCTTACAGGGGCTTTGACCTCTACATCAGGAAGGACGGGAAATGGCTTTGGGCCGGGATGTGTGACTTCCCGCGCGACCATAAAAACAAGGAGACTGTCCGTACCATTGTGAAATGCATGGCGGAAGGCGAGAAAGAGTGTCTGCTCTATCTCCCGCTCTACACTGATATCAAATCCTGCAAGGTCTGTGTTTCCAGGGCTTCCCACATTGACCCGATGGAATCTCCTTTCAGGCATAAGATAGTTTTTCACGGCAGCAGTTTCACGCACGGCATCAGCACGGCCCGTTCCGGCATGTCATACCCCGTTCAGTTCATGCGCCGTACAGGTCTGCAGCCCATTACACTCGGTTTCAGCGGCAATTGCAAGATGCAGCCTTATTTCGCCGATGTCCTCGAGGAAGTAGATGCGGATGCCTATGTGTTCGATCCATTCTCCAATCCGAATATACCTATGATTAAAGAGCGTCTCCGTCCATTCATTGACAGGATGGTGAAGGCTCATCCTGGCAAGCCGATCATAGTGCAGCGCACAATTTACTGGGAGATGGAGAATTTCGACACTTCGGCCCAGAAAGAATTCGGAGGACGCCGCAGTCTGTCTGACAGTCTTATGACGGAAATATGCAGGGAATACAAGGACGTATATTACATCAAGCCTGATGCTGCCCTGCACAATGGGGAATCCTCGACAGCCGATGGGGTTCATCCGAATGACAACGGTTACTCGCTCTGGGAGAAATCCATTGAGAAGCCCATTCTCAAAATCCTGAGGAAGTACTATAAGGATATAAAGTAGTTATATGGATAAGGAGTTGTTGTTCAGCTATATAAGTGGCCATGCGACCGATGCTCAGATAAAGGAGGTCATGCAGTGGGCCCACGAGGATCCGGCCAATATGAAGGAGCTGTAAACATATTATCAGGTTTCTTTCCGGGTTGAGGACAGCAGTATCCTGGAAAGGCGTTCCACCTGCAAGTTCATGACCTCCGACGGAATTGACTGCATCATGTATGTCCTTCTCATGGGAGAGAATCTCAGCTGAATAACGAGACGAAGCTCCTACGTTAGCAAATGGCAGACAATATGCATAAGCAGTCCTTGGATAGGTTTTGTTATAGTTCGATGACCAATATGTAGCGTTGCTTCCCTTACCCGACAATGTGGTTCCGTCCCGCATGCCCGCCTTAGGGAGGAAAATCCAGTTGTCTTTATATCCTGATACGTTGGACTGTACCTTGTAACCTGCTACACCATTGAGGTAAGTTTCTGTCCAGTAGCATGCGGGCAATCATCTCATCTGTCTTCCCGAACGCGACCATCGTGCTTGACTGCTTCCATGTCTTGAAGCGATGCCACGATGCCATCGAGGAAGTCCGGCTTCATCTCAAGCGGAACGCCCAGGTAGAACTGCGACGACAGCCTGTGCAGGATGTCAGAGTTGTATATGACATATATTTTGAGTACATTTGGCATGGAAGAACGTCATCCCGGCGGCACTCCGTACAGATCTGAAGAGATAGTAATTTTCAAACAACTGAATACAGGAAAATGATGGAAAAGAGACATTCTCAAATGTGGGCGGCATCCCTGGCCTTTGTCGCATTGCTTATTTGTTCCTGCTCCCATAAAGGAGCATCTGAGAAGGAAATGGATTCCTTCATCAGCGATCTGATGTCCCGCATGACTCTGGAGGAGAAATTGGGGCAGATGAATCTTCCTTCTGTTCCGAACACATCAGTGGTAACAGGCAATCAAAAATGTGAAAATGTCCTGGAAGACATCAGGGCCGGGAGAGTCGGTGCTATCCTGAATACTTATGGGTATGAGAATGTCCTTTTATATCAGAAAACTGCCGTGGAGGAGTCCCGTCTGGGGATTCCGCTTCTTGTCGGACTGGATGTGATACACGGACACGAGACAGTATTCCCTATTCCATTGGGCCTTGCCTGCTCGTGGAGTCCGGAGGATGCGCGTCTTGCTGCAAGGATTGCAGCGATTGAGGCTACGGCGGACGGCATCAACTGGACTTTCAATCCGATGGTTGACATTGCCCGTGATCCGAGATGGGGACGTTGCGCCGAAGGCTTCGGTGAGGACCCGTATCTGGGAAGCCTCTATGCGCGCGCCATGGTACGGGGTTATCAGGGCGACGGTGACTATTCCGAAGACAGCGATATGCTGGCCTGTCTGAAGCATTTCGCCCTTTATGGAGCATCAGAGTCCGGCAGAGACTATCGCGAGGTCGACATGAGCCCTGCACGCATGTACAACGAGTATTTCCCTCCGTACAAGGCAGCCGTCGAAGAGGGCGTTGCTTCGGTGATGACATCCTTCAATGATCTGAACGGCTGTCCTTCCACCGCTAACAGGTGGCTTCTTACCGAAGTGCTGCGGAATCAGTGGGGCTTTGACGGTTTTGTGGTTTCCGACTACAATGCTGTCGGAGAACTTGTCAATCACAGGGCTGCGGAATCCAGAGAGGAGGCTGCCGTGATGTCTCTGAATGCAGGTCTGGACATGGATATGGTGACTGCGGGCTGCATGACCCTTGGCGGGGCACTTGAAAGAGGGGAGATTAAAATGAGGCAGATAGATGCAGCCTGCCGCCGCATTCTCGAGGCGAAATGGAAACTCGGCCTTTTCAGCGACCCTTACAAATATCTTGACCCGACCAGAAAACAGAGAATATACACTGAGGAGAATCGTGCTGAAGCCCGCAGGATAGCCGCTTCGACTTTTGTGCTTCTGAAGAACGGGAAGGTTGACGGCAGGCAGCTGCTTCCGCTCGGCAAAAATCTGAAGCTGGCTCTTGTCGGCCCTCTTGCAGATGCCGGTGTACAGTATCAGGGATGCTGGGCTGTCGCAGCCAGGGATAGTTATCCTTCACTTCTGGACGAGATGCGCAGGATGGATGGAATCAGCCTCAAATATGCGAAGGGCTGCAATATCCTTGAAGATGAGAGATTGGAAAAGATAGTGACGCCCGGGAAGGCCTCCCGATGGGACAGGCGTCCTCTGGATGAAATGATCAGTGAGGCCGTGTCCGCCGCCAGGAATTCGGATGTTGTTGTTGCCGCAATGGGAGAAGCCGCCAATATGAGCGGAGAATCCGGCTCCCGAACCGACATAAGCCTTCCGGAATGCCAGAAGAAACTGCTGAAAGCTTTGACCGGGACCGGAAAGCCGGTTGTCCTGGTGCTCTTCTCCGGCCGTCCGATGATGCTTGCCTGGGAAAATGAGGCAATGACCTCCATCCTGCAGACCTGGTTCGGCGGTTCTGAAGCGGCTGATGCCATCACGGATGTCCTTTTCGGAGATGTGAATCCTTCGGGAAAACTTACTATGTCATTCCCATGCAGCGTCGGCCAGATTCCGGTTTATTACAATATGAAGAATACCGGCAGGGATGCATACAGCAAGGATTATCGCAGATATGCCAGCAACTGGATTGATTGCCCTAACGAGCCACTCTATCCTTTCGGTTACGGCCTGAGTTATACTACCTTTGAGTATTCTCCCGTTGCATTGTCCGACACTGTGATGACTGTGAATGGAGCGGTCAAGGCCAAGGTTACGGTCAGCAATACGGGCGAATATGACGGATATGAGGTGGCACAGCTCTATATCAGAGATGTCGTATCGTCGGAAACCCGTCCGGTCAAGGAGCTCAAAGGCTTCAGGAGGGTGTTCCTCAAGGCTGGCGAAAGTGCTGAGATTGAATTCGACATTACCCCTGACATGCTCGGCTGGCATTCAGTGGACCAGTACAATCTTTCCGGCTTGTCTGAGCCGCTGTCCGCAAGATTCGTTGTGGAGCCCGGGGATTTCGACATAATGATAGGCACGGACAGCCGCAAGGTGGGATGTGCCCGATTGACATTGCAGTAAGCCTGCAGTTACGGCCTTCTTACATCCGTGGCCTCCAGATATCTTTCAGCAACCTTGCCCTTTCTGCCCGTCTTCAGGATGTAAGGGAAAATCGACAGGTCGAAAGCCTCGAACAGCCTTTCCGCCTCACTGTCCGCTTCCGGGTCAAGATTCAGGGTATCTACTAGCAGAACCCTGAGCTTGGGCTCCTCTTTCATTGTGCTGTTTATAGCCTCAAGATCGAGCAGACAGCCGGAACACATGCTGTTGAATATGAAAATGAAGGTGCCTGGTTTCAGCCTGTCGAGCCTGTAAGTCCTGAACCTGGCCTCGGGCCCGTCGCCGCTTTCAAGATACTTGCCGGGAATCTGCTTCCTTGCCATAACCCCGGTGACCCTTATGTCCGGAATCTCCGAACCCGGCTTTGCCTTCGAGATGATGGACAGATATGAGTCCGCATACGACAGGACGCAGAGGGAATCGTGCTCCGAGCTCCATATTTCCCTGTTTGGAAGTATGTAATTATCAATGAGATAGGCGCTGCCTTCCTTGTATTTTCCCGTCAGCTGCTCTGAGTAGTAATAAAGAAGGTCTCCCATTGTGGTCCTGAATGCAGGGGACCCCGCTGTTCTTGAAGCAAGAAGGTCAGTGACAGAATTGATCTCCTTCAGGCCCGGTTCCCCTTCGAAGGTGGAGAACAGCTTGTCAAACAGAGCCTCTGACTCCGGATTCCCGTAACTGTAATTCTCCTCCTCTGCCAGGTCATCCGCCATCATTGCCAATGTCCCTGCATCAAGTTTCCTTCCGACGATGATTCCGTCCCTGTCAATGAGGAACATTCCCGGAGTCTGCAGGATACCGTATTTTCTCTGGAAATCCGAGTCCATCTCCGGGTCCCAGAGATGCATTGTCTCCACGGCCTCAGGCATTGGGCTCAACTTCTCTCCGACATATTTGTCCCAGGCCAGGGAGTCGCAGCCGGTGTAAACGGCTATCAGCCTGAGATTCAACTTGATATCCTTAAGGGTATTGCGAAGCATGATGGACTGGATCAGGCAGTTCGCGCAGCCAGTATCGTAGAAATACAGTACGCTGTACCTTGACTCCCTTTTCTTCTGTACTGAATCATTGCCCCCGAACAGCTCGACATCCTCTCCGGCCCTGTTCTTCAATGTAAGACCCGGAGCCGGCATTCCCACGAGGGAGGCCCTGTTGAAATCAGCGAAGATCCTGGCATTCATCAGCTCAATATCGCTCTCAGGCCTCGCGTTCCCGCTTGTGAACCATTTATCCACAATGTGGACTGCGACTGCCTCCACTCCCATTATCTTGGAGGAGTAATAATGGCGGTAAAGCCACGTTGCCACGAATTGCCGTGTCGCCTGCTCATTGCAGCTTGAAATCAGGAAGTCGCATTCCGCAGCCTGTTCTTCGGCAGGGAGGCCTTCAATAGCCTTGACGTATGTCTCGAGTTTTGCGGACAGCGCCTTCAATGCGGAAGAGTCCGGTGCGGCAGCCTCAATCCTGTCCAGGACAATGCTGTCAGCGGCCCGGCAATCCGGCTCCGGCAACATTGACAGCAATGCTGCCAGTATTGCAACTGCCGATATTTCAATGTGTTTCATCATTGTCGGAGATTATTTCACCTCAGGCAGAACCACTCCTTCGCTGAGGAAGAGGGAAGTGTCCCCGTGATGGCGGAGGATGTCGCGCACGGCCGATGACGAGATATGCGCAAACTCCTGTGCTGTAGGGATGATGATGGTCTCCACATCTGGGGCGAGCCTCCTGTTGGCATCGGCTATGGAGCGTTCCGTCTCGAAATCAATCATATTCCTGACACCGCGCACAATATGCCTGATTCCCAGTTCCCTGCATTTGTCCACGGTAAGATTGTCATATTTGATGATGCTCACTCCCTCGATGCCTTTGACGGCCTGGCCGATGATGTCGAGTCTCTGGTCCATGTCGAAGAAGCCGCGTTTGTCCTGGTTGATGCCGACTGCTACCACTACTTCGTCAAACATCGTGAGAGCCCTCTTGAGAATGTTGAGATGCCCTGCGGTAAACGGGTCGAAGGACCCGGGGAACAATGCCTTGCTCATATAAGATGATTTACAGTTGCCAGTCTATTGGTGTTTTGCCCTCGGCTGTTAGGATTTCATTTGTCCTGGAGAAATGCCTGCATCCGAAGAAAGCCCCGCGCGCCAGCGGGGAAGGGTGAGCCGCCTCCAGGACGGTGTGTCGGGAAGTGTCGATCAGATTTTTCTTTGATCTTGCGTAATTGCCCCATAGAAGGAAGACAATCCCTTCGCGATTATCTGAAAGATAACGTATTACGGCGTCGGTGAACTCCTGCCAGCCGATGCGGCTGTGGGATGCGGGCTCCCCGCATCTCACGGTGAGGACGGCATTGAGCAGAAGAACTCCCTGTTCCGCCCATTTCCTCAGGTCCGGGCAGCCGCTCATCCTGATTCCAAGGTCGGTCTCAATCTCCTTGAAGATATTCTTCAGGGACGGCGGGGCCGGAACATCGGCAGGGACGGAGAACGAAAGTCCCATGGCCTGACCCGGTCCGTGGTAAGGGTCCTGTCCGAGAATCACCACTTTCACCTTGTCCACCGGGGTCAGTTCGAAAGCCTTGAAAATCTCATTGCCCGGAGGGAAAATAAGCCTTCCCTCAGCTTTCTCCCTGTGGAGCTGCTGTGCAAGAGACATGAAATACGGCTTCCCGAATTCCTCTCTGAGCGCCTCCTTCCAGGAGGCTTCAATCCTGACATCCATCACTTATGTTTTCAGAAGGCGCGGCTTCAGGCGAAAACGGCCTTGACCACGTCGTCGATAGTATTGACATAGACGAAGTTCAATCCCTTGATGTACACCTCGTTGATGTCCTCGATATCCTTGCGGTTCTCCTCGGAGATGATGATGGTCTTCACTCCAGCCCTCTTGGCTGCGAGAATCTTCTCCTTGATGCCTCCAACTGGCAGCACCTTCCCCCTCAATGTCATTTCCCCAGTCATTGCGACTCCCTTGCGGAGAGGCTGCTTCCTCAGTGCGGAAAGCATTGAGGACACGATGGTTATGCCCGCCGACGGCCCGTCTTTAGGTACTGCTCCTTCAGGCACGTGCACGTGGATGTCCTTCTTGTCAAACTCCTCCGGCGTGAGTCCGGCCATTTCCGGATGCGCCTTTATGTATTGGAATGCGATGGTGGTCGATTCCTTCATCACGTTGCCGAGATTTCCGGTCATCGAAAGCTGGCCCTTGCCTTCGCTTACGGAACTCTCCACGAAGAGGATTTCTCCACCCATCTGGGTCCAGGCGAGTCCTGTGACGACCCCCACTCCCTCATTGCCCTCCTGCTTGTCGTGGAATGAGGTAGGAAGTCCGAGGTATTCCCTGAGATGCTCCTTCTTTATGGTGGCCGGCACCTCCTCTTCCATCGCAATCTTCTTTGCGGTCACCCTGGCGATTTTGGCAATCTGCTTCTCCAGGCCACGCACACCTGACTCGCGGGTATATTTGTCAATGATTTCCGACATCGCCGCCTTGTCGATCTTCAGCTTGTGGCTGTCGATTCCGTGCTCTTTCAGCTCTTTCGGGAGGAGGAACTTCTTTGCGATTTCCATCTTCTCCTCTGCCAGATACCCTGAGACGTTGATGAGCTCCATCCTGTCCAGAAGGGCTGGCTGAATGGTGGAGATGTCATTGGCCGTGGTGATGAAAAGCACGTGCGAGAGATCGTAGTCGATGTCGAGATAATTGTCGTGGAAGGTGCCGTTCTGTTCCGGATCCAGCACTTCGAGAAGTGCGGACGAAGGGTCTCCCTTGAAATCGCTGCCGAGCTTGTCGATCTCATCGAGCACCATTACCGGGTTGGATGTGCCGGCCCTTGCGATTCCGTTGATGACCCTGCCCGGAAGGGCTCCCACGTAGGTTTTCCTATGACCCCTGATCTCGGCCTCGTCGTGCATTCCGCCGAGGGAAATCCTGATGTATTTCCTGCCGACTGCCCTTGCAATGGACTTTCCGAGGCTGGTCTTGCCCACGCCCGGAGGCCCGTAGAGGCAGAGAATAGGGGATTTCATATCTCCCCTGAGCTTGAGCACGGCGAGATATTCGATGATCCTTTCCTTCACCTTCTCCAGCCCGAAATGGTCGGCATCCAGGACCTTGGCGGCGTGCCTGAGGTCGAGATTGTCCTTGGAAATATGATTCCAGGGGAGCTCGAGCATGAACTTTATATAATTGTACTGTATGCTGTAGTCGGGTGACGAAGGATTGTATTTCTCGAGCTTTGCAAGTTCCTTGTTGAAGATTTCCCTCACCTCCTTGTTCCAGTCCTTCTTGTCGGCCTCGGCCTTGAGCTTCTCGATGTCCTCGTCCTCATCCATTCCGAGTTCCTCCTGGATGGTGCGGAGCTGGTTGTTGAGGTAGTACTCCCTCTGCTGCTGGTCGATCTCGGACTTGACCTTGGTGTTGATCTCGTTCCTGATGTTCAGCAGCTGGAGCTGGACTTCGAGAACGTTCAGGAGCTTCATCGCCCTGACTTTCATGGACTCGTATTTGAGAAGGTCAACCTTGTCGGCGAAATTCTCCACGTCGATGGTGGTCGCTATGAAGTTTACCAGGAATGTGAAATCGTCGATGTTCCTTACTGCGCTGGCGGCCTCCTTCGGGGCGAACGATGCCGAGGCGATGATCTCCGAGGCCTTCTCCTTCAGCGAATCGGCTATGACCCTGATGTCTGGATGCGACATGTCCGCATCAATGTCTTCAAGATACTGTACCCTGGCCTTCAGATATGGCTCGGTGGACACCATGCCGCCCATCTCGAACCTCTTCAGGCCCTGAAGAACCGCCGACACTGTGCCGTCCGGCATCTCGAAGGTCTTGATGATCCTGGCTGCCGTTCCGTATGGGAAGAGGTCATCTTCCATCGGGTCCTCCACCATCACGTCGTTCTGAGGTACTGCTCCGATGATGCCGTTTTTCCTGTAGGCCTCATCGATGAGCTTCATGGACTTCTCCCTTCCGATGGTTATCGGGTAAACGGCCCCCGGGAAGAGGACCGCGTTCCTCAATGCCAGGATCGGCAGGGTGTCAGGCAGAGATGCCGTTTCCACCTTTCCCGGCATTTCCCCGGATGCAACCGGTATGATGCTCACTTCCGCTCCTGCGGGTGCAAAAATATCGCTGTTGAAATCTTTCATCATTCTTTGGATTACAATGAATATATATAGGTATCGGCGCTTCCTGTCGGCGATTTGCGCACCGACCCCTCTTCCGTCTGCCATTTTGTCAATATGGAAGGCCGCACGGAAGCGTTGTCATCCTAGGTCAATCTCCGTGCCACAGCATCCGATGTCACCATTGGCAGGAAAATTGCTGGGGACAACCCCTGCGGAGGTAGTCCTCCAAAGCAGGATTCCTTTCGCAAAAATAATAATTTAATTGCGAAATTGTTTGAATATAAAGAAAATACTATTAACTTTGTAATTCATAACAATCGTAAGTACGTATAATATAAATAATTGTTATCATGACAAAAGCAGAGATCGTCAATGCGGTCGCAAAAGAGACCGGAGTTGAAAAAAGTAAAGTTCAGCCAGTTGTTGAGGAGCTGATCAAGTGCATCAAGGGCTCCATCGCCAACGGAGAGCCTGTATATCTCCGCGGCTTCGGCAGCTTCATCATCAAGCACAGGGCTGAGAAAGCAGCAAGAAACATCACCAAGAATACTACAATGACCATTCCGGCTCACGATATCCCAGCATTCAAGCCGGCCAAGGAGTTTGTAGCAAGCTTAAAGAAATAACATTTAATTTTTTTGACCTATGCCAAACGGAAAGAAGCATAAAAGGCATAAGATGGCAACGCACAAGCGTAAAAAGCGTTTGCGCAAGAATAGACATAAGAAGAAGTAATTTTTCAGTGTCTGCCATTTTAGCAGTCTGCTAAGAGAGAGAGGCTGACCGGTAGTCCGGACGGCCTCTTCTGTTTTTTTTGATGAGGATGGCATGGTTTGCATCCATCCCCGCATACCTAAAATATTGTAAATCCTGATGGAGTCTGAAAAGGAATCAGTTAAAGATCTGATTGTCGATGTCAGGGAAACCGAAGTTCAGCTCGCTTTGATGGACAACCACAAGCTGATCGAGTTCAACAGGGAATCCCTTGCGGAGCACAGCTTCACTGTGGGCGATGTCTTCCTCGGAAAGGTGAAGAAGATAATGCCGGCACTGAATGCGGCTTTCGTTGACATCGGGGACGAGAAGGAGGCATTCATCCATTATCTTGACCTGGGCCTGTACTTCGACGCGTTCGACCAGTTCGTGAAGAAGTCAAATCCCAACACCAATGCGGGAGACTTGTTCTCAAGCATTGAACTTGGCCCTATCCTCGCAAAGGAGGGGCAGATTGACAAGATTCTGACACCTGGTCAGATGGTGATTGTCCAGATCGTCAAGGAGCCGATATCGACCAAGGGGTCGAGGCTCACTGCTGAGATTTCATTGGCAGGACGCAATATAGTACTCCTCCCTTTCGCGAAGAAAGTGAGCGTTTCCCAGAAAATTTCGTCAAAAGAGGAGAAGAAGCGTCTCGAGACTCTGGTCCGCAGCATTCTTCCCGGCAATTACGGAGCGATTATCCGCACTGCGGCGGAAGGAAAGAACGCCGCAATTCTGGTATCCGAGCTCAAGTCCCTCATCAGCAAGTGGGAAGGTTCATGGAGCAAGCTCTCCAGGGCCAAGGGCATACAGCCGCTGTTTACAGAGTACAGCAAGACCACGACAGTGCTCAGGGATCTCTTCAATGATTCATTCTCGAACATTTACGTGAATGACAGGAAGGAGCTCGACGAGATAAGGAAATATATTGCGCAGATTTCACCTGAGCAGGAGAAGATCGTGAAGTTCTACGATGGAAAGGAGCCGATTTTCGACCATTTCGAGGTGACGCGTCAGATGAAGAGTTCTTTCGGAAAGGTGGTGCCGATCAAGCAGGGAGCCTACCTGGTGATAGAATCTACGGAAGCTCTTAACGTCGTGGACGTGAACAGCGGTATCCGCGCAAAGACTACAGACCAGGAGGAAAACACCTACGAGGTGAACCGTTATGCGGCGGAGGAGATTGCCAGACAGCTCAGGCTCAGGGATATGGGCGGAATCGTCATCGTCGATTTCATCGATATGGAGACCCAGGAGCACAAGAACGGGCTGTACAAGTATATGACGGAACTTATGCAGGATGACAGGGCTAAGCACAATGTCCTTCCTCTGACCAAGTTCGGCCTTATGCAGATTACGAGGCAGAGAATCCGCCCGGTGACCGTCATCGACACTACGGAGGAATGCCCTCTCTGCCACGGCACGGGCAAGATTTCTTCCAGCATCCTGATTGACGAGCAGATCGAGAGACGCCTCGCCTATTATGCGGGGGAACTCAAGATCAAATCCTTCACGTTGAAGACGAGCCCGATTCTGGGAGCCTTCCTTTCGAGGGGTTTCAATTCTTATCTGAGGAAATGGAAACGGAAGTACAAATGCAAGATCCGGCTTGAAGAAGTGCTGGACTTCAGCGTACTGCAGAATGAACTTTATGATGACCTGGGCGGGAAACTTGACAAGTAGTCAAGGCCCGCCCGGGTTCTTTCTTATGGCAATCTTTCCGGTCCGTCACGCAGCCCTGCTGCCTGAATCGCCTTAAGCCTGCTTCTCCTGACGGCGCGCGACGAAGGCCCTGACGGCAACGCTCATCAATATCATTATGGCCATCAGCGAGCATATCCTTCCGGTAATGTCTCCGTAAGTCACGAAGAATGTCTTCCTGTCCTCCAGCCCGGCTTTCGATACAATGTGGGCCGGCTTCCACCATTCTGTCTCTTCAAGAATGTCGCCTCTCGGATTGATGATTGCGGAGATGCCGGTATTGGCGCATCTCACTATGTATCTTCCGGTCTCGATTGCCCTGAGTGATGAATAGCTGAGATGCTGGCGGTATCCCGGTGTGTCTCCCCACCAGGCATCATTGGTAATGACGGTCAACAGTTCAGCCCCTTTCCTGACATATTCCGTACAATGCTCCGGATAAACTGATTCATAGCAGATAGCGCAGCCTACAGGGATTCTCCCCGTGATCCGGCCCAGGCTGTCCCGCTGCACGCAGTTCAGGAGGCTGACCTCGTCCTGGCCGACACATCTGCCGATGACCCCACCGAGCATGTTGTCTATTTTGCTGAAGAATGCCGGATAGGGCATCATTTCCACGCCCACAACAAGCTTGGACTTGTGGTAGGTCTCCGTTTCCCCGCTGCGGTCCATGATGATGGCGGAGTTGTGGGATTCGACCCAGCTTCCGTCCCGGCATTTTCTCGCATTGTATGAAGGGGCCTTTTTCGAGAATGTGTAGTCGTAGGTGGAGGCTCCGAAGAGGAGATTCATCCCCGGCTTGTCCTGGAGATATGCCTTGAACTGCCTCCAGGTGATGCTGGTTTCTTCAATCTTTCCGTTCACGATGCCGCCCGTGAATGTCTCCGGCGCCAGGGCGAGGGTGATTCCGGTGCTGTCGTATCCTTCCTCCGCCAATGCCGCATCGAATTCCTTGAGCAGCAATGCATTCTGCTGGCTTTGGGTGAGGGCCTCGAATTTATGGTAAGGGTCTATGTTGGGCTGCAGGACAATGACGTCCAATGTGCTGTCCGGCTCAGTGTCCTTGGCCTTGTATCTGAGAAGGGAGTAAACTGGAAGAGCCGTCAGCAGGAGGATGTACATGAGCGGAAGGCTGACCAGGGCGACCCTGCCGGCCTGCGCAATTTTGCCAGTGGCTGCCCACATCATCAGCCCAAAGAGCCCGAGGTTGCATGCCCAGATCCACAGGCTGCCTCCGAGGGCTCCGGTGAACTCGTACCATTGTACCAGTGAGGCAGTCCTTGCGAAGGAATTGCCGAGAACCAGCCAAGGCCAGGAAATCTGGGCCGAGGTCAGGTACCAGTGCTCCCAGGCAATCCACAGGAATGCGAGGAAGATATATGGAAGGATGCCTTTGAGCACCCTTCTGCTCCATCTGAATGTCCCGAATATCAATGACATCTGGAAGGCGTTGGCCAGTACGGCGAAGATTCCGCCGCCGACTGTCGCATTGCATACCCAGAATGTCGTGGCCGCATTCCACAGCACGAAGGCGGAATAATGCCAGAGCCACATCCTTTTCACGCCGTTCTCAGTTCCGATATGCTCCATGCAGAGCAGGGGGACGAGGCAGAACAGGGACAGCAGTCCCGTGTGCGGAACCAGAAAGGGGAGTGAGGCCAGGATGACGAACAATGCGAGCAGGATTGCCATGATTCTCACTTTCGGGCGGGATGCTTCCGGTTTGCCGTTCTTTTCATTAATTCCAGGTTTCATACATTCGGGATTTCAATCTGACAAAGATATGAATTATTTCATTATCTTTGTAAAATGTCAACATTATCGGATGATGGATTTAATGCTTCTCGACATATTGAAGGGCTTTCTCATAGGAGTGTGCGCTTCGGTTCCGCTCGGACCGATAGCGATTCTTGTTCTGCAGAAATCCCTCAGTGAGGGGCATAAGGCCGGTTTCATGGCCGGTCTGGGTGCCTGTCTGGTGGATACGCTGTTCGCTGTCATTGCCATTTTCGCATTGGCATTCGCCGAGTCCTTCATCGCCGATCACCGCATTCTGATAATGGTGGGAGGAGGCATCATTGTCATTCTTCTCGGATGCAGCATGACTTTCAAGGATCCGTTCCGTAAAATGAAGGCTGAGCACCAGGCATCTTCCTATTCCCTGAAGGATTTCCTGCAGGCGGTGATAATGGGCATTTCCAATCCGGGAGCCATTTTCGTGATCTTCGCCCTGTTCGCATTCTTCGGGATACAACTGGAGCCCAACGATTTCAGGGTGGCCCCCATCCTGATTTCCCTGAGCGGCGGCTCCGCATTGTACTGGTTTGTATTTTCCTGGTCATTCAGCCGTTTCCGCAAGAACTTCAGACTCAGCACTTTGCTCTGGGTCAACAGGGTTGCCGGCGTGGTCGTCACCATAATCGGCATAGCTCTTGTCGCAGAGGGCGTGCTGGATGTTATTTTTCTACGATAATCGATATTTGAAATGGATACTAAAGGTTTTTTCAGCAATTGGATAGTGAAGAATCTGCTGCTTGCGGCGGCTTTGATTCTTGTCCTCGTTCTTGGCGCTTCGATTCTCCTCAATATAGGAACCCGTCACGGAAAGGAGATTACCGTGCCTGATTTCACCAACAGGTCAGTCGAGGAGGCCCTGAGGACAGCGGCTTCCGTGGGGGTCAGGGTTGAGGTGACGGACTCGGTCTATGTCAGGAAGATGGGACGCGGCCTGGTGTTCTCCCAGGTTCCGAAGGCTGGCGGAAAGGTCAAGGAGGGGAGACGCATTATGTTGACTATCAATTCGAAAACCCCGAAGAAGGTTTCCATGCCGGATCTCGTTGGACTTTCAATGAGGCAGGCAAAGGCGGAACTCGTTTCCCGCGGACTGACGCTTGGCAAGCTCCGTTATACTCCGGATATCGCGACAAATTATGTACTGAAGCAGCAGTATAGCGGCAGGGATATCGGCAAGGGAGTGATGGTCAACAGCGGGTCCGTGATTGACCTCGTTGTCGGACTTTCGGATGATGATGAGACAATGATTCCGGATGTCACGGGGATGAGATATCTCCGCGCCGTGGATGCCGTGCTTGACAATTCATTGAACATCAGCGGCTTGAAGTTCGACAAGAATGTGAAGAACTATAGCGATTCACTTGATGCCGTGGTTTATAGGCAGGCTCCCGAACCTTCTGAATTTTCGGTTACCAGGGGTTCCGGCGTGACTTTGTATCTGAGACTTGAAGATAAAGGGGAATGATGAAGGAGAATTTCGATGATACTCTTTTCGCTTCTGAGGATGAGGTTGAGGTAGGCGGGAGCGGCGTTTCCGGCCCGGCTGCAGAAGGATCATTCTCTGAAGATTCAGCTGATGCGGATTCTGCCACTGAAGATTCCTCGGTGGAGGACGATGAACAGGGGATGTTCGAGCATTTCAGGCTCAATGTGGATGTGGGGCAGACGCCTCTGCGCATTGACAAGTACATGGCCTGCCATCTTATGGACACTTCCCGCCACAGGGTGCAGTGTGCGATAAGGAATGGCTATGTGCGTCTCGGAGACAAGGTTGCCAAGGCCAATATGATAGTGCGTCCCGGTGATGTCATCCGCTTTGTGATGCCATACGAAAGAAGGGGTTTCGAGGTCTTGCCGGAGGATATCCCGCTCGACATAGTCTATGAGGATGATGACCTTCTGGTGGTCAACAAGCCTGCCGGTATGGTGGTTCACCCGGGGCACGGCCATTTCGAGGGGACTCTTGTCAATGCTCTTGCCTTTCATCTGGGTATTTCCCAGGGCCCGGATGCAAAGGATGACAGGATGGGTGTGCTGGTGCACAGGATCGATATGGATACTTCCGGACTTCTGGTGGTGGCGAAGAATGATGATTCCCAGCTCAATCTGGCAGGGCAGTTCTTCCGCCATACTATCGAGAGAAAGTATGTCGCAGTGGTCTGGGGCAATATCAAGGAGGACGAGGGGACCATCACCGGCAATATAGGCCGCGACCCGAATGACCGTCTCCGCTTCAAGGTATATCCGGATGGGGACAAGGGCAAGCATGCAGTCACGCATTACCGTGTGCTTGAACGCTATGGCTATGTGACTGTGGTGGAATGCCGTCTGGAGACGGGCAGGACTCATCAGATCAGGGTGCATATGAACCATATCGGTCACCCTCTCTTCAATGATACCCGCTATGGCGGTTCTGAGATCCGCAAGGGAACAATCTATTCCAAATACAAGCAGTTCATCCGCAACTGTTTCGAGATATGTCCAAGGCAGGCCCTCCATGCGAAGACTCTGGGCTTTGTCCATCCGCGTACCGGCGAGTTCATCCGTTTCGATTCCGAACTCCCTGCCGATATGCGCGCCCTCATCAGCAAGTGGAAGGCTTACGCCGGCAATATGCCGGAGGATGAAGAATAGTAAAGGCAGGCTTTCACTCCCTGAAGATCATTCAATTTCTGATTCGGAGGCCCTGCATTCCTGCGGCGGTGTCTTTGTGACATTCATCTGCACACCCACCCTATGGTTCTACGTATCTGTGGGGCAGGTAGGCTATGCAGATGGACACATTTCCTTTCCATTGGGATACCCTGGATGCCCTACAATGCCTTCTGGGGCAGGCTTGTCGGCCAGGTGAATGTCACGAGGGCTGGGCTTTGCGGATGGTTATTTCATTAGTTTTCAGCCTATGTCAATGACGGCACCGCCGCTGGAATATACGGCCTCCGGCGGCTACAGACCGGCAGGACTGCGCCGGGCTCCGTAGTGGGCCCGCTTGCCTGCCGGTTGTTGCTTATGTGACCGGTGCTGTCCGAAGGACGGGGATACGAAGACTCTGTCCCTTCGCGGCACAAAAAAAGCAGCCGGAGAGGCTGCTTTTTTGTGCGAGCGAAGGGACTCGAACCCATACGCACAAAGGCACCAGATCCTAAGTCTGGCTTGGCTACCAATTACAACACGCTCGCAAAACCCTTCGGAAGGCTTATAACAGGAGCCCGTCATCGGAAGAAACCTTTGGAAGCTGTTTCTACCTGTATCCGAAAGGGATACAAATGTAAGAATTATTTGTCATTCCTCCAAATCTGCAAATTATAATACCGTAACCCTGTCATCAATGTCCGCCTGCAGACTTCCGCCCCTTGCCGTGATCTTCTTGACATGGTCACAGAAAAGGTCATATATGTATTCCGCACTGTCCTGGCGGGAAGTGTTCTCATCCAGGGAATACCTTCCGCTTTCGACCAGGTAGTCTATTGTACAAATCTTGTATTTCGCCTTCGGGTCGATTGCCTTGCCTCCGACACTTACGCTTTTTACAGCACCGTCCTTTATGACCAGCCGCACTCCCGCACTCAGAGGCTCTGTATTGACTGCCATTGAATCGAAGAACTTCAGAAGTGACGTCCCGGTGAGCTCAAGCAATGTCATCTTGTTGTCAAACGGGAAGACTGCGTAAATGTCCGACCTGGTCACATCTCCATTCGAAATCTCGGCCCGGAGGCCTCCATTGTTGCAAACAGCAAGGTCAGGAGTCACCCCAAAGACATCCTCGCACATCTCAACCATTGAGTCGGTCGCCCAGTTGCCGAGAGTCCCTTGCGGACTGCCTTTCCTCAAGGTTGACGAACAGTATCCAAGTACTTCACTCATTGACTGTTCAAGCTTCTCTGAATAATATGCAAGCTTGCTTGCGAATGCCGGGTCAATCCTGCTGTCAAGCCTGGAATCCACCGGTATCAGGCGGTAGGAGAATCTCTGTTTCCCGACCTTGTCCAGATGAATCTTCATATATCCCAGGTAGATGCCTTTGCTGCCGGTCTGGACAATAGGGACGGCATTGCCAGCCTCATTCTCCACATATTGCTCCTTCATCATGAAAGTATGGGTATGTCCACCGATAATGAAGTCAATGTTCTCAGTCTGAGCGGCTACACCGCTGTCATAGTACGGAAAGGTCACATCGCTGTTGTATCCCAGATGGGAAAGTGCTATCACCATTTCTGCGCCATTGGCCTTCAGCTCTTTGGCAATCTTGTCAGCTTTGTTCAGCGGCAGGGAATAGTCCACATACTCGCAGGCATTCGGGGCAACGAGGCCGCTCAGCCTCACTCCGAGACCTATGAATCCGATCTTGTGACCCCCTGCTTCGATGATGGCCGACTCCTTGACCTCGTCTGCCAATAAGGTCCTGCTGAAGTCGTAATTGCTGCTTACCGTTGTGACCTCATTGAGGGACAACATATGCTTCAGGCCCGGAATCTTCTTGTCGAATTCGTGATTGCCGATAGTCCGGACATCATAGCCGATTTCCTTCTGGACCATCATTTCCACGTCGCCTCCGAGGCAGGTGAAATAGTAGGTGCCCTGCACGAAATCCCCGGCATCTGCCACAATCACGGCCTTCTCAGCCGCCCTGACACTGTCAACCAATACCTTGATTCTGGCAACACCGCCCTTGTCCGGATTGTACGTGGCGTCTTTCTCGATCGGCTCGATCTGGCTGTGAAGGTCATTGGTGAAGAGAATGACGACATCGTTCCCGGCGGCGCCGGCTTCCCCGTCTGGTTTTTCGTCACCAGTCTCTTTGTTATCGTCCACATTGCCGGGATTCTCGGGTTCTGTAGCCCGCTCTCCGTGATGACACGATATGGAGCCGGCCATAAGGCTGGCGCATAGGATAATGATGAGTATACGTTTCATCGGTTTTTGCATTTGATTGAATAGTGGCCCGTGGCCTTCTGGCGGCCCGGAATGGAAAGAGGGCGACTCTTCAGCCACCCTCTGTTCTATGTTTTCAGTGAACTACTTGCTCTGTGCAATAGCTGCCTGTGCCGCTGCCAGACGTGCGATCGGCACGCGGAACGGTGAGCAGGATACGTAGTCGATGCCGATTCTGTTGAAGAACTTGATTGAATCAGGATCGCCACCGTGCTCTCCGCAGACGCCGCACTTGAGTTCAGGCCTCTTGGACCTTCCGGACTGGATACCGTACTCGACGAGCTTGCCGACACCCTTGGTGTCGATGGTCTTGAACGGATCTGCATCCAGGAGCTTGTTGCCGAGATATTCGCCCATGAAGGTACCCACGTCGTCGCGTGAGAAGCCGAATGTCATCTGGGTGAGGTCGTTGGTACCGAATGAGAAGAACTCTGCGGTCCTTGCCATCCTGTCGCCGGTGAGGGCGGCACGAGGAATCTCGATCATTGTACCGAACTGATAGTCAATGCTGGTGCTGAACTTGCCCTCTACCTCTGCCTTTACTCTGTCGCAGATAGCTTTCTGGAAGCTGAGCTCGCGGGCTGAGATGGTCACAGGAATCATGATCTCCGGCATCGGGTTGAGACCTTCTGCCTGAAGCTCGGCTGTCGCTGTGAAGATGGCCCTGTACTCTACTTCTGCGATGAGAGGGAAGGAAACGTGGAGACGGACTCCTCTGTGACCCATCATAGGGTTAACCTCGTGGAGGGACTCGCCGCGCTTCTCGATTTCCTCAGGGGTTACGCCGAGCTCCTTGGCGAGTTCAGCCTTCTTCTCGTCTGTATGAGGAACGAACTCGTGGAGAGGCGGGTCGAGGAGACGGAATACTACCGGCTTGCCGTCCATGATCTTGAGGGTGCTCTTCACGGATGCCTTGATGAATGGCTCAAGCTCCGTAAGGGCTGCCTTTCTCTCCTCGTCGGTGTCGCAGAGAATCATCTTGCGTAGCTTTGCGAGAGGAGTCTCGGAATTCTTTCCGTAGAACATGTGCTCGAGACGGAAGAGACCGATGCCTTCCGCACCGAATGAAACAGCCTTGGCTGCATCCTCAGGAGTATCTGCATTGGTCCTGATTCCGAGCTTGCGGAACTTGTCGGCGAGGGCCATGAACTTTACGAAGAGAGGATTCTCGGAAGCGTCCATTGTCTCGATCTTTGCGTTGTATACGAGACCCTTGGCGCCGTTGAGGCTGAACCAGTCGCCTTCCTTGAACTCGGTATCAGTACCGGCGAAGGTAACCTTCTTGCCTGCAAGGTCGATCTTCATTGCGTCGCAGCCTACGATGCAGCACTTGCCCCATCCGCGGGCTACGAGAGCGGCGTGTGAGGTCATGCCGCCACGTACTGTGAGAATACCTGATGCTGCCCTCATACCCTCAATGTCCTCAGGGGAGGTCTCCTCGCGGACGAGGATTACCTTGCGACCCTCAGCGGCTGCAGCTACTGCGTCCTCCGGAGTGAATACGAGAGTACCGACTGCTCCGCCCGGAGATGCAGGAAGACCCTGTGCGATCGCTGTGCACTTCTTCTCTGATGCAGAGTCGAGAATAGGGTGGAGAATCTCGTCGAGCTGTGCAGGAGAAACTCTCATCACGGCTGTCTTCTCGTCGATCATGCCCTCTGCGAGCATGTCGGTTGCCATCTGGAGAGCTGCAAGACCTGTCCTCTTGCCGATACGGCACTGGAGCATCCAGAGCTTGCCTTCCTGAATGGTGAACTCGATGTCCTGCATGTCGTGGAAGTGGTTCTCGAGATGAGTGCGGATTTCGTCGAGCTCCCTGTAAACCTCAGGCATTGCGGTCTCGAGTGACTGGAGGTCCTTGTTCTTCTCGGACTTGGTAGCCTCGTTGAGAGGGTTAGGAGTACGGATTCCGGCAACCACATCCTCGCCCTGGGCGTTGATGAGCCACTCGCCGTAGAACTTGTTGTCACCGTTTGCAGGGTTGCGGGAGAATGCCACACCTGTTGCCGAGGTGTCACCCATATTTCCGAATACCATGGACTGGACATTGACAGCTGTTCCCCAGTCATCAGGAATTTTCTCGATCTTTCTGTATGTGATGGCGCGCTTTCCGTTCCAGGACTTGAATACGCCACCGATGGAGCCCCAGAGCTGAGCCTCTGCGGTGTCAGGAAAATCTACTCCGAGAACTTCCTTTACCTTGGCCTTGAAGAGCTCGCAAAGGTCTTTGAGCTCGTCTGCGGTAATGTCGGTGTCGGCCTTGTAGCCCTTCTTCTCCTTGAGGTCGGTCATCATCCTGTCAAGCTGCTGACGGATGCCCTGGCCGTCTTCAGGCTCGATTCCCTCTGCCTTCTCCATGACGACGTCGGAGTACATCATGATGAGACGGCGGTATGCATCGTAAACGAAGCGCGGATTGCCGGTCTTCTTGATCATTCCCGGAAGAGTAGCCGAGCAGAGTCCGATGTTGAGGATGGTGTCCATCATTCCCGGCATGGAACTTCTCGCGCCGGAACGGCAGCTGACGAGAAGAGGGTCGGAAGGATCTCCGAATTTCTTGCCCATGATCTTCTCAGTGGCTGCGAGGGCCTCTGCAACTTCCTGTTTGAGCTCGTCAGTGTAGCCACCGCCGAGAGCATAGTACTCGGCACAGCATTCTGTGGTAATGGTGAATCCTGCAGGAACAGGCATTCCGAGAAGGTTCATCTCAGCGAGATTTGCGCCCTTTCCTCCGAGGAGTTCACGCATGGCACCGTTGCCTTCAGCAGTCTTGCCTCCGAAACGGTACACTCTTTTCTTATTTTCCAGCATATTTTTTTGTTTAAGTTGATATATTTCTGACTATTGGTCCGCAAATTTAATCATTTTGACAGATAATTAAAACTTCCGGGGCAACAACGTGACATTTTTTTTGAACTTTCCTGCTGCCTAAAGTTCTGAAATACAATATTTTGCCATTGAGTATGAGGCTGGAATGCCTTGCTCCCGGCAGTAAATTCTGCTTATAAATCTTTATGTATTAATGAATTATGCTTTCAAAATCAAAGAAATAGCAATTATTTTTGAATAAAGTTATATATTTGCATCCCAAGAACCTTAACAGAAATTGTATTTGGATGAAAAGAACAATTTTTCGGTTCCTGACAAGCGTCGGAATGGCAGTGTCCGTCTTCATTGCTGCGGGATGCAATGAAGAAGTCAGGAATCCTGATTCTCCGGAATTCTCCGGAATCCAGTTCTCGGTCGCTTCGGAGTCTGAAACTTCGGATGGGGCGAGGATAGTTATCACCCATGACGGCAATGACAGGGCCACCTATTACGGTTTTGCGACCACGGATGTGGGCGCGGATGTCAATTCCCTCGTCAACAGGGAAGCGAGGCGTCTTGCCGGGAGCGGGGCCGAGATCAAGTCTCAGCTGAAGCAGGGGGCCAAGCGCGTGCTGACTCTTACCGGTCTGTCCTCCGGAACCGAGTACAGATATATAGTGTTCGGCCTGAATGAAGACGGGACTTTGTACGGCAATCCCGGCTCCTGCAGATTCTCTACGGTAAAGGGTGTCCCTAAACTCTCTCTCAGCCTTGTGGTGGAGCCTACCGACAGGAGCGCTCTTGTCAAGGTCACCACGACGGGTGACAGTTCGGACAAGTGGTATATCTTCCTGACGAAGGATTTGGATACGCCGACCGGAACTCTTTGCCAATCGATAGTTTCCTCTGTGGTGGACATCGATTCAAAACTGCAGAGCGGCAATCTTACCAAGGAGTTCACCGGCCTTACCCATTACACAAGGTACCGCGCCGTGGTTATGAATGTCAGGAACGGAGCCGTCTTCGGCGACCCGGCCGAGATCGTATTCAAGACAGCCATGCGCCCTGTCGATCCGATGCTGAACCCGGACTGGAATATTGTGTGCGAGGGAGAAGGAGAGATCACAAGCGGGGAGACCACCAGCAGGTACCGTCAGGTGATTTCCTGTACGACAGCCTCTTCCGAGATGTATTTCATAATGGTGATGTCAAAGGAGAGCATGAAGTATTATGACGGTCAGTTCGACCAGTTCCTCATCGACGCCGCAGCCTATATGACAGCCTACATCGGGCAGTACAATGAGGCTTACGGGACGAACTACACCTGGGCTGACATTGCCTACAGGTCATCCGTCCGGGAAGGATACAACCTCCGGGCAACGGGGCTTTACAATGCGTACGCCATCGGTGTGGAGGTCAGCGGAGCGCCTTCCGGCAAGTATGCCGTGTCCCCTGACTTCGAGGTGACTCTTCCGGAGATGACGGAGGAGTACAAGGCCTGGCTCGGGGACTGGACCGTTGGTGACAGCAAGCTCAGGTACAATATCACCATAGAGGATGACCGCGAGGAAGGTGACAATCTCTACAAAGTCTATGGCTGGGAGGGAATCTCGGACTTCGACAAATTCCCTGCATTGGCCGAGCTCGATCCGGAAACCGGCAACCTCAGGTTCATAGCCTGCGACCTGGGCGAGGTGAACGTGCGCAATGAACAGAATGTCAGCGTGTCCTGCGTCCTGGGATTCTATGGAATGTCCGGCGTTGACGTTCTGATGTCGGGAGCGGACAATTCATACGGAATCGCAGTTGCGGCTATGTCCGGTGCGGGCAATGCCACAGTAACGGGCAGAACCCTTGAAATCCAGGGCCAGTCCATTTCAATAACATCTATGGGCTACTTTGCACAGGCTCTGGACAAGTCCCAGCTGTTTTCGTTCTCTTCTTCCTATCCGGCATTGCCGTTCACGATGGCGAAGAAGTCCGGGACAACGGCCGCAAGCCCGAGGATGTTCATTATGCCGGCATCATCCGGCAATTTCGGAAACACTAACAGATAGGAATGATGAAGAAGATTATATTTTCGCTGATATTGCTGCTTCCTCTCATCCAGCTGCAGGCTCTTGCCCAGACAGTAAAGGGCAGGATCACCGATGCCGGGACGGGGGAGGGCATTCCGTTCGCTTCCGTTATGGTCAAGGGCACGATGAATGGCGTATCCTCTGATGCGGACGGTAATTATGAAATCTCCGCCTCGCAGGGTTCGACATTGGTTTTCAGTTCAATAGGCTATCTCAGCCAGGAGGCGGCGGTTGGCCGCGATAATGTTCTCAATGCCGCCCTCGAGCCGGATTCGGAGAGTATTGACGAGACAATCGTCGTGGCTTACGGAGTTCAGAAGAAGTCCTCGTTCGTGGGTTCGGCCTCGCAGGTGAGCGGGGAGAAACTGGCCAAGATGAAGACATCCGACATCTCCAAGTCCCTCGAAGGGGCCGTATCCGGTCTCCAGACCTCCAGCTCGTCCGGCACTCCGGGCTCCGGCTCCAGCATCATCATCAGGGGACTCGGCTCGGTGTCAGCATCCCAGAGCCCGCTCATCGTGGTTGACGGCGTGCCTTATGAGGGTAGTCTCAACTCGTTGCCTGCCAATGACATAGAATCTCTTACAGTATTGAAGGACGCTGCCGCGAACTCGATGTACGGAGCCCGCGGATCCAACGGAGTCATAATGGTGACGACCAAGAGGGGAACATCGGAGAGGGTCAGGGTGTCGTTTGACGCCAAGGCCGGATTCAATTCCCGGGGCGTTCCTTCCTACGACGTCATCTCCGACCCCGGAGAGTATTACGAGATGACCTGGGAGGCTCTCCGCAATGCCGCATATTACAGGACTGAGAATCCCATGAGCGCGTCCCAGGCCGACTATTATGCTTCGGGAGCATTGATAAGGCTGCTCAAGTACAATGTTTACCGGGGAATAAATGACGACGAGGTGATCGACCCGCGCACGGGCAAGCTCAATCCGGCCGCATCGGAGCTCAAGTGGACTGACGACTGGAACAAGGACGTATTCCGCAATGGAGTCCGTCAGGAGTACAACCTGAGCATAGCCGGTGGTACAGAGAAGACACAGGTCTATCTCTCGGCATCATACCTCAATGATGAAGGCTATGTTCCCAACTCAGGCTTCGACCGTATAACGGTGAGGGCCAAGGTTGACCAGACTATCTACAGATGGCTCAAGGCCGGTCTGAACTTCTCCTATTCAAATACGGTGCAGCAGACTTACGGCGGAGGCAGCTCTTCTACCTACAACAACCTCTTCTTCTTCGGCCAGACAATCGCTCCGATCTATCCGATTTACAGATACGATCTCGAGACCGGAGAAAAGCAGTATGCCGCAAACGGCGACCCGGAATATGACTGGGGTGAGAACAGGGCGTTCGGCCAGCTCTCGAACCCATACGGCCAGCTGATGACCTCCAAGAACAAGACTATCAATGACAACCTCACCACGAGGGGCTACATTGACGTTCAGATACGCAAGGATTTGAAATTCACGGTCAATCTCGCATACGACCTCTTCAATACCAAGTCGGACGTGTTCCAGACTCCTGCGGGAGGTGATGCCCAGACAGTGAACGGCCGCGGCTCGCAGTCCATGTCGAGATATACCGCATTGAACACCAACCAGCTTCTGACCTGGTCGCCGACATTCGGGGACCACAGCCTCAATGTCCTTCTCGGACACGAGATCAAGAAGGACCGCAACTACGGACTTTCCGGACAGATGACGAACTATCTGGACCCGACTGTGTCAGACTTCGCAAATGCGGCATTCTACCAGTACCTGAATTCCTCTACCGCTGAGTATTTCCTTCAGGGAATCTTCGGAAGGGCCGAGTATTCCTATGGCGGAAAGTATTTCCTTTCAGCATCTTACAGAAGGGATGCATCTTCGAGGTTCGCTCCGGACAGCAGATGGGGCAGTTTCTGGTCCGCCGGACTTTCCTGGAATCTGAAGCAGGAGAGTTTCCTGCGCGGAGTCAGCGCGGTGGATTATCTGAGACTCAAGGCCAGCTACGGAACCCAGGGAAATGACAACATCGGCGTCACAAAGGTTTACCAGGATCTTTACGCAGTAGAGAGAGTGGACGGCGAACCTTCCATCAAGAGGGTCTTCCGCGCCGCCCCTGACGTGACCTGGGAAAAGTCCCGCAACTTCAACGCCGGGTTCGAGAGCCGCTTTTTCGACAGAGTCAGCGTGAATGCGGATTTCTTCATAAAGGTGACCAAGGACATGATCTACTACCGGCCGCTGGCCCTCAGCCAGGGCTCTCCAAGCAGCCAGCTCGTCAACGATATGGACATGAAGAACACCGGTATCGAGTTTGAGGTCAGCGCCGATATCTTCAAGCACAGGAATTTCCAGTGGAACATCACGGTGAACGGAACTCATTACAGGAATGCATTGACCAAACTCCCTTCCGACAAGCCGAAGGAGGGGTATGAGGCATATCCTTATTTCCGCTCCACGGGAGGCTCACTCTACGATTTCTATCTGTACGAATGGAAGGGCGTGAATCCTGTATCCGGACTTCCTATGTATGCCAAATACACTGAAAATGAGGATGGCACCACGACGGTGAGCTATGTCTCATCAGTGTCGGAGGCAACCAAGGTCAAGCTTGGCAAGTCTGCCATCCCTGACCTCTACGGAGGATTCACGACATCGTTCAAGTTCTTCGGAGTGGACCTCAGTGCCTCGTTCGCATATCAGATTGGCGGATGGTGCATGGATTCCGGATATTCTTCACTGATGAGCGCGGGCTCCCTCGGAACCAACTGGCACAAGGATATTTTCCGCAGATGGACCCCGCTGAATACCGACACTGACGTTCCACGCGTGCAGAACGCATATCAGGGCGCCAACCAGATGTCAACCCGCTTCCTGACGAAGGCTTCCTATATCAGCATAAGGAACGCCACAGTGGGCTACACTTTCCCGGACAAGCTGATGTCACGCGCCAGAATCCAGAACCTCAGGATCTATGTGACCGGAGACAATCTCTGGTACAAGTCGAAGAGGCGCGGACTTGACGTGCGCCAGTCGTTCAACGGAAGCACAGGATTCAATTATTCTGCATTGAGAACCGTATCTGGCGGTGTATCGATCACTTTCTAATGAGGGAGGAATGAAAATGATGAAACTGATTCGCAATATCATCCTGGCCGGAGCTGCTGTCATCTCAGCCGTCTCCTGCTCTGACAAATACTTCGGGGTCGAGACGACCGACTATCTTACGGGTGAGAAAGCCGCCCAGATGGTGGAGAACGACCCGGATTATCTCGCATCCTATGTGTCTGGACTTTACTCTTTCATGGTCCAGTACAATGCCGGAGGAACCTCCGGAAGCGAGCATGACGACTTCGGAATGCTTTCCTGCCTTATGATCGGTGACTGGATGGCCGGTGACATTGTCCTCCACGGAGCGAGGGGCTGGGGAATGTACGACTATGCCTTCGACTACAGGGAATATGACTACAAGAGGCCTACACAGCTCTGGTCAACTTTCTACACTCTGATCAACAACTCGAATACCATCATCGACTTCTTCCAGCCGGGCGTTGATCCTTCAAACCCGTCCTCAAGGGCGAATCTGGGCCAGGCATATATGGTAAGGGCGATTTCCTACCTTTATCTGATGATGTATTTCCAGGATCCTACGGATGCCTCGGGAGCATTCAATAAGGAGGCTTCCGGAGTGCCGATAGTCTATGCCACCAGGGATGCCAAGAGCTCGGACATCATTGCCTCAAGGCAGGGAAGGAACACTCTCGGCATCGTATGCGAGCACATCGAGGAGAACATCAATGCTGCCCTTCCGCTTCTTGACGGCTATGTCAGGCCTTCCAAGATGTTCATAGACAAGCAGGTGGCACAGGGCCTCGCGGCCAGGTACTATCTCTACACCCAGCAGTGGGACAAGGCCGCCGCGATGGCTGCCGAGGCAAGGAAAGGCTATGTACTCATGGATGCGAACCGGCTCTATTCCGGTTTCATGGACATTGAGGATGCGGAGGTCATGTGGGGCTTCAACCACACCGCCGAGACCCAGACGACCTATGCCTCGTTCTTCTCGCAGATGAGCAATGATTGCCCGGGATATGCAGGGCTTGACCAGCTCGGAAAGCTGATTGACAGGAAGCTCTACGACGCCATACCCAATTCGGACCTCAGGAAGGGCCTCTTCAACGGCCCGAACGGGGGAGATGCGGCGGCCGATGCGTCAGCGGTGGCTTCGACATTGCCATATGCGGCGAGGAAGTTCGGCTATATGGACCAGTGGCTCCAGGACTACATTTACATGAGGGCATCGGAGATGTATCTCATTGAGGCTGAATCATTGATACATCTTGGCAAGCAGTCTGAGGCGCAGGCTGTGCTTGCGGAGTTCGCAGTCACGAGGAATCCGGCCTGGAATCAGGATGCGACTCTTGAAGAGGTTCATCTCCAGAGGAGAATAGAGCTCTGGGGAGAGGGACTTTCCTATTACGACAGGAGGCGCAATTCCGAGGGATGCATCCGCTCATACGAGGGAACCAACCACAATATGGAGTTCCTCAATGTCATCGTGGATGTGCCCGCCCATCACAAATACTGGCTTTTCCAGATCCCTCAGAGGGAACTCCAGGAAAATATCTACATCACGGAAAAAGACCAGAACCCGCTCTAAAGATTGAATTATGAGACATATTACTGATTATATGAGATTTATGATGCCTTTGTCCATATCCGGGCTGCTGGTTCTTTCCTGCGGCCTGGCTGAGGACAAGGATGAGGTCGAGGCAGGGTTTGCCGGGCGCAAGGACAATATCGAGGTCAGTCTCGGAGACAATTTCGAGGTGGACGAGTTCACCGGAACGCTGAGCGTGGATATCACCCTGTCCGGATTTGACAATATGATGCTCAGGCCGGAAGCCGGGCTGATGTCCTCCACCGATTTCGATTTCTACCAGTCGTCCTACACTCCGATGAAGCCTGTCGACGGAACCTTCAATGTATCCGTGAAAGTCACTCCGGGTACCACAAACTGGATAATGGCGGCGGCATCCACCGTGGACGGACCGGTCTATTCCGAAAAGGTGGCAGTCGAGGTCCCGGATGTGCCTTGGTATTACAAGCTGGCCGACACTTACGTGGGCGATTATGTATCAGCCGGAGACAATACGATATACAGGAACCATCAGGTCTATGTGACTGTCAGCGCTGACCGCAAGTATGTGGCCCTATACAATTTCGACCCTTATCTGGAGCACGTGCTGCCGGGCTACAAGCCTTCCGACAAGACGACCAACTACGTGATGGGTGCGGTGGATGTGAACACCCAGTCCATCAAGTTCTCGTCCTCGTCCAGCTTCTTCTCCATCAACAATGATACATTCCAGCTTGCCCCTATCGCCAGCTTTGTCGGCGGCGTGATCAAGGTGGGGAACTCCTTCGAGATCGGCGTAAGCGGGGATGGACAGACTCTTACTGTAAAGCAATATGGTATTTTCAATGTTGACGGACAGTATTTCGAGGAACTCTATGACAAGGACATTGTATTGACAGCCAACTAATTATCAGGAAAATGAAAAGAAAGACAACTATATGTTCCATTCTGGCGCTCATGATTGCCCTGGTCTCCTGCCAGACTGAGCCGGTGGAAATCAATGCGGGAACGGAGACCGGTGTGAATACCCTTGAGTCCGATGCCTGCGAGCCGGGAGTGATGAGGCTCCAGCTGACTGAGGAAGTGGCAGACGGACTGATTCTTTCGGCTTCGGCCAATGGCGGCTTAGTCAGGGTTTCGGACATTCCGGAGGAACTTGCCGCAATGAATGTGGTGTCATTGAAACCGTGCTTCTTCATAGGTGGAAAGTATGAGAAGATGCAGCGCAAACATGGCCTTCACCGCTGGTTCGAGGCCGGGCTCGCTGAAGAGACGCCGGTCACCAGGGCGGTTTCCGCGGCGGGAAAATCAGGCGGCTGCATAGTGAGCGCTGAACCTGTCTACAAGGTCAGGGAAATGTCCGTGACAATGAACGACCCATATTACGCATCCCATCAGTGGCATTACAACAACACGGGCCAGTTTGGCTTCAGAAAGGGCATTGATATGGGCCTCCAGAGGGCCTGGGACAAGTACGGCGTATTCGGAAGCAGCGATGTGATAGTGGCTGTCCTGGACAGCGGCGTCGATTTCGACCATCCCGATCTTAAGCCTAATGCATGGACCAATGAGGCGGAGATTCCCGGCAATGGCAGGGACGATGACGGCAACGGATATGTGGATGATATCCACGGATACAACTTCGTGACCGGCAATGCGGCCATCCATCCGGTGGATCACGGTACCCACGTGGCCGGTACTGTCGCCGCCGCCAACAACAACGGAATAGGAGTCTGCGGCGTGGCCGGAGGAAGATATCCGGACATTCCCGGAGTCAGGATAATGGGTGTCCAGATGATTGACCCTACCGTGAATAAGGGAGCGGATATGCTCAAGGCATTCCAGTATGCAGCCGAGAACGGTGCGGTGATTGCCCAGAACAGCTGGGGATATGACGAGAAACAGCACGTAACCACTCTTCCTCCTGCAGTGAAGCAGGGCATAGACTACTTCATAGAAGTGGCTGGCTGTGATCCGGACGGAAACCAGATCGGCCCCATGAAGGGAGGTCTGGTCATCTTCGCCGCCGGCAATGATGCCGTCACGATGGCTCTGCCGGCAGCCTATGAGAAGGTGATCTCAGTCGCTGCAATCGGACCTTACGGCTCATTGGCCTATTATTCCAATTACGGTGACTGGGTTACTGTCTGCGCTCCCGGAGGAGACCAGACCTTTCCGGACGGAGGAGTTTACTCCACAATGCCGGACGGCTCGTACGGAGGCTATCAGGGTACTTCGATGGCCTGCCCGCACGTATCCGGAATCGCTGCATTGCTGCTCTCTGCAGCAGGTGGCCCGGACTACACGAACAAGGACCTCTGGGATGCTGTCGTGAGAGCCACCGACGAGAGCATTTATGAATTCAATCCCGGCTATGTCGGAAAGCTCGGAAAGGGAATGGTGGATGCCGAACTTGCCCTCTCCACCCTCAACAGGGAGGCTCCGCAGCCTGTGACCGACTTCGGT
This sequence comes from Candidatus Cryptobacteroides sp., assembly GCA_034089285.1. Classification (GTDB taxonomy): domain Bacteria; phylum Bacteroidota; class Bacteroidia; order Bacteroidales; family UBA932; genus Cryptobacteroides. The sequence continues at coordinate 31,390 of JAXDUM010000069.1, forward strand.
CTCTCGACATTGTCCAACTCCATTGAATGCGAGCTTGCCGTGCCTTCGGACGACGGCGGAACAGCCAGGGCAGGCTATATCAATGTCTATTACAGCAGGGCGGAATTCACGGCTGCCACGCTGAACAGGGCGACCAGGGTGCAGTTCCGGGTTGCCGATCTGGAATCTGCGGGTGAAGGACGTGTAAGCCTTGCATTGAAGCATCTCGAGTTCGAGACCGGATACTATTGTGCATTGACTGCCTCCGACTTTGCCAGAAACGAGTCGGAACTCTCGGAGGTCCGTCACGTGACTACCGGCAGGAATTCCTCGCCTTCTGTTCGGAGCCTTTCCGGCAACAATCTGACAGTCAGGTCCTGGGACAATCTCAATGTGCAGTTCGAGGCAACGGACCCGGACGGTCACGACGTGACCATCTTCATCGACAATCTCGAGTCCAGCATGCAGTTCTCATACGGCAATGGAATCGGAACCCTCCTTATCCGCGGCGCCGAGGCTTCCGAGGGCAAGCACACTGTGCCTGTGAGCGTGGTGGACGAGTACGGGGCAATGGGCTCCATGCAATTCAGTTTTACAGTGCTCACCAACACTGCTCCTGAGCTTGTCATGGATGTTCCATCACTGGCTGTCAACGGGCCTGGCGCAAGCTCTGAAATCGTCATCAGCGATTATTTCAGCGACGCCGATGCGGAGCCTCTGTTCGCTACAGTGGAATTGACGGACAGGAGCATAGTCTCGTTCTCCTATTCTGAGGGTATAGCCTCTTTCACCGGCAGTAAAACCGGCAGCACCCGCGCGCGCCTTATTGTCTCTGATGCGAGGGGCGCCTCTGCCTCGTCGGAATTCACCGTTGTCGTGAGGGATGCTTCTGCCCCTATGGACATCTATCCTAATCCGGCTACCGACTTTGTCAATGTCAGGACCGGCGAGGATGTCGCTGCTTCCGTGAAGATCTATTCCGCTTCCGGCGCTGTGGCCTGGTCTGCCGCCGATGTTTCCGTTTCCCTCAATTCTCCATTGAAAATCGACTTGTCGGACATTGCTCCCGGCGTATATACATTGGCCCTTGAGACGGCAAAGGGAACCTACAAATCCAAATTCTCCAAGAAATGATGAAAACAAGATATATTCTGGCTTTTCTCCTGCCGCTGACATTTGCCATCAGCTCAGCGGCAAAGGATAACGCAATGTCTTTCCTTTCAATATCCCCGGACCCGGTTTCGATGGCGATGGGAGGGACCTCTTCAAGTGGGGCATTCTCGCATTTCGGCTCGCTGGCAGACCCGGGAGTCGGTGGGGGATCCTTTGCCGCCGGCATTTCCTACGGTTATTTCCAGCCGTCTGTGTCAGCTTCCGACGTAGTATCCCTCGGTGCCGTCTATGGCATTGACGAGAGATTCGGCCTTACCTTCGGCTTTCTCGGCAACATCGGCGACAAGTATGGCGTGACCGGAGAGTTCGGCGAGTCTCTCGGAGTTTTCAGACCTTCCGAATTCAGAATCGGCGCCGGTTTCACCTGGAAGATTCTCGAGAAGTTCTCCGCAGGAATAGCTCTCAACTATGCCCAGTCTTCGCATTCTCCGAAGATGGACGGAGTCAGGGATGTCAGCCGTACCGGTTTTGCCGACATCCAGTTCCGCTATCAGCCGCTCGAATGGCTCGGAGTGAGCCTCACCGGCAAGAATCTCGGCATTCCGGTGGATTCTTATCCGCTTCCCTACTATGCCCAGCTGGGTGTTGACGGAGACTGGCGCTTCGGAAAGCATTCTCTTGACGCCACGGTCGAGGCTGGTATGTATATGAGCCCGTCCGCGGTATGCGCCAGTGCCGGAGTGCAGTACGGCTATGCAGACCATTATTTCGTCCGTGCGGGAGGCCATTACTGCGGCAGGGAAGCCGGCATCCCTTCATTCTTCTCAGCCGGGGCAGGCCTGCTTTTCGCCGGCTTCAGCCTGAACATTTCCTGGAACTATGCTTCCGGTCCGATGAAGAATACGTTCAACGTGGGAGTAGGATACAGTTTTTAATTGATACAGAATATGACCAGAAATTTATTGATATATGCTCTTGCGGGACTCGCATTCATTGCCTCCGGTTGCGGGGACAATGAGGAATTGCAGTCCGCCGCTGCGCCTGAAATCAGCCTGGACAATATCAGCGTCGAGAACAACTCGGTCTCGTTCGATGTGATTTCCTCCAATTCCATCTATTCCTCATATCTCGTTGCACGTGCCGACGAACTTCCTGAGAACATGCCTGTCGAGAACATACTCTTCAACGGCACGGAAGTCGTTCAGGGCAGGCAGAGAGTCACCGTAAGCGAACTGGACTGGGACAAGACCTACAAGATACAGGTAGCCGCAATGAGCTACTCCGGGGAATATGCCACGGCCAGTGAGTCCTTCTTCGTCAATCTTGACTGGCAGGAGTTTGCCAACCCGGCCAATACCTACATAGTATCCTCCGAAGGATTCTACGGCTTTGAGCCGAAGAAGATTGACGGGACACCGATCAGGATTGCTTCTGCTGACTGGATCTGGGCAAGCTCGGATGAGGCATTCGCCAAGAAGCAGAACATCATTTCCGATGTCAGCTATTCCTCCGGGGCCATAAAGTTCCACGCCACAGGCAATGAGGGCAATGCCGTGATCTGCGGTTTCGATGCCGGCGGCAATGTGGTCTGGTCCTGGCTCATATGGTGCACTGACAAGCCGAAAGATGTTCTTGTCAATGACAATACCTACTTCCTCGACAGGGTCATCGGAGCCACTGGAGCGACTCAGGAGGAGGGGAGAAAAGCCTGGAGCACGATACTTTATCAGTACGGCAGGATATCTCCGATTTTTGGCGGCTACGAGGACGAGTGGGGAGAGACCCAGGTATTCTCTGAAGCCAGGAAATACACCGTCTTCAACAGCGCATACGATTTCGCCTGGACTCTTGACAATGGTCAGGCCGCGACCCGCGAGGAGGCCGACGCGCACCCGACCACCTTCTATACCGGTGTTGACAACAAGAAGGACGGAGTATGGTATTCAGGCCCGTGGAACTGGGAATTCCTCGGATCCTGGTACGGGACTGTCAGAAGCTGGGACGATCGTGACAGGTTCAAGACCAATGTGGATCCTTGTCCTTACGGCTATCGCGTGCCTGCCGGCTCTGACTGGGGAAAGACAGCTGATTTCGAATCCCGTATGGAAAAGGTGGGAACTACCGACGACCCGATAGGCTGGTATTACACTTTCAACGGCGAGAAATCCTGGTTCCCTTGCGGAAACTCCGGACGTATCTGCTATTCGGGCGAGCTGGCCAGAGGTTTCGGAGGAATCACCTTCCTCTGGAACAGCACGATGTTCAATCTCGGTGACGCCGACTTCGGAAAGGCTGCCGATGCCTATCCTACAAGATGGTCATTCGGTTTCGAAGGCATCGGATACGGCGTGGAAACGCCTGCGAACCCGGGATTCGGACTCGCAGTGCGCTGCGTCAGGATTGACGAATAGAGTTCTGTGCGCACCGCGCCAGGTCGAGATGACAGAAAAGCCGCTTCTTTCTGACGAAGCGGCTTTCTTATTGCTACAATAGTCTGGAAGCGATCTCTGAGAGTTCGCTTCTTTCGCCTTTGCGGAGGAAGACGTGCTCGAAAAGACGCTGGCCGGCCATCTTCTCTCCGAGATGGGTGAGACCGTTGGACCACTGGTCCAGATAAGGCTGGTCAATCTGGAATATGTCTCCTGTGAACACTATCTTGGTGTCCTCTCCTGCCCTCGTGATGATGGTCTTGATCTCATGAGGGGTGAGATTCTGGGCCTCGTCAATGATGAAGAATGCCTTCCCGAGGCTCCTTCCCCTGATGTAGGCGAGCGGAGTTATGAGCAGCTTCTCGCTGTTCACCATTCCTTCGAGTTTCTGGTACTCCTTGCTGCTGGGCCTGTAGAGGGACTTGATGACATTGAGATTGTCCATGAGCGGCTGGAGGAACGGGGACATCTTGCTCTTCTGGTCACCCGGCAGGAAGCCTATTTCCTGATTCCCGAGGACGACAGTGGGACGTGACAGGATGATCTGCTCATAGTCCCTCTCCTGTTCCAATGCTGATGCGAGGGCGAGAAGAGTCTTTCCCGTTCCGGCACCGCCGGTGAGCGACACGAGCTGGATTTTCCTGTTGAGACAGGCGTCCAGGGCGAATTTCTGCTCGTCATTCCTCGGCTTGATTCCGTATGCCTGCCTTGATTTCACCAATACAATCCTGTCGGCATCCGTATCGTAACGCCCGCAGACAACTTCCTCGCTGTCAGGCCATTTGAATCTGTAAAGCTGATTGGCCTTCGGCTCCTGCCCGGATACGTTCTGCCATCCGATGGAGTTGTTCTGTCCGTATTGCAGTTCCTGAAGCAGCTCGGCAGGAAGGTTGTCGATGGTCTGCACGACTTTCTGGGAGTCTTCCACGCGGTTTTCTTCCACTCTGTCCGTGAGATAGTCCTGAGCCACCATTCCTGCGGCCTTCGCCTTCATCCTGAGGTTGATGTCCTTGGTGACGAGGGCGGTGAAACGTCCCGGATTATTGTCCCTCACCCATATTGCCGTAGAGAGTATTCTGTGGTCCTGGATGTCATCGTGGAAAAGGTCCTTCATATCGTCAGGGAAGGGGTGGTTCGGTTCGATCTTGATGTTGCCGAGACCCTTGCCGAGAGGGACTCCGGACTTGCCGAACATCTTCCCTTCGGTGAGCCTGTCGATCAGCCTCATGAAGCCCCTTGCATTGAAACTCAGGGCATCATTGCCTTTCTTGAACTTATCCAGCTCCTCTATCACGGCAATCGGAATGACAATGTCATTGTCCTGGAACTTCTTGATCGCCTTGTAGTCGTGCAGGACGATATTGGTGTCGAGCACGAAGATTTTAGGTTTCCCGGCAGACTTTCCGCCTGATGGGACATTAGCGTATTTTGATGTCATGACAATGTGGTTATTTCAATCTTCACCCTCTGGAGCCCGGCTCCCTATCAGGGACTGGATTATGCCGTAGATGCCCCCTTCCGGGTTTCCTCCTATTCTCAGAGTATTTCCTTCCGGATGTCCGAGAGGGTAGTAGGCTACGTCCTGGAGCAGCAGCTCGGCATCCACGTAATCGAAATCGGATGAGCTGATTTCAATCACGACTCCAGGCACCTCTCCGAACAGGATGCTGACCAGGTTGTTCTCGCCGTAGGACTGCATTACAGTTCCCAGGTCTATTCCGGCTCCGATGCCTCCCGTGCACAGTCCTCCCAATGCGGTCATCAGTCCTCCCCGTCCTACGGTACGCCCGGAAAGCACAATCCCGTCTTCCACGAACTCGCGGACAACCTCGAAGCAGTCCATGAAGTAGTCGGTATCCCCGATTTCAGGAGCTTTTCCCCGTCCGAGTTTTTCGGCCTCTTCCAGCAGGGAACCTCCAAGTCTGAATGAACAGGTGTCGAAAGGTATGTATATCAGCCAGTTATCCTGATCTCCAAGGATTGTGTCCGGGCATTTGCGATTATCTTCCAGAACAGGGTTCGCAGTCGTGAAGGGGTCCGTAAACAGTTCGGCTGCATCCTCGTCATCGTCCCCGTCCGCATCTTTCCCGTCCACCGATGGAGTGAAACGAAGGCTGCATTCCCCCTCGGCGAGCGAGTAGCCGCCCAGCCTTATACCCATCATGTCGGTATACCAGCAGGTGGATTCCACTGATGCATAGAATGCCGCATGGCTGCCTACATCGGTGAAGTCCCATTTCCATTCCGCATCCAGGACCAGGTCCGAGACTCTGAAATGCCCGCATTGCCACAATGAATCGATGACGGACTGGGCCACAATGATTCTGGATACGTCAGCTGAGGATGCCGCCGGTACATGCGAGGCCCTGTCCGCCAATCCGGACACTTCCGCCGCATATTCATATATATGATTGACAGACAGTTCTGTACGGTAAGGCATGGGGTCCGCGCTCTCGTCCACGACAGGCTCCTCTTCCGTTCCGCCACCCGCCTCCTCCCTTGCGGAAGCAGCCTCGAGAATCTGCCTGGGAGTCAGGTCCATCCTGATGCCGTCGATGACGTAGGCCGAGTCCAATGCGGATATGATGTCTTTCTTCATATTCAGGTAAGAAGTTTGGGTAAAATTAATAAATGCCGCCGTAAAAATGAAGAAGAAGGGCAAAAAAGATTATTTTTGTGCAAATTTTTGGAAAATGAGGAAAATCGAAGTATGCTGCATCTCGGCCAATGACGTGCTTGAGGCCAGGAAAGGAGGAGCAATAAGAGTGGAACTCTGCACCGCAATCAGTTCAGGAGGCGTGACCCCATCCATCGGTCTGGTCAGGAGTGCTGTAAAGGCTGCTGACGGAGGCCTGCTTGTCAATGTGCTGATCAGACCTCGCGAGGGCGGGTTCTGCTATGACGAATCGGAAATCAGGACAATGCTGGAGGATATCCGGGCCTGCCGCAGCGCTGGTGCTGACGGCGTGGTGATAGGCGCTCTGACTCCTGACGGAGACATTGACATGGAGGCCTGCAGGAGAATGATGGACGCCGCTTCCGGCATGAATGTCACGTTTCACCGCGCCTTCGATGTCTGCCGCGAGCCGGAAAAGGCATTGGAGCAGATCATTGAACTTGGCTGCGACCATCTTCTGACTTCAGGACAGAGACCTTCAGCTCTGGAAGGCTCTGCATTGATAGCCGACCTTGTCCGCCAGGCGGCCGGCAGGATAACAATAATGCCGGGTTCTGGTGTGAATCCCGGCAATATTGCTGAAATCGAGTCTCTCACGTCGGCTTCCGAATTCCATTCCACAGCCCGTGACCTGGTCCCTGACTCATCTCTCCGCCATGTTCCCGAACTTGGCTTCGATGAGGTCAGCAAGGTTCCGGGGATGGTCCTCAGAACTTCCTCCGAGGTCGTCAGAAGCCTCGTGGACTAGAGCTTGTCAATCACATTCTTCAGCTGGATGCCCAGCGATGTGTTGTATCCGGTGGAGAGATAGACGATTCTTCCGAAACTGTCGCAGATCGTGACTACCGGAAGGGTCATGGACTTGCTGTGGCAGCCGTCACAGAGCATCTTCCTTACGCTGCCGTCCACGTCAATTCCGAACGATGCGGTGGCGGCAAGGTATTTTCCGCCATCAGTATCAGGCATCCTGAGTCCGGCGGCATCGACGGCGGTCGGGCTGAGCAACACGATCGGCCTGCCCCATTTCCCGAATGTCTCCTGCATTCCGGCCAGATCCCTCAGGGCGTGGTTGGTAGGCTCGTCGCCCGTGCCCACTACCGCGAGGAGGAAGTATCCGCGGCCGGTAGTGGAAAGGATCGATGTCTCCGCAGCATTCTCACCCACAGGGAGATACTTCTTCTCGGCATCCATTGTGCCGATTACGCTGACATCCTCCTCGGCCTTCCTCATTATGAGTTCCACATCTGTATTCTTTCCCTCTTCGACATTGAATGAAACCATCCTGCAGAGAACCTTTCCGCTGGCCATCCTGCTTCCGCAGACGAGGAGATAAGAGCCTGCATCCAATGTGAAAGGCTTGCTGAAATACCTTGCCGATGCATCTGCTCCGAGTTCTGTGGCATCACCTTCCTCGAATTCGAGGAGATATCTGACTCCGTCCTCTATGCGGCTGATGGAGAAGTGGCGGTAGTACTCCGGATTGTCCATTGTGCCGCTGCCGGGGGTGTAGAGCATTGTGAATGTGCCCTTAGGCGTAGCCTTGCCCTGCCCGGCTTCCTCGGAACGGATGTTTATCCATTCCCCGGTCTCCCTGGAGACATACTGGGACTTGTTTGTCATGGTGTTCACCCTGGCTGGGATTCCGAATGACCTGAGAGCTGCAACAGTGAAGATGTCCCAGGACCGTGAATCTGTCTTGCCCATCCTGAGGGTGCCTTCCGGTGTGGCCTGAAGCCTTCTAGGATTGATGTCCTCGTTTATTTCAATGTTGTCCTTGGCCCAGGCTATCACGTCCTCAGCCTTCGGATTCTCGCCGACAGCGCCGGAGAGACCCTCTCTGATTGCTTTGTGATAAGGCTGGAGGAACTCGCCTCCGGCTCTCGGGCAGAGAACCCATTCGTCGTAGAGACTTTCGGGATAACCTCCGGCCAATGTCGGGGCAGTGTCGAGGAAATCCCTGAGGACTGCCTCCCTGGTATCCCTTACGTCTTTCCTGCTTATGTTTTCGAGTATGCTGAGGGCATTCTTCAACGAGGCGTCATCCTTGCCGGCGGCGTAGGAGACGAAGCCTAGGATGTCTCTCCAGTTGCCCCTTGAAGCCACCAGCTGTTCTGCTGCAGCTTCTCCGGCCATGGTGAGCTTTCCATCGGTACAGAGGCGTGGAAGCCCTGTGGCGGCAAGCTTCTCCTCAGCCCTGGCCCTGTCGCAGAATGTGGATGTGTATGCATTGCGGATCGAATCCTCCTGCGCAAGCCTGATTTTGTTGAGGGCAATCGCCTCCTCGCTTGCCTCGGCCGGAATGCGTCCCGGGGCTGGAGGATTGATGTCGAATTCGCATTCAATCAGGTCAGTATCTGTTCTTTCAAGACGCACGGAAGCATTGCATACGTCCTCTTCTCCGGAGAGAAGGGAGTATCCGCTTATACCATCCTTTGATGCCCAGACCAGCATGTCTCCGTATCCGGTATGCAGGGTGGCCTTGCCCTCGGCATCGGACGTGAGGGTCACTGCCTTGTAGAACTCGCCGTAATTGTAGATGCAGAACTCGACTCTGGCACCTTCCACAGGATTTCCGTCGCGGTCAAGCACTGTCACGATGTTGTTGCGGGTCTTCACATAGTTGCTCACGACATTGATTTCCGTGAATGTCTTTGTCCTGCGGATGACATCCTCCGGTCCGTGATAGTCTCCGTACACGAGGGTGTGCATGAGGAGGGCCCTGGCGGCAGGCTCGTTGAACCAGGCCATGTTGAGCTCGGCCTCAGGCTCGCAGGCTCCGAGGAATGACCACTTGCCGTCTGTCCAGACCTCCACCCAGGCGTGGTTGTCGTCGGTGTGGGCCCAGCGCGGGGTGTAGACCTGCCTTGCAGGTATGCCTACGGCCCTCATTGCGGCCACGGTGAATGTGGATTCCTCCCCGCAGCGGCCCAGTCCGGTCATGATTGAAGCGAGCGGGGATGATGTCCTGGCGTCTGAAGGGGTGTAGGTCACCTTCTCATGGCACCAGTGGTTGACCTCGAGGGCGGCGTCGTGCATTGAAAGTCCTGCCACCCTTGCCTTGAGGGTGTCGTAGTACATTGTCCTGAAATCGTCGAGCCTCTCATTGTTCACGCGGAGAGGGAGGACGAAATGCCTGAAGAGCTGGTCAGGAACCGTCTTCCCCCAGGACATTTCCTTTCTTGCCTTGAGGGTGACTCTGACATTGTCCAGGAAATACTGCTGGGAGTAATCTCCCTTGTCAGCGGAACTCATGTAGGTGTTCAGGAATTCCATTGCGGCGGCCTCCTTAGGGGTCATGCGCAGCCCGTCTGCGTTTCTGGCGCATCCTCCTGCGATGAGGAGGGTCAGCGCCATTGAAATTAGTTTGATGGTCTTTGTCATAAAATGCTATTCTGTGTCGGTTATGTTCATTCTGTCGATTGGATGATGCTCCAGCACATCCCTCTGCCAGGTGGAACTGTCAATGTGGGTGTAGATCTCGGTTGTGAGAATGTCCGCGTGTCCAAGCATCTGCTGCACCTGTCTCAAATCCGCTCCTCCCTCAATCAGGTGGGTGGCGAAGGAATGCCTGAAGGTATGCGGGGAAATCTCCTTTGTGATTCCGGCGGCGAGAGCCTGCCTTTTCACGATGTTGAAAATGGAAACACGGCTCAGCTGCTTGCCCGACTTGTTCAGGAAAAGGATATCCTCGGATTTTCTGTCTGCGGGTTCTGTCCTGACTGCCATATAGCTGCGTATCGCATCCGCTGCCGGTTCGCCCAGCGGGACAAGCCTTTCCTTATTGCCTTTGCCGAGAATCCTGACATAGCCCTCGTCGAGGAAGATATTCGAGATCCTGAGCGCAGAGGCCTCGCTGACTCTCAGCCCGCAGCCGTACAGGACTTCCAGTATGGCCCTGTCCCTGATGCCGCCCGGAGTGGAGAGGTCCACGGATTCCAATATGTCATCCACCTCCCCGATGGAGAGTACGGAGGGGAGATATTTTCCGGGTTTCGGAGCCTCGACACCGTCGGACGGGTCCGCGGAGATGAGGTTCTTCTCCACCATCCACCCGCAGAATGCCCTGATTGAGCTCATGAACCTTCCCTGGCTCAGTCTGGAGACCTTCTTCCCGCCAAGATGGACCAGGTAGGCAGTGATGTCCTCCTTGGTCAGCATCTCCAGGTCGGCCTCGCCGTCCCCGGCCTGCCCGGACAGCCAGGAGTACATTTCCCTGATGTCCGAGCAATAAGCCTTCCAGGTATTTGTGGACAGGTTCCTCCCGATCAGGTCCGTCCTGAAATCCTCGATCAGCTGCTCTGCCTTCCCGCGAATCATCCTACTTCAATATTCCGTATCTGTGACAGTAGTCAAGCTGCTGGGCGAGGAAGTCATCCGCATAGCGGATTTCGTAATCGACGACCTTTCCGTCTTTCTCGACCGGCACGATGTCCGGATTGACGAATCCTCCGTATGGCTTCAGGCCGAGAGCCTCATATCTTTCCTTCACCTCCCTGTGGAGCTCAGGGTCGACATTGACTCCGTAGTTCAGCACGAGGGCCTTGCCGGCCTCGTAGTCGCCCTCGGACTTGATTCTCTGGATTTCCGCAAGAAGCTTTCCGAACAATGTCCTCAATGCCTCATAGTCATTGACCACGAAGTATGTCTTGCCGTCCCTGACCTTCTTTTCGATTACATTTTCAGCCTTGCCTTTCTCATAACACCAGGCTGCGATGAGCTGGCGGTTCTGCATGTGAGCCTCGGTGACCTTGCGGCCAAGCTCGATGCGGGTGAGCTGTACCATGAGGCCGTTGCGGATATAATTGGCATAGTGTGGCTTGTACGCCTCCTGAGACGGGAGAATCCCGAGTTCGACGAGTTTAGGCTCCGCCATGTAGTAGAGTCCGAAAAGATCGGCCCTGGCCTCTTCCAATGCTGATGCGAATTCGCCCATCGCATTGGCCGAGACTCCCGGAAGGAGCTGCCCGGAGCCGTGTCCGAGGCATTCGTGCAGGTCCGTGTGGATTTCGTCCGCATAGCTGCCATATTTCTTCTGCATGTCCTTCTCCTCCTGTGAGTAGGCGAATTCCTCAAGCGTCGATGTCGGAGACTCGTTGGCCGCGGCATCGTATGCGTGGGTTATATTGGCTATCGTCACTGACTTGGAGCCATACTCCTTCCTGATCCAGTCGGCGTTCGGAAGATTGATTCCGATAGGGGTGGCAGGGTAGCATCCACCACCGAGGCAGGCTGCGTTGATGACCTTTGCGGATATGCCCTTGACGCTCTTCTTCTTGAATCTGTCGTCGATCGGGGCGTTGTCCTCAAACCACTGGGCGTTTGCGCTGAGCACCTCTGTCCTGGCGGAAGCCGCCGAGTCCTTGACATTTACGAGAGCCTCCCAGTATGCCTTGCGTCCGAGAGGGTCGTTGTAATCCTCCACGAAACCGTTGGTGAAGTCAATTGTGCCGAGGGTGTCGCTGACCCAGGTGATGTTGTATCTGTCCCAGAGTCTGAGATCCCCGGTCCTGTAGTATTCCTGGAGCTCGCTGATTTCCTGCCTCTGGGTGTCGTTTTCGGCGACTGCCTTGGCCTTCTCCAGCTCCTCGCAGATCTTCTCGAGGGCCGGGCCGTAGATGCCTCCCACCTTCCAGGGAAGTTCCACGACCTTGCCTTCCTCATTCTTGACGACCTTGGTGTTGAGGCCGTAGGAAATCGGATGCGGGTCATTCCTGTCAATGATGCTGTCATAGTAGGCCTCCACTTCTTCCCTTGTGACCCCTTCGTAGAAATTCACCGCAGAGAGGGCGACAATGTCACCTTCCGGATCGGAGGAACGTCTCTGTGAGAGGATGGCCGGATCGTAGATTACAGGAATGAGCTTGTCGCATTCCTCTCCGTGGCCGACAGCCTCCATAAGTGACCTGAAGTACTCCTCGCTGCATTCCGGGGTGAATTTGTCCTCGGCATAATGATGGTGTATTCCGTTGCTGAAGAATACTCTCTTGGCATACACGAGGAAGTCGGCGTAGTCCCCGCAATTCCTGTCGCCATCGTACTTTTCAATGATGTCCTGAAGTACTTTGCGCACATCCAGATTGTATCTGCAGTTCTGGTCCCAGTGGATGTCCCAGCCGTACTTGGCGGCTTCGCTGAGATGGTAGATGTACTCCTTCTGTCTGAGAGACAGGCCTTCCCATCCCGGAATCCTGTATCTCATGATCTTGATGTCGGCGAACTGGTCAATGAGGTATCTGAAGTTCTCATCGCCGTCCTTCGCGCTTTTCTGCCCGCAGGATACCATTGCTGCGGCAGAGGCCAATGTCAAAAGCATTTTCGAAAATGTGTTCATATATGGATTATGTTGTTTCCTCCGGATGCTGTCCTGATACCGGACCAGGGACAAGTCCTGCTGCAAAAATAGGAAATATCGCTGACAAATTGCTATATTTGCCGGCTATGAAACGGATTTTGCGAAACATATTTTCTTCAGTTCTGCTGCTGGCGGTCCTCGCCTGCACGAAGGACGGGGATTTCGGCATCGGGGGAACCGGGAGCGACCGCAGGGGACCTGGGGTGAAGGTAGTGCCGAAGACAGGAGAAAGACGGGTGCTGCTGGCCTATTCCGCCGGTTTCAACAATCTCAGTGCCGATCTGGAGGATGACGTTGACGATATAAAGACGGGACTCATTCCGTCGAAGACTTCCCGCTCCATACTTCTGGTGTTCTCGAAACGGACCAGGAACAATGCCTACGATTATTCGGTGAAGACTCCGGCCCATCTCATACGCCTGTATCTCGATACGGATGGAGATGTGGTTTCGGATACGCTCAGGACCTGGCCCGAGGGTACTGTCGCAGCCTCCGCTTCCACCCTCGGTGAAGTTCTTTCCTATGTGCGCACATTGTATCCCTCATCGGAATATGGAATGATTTTCTCCTCTCATGCTTCCGGGTGGGTTCCAAAAGGCTATTATTCCACCGGTTCAATCTCCCAGTACGCCGTAGGGGCGCAGATGTCGCCGGGCTTGCTTCCTGCATCCGAAAGACCGGTGTTCAGCCTTGAACCCGAGCAGATCGATGGTTGGCCGAGGGTCAGAAGCATAGGAATGGACATGAACAATGCGAGGTCGGCCTACGAAATCAATATCGAGGATTTTGCCGCCGCCATTCCGATGAAGATGGATTATATCATAATGGATGCCTGTCTGATGGGCGGCATCGAGGTTGCCTATGCGCTTCGGGACAAGACCCGTTACCTTGTGTTTTCCCAGACAGAGGTCCTGGCCGACGGGCTCTGCGACTATAAGACTATATGTTCAAGGCTTTTCCGCAATGGGGAACCGGGTCTGGTGGAACTGTGCGGAGATTCATATTCGCATTATGCCGCCAAGAACGGACAGGAACAGTCCGTTACGATATCATTGGTGAAAACCGACGGTCTCGGGAGGCTTGCAGAGGCATGCGCCCGGCTCTTCGAGGATTACCGGACTGAAATCGGCAGTGTGTCAATGTATTCTGTCCAGCAATATTACAGATTTTCGAAGCGCTGGTATTTCGACATTGAGGATATTCTGGTGAAGGCGGGGGTCCCGGATTCCGGCCTTGCTGAATTCAGGGAGGCGCTTTCCTCCTGCGTGATCTATAAAGCCGCAACCCCGAGATTCCTGTCGATTGACATCAACACATTCTCAGGGCTGAGCATGTTTCTTCCGAACGCCGACCCGACCGAGGCTCTGTGGGATTTCTACCGGGGGCTTTCGTGGAATCAGGCCACAGGCCTTATCGAGTAATGCGGTTCCGGATCAGAGAATCTGGGCACTGTGGTTCTTGGTGTCCACTTTCTCGATAATCCTTTCCACAATGCCTTCAGCATTGATGATGAAGGTCTTCCTGAGGGTGCCCGTGCAGACTTTTCCGCACATCTTCTTCTCACCCCAGGCTCCGAATGCCTGAAGCATTTCCGTACTCTTGTCCGAGAGCAATGTGAAAGGAAGCTGGTATTTCTCTATGAATTTCCTGTGTGAGGCATCGCTGTCCTTGCTTACGCCGATCACCCTGTAGCCCGCAGCCGCGAGCGCATCAATGTTGTCCCTGAGGTTGCATGCCTCAGCGGTGCATCCCGGAGTACTGTCCTTCGGGTAGAAATAAAGCACAGTCCTCTGACCTGCGAGGTCTTCCGATGTGAATGCCTTTCCGTCCTGGTCAACGACCGAGAATGCCGGAATCTTGTCGCCTTCTTTCAGCATAGTTGCAATATTGATCATTAAACAATTATAAGACTTAGAACTCTGAATGCGAGGAATGCGGCCAGCCACGCCATCACCAGGGAGTTGACCACCGTGAAGGCTGCCCATTTTCCTCCGATTTCCTTTCTCAATGTGGTTACGGTGGCCACGCACGGGAAGTAGAGGAGGACGAAGAGCATGAAGGACCAGCTGTTGGCCGGAGTGAAGATTTTCTCCTCCCGGAGCACCGTTGCGAGATTTGCATTGTCTTCGTCGGAGCTATGGTACAGAATGCCCATTGTGCTGACTATGGCTTCCTTGGCAGGAAGGCCGGTGAGCAGGCTGACATTCATCTTCCAGTCGAAGCCCAGAGGCTCCATCACCGGCGATACGGCCTTGCCTATCATAGCGAGGTATGATTCCTCCGGATTGGCTCCGTTGTCAGTCTTGTCCGCAGGGAAGTATTCCAGGGCCCATATTATGACCGAGGCTGCCAGGATGACTGTCGAAATCTTCTTGAGATAGTCGTTGACCCTCTCCCAGATATGCATTCCCGTATTTCTCCAGGTAGGCTTGCGGAATGGCGGGAGGACTGACACGTAGTCCTCGTCCTGCATCCGGAACCATCTGGTGTGTTTCATCACGTATGCGAAGAGTATGGAAAGGAAGATGCCTATGGCGTACAGGCCGACCATGACAAGCGCCTTGTATCTTGCGAAGAATGCCGACACGAAGAGAAGATAGACGGGAAGACGGGCGCTGCAGCTCATGAACGGAATCATCAGCATTGTCAGAGTGCGGTCCCTCCTGTTCTCAATCTGCTTTGCCGCCATTATCGCCGGCACATTGCAGCCGAAGCCTATGAGCATCGGGATGAACGAACGGCCGTGAAGGCCGACGAGGTGCATTATCTTGTCCATGAGAAAGGCGGCCCTGGACATGTATCCGGAGTCTTCCAGCAGGGACAGGAAGAAGAAGAGAATCACGATGTTGGGCAGGAATGCGAGCACGGAGCCGACTCCCTGGATGATTCCGTCCGTCAGCATGCTCGTGAACCATCCGGGGCTCAGCAGACCGCTGCACCAGGCGCAGAGGGCATTGACCCCCGACTCGATCCACCCCTGGGGATAGGCTCCGAGGGTGAATGTGCATTGGAATACGGTCAGAAGTATCAATATCATCAGCGGGAAGCCGAGCCACCTGCTGGTCAGGATGGCATCTACCTTCATGGAAAAGCTGTGGTCAGAGCTGTCTCCGCCGTGAACGACGGTCTCCTGCAGTGCTCCTGCCACGAAACCTCTCCTAGCCTTGGCTACCAGGACTTCCGACTGCTCCCCGAACTCCCTTTCCAGCCCGTCGTGGGCCTTCTTCGCCACTCTCAGCACTTCTTCGGCATTGGGCAGGGAATTCACGTACGGCATAATGTAGTCCTGATGCTCAAGCAGTCTTACGGCAACATACCGCTCAGAGAAATGGAGCCACTCGTCGTGCCCCTTGTGGATGGCGGCTGAGATTTTCTCTATCGCTTCCTCCACGTCCTGGCCGTAAGGCACGCTGACCTTCCTTTCATAAGGTTCCCTGAAACTGTCGGCAATCTTGCCTATGAGCGTCATCTCTGCCAGTCCGTCGTCCGGCTCGAAGGTGATTACAGGCATTCCGAGCATTCTTGAAAGCTGTTTCGTGTCGATGGAATGGCCTGTCGCGAGAAACTTGCTGTAATTCTTTACGACAAGGATTACCTTGATGTCCATGTCGTTGAGCTTTGTGACAGGATACAATGTATCCTCGAGATGCAGCGCATCCACAATATGGATGACGATGTCGGTCGGTGTTTCGAGTATTGACGATATCTCGGGAAGTATGTTGAATCTTACCGAAAAACCGTTGCCTGAAACTGTCTTGCCGGAAAGTCCGCTTCCGGCGCCCGTCACGGCTGCTCTGATGCATTGAGTGAAACCCTTTGATGCCATCAGAGGGCAGCTGTGGCATTCTCCATTGCATTCAAATGTTTTCATGTCCACTGGGTATTTGAGGTATGTATTCATGGTGCCGGCCTCCCTTGTCTGCGGACGCCTTCACCGTTTTTGCGGAGCTCTGCGCTCCTTGCGGTCAAAGTTCTTCTCCGGCCGTCACTTCATTGTAGCACTGGCGGCAGAGGGGCTCGTAAACGTCCTTTTCTCCGAGCACGACGAGCTTGTCGCTCTTGGTGAGCCTGTGCGAGTGGTTTGCGAGGTTGCCGCAGCGGACGCAGATGGCGTGCACCTTCTGGACGTCCTCCGCTATTGCCATAAGGGCAGGCATAGGTCCGAAAGGCTTGCCCTTGAAATCGGTGTCCAGGCCGGCTATGATGACCCTCTTGCCCTTGTTGGCAAGGGTCTGGACCACTTCCACCAGGTTTTCCCCGAAGAACTGTGCCTCGTCAATGCCTACCACCTGGGTGTCATCCGCAGCGGTCAGCATGTCCTCCGCATTCTTTGCCGGCCGGCAAGGTATGCTGTGGAGGTCGTGGGAAACCACGTCCATATCGGAGTATCTCGTATCCACGGCGGGCTTGAAGATCTCTATTTTCTGATTTGCGAACTGGGCTCTCTTGAGCCTCCTGATGAGTTCTTCGGTCTTGCCGGAAAACATTGAGCCGCAAATCACTTCAACGCAGCCGTTCCTCTTGGTATTTTCTAAAAACATAGTTAATTTTGCAATCTTTCAATCCGGTGCTGAATTCTTTCGACCGGCTTGCAAATATAATAATTATTCAGGTTTATGGAGAACAACCGCAGGGAAAATTTTGAAGACCTTCTCAAGACCGTCGCAGACCTCAAGTCAAGGCTGGACGAACTTGAGAGGAGAATAGATGAATACAGGTCCGCTTTCGGAGATTCTTTGAAGATGCCTTTGCCGGAGGAAATCCCGTTTGAGCAGGAGGACTTTCTCGGGGATATGTCCGAGCTTGTAGCGGATGGCGATGAAATCAGAATCAATGCCGATGAGCCTGAGGCTGCCGGGCCGGGGACCGTATCCGGACCGGAGACCTCCCCTGAGTCTGGAACCGCCTCTGAACCTGAGGCTGAGCCTGAAACGGAGGCTGCCCCTGAAACGGAGGCTGAACCGGAAACGGAGGCTGAACCGGAACCTGATGCTGAGCCTGAACCTGCGGCAGAACCGGAAGCAGCCGCAGAACCGGAAGCAGCCGCGGAACCGGAATCAGCCGCGGAACCGGAAGCTGAGCCGGTGCAGGAAGAGGATGACGAGCCGTTCTCCCTTTTCGGGGAAATGTTCGGTGCCGCCCCTGCAAGGAAGCCTTCCAGGTCCAGGACTCTCAATGAAGCCAATGCCTCCAGGGCCTCCGGGGCTGTCATAGACCTCCAGACGGACAGGCCGGCATGGTATGTCGACATGCCGGGACCGGAGGTGAAGGATGTACGCAGCGCCATCTCCCTCAATGACAGGGTGATGTTCATTGCAAACCTCTTCAGGGAGGATTCAATGCTGTTTCAGGATGTCGTGAACCATATAAACGGAATGTCCGACCTTCACAAGGCCGTGGCCTATCTCCAGTCCACATTCCCGGAGTGGGACATGGGCTCCGATGCGGTTTACAGGTTCATGATGGCAGTCCGCCGAAAAATCAGATAGTTTCTATGCCGGGCATTCTCTACATAGTTCCGACTCCTGTCGGGAATCTGGACGATATGACCTTCAGGGCCGTCAATGTGCTCAGGGAGGCGGATCTTGTGCTGGCTGAGGATACGAGGACAAGTTCGGTGCTGCTGAAGCATTTCGGAATCGAGGCCAGGCATCTCCAGTCTCATCATAAGTTCAATGAGCACCAGACCGTTCCGATTATCAGAGACAGGATACTTTCGGGCCAGAACGTGGCTCTGATAAGCGATGCCGGCACTCCGGGCATTTCCGACCCTGGTTTTCTTCTGGTGCGGGAATGCGCAGCGGAAGGCATTGAGGTACAGACGCTTCCGGGTCCTACTGCCTGCATCCCGGCCATTGTCTCATCGGGCCTGCCCTGCGACAGATTCTGCTTCGAGGGCTTTCTCCCGGTCAAGAAGGGCCGTCAGACGCTGCTGAAGGAACTTTCTGCGGAGACGAGGACAATGATTTTCTACGAGTCGCCTTACCGGCTCGTCAAGACATTGGATCAGATGGCCCAGTACTTCGGCCCGGAGAGGGAGTGTTCGGTGGCCAGGGAAATATCAAAGATACACGAAGAGCATCGCAGGGGCAGTCTCGCCGATGTTGCTCAGTGGTTCAGGGAGCATGAACCCAAAGGGGAGATCGTGCTGGTAGTGGCAGGGGCTCCCATACGCAGGCGCGGAGGGGACGGCGCAGGCGAATGACATTGTATAATCCGGGCAGGTGACCAGGTGAATTATGACCCGGAACAAAGAGGACGGCAAGTCTCCGTCCAGATCCTTCATTACAGGGGCTGTTGCCCTTGCGTTTCTTATTATCGGCTATCAGACAGCCGTCTTCATTCATCGTGCGGCGACGCTGAAGATATTGTCCTCGGTGCCGGACACAGTTTATGTGGCAGTTCCTGCCTCAGGTCCAGGGGATGTCGCGGAGCATGATGCCGGAGTCGATGAATCCGTACAGCATGCCGCCAGTCGGCAGAAGAGACAGTACGCCAGTTCTGCCGCACACCGCAGGGAGGAGGTCAGGGAACGATTCTCGGAAAGGCGTTGCGAGAATTTCCGTTTCGACCCCAATACTGCAGGCATCGATGAACTCCGCCGTCTCGGATTCTCTCTCAAGCAGGCGGAGGCCATTGACAATTACCGCTCCAAAGGCGGACGCTTCAGGAGAAAATCGGACTTTGCCAGGTCATACGCGGTGGAGGATTCGGTGTTCCGGAGACTGGAGCCCTACATTGACATTCCCCGGATTGACCTGAACAGTGCGGATTCGGCCCAGTTCGAGACACTTCCCGGCATCGGGGCGTATTTTGCTTCCAGGATGGTGGAATACAGAAAGAAGCTTGGCGGATATTCATATCCGGAGCAGCTGATGGATATCTATCATTTCGACAGGGAGAAATACGACGCCCTGAAGGACCTTGTGGAAATCGCGACTCCTCCAAGGCCATTTGCGCTCTGGACCCTGCCTCTGGATTCCCTGAAGGCACATCCCTACATCCGGACCTACACGGCTGCGAAGGCCATTATCCTGTTCAGGGAAAACAATCCGGCCTCCGCCCTGACTGTTTCCAATCTTGCGGAGGCCGGTATAATCGACAGGGAGTCAGCTTCCAGGCTGGAACGCTGCGCCCTCGTAAGCCCCTGATTGCCAGGGCTCCTTAGTCCTGAACTGTCTTCAGCGCATCCCTGAGCTTTGCCTCGATCTCCTCGGCGAGCTCCACGTTGTCCTTGATGAGCTGCTTTGTGGCTTCGCGTCCCTGGGCCAGTTTCTGGTCGCCATAGCTGAACCACGAACCGCTCTTGGAGATGATGCCGTACTCGACACCGAGATCCACGATTTCGCCGGCACGCGATATTCCCTCGCCATAGACGATGTCGAACTCGGCCTTCTTGAACGGCGGAGCCATCTTGTTCTTGACCACCTTCACCCTGGTCCTGTTGCCGAGGGCTTCTTCTCCGTCCTTGAGCTGGGTGGTGCGGCGGACATCGATTCTCACGGAGGCGTAGAACTTGAGAGCATTACCTCCGGTGGTGGTCTCCGGGTTGCCGAACATCACTCCGATCTTCTCGCGGAGCTGGTTGATGAAGATGCAGCAGGTGTTTGTCTTGCTGATGTTTGCGGTAAGCTTTCTGAGAGCCTGGCTCATGAGCCTGGCCTGAAGTCCTACCTTGTTGTCTCCCATCTCACCTTCGATCTCAGCCTTCGGAGTGAGGGCTGCAACGGAGTCGATCACGATGATGTCAATCGCTCCGGAGCGGATGAGGTTGTCTGCGATTTCGAGAGCCTGCTCCCCGTTGTCCGGCTGGGAAATGAGGAGGGTGTCAAGATTCACACCGAGTGCCTTTGCGTAGGACCTGTCGAATGCGTGCTCCGCATCGATCATCGCCGCGATGCCGCCCAGTTTCTGGGCCTGTGCGATTGCGTGAATCGCGAGAGTGGTCTTGCCGCTGGATTCCGGTCCGTAAATCTCGATGATTCTTCCCCTCGGATATCCGCCGATTCCGAGAGCGTGGTCAAGTGCGACTGAGCCGCTTGGTATGACCTGGCGCTCGTCCCATTGTGGCTGATCTCCCAACTTCATGATCGTGCCTTTCCCGTAGTCTTTCTCAATCTTGTCGATCGTTGCCTGCAGTGCCTTCAGCTTTCCGGCGTCAATGGCTCCTGCATTGCCTTCCATAACTGCTTCTTTAGCCATAATGTATTAATTTATGATAATAATTGCGGTTTGCACCGCACTACGTGCAAAGTTAGAAAAAACGGAACAATCCAAAAGAAAAAAATGATTAAATTTGCTTGCCGCATCATTTGATGTCCAGATGATGGGCTGAACATTGTCAGTATGAAGAAAAAATTATTGGGAAAGACTCCTGAGGAACTCAGGGATATAGCTGTCGGCTGCGGTCTGCCCCCTTACGCAGGCGGTCAGATTGCGCAGTGGCTGTACAGGAAAAGGGTGCGCTCCATAGATGAGATGACCAACCTTTCCAAGGCCGGCCGCGAGAGGCTTTCGGAGAATTACGAAGTGGGGGTGACTGCCTTCTCGGAATGCATGACATCCTCGGACGGTACCAGGAAATATCTCTTCCCGGTGTCGTGCTCATGGTCAGGCGCCCTCTGGGATGCGGAATCCGACGATCCGGGCAGGGTGGAGGCCAGCTGCGTCGAAGCCGTGATGATTCCGGACCAGGACAGGAAAACGTTGTGCGTCTCCTCTCAGGCGGGCTGCAAGATGGGATGCCGCTTCTGCATGACCGGACGGCAGGGCTTTCACGGCAATCTTTCCGCTGCGGACATCCTGTCCCAGTTCATATCCGTGGAGGAGTCCGCGGAACTTACCGGGACCGTGTTCATGGGCATGGGGGAGCCGCTCGACAATTATGAAAATGTCAGGAGGGCGATCGAGGTGCTGACTGCGGACTGGGGTTTCGGCTGGAGTCCGAAGAGGATCACATTGTCCTCGGTCGGGGTCATTCCTCAGCTGAAGAAGTATCTGGATGAGACCAGATGTCATCTCGCAATAAGCCTTCACAATCCTTTCCCGGACGAAAGGTCTGAGATGATGCCAGTACAGAAGGCATACAATTTGAACGAAATTCTCCAGCTCATAAGGAGATACGATTTCACGGGACAGAGAAGGGTCAGCTTCGAGTACACAATGTTCGCAGGCTGGAACGATGACAAGCGGCATGCCGACGCCCTTGTCCGCCTTCTCTCAGGGCTTGAATGCAGGGTGAATCTCATACGCTTCCACCGCATTCCGGATTTTCCTTATGACACTTCCGCCGACAAGGTGATCGAGATGTTCAGAGACAGGCTGAACCGTGCCGGAATAATGTCCACAATAAGGGCCTCCAGGGGTGAGGACATACTTGCGGCCTGCGGGATGCTCGCTGGGAAACATAATAATAATTCTTGAAAATGAGAAAGCTGCTGTCAGGATTAGCGATTGCTGCGGCAATGTTGTGCGCAGCCCTTACGGCGCCTGCCATGCCGGGCGCTGACGACATTCCGGGAGCGTACCTGGGAGATTATTGCATCAATCCCGCCGCCGATTCCGTTTCGATGGCGGAGCTGAGAGCATATCTTGACAGCATCAGGACAGAGCGTCCCACTGTAGCCCTCGTCTTGAGCGGCGGAGGGGCCAAGGGAGCTTCGCACATTGGCGTCATACATTATCTGGATTCCCTTAAGATTCCTGTTGACGTCGTGCTGGGAACCAGTATGGGCGGGCTTGTCGGCGCTCTGTACTCCCTGGGATACACGGCTCACGAGATGGATTCCCTCATAAGGACCATCGACTGGAACATGGCCCTGTCAGACAGGGTTCCGAGGGATTACGTGTCTTATTCGCAGAAGAAATACAAGGAGAAGATCCTGCTTTCTTTTCCCTTCTACTACGCAAAGCAGGACTATCTGGACAGGAAGGCGGCGGAAAGGGGCTACGAGACTGCGGACCACCGCCACGGCGAACTCCGCCTCGGTGCCGGAAAGGATGATGCTGTATCGGTGGTCAAGGACAATCTTCTGAGCAGCCTTCCTTCCGGTCTGGCCTACGGACAGAATGTCAACAATCTGATGAGCTCCCTGACTGTCGGCTATCAGAACGACATGAATTTCATAGACCTGCCTGTTCCCTTCGTATGCGTTGCCACGGACATGGTCACGGCCAAGCCAAAAATCTGGTACAGGGGCAGTCTAAAGACGGCAATGCGCTCCACGATGTCTATTCCGGGAGTGTTCGCCCCGGTGAAGGTGGACGGAATGGTGCTCGTGGACGGTGGGATGCGCAACAATTATCCGGCTGACCTGGCCATGGAGATGGGTGCCGACATCATCATTGGCGTGGACCTTTCATCCGGATACCGCACATACGGCAGCCTCAACGATCTCAAGGACATAATCGGCCAGGGCGTGGACATGCTCGGCCGGGAATCTTATGAGAAGAATGTAAGCATCCCGGACGTCACAGTCAAGCCGGACCTCCATGAATACAATATGATGAGCTTCGATGACAAGAGCATAGATGTCATCATCAGACGCGGCCTGGAGGCATCCGAGGCGGTGTCGGACCAGCTTGACAGCATATTGGCCCTGACTGGGGCGAGGGAGAAGGTGCTGAGGAACAAGAAGGCCATAGACCTGGGCACAAGCCCTGTCCTCGTGTCGAAGATCGAGATTACCGGTGTCACTGAGAAGGAATCCCGCTACCTGATGGGCAGAATCAAGATCAGGCCTGCCGACTATCTCTGCCGGGAGGACCTCGAGGATGCGGTGGCCACTATTTTCGGAACCGGCGCCTTCGACTATGTCACCTACGAGATGGAGGGGTCCGAAGAACCGTTCAATCTTCTCATTCATTGCCGCAGAGGTCCTGTCCATCAGTTCGGAATCGGAGGCAGGGTTGATTCCGAGGAGGTGGCATCCCTCCTCATCAACATTGGCCTGAATGCCCACAAGCTTCAGGGAGCGGCTCTCAACTTTTACGGGAAGGTGGGCATAAATCCTTATGCGTCACTGACCTGCTATGTCAGCGCGCCTTCCGGACCGACATTCAATCTCGGAGCGTCTGTCAAATGGCTGGACCGCAACAGGTTCACGCTCGGGGAGAGCGACTACAATGTCGCCTATCTCAATGTCAGGGAGGAAATCTATCTCTCGAACATACGTCTCAGGAAATTCGATGCCAAGTTCGGTATCCGGAGCGATTTCTACAAGATGAACAAGATCATGGCCACGAGCGTCACGGGAAATTACGATCTGGACATGCTGACCAACAATTACGTATCGGCATTTCTGGACCTGAAGGCCGATACCTTCGACGACGGGTATTTCCCTACGAAAGGGGTTTCATGGGAATTGGGTTACGATTGGGTTTTCGCCGGCCTTAGAAAGAAGATAGACGGGTTCCATATCGCCAATCTGGATTTCAAGGCTGCTGTCTCTGCGGGCTGTTTCACCTTCCTGCCGTCAGTCAGTGCACGCTTCATAATGGGAGGGGAGCCATCTCTGCCGTATCTCAATCTCATCGGGGGCTTCATGCCCGGCAGATATCTGGATCAGCAGATTCCGTTCGCCGGGGTCAATTATGCCATGGCGATGCACAATTATCTTGCAATGGTCAGGGGGGATTTCAGGTTCCGCCTTTTCAAGAACAATTACATCACCCTCTGCGCCAATTACGCATATTCGGTAAGGGATCTCAGCGATGTAAAGGATACTTCCATGGCCCTCGGCCTTCTGGGAGCCGGCCTGAAGTATTCCTACAACTCCATCATCGGCCCGGTGGATTTCGGCCTGCACTGGCGTTCCCGCAACAGCAAGGTCGGGGCCTTCCTCAATTTCGGGTTGTATTTCTGATAATTCCGCAATCTGATGGAAAACGATATCTCAAAAAAGGTCTTGTCCTCTCTCCAGCGTCAATGCTCCCGTCGGGAGTGTTGCTCTTCGGACATTTACAAGAAGGCACTGAAGGCTCTGGACGGGGATGCCGCAAAGGCTGCCGCAATACTGGAGAGCCTCAAGGCTGACAAATATGTGGATGATCTCCGCTACGCCTCAGCCTATATCAGAGAGAAGTCCGCAATCTCCGGATGGGGAATGACCAAGATTTCCTATATGCTTGCGGCCAAGGGCATCGACAGGGCGGTAATCTCCGAGGCTTCGAAGGATGCGGACCCGGCTGCATCTTCCAGAAAACTGGAGGCCGTCCTCAGGAACAAGTACAAATCCCTGTCAGATGACCCGGCAGCCAGGCTGAAACTGCTCCGTTTCGCCCTTGGAAGGGGCTATTCGTATGACGAGGTGCGCGAGGTCGTCGAGAGAGTAATGTCGGGGGAGTGATGGACTACTGCTCGGAAATAAGGGATTTCATCGATGCCAATGTCGAAGGGGCAGTCTTCGGAGAGGAGCTCGGTTTCGCCCTCTTCTCTTCCGGAGCGATGCCGGGTACTGTCATCATTGCCGAACCTGTGGATGCATTGACCCTGGAAATGGCTGAGCAGCAGTCGCACAGACTATCCTTGCTGCTTTCCGGACTTGAAGGGAAAAAGGCCGTGATTGTCCCTGAGGACGTATGGCGCAGCCGGCCGGAAATGACAAGGCGGAGAATACTCGCCCATCTGGGACGGTTCAGGTCCGTGTTCGCCAGGAAAACTGTCGTGAAAAGAGTGGACAGGACTATGTCTTCCGCCTTCCTGTCCGCCTGCCATACCTACGGGGACGCTTCCGCGAGATACAGATACGGGCTTTTTCTCGGGGATGAGATGGTGGCATGCGCAAGTTTCTCGTCACCAAGGACTTGGATCAGGCCTGAGGGCCCGCACAGATCGGCCGAATGGGTGAGGTACGCCTCCTTGCCGGATGTCAGGGTGGTCGGCGGAATGGGGAAGCTGCTGAAGCATTTCATCGAGGAGACCGGTCCGGACGATGTGATGAGCTATGCCGACCTGGAGTGGACTGACGGGGACGTCTACAGGAAACTCGGCTTCCGGAAGGAGTCGCTGCGCCCTCCTGTCCGCTTCGCCATAGACCCGGATACATATATCCGCAAGCCTCTTTCCGGCATCGTGTCCGGAGAGGTCCCGGGGGCAGATTCCCCCTGCCTTTACCACGTGAATCTCGGCAGCGCGAAATACCGCCTCGACATTCCGTGAATTTTTCCCGGCTGCTGTTCGCATTAAGCGGGAGTTTCATTATCTTTGCACTCGAAAAATTCATTTCTCAATATGGAACCTATCATCAAGACCGATTTCAACTTCCCTCATCAGGTGGGGAAATATGTCGGCAAAGTGCGCGATGTCTATGACATTGACGGAAAGTATCTTGTAATGGCCGTTTCCGACCGTATTTCAGCATTTGACGTTGTCCTTCCGAAGGGCATTCCCTTCAAGGGACAGGTGCTCAACCAGATTGCCGAGAAGTTCCTCGACGCCACGGCGGACATCGTTCCGAACTGGAAGATCGCCAGCCCGGACCCTATGGTGACAGTGGGCTACAAATGCGAGCCTTTCAAGGTGGAGATGGTCATAAGAGGCTGTCTGGCAGGTCACTCATGGCGTGAATACCAGGCCGGAAAGAGGACCCTCTGCGGAGTTGAGCTCCCTGACGGAATGGTCGAGGGACAGCATTTCCCTGAGCCGATCATCACTCCTTCCGCAAAGGCCTCCGAGGGCCACGACGAGGATATCACCAGGGAGGAAATCATCGCATCAGGCCTTGTTCCGGAGGAGGATTACATAAAGATTGAGGAATATACCCGGGCCATCTTCAAGCGCGGTCAGGAAATCGCCGCAAAGATGGGCCTCATTCTCGTCGATACCAAATATGAGTTCGGAAAGAGGGACGGGCAGATCATGCTGATGGACGAGGTCCACACTCCGGATTCTTCCCGCTACTACTATGCCGAGGGCTATGAGGAGAGGCTGAGGAAGGGCGAGAAGCAGAAGCAGCTCTCCAAGGAGTTCGTCCGCGAATGGCTCATGGCCAATGGCTTCCAGGGCCTTGACGGACAGAAGGTTCCGGAGATGACACCGGAGGTGGTGGAGGGCATAACCGCCAGATACATCGAACTCTACGAGAAGATTACGGGCACTCCGTTCGTCCGCCGCGAATATACTGCGGAGGGGATTGAAAAGAATGTGACGGAGTATCTGAAGACAATCCTCTAGTTTTTCCGGCAATATGAAAGGAATCGTTCTCGCCGGTGGAAGCGGGACGCGGCTGTATCCCATAACCAAAGGAGTCAGCAAGCAGCTTCTCCCTGTCTTTGACAAGCCGATGATATATTACCCTATCTCAGTGCTGATGCTTGCCGGGATCAGGGAGATACTCGTTATCTCCACGCCTCACGATTTGCCGGGCTTCAGGCGTCTGCTCGGGGATGGCTCCGATATCGGAGTCCGCTTCGAATATGCAGAGCAGCCGTCTCCTGACGGTCTTGCCCAGGCTTTCACCATCGGGGCCGATTTCATCGGGGATGATTCCGTCTGTCTCGTGCTCGGAGACAATATTTTTCACGGTTCCGGTTTCAGGTCAATGCTGAAGAATGCCGTGTCAAGCGTTGAGAATGAGGGTATCGCCACCATTTTCGGATATTGGGTCAGTGATCCCGGACGCTATGGGGTCGCCGAGTTTGACAGTGAGGGAAGATGCCTGAGCATAGAGGAGAAACCCGCTTCGCCCAAGTCCAACTACGCCGTGGTCGGACTATACTTCTATCCCAACAAGGTGGTGGATGTGGCCCGTGGCGTGAAGAAGTCAGCCCGGGGCGAGTATGAAATCACCTCGGTGAACCAGCGGTTCCTCGAGGACGGGGAACTCCGCGTGGAGACTCTCGGCAGGGGATTCGCCTGGCTCGATACCGGTACCCACGATTCCCTGAGCGAGGCTTCCACCTATATCGAAGTGCTGGAGAAGAGACAGGGCCTGAAAATCGCCTGTCTCGAGGGCATTGCCTATGAGATGGGATGGATTGACCGCGAGAAACTGAGGGAGCTTGCCGCCCCGATGGCAAGGAACCAGTACGGTCAGTATCTTCTCAGGCTTGCTGAAAATGATGACATCATATGAACTTCATAAAGACTGGCATAGAGGGCGTCGTGATCATTGAACCGAGACTGTTCAATGATGCCAGAGGCTATTTCTTCGAGTCATTCTCGCAGAGGGAGTTCGATGAGGCGGTCCGCCGGGTCAGATTCGTCCAGGACAATGAGAGCCGCTCGTCCCGGGGCGTTGTCAGGGGGCTTCATTTCCAGAAACCTCCATTCGCCCAGAGCAAGCTTGTCAGGGTAGTCAGCGGGGCGGTTCTTGATGTGGCTGTGGACATAAGAAGAGGCTCTCCGACATTCGGCAGGCACGTTGCCGTGGAACTTTCCGGAGAGAATCACCGTCAGGTATTCATTCCCCGGGGTTTCGCCCATGGTTTCAGCGTGCTGACTGAGTCCGTGGTATTCCAGTACAAATGCGACAATTACTATTCTCCGGAGTCCGAGGGGGCTCTCGCATGGGATGACCCTGATCTGGGAATTGACTGGAAGACAGCACCATCGGATGTCATTCTTTCCGAAAAGGACAGATGCCATTCCAGGCTCAGGGATGCGGAGTGGCTTTTCGATTACAATGCTAATCTGTATTGACAATGGGACGTACCATCCTCATAACCGGCGGGGCAGGCTTCATCGGCTCGCACGTGGTCAGGCTTTTTGTCGGCAAGTATCCTGATTGCAGGATTGTCAATGTCGACAAATTGACATACGCCGGGAATCTCGCCAACCTCAATGATGTCTCGGACAGTCCGAACTATCGTTTCGTGAAGATGGACATCTGCGATTTCAGCGGCATTTCCTCCCTACTGGAAGAGGAGAGGGTGGACGGCATCATACATCTGGCTGCAGAGTCGCACGTGGACAGGTCGATTGCAGACCCGTTCACTTTCGCAAGGACCAATGTGCTGGGTACTCTCACATTGCTGGAGGCGGCGAGGCGGCATTGGGCCCCTTCAGGCTGGAATCCGTACGGCAACGGCTGCCTTTTCTATCACATTTCCACCGATGAGGTCTACGGTAGTCTGGAAATGACTCATCCCGAAGGCATTGATCCGCCTTTTACCACTGAGGCTTCAAGTGCGGGGCATAAGTGCTACGGCGACGATTTCTTCACTGAGTCCGGAAAATACCTTCCGCATTCACCTTACAGTGCTTCAAAGGCATCTTCCGACCATTTTGTCAGGGCTTTCCACGATACCTACGGCATGCCTGCAGTGGTGACCAACTGTTCCAACAATTATGGCCCGTACCAGTTCCCTGAGAAGCTTATTCCTCTGTTTATCAATAATATAAGGCACAGAAGACCTCTCCCTGTCTATGGGGCGGGGGAGAATGTCAGGGACTGGCTTTATGTCGAGGACCACGCAAGGGCGATAGACCTGGTTTTCCACAATGGGAAAGCCGGCGAAACCTACAATATCGGGGGTTGCAACGAATGGAAGAACATTGACCTCATAAAAATACTTGTCCGTACCGTTGACAGGCTTCTCGGCAGGGCTGAAGACGAGGACATGAATCTGATAACATATGTGACCGACAGGCCTGGTCACGATGCCAGATATGCCATAGATTCTTCCAGGATCAGGAAGGAACTCGGCTGGGAGCCCTCTCTGCAGTTCGAGGAAGGCATCGGGAGAACCGTCAGGTGGTACCTTGACAATCAGGACTGGCTGGACGGTGTCACGTCCGGCGACTATATGAAGTACTACGATTCAATGTACGGAAACAGATAAAAGACAGGGAATGCGGTCGCAAACCCTGTCTTCTGTCGATAAGTCTCTTCCGGCATTGCCGGAGATTTCTACTTCTTGAAGTATCTGTTGTAGAGACCCTGGAATCCGGCGCCGTGACGGGCCTCATCCTTTGCCATCTCGTGTACGGTGTCGTGAACAGCGTCGTAGTTGAGTTCCTTTGCCCTCTTCGCGATTGCAAGCTTGCCCTCGCATGCGCCGGCCTCAGCCTCGATTCTCTTCTCGAGATTGGTCTTGGTATCCCATACTACATCACCGAGAAGCTCAGCGAACTTGGAAGCGTGCTCAGCCTCTTCGAAAGCATATCTCTTGAAAGCCTCGGCGATCTCAGGATAGCCCTCGCGGTCAGCCTGACGGCTCATTGCCAGATACATGCCGACCTCGCAGCACTCGCCGTTGAAGTGAGCCTCAAGGCCTTCGTGAACCTCCTTGTCGCAGTCCTTGGCAACACCGATGACGTGCTCGCAGGCCCAGCTCTTAGGGCCTTCTTCCTTGAGCTCAGCGAATTTGTCAGCCTTTGCGTGACATACCGGACATTCTGCAGGTGGGTTCTCACCTTCATATACATATCCGCAGACAAGACATCTGAATTTCTTCTTCATGATCTTTGTATTTTAAAATAATTAAAATTGAGTATTGCAAATTTAACTATTTTGACTGCAAAAACAATACCTTTGCGGTCTCAGACAACTTGTCAGTTCTGCTCTTTCGGAATGAGGGCGAATGTCAGCTCTCCCTTGCAGCAGAGCTTGCCACCGACCTCGAGTTTTGCCGAGCAGAAATACAGCGGACCCTTCTTCTCGTTGAGCTTTGCCGTGATTTCGCATACGTCTCCGGGTCTTACAGGATTCTTGAAACGAACCTTGTCGATTCCCGCATAGAGGGTGAGGTTGCCGGGGATGTCGTCCTTCACCATTATGGCGCAGCTCTGTGCCATGATTTCGCACTGGATTACTCCAGGTACTATAGGGTTGCCGGGAAAATGTCCTCTGGTGAAGAATTCATCTTCCTTGATGGTGTATCTGCAGTGGGCAACACCATTCTCATCGATCTCGGCCTCGTCGACAAGGAGCATCGGCTCCCTGTGAGGCAGAAACTGTTTAATGTCTTCCTTGTTCATTGTATGCAGGTTTTAGTTGTCTTTTTCGGAATTACCGGTTATTCCGTATATTTCCTGAATGCCACGCAGGCATCGTGTCCGCCGAAGCCGAGGGAGTCTGAGATTCCGATGGTGAGGTCGGCCTTCACGGCCTTGTTAGGTGTGTAGTCGAGATCGCATTCCGGATCAGGAGTGTCAAGGTTGATGGTCGGAGGAACGATTCCGTTCCTGAGCGCAAGGATGGTGGCGATGGCCTCGGCTGCGCCGGCTGCTCCGAGCATATGGCCTGTCATTGACTTGATGGAGTCGATGTGTGCCTTGTATGCGTAGTCACCGAGAGCGAGCTTGTATGCCATTGTCTCGGCGGCATCATTGAGCTTGGTTCCTGTTCCGTGCGCATTGATGTAGAGAACATCCTTCTCCTTGTCGAATCCGGCCTCGGTGAGGGCGAGTTCGATGCACTTTGCCTGGGTGGTTCCGTCCGGCCTCGGGGCTGTGGAGTGGTATGCGTCGCAGGTATTGCCGTAGCCCACCATTTCGCCGTAAATCTTTGCTCCGCGGGCCTTTGCGTGCTCATATTCCTCGAGGACAATCATTCCGGCTCCGTCTCCCATCACGAATCCGCCCCTGTTGGCATTGAAAGGCAGAGATGCGTACTTAGGGTTCTCGGCGCGGGAAAGAGCCTTGGCATTGGCGAAGCCTGCAAGTCCGAGAGGAATCGTGGCATTCTCGGCACCACCTGCAATGATGGCATCGGCATAGCCGTGCTTGATGGCCCTGTAGGCCTCTCCGATATTGTTTGTCGATGTCGCACAGGCGGTAACCACGTCGATTGTCGGGCCATTGGCGTGATGCTTGATGGCGATGTGGCCTGCGGCGATGTTGGAAATCATCGTCGGGATGAAGAGAGGCGATACCCATTTGCCTGAAGGGTCCTCGATCATCTTGGCGGTTTCCCTGTACTGGATTTCGAATCCGCCGATGCCGGAGCCTACATAGACGCCGAGCCTGAACGGGTCGATGTTGCTGTCCTCACCTTCAGTCTTGAGACCGGCCTGCTGCATTGCCTGATAGGCGGCGGCCACGCCGTACTGGGTGAAGAGGTCCTGCTTCCTGGTGAAAGGCTTGTCCATGCCGTAATCCTCCGGCTTGAAGTCCTTTACCTTGCCGGCAATTTTCACGGGCAGATCCTCTGTAGGGAAGTTTGTAATGAAATCGATGCCGCAGACACCGTTCACAAGATTGTTCCAGTAAGTTTCGATATCATTTCCGATAGGGGAGATGATACCCATTCCGGTTACTACTACTCTTTTTGCCATAAGTTTTATCAGTTATCATTAAAAAGGCGCGGAGGGACGTCACCGCTCCTTGCGCCATTGTGCCTATGCCAGAAGCGACGGAGCGTTTCTGAGAAGTTTCTCGGCACCTTCCATTATGTCTTTTACAATAGCTTCGGCGCTCTCAGTCTTCTTGATCATGCCGGCTACCTCGCCTGCGAGATAGCTTCCCATATTGTCTCCGTCGAATACAGCTTTGCGGAGAGAGCCCTTTCCGAACTCGAGCACTTCCTCCTTTGAGACTGCAGGGTCGTATTCCATCTTGAAGAATTTCTTGGAGAACGGGTTCTTGAGGCAGCGAACTGCATCTCCGAAGGATTTTCCGGTCACCATGGTGCTGACATCGGAAGCCTTGATGAGTTTCTCCTTGTAGTTCGGGTGAACGAGACATTCGTCAGCCACGAGGAAACGGGTGCCGACCTGCACTCCCACTGCTCCCATCATGAAGGCAGCGGCAGCTCCTCTTCCATCGAAGATTCCACCGGCTGCGAGGACAGGAATGTCGAGTGCGTCAATGACCTGAGGCACGAGGGCCATGGTGTGGTTGTCGCCAACGTGTCCACCGGACTCGGCGCCTTCTGCAACAACGGCTGTCGCCCCGAGTTCCTGCATTTTCAATGCGTATGCTACTGAGGCCACTACAGGAATAACCTTGATCCCGGCAGCCTTCCACTTCTCCATATATGCTGAAGGTGATCCTGCACCGGTGGTGAGAATCTTCACACCTTCCTCAATTACCATGTCAGCGACCTCGGCTGCGTTAGGGGCGGCAAGCATGATGTTCACTCCGAACGGCTTGTCGGTGAGCTCGCGGCATTTGCGTATTTCCTGCCTTACGGCTTCTGTACCGTAGTTGATTGATGAAATAAGGCCGAGACCGCCTGCGTTGGATACCGCAGCGGCCAGTCTGGCATCTGCAATCCAGGCCATACCGCCCTGAAACAGAGGGTATTTGATGCCGAGGATGTCGCAAATTGGACTTTTAATCATAATATTCGGGTTTTAATACAGTTGCAAAGTTAATAAAAATTTGATTACCATTCGAGTACGGCGGCAGCGGACAGGAGACCGGCTCCGAATGCGCTGAACACCAGTATGTCACCCGGCTTGAACATGCCCTTCCTGTTGCATTCGTCCAGAAGGATGGCACAGGATGCGGAAGACGAGTTTCCGTGGTCCTGGATGTTTACCGGGAACTTTTCGTCCGGCTCGTCAAGATATTTCTTGATGGCGTCGATTATGCGAAGATTTGCCTGATGTACCATATAGAATCTTACATCCGACTTGCTCATCCCGATTTCCTTCAGGAGTGCCTCTACCTCGGTGGTGGATGCTCCTACGGCGAATTTGAACACTTCCTTGCCCCTCATCTGGAGCGGAACGTCCTCTTCCTGTTTCGTTATATAGGGGGTCGGCATCAATGTCCTCTTCTGCCAGATTTTTGAGGAATCCGGCTGGGAATGGAGTCTGATGCCCTTGAGATTGTCACCTTCAGTGAAAACTGCTGCTCCGGCTCCGTCACCGAAGAGCACGCAGGTGGACCTGTCAGCCCAGTCTGTCATTCTGGTGGGTTCCTCTGCGCTGACTATGAGCACGTTCTTCACCTTGCCGGCGAGGAAGTGCGTCTCGGCGATATCCATTGCATACAGGAAGCCCGGGCAGGCGCAGTTGATGTCGATGCACGGGCAGGTGAGGCCGATCTTTTCGGCGATGACGCAGCTCAGGCTCGGGGTGATGTACTCGTTGACAACGTTTGAGCAGATGAAGTAGTCGATATCCTCAGGTTTCAGGCCGGCCATGTCCAATGCGTTGAGGCAGGCCCTGGCCCCGAGGTCCTCCACATTTTCGTCAGTGATTACGTGCCGGCTTCTTATGCCGGTCCTGGGGACAATCCACTCATCAGAAGTGTCCAAGAACTCGGAAAGCATCGCATTTGTAACGACTTTCTCCGGTATAGCGCTTCCTGTTCCTATCAGTCTCATTTATATTTTCGTCGTTTTTTTTGTTAATTTTGTCGCAAATATACCGCTTATTACTATAATTTTAAAATTTATGTGGCGAATAGAACCTTTTTCAGCATTAATTTGGCGAGTTGGGCAGAT
Organism: Candidatus Cryptobacteroides sp.; assembly: GCA_034089285.1. Classification (GTDB taxonomy): domain Bacteria; phylum Bacteroidota; class Bacteroidia; order Bacteroidales; family UBA932; genus Cryptobacteroides. Next base: position 65,278 of record JAXDUM010000069.1, read on the forward strand.
TAGTGGCGAATTCGCTGTCTGAACCTTCCGGCATTTGTCGGGATGTGACGAAAAAATACTATATTTGCATAGTTAAAGAAAAGGAAAATGTCAGACAGATTCAAGATACCGGATTATTTCAGGCAGAAATATCAGCTGATAGCCACCGTCACCTTCACGGCTTTCTTTTCCTTGGTATTCATGCTCGTGAGCATACCGTTCTCCCACAATGTGTGGTTCGAGCTTGGACCTTCCACGGCTTTCATGTACACCGCTATCTTCTTTGCGATAGGGCTCCTCATCATCATCCTGAGCAAGAGGATGATGTACGCCACCAGGTCCCTGGAAATGAGCTATCTGCAATATGTCCTCTGGGATCTGGCAGAGGTAGTCGTGATATGCATGCTTTATACCGTTTTCTCTCTGAAGGGAGACGATTACGGCATAATAACTCTTGAGAACAATTCGGTGTCAAGGATTTTCCTGAATGCATTCGTATATTGCTTCATTTCCCTGATCATACCTTATATCATAGCGGGGATGTATTTCGCCATCATTGACAAGAACAATACCATCCGCCTGATGAACTATGCCAATGTGGTGTCTGACGAGCCTGTCATGCCGGCCGACGAGCAGAAAATCACATTGTTCGACAACAGCGGGGTGCTCAAGCTTTCTCTCCGCCTTTCCAGTCTCTACTACATCGAGTCGGATGACAACTATATAATGGTGTGGTACACCGACAGCAAGGGAGAACTCAAGAAATATATGCTGAGATGCCGTCTGAAGACGGTGGAGGAGAGTTTCAAGGGGAGCAGCCTTGTAAGATGTCACAGGAAATACATTGTCAATATGGACAAGGTGAAGGTTCTCAGGAAGGAGAAGGACGGATATGAGATGGATCTCGACAATGACCTCATCCCGCCGATTTCCATCACCAGGACATATGCCGAGAATGTTCTGGGCATCCTTGACAAGAGAGAGAAGAGGGAAAATTGATTATTTCCTTCTTCTCTTGTTTTTACGGGATTCGCGGAGTCTGTAGGTGCTCTCGACCAGGAGCTCGTCCGCAAGTATTCCCCTGATGGCCAATGCGTTCAGAATGACTGATATGGTAGGGAACACCATTGAAATCTTATATACGAGAGGGTTCCCCATATTGGAGAAGAAATCCACGGCGAGCCATATCTGGAATGCAATGGTGATGATGGAGGAGAGCAATGCCGTCCTCATCTGGAATATCCTGTGCCTGTATGTCGTGAGCGCAAGGATGTTCAATGCGAGAATGAGGATGGAAAGGATTGCGTAAGGTATGTATGTGAAATACTTGAATCTCTCGGGCTCAATGCCTTCCGGAGCCGGAAGCGTTGCCTTGACGCCGAAAACCATCACAGCAATCAGGATTGTTGAGATTGCGAGGTATAATGTCTGTACTCTCTGCCACATAATGTTTTTTGTTTTGGGAGTGCAAAAATAGGAAATTAACCATTAAAAAACTAACTTTGACGGATGCGGGACATATTTTGTCCGAAAGTTTCTGCTATGGAAAAGGAAAGAAATGTTGACAGACTTGCGAGATATCTGATTTATGCGGCCTCCTTGACCGTTGTCCTGGCATTGTGCTGGTATCTGAGAAATGTGCTTGTATATGTCATCCTGGCGGCGGTCGTGTCTTTGCTCTGCAAACCCGTGATGACCTTTCTGGGACGGTTGAGAATAAGGAAGAAACCTCTTCCGGCGGCATTCTGCGCCGTCTGCTCGCTGCTGATTGTGATGCCGGTCTTCCTGTTCATCGTCACCCAGATCATACCTGTGGCTTCGAACATAGTCAGGAACATATTTGACAACCTTGCCAAGTCGGACTATTCTCTTCCCGTAGATTCCTTCAAGATTTTCGTGGCCGACATAAATTCCTGGATGATTGAACATTTCAGCAATCTGGGGCCTGATTTCCGAATCGAGGCCGTGGTGGGCAAGTTTCTTGCCAAGATGCTTAATACGTCTTCGATCTCGTCGGCCGTTGAGCACGTGGCCTCATTTCTGGTTTCCATCGGGGTGGGACTTTTCTCTGTCGTCTTCATATCCTTCTTCTTCATCAAGGACTCGTCCCTTTTCGGCAGGATCGTATCGGCCTTTGTGCCTGATGACATGGAGAGCCGCGTCATAGAGGCAATTTCCGACATAGAGTATCTCCTCTCAAGATATTTCACCGGCCTGCTGATAGAGGTCCTCGGTGTTGCCCTCCTTAATCTGCTGGGTCTCTGGTCCTTGACCGGCATAGGTTTCTCCTCCGCTGTCGGCATCGCTTTCATTACCGGCATGTTGAACGTCATACCTTATGTGGGACCACTTGTGGGAGGTGTCATCGGAACCATTCTCGCAGTTATCCTCAAGTTCAGCGCCGGCGCAGCCTCAACCAGCTTCTGGGGCTTCATCCTTGTCACAGTCCTGGTCTTTGTCGTGACTCAGCTGATCGACAATTTCCTTTATCAGCCTCTGATTTATTCGGCCAGCATCAAGGCCAGCCCTCTTGAAATATTCATAGTCCTGCTTGTCGCAGGAAACTCTGCCGGCATTCTCGGTATGCTTGTGGCCATACCTGCCTATACTGTGGTCAGGGTAGTGGCCTCAAGATTCTTCATCAGGTACAAGCCTGTCAGAAAGCTTCTCCAGAAAGAGCAATAATCCAAATCCGTTCATATATGAAAAAGACAATTCTGGCCCTGGCGGCCGTTTTCACTACAGTTTTCCTCTGCTTTTCTGCAGAGGATACTCCGGAGCCTAACAGGTTCACAGCTCCGGATGCCCCATATGCTTATCCGTCAATGACCTGCAAGTTCGCCTCAAGGGATACCTGTGACCTGTTCCTGGATTTCTATCCGGCAGCCGACAGCAGTGTCAGGGAGATAGACGGACATGCCAAGCCTGCTGTGATCTTCGTGTTCGGCGGCGGATTCATCGGAGGCCAGCGCGACAGGTCCCATTACCGCCAGTGGATCAAGGTTCTGAACGATGAGGGCTATCCGGTCTTCTCCGTTGACTACAGGCTTGGTCTCAAGGGCCAGGATACCGGGGGCCTCAAGATGATAACCGCCACGAGAAAGGCCATTGAGATAGGCGTGGAGGATGTTTTTGCCGCTACCGCATATATCATTGAAAATGCAGGTGTCTTCGGCGTGGATCCTGACAATCTCGTGGTTTCCGGTTCTTCCGCAGGCGCCATCATTGCCCTTCAGTCCGAATATGAACTCTGCAATGATTTTACCGACATTACATCCGTGCTGCCTGAAGGATTTCATTATGCAGGAGTGATTTCATTCTCCGGGGCCATATATTCCACACACGGAAAGGTTGCCTACAAGGAGGCTCCATGCCCTCAGCTCCTGATGCACGGCACTGCTGACAAAGTGGTGGATTACAAGCAGATAAAGATATTCAGGCTCGGCTTTTTCGGCTCCTCCAAGATTGTCGAGAGGCTCAGGAAGTTCGGCTATGAGTACAATATCATCCGCTACGAGGGTCACGGACACGACATCGCCGACAACATGTATTACACCCTGCCTGACCAGCTCCGTTTCCTCGAAACCAATGTCACCAGAAAAATCCGCCGGAACGCCGATGTCCTGGTGGACGATCCCGACGTTCCGGCAATCAAGGCCGTGGCTTCTCGGAAAGAACTCTACAATTAGGGTCTGTTACAATTCAGCCATCTTGCCGAGGGCGAGCTCCACAAGCTGTCTCACCCTCGGCTTGTAGTTTGTGTTGCTGTCCTTCAGATATCTGTTGGCAATGGCGCAGCATACTGTACCCGCCTCGTGACCGAGATGGGCGGCGAGTCCTGCCACCGCCGAACTTTCCATTTCGAAGTTGGTGATGCGGTATTCTCCGAACCTGAATGACTCGAAGGTCTCAAGCATGTCAGGCATTGCAAGCGGAAGTCTGACAACCCTTCCCTGAGGGCCGTAGAAACCCTGTGCGGAAATGGTCACGCCCTTTACGGTGCAATCCCTGAATGCGTCAATGAGCCTCTGTCCCGCCTTTACGAAATATGGAGATGAAAGTCTGCTGTCCCAGTGAGTATGCTTCTTGAAGGCCTCTTCCATCTCAGGGATGTTGACCTTGTCAATGTCGGCATACCAGTTCAGCAGTCCGTCGCAGCCGACCGAAACCTCAGAGAATATGAATGAGCCGAGAGGAATGTCGGGCTGGATGGCTCCGGTTGTTCCTATCCTGAGTATGGTGAGACGCCTGTGGTCGGGTCTGACCTCCCTTGTCTTGAAATCCACATTGGCCAGCGAGTCGAGCTCTGTGAGGACAATGTCGATGTTGTCGGTTCCTATGCCTGTGGAAAGCACTGTGATGCGGCTTCCCTTGTACTTTCCGGTGATTGACACGAATTCCCTGGAGGCGTGGCGGAATTCCTTTTCTTCAAGAAATTCGCCTACCATGTCCACTCTTCCGGGATCGCCGACCAATATGACCTTGTCGGCAAGTTCTTCAGGCTTGAGATGTATGTGGAAAGCTGATCCGTCATCATTGATGATCAGTTCCGATTCAGGTATTCTCATATCTGTAACGTTTTAACCATTATTCCGCACCGCACCGCGCGGCGCGCTTGACGTGCTAATTTACAAATTTATTTGTTCTGATTTGTCATTGAAGTCGAATTAATCGCTTTTCACGACGTTGAGGACATGCTCACAGGCATATCAGATTGCCGAGTTCTTCCGCCGTGTCGGCAATCTTCCACGGCTTCCCGGCCTCAAGTTCGGCCCTTGACCTGAAGCCCCAGGTTACGCCCACGGTCCGTACCCCGGCATTGGCTCCGGTCTGCATATCTACATCTGAATCACCCACATACACCACTTCGTCCGATGTGATTCCGGGAATCATCGCCATGATCTGATGTACGATGGCCGGGTCCGGCTTTATGGGCTGCCCCTCTCTCTGCCCCAGGATCCTGATGAAGTCAATGTCGCCGAAGAAATGTCTGACAAGTTTTTCAGCCCCGTCCTGGTATTTGTTGGATGCCACTGCGGGAACAACGCCGGCTGCGGCAATCTTCCTCAGCATTTCCGGTATTCCCGGGTATGGAAGGGTCATGTCGCATTTGTGGCAGTCGTAGAAGGGGAGAAAGAGGGATGCCATTTTCTTTACCGTATCTTCGTCAGCCCTGCCTTCAGGAACAGCCCCGCGGAACAGATTGTAGATTCCGCGTCCGCACAGCGTGTAATAGTCTTTGACGGGCCTTTCCGGGAATCCGCATTCCCTCAGGGCGTAGTTGGTGGCGCTGCCGAGGTCTTTCACCGTGTCCAGCAGGGTGCCGTCAAGGTCGAATATTGCAAGTTTTGTCATTTTTTTGGAAAAATATTTACATGTGCAATGGTTTGGCACAATCACGGCCTATCTTTGCACAAGAACATTAAAAACAATGAATTATGAACAGCGTTGACTTCAATCTCGAACTTATCGGCAGCATCTTCTCATCTGACGATACTTACCGTGAGATGGCTGATATGGTCAAAGACCTCGGTCTTGAGCTTCAGGACATCAGCATTGTCAAGACAGCATAGGCTCTTCCTGCATTGCGGGGCTGAGCGTGACCACGGTCATGTCCTTTTCCCGGTTCAGCCCGATTCTGAGCTGGCGGAGGCCATTTTCAGACTTCTTTCTCCGGTTCAGAACCCTGTCGGCAATGATGAATTCGGATACCGGATCCTCGATGTACTTCATCACCGCGCGCTTGAGCGGCCTGGCTCCGTAATTCGGGTCGAACCCGGCCTCGGCTACAAACTTCCTCGCCGAAGGGGTGACATTCAGCCTGTATCCTGCCTCTTCGGCCCTTGCTTTCAGACCCTTGAGCTCGATATCTATTATTCTGGCTATCTCCTCCTTGCCCAGCGGCCTGAAGAAAATTTTCTCGTCCACCCTGTTGATGAACTCCGGAGGAAATGCCTTCTTTACCGCCTTTTCGAGTACCATCTGCCTGTCCATCAGCATATTCCTTCCTGAGGTCGAGAATCCGATACCGCTTCCGTATTCGGCTATGTCCCGGCTGCCCACATTGGAGGTCATGATCACGATGGTATTCTTGAAGTCCACGGTGCGGCCCTCGCTGTCGGTGAGCCTGCCGTCGTCAAGCACCTGGAGCAGCAGATTGAAGATGTCCGGATGCGCCTTCTCGATCTCGTCAAGAAGAACGACGCAGTAAGGCTTCCTCCTCACCCTCTCGCTCAGCTGTCCGCCTTCCTCGTAGCCCACATATCCCGGAGGCGCTCCGATCAGCCTTGAAACTGTGAATTTCTCCATATATTCGCTCATGTCGATGCGGACCATATTGTCCTCGGAATCAAAGAGATACTCGGCCAGACGCTTGGCGAGTTCAGTCTTGCCCACGCCTGTAGGGCCGAAGAAGAGGAAGGAGCCTATCGGCCTGCCCGGGTCTTTCAGCCCGGCCCTGTTCCGCTGGATCGCGCCGGCAATCGTGTCGATGGCCTCGTCCTGCCCGATTATGCATTCCTTCAGCCTGGATTTCATCTTCATTATCCTGTTGCCTTCGGACTCCGCCACCTTGTTGACCGGGATACCGGTGATCTTGGAGACCACGGTGGCTATGTCTTCGTCAGTGACTATGCTTCCGGACTGTCTCAGGCGTACCATGGAGCCGGCCTCGTCCATGGCGTCAATGGCCTTGTCGGGAAGGGATTTGTCGGCTATGTATCTGTCTGTCAGCCTGACACAGGCCTCGATTGCCTCGTCTGTGTAGCTTACCTTATGGAAGGCCTCATAATTTTCCTTGAGACTGGAGAGAATGCGGATTGACTGCTTCACATCTGCCGCCTCCACCACGATTTTCTGGAATCTCCTGTCCAGGGCTCCGTCCTTTTCCACGATTTTGGTGAACTCATCCATCGTGGTTGCGCCGATGCACTGGATTTCTCCCCTTGCCAGAGCGGGTTTGAGCATATTTGCGGCATCCAGGCTGCCCTGGCCGCCACCTGCGCCCACGATTGTATGGAACTCATCTATGAAAAGTATGATGTCCGGGTCTGCGCTGACTGTCTTTATGATGTCCTTCACCCTCTTCTCAAAATCTCCGCGGTACTTGGTTCCGGCCACCACGGAAGCGATGTCAAGGGAGATGATGCGTTTTTTTGCCAGCACCGGGGATATCGAACCGTCAGCAATCTTGAGGGCGATGCCTTCCACGATTGCCGACTTGCCGACTCCCGGCTCACCTATGAGCATTGGATTGTTCTTCTTCCGCCGTCCGAGAATCTCGATTACCCTGGATATCTCATTGTCCCTGCCGACGACCGGATCCAGCTTCCCCTCGGCAGCAGCCTTGGTCAGGTCTGTTCCGAACTCGGTTATGTCTGCTCCCTTTTCCTTATGTGTCTCCTCTGAACTCTCCTGCATGTCCTCTCCGTCGTCGCTCGTGTCGCCGCCCCTCGGAAGGAGTCCGTTCTTGTCCATATAGGAGAGAACCCGGCCATAGTCAACTCCGATATTGCGCAGGTATGCCTGGCCATAACTTCCTGTGGCTCGGCACAATGCAAGCAACAGATGCTGCGTCAGGGCTTCCTTGCACTTCATCCTGCCGGCTTCAAGCACGGTAATGTTCAGAACGTTCTGCGAACTGCGCGAGAATGTGATGTTCTCCAGTTCGGAATAGGGTATCTGCTCGTTGGTGAAGATTCTGCTGTCGATGAAGGCCTTCATCGAGTCGAGGTCCGCTCCCAGCCCCCTGAGGGTCGTGCAGGCCGGGTTGTCACCGTGCCTGATGATGCCGAGGAAAAGGTGGTCCGGTCCGATGCCGTAGCTGCCTGTCCTCATCGCCTCCTCGCGGGCGTAGTTGATGATGCTGTTGAGTTCCTCCGATATTCTGATTTCCATAATTGTTTTCCTCCTGCGCTGTTTGCGGAATCCGGCAGCGTTAGGAAACTGCTTGCTCCGCATTGTCCCGCAGCGGCCGGTCCGCACATCGGGGCCGCCGTCAATGCTGATGCAAATGTAGGTAAAAAGAATGAATTTGGCGGCCGATATTTTGTCAACTGCCAAAAAATTCTTAAATTTGTATGCTTATGGCATAATGAAAATTTTAGATTTACGATATGGAAGATAACAGGAATGATATCGCGCAGGAAGAGCCGACAGGGCCGAAGGGCATCATTGAAGAGGTGAATATTGACCAGGAGATGCGTTCGGCGTATATCGACTATTCGATGTCCGTCATCGTGTCGAGGGCGCTTCCTGATGCGAGGGATGGTTTGAAACCTGTGCAGAGAAGGGTTCTCTACGGTATGAAGGAATTGGGTCTCGACTTTTCCGGCCAGACCAAGAAATCGGCCAGGATTGTCGGTGAGGTTCTCGGAAAATTCCACCCTCACGGCGACTCCAGCGTGTATGACGCAATGGCGCGTCTCGCCCAGAACTGGAACCAGAGATATCCTCTGGTGTTCGGTCAGGGAAACTTCGGTTCAATGGACGGCGACCCTGTCGCTGCCATGCGATATACCGAGGCCAAGCTTGAAAAGATTGCTGCCGACGTTCTCGGCGACATGGACAAGGATACGGTCGATTTCCAGCCGAACTTCGACGACTCCCTCGAGGAGCCGGTCGTTGTGCCTACCAAGCTTCCGCTCCTCCTTCTGAACGGATCTGCGGGTATCGCCGTCGGAATGGCGACCAACATGGCTCCTCACAATCTCGGGGAGTGCTGCGACGCGATCTGCGCCTACATTGACAATCCTGACATTGACACCGAAGGCCTGATGCAGTATGTCAAGGGTCCTGATTTCCCGACCGGAGGCATCATCCAGGGTATCCAGGGCATCAAGGACGCATATGAGACAGGCCGCGGAAGGGTCGTCATCAGGGCGAAGGCCGACATAGAGGTGGAGCCTAACGGCCGCGAGACCATTGTGGTGTCGGAGATTCCATATATGGTGAACAAGAAGGAGATGCTCGAGAAGATCGGCCAGATGGTCGATGAGAAGAAGATCGAGGGCATCACCTATATGAATGACGAGACTTCCCGCGAGGGTGTCAGGGTGATATTCAGGGTGAAGCAGGGCTCGAACTCCAATGTGGTTCTCAACACACTCTACAAATACACTCCGCTCCAGTCAAGCTTCGCCATCAACAATGTGGCCCTGGTAGGGGGACGTCCGCGGACCATGAGCCTGAAGGACATCATCAGGGTTTTCGTGGATTTCCGTCACGATGTCATTGTCCGCAGGACGAGATTCGAGCTTGAGAAGGCCAGGAAGAGGGCTCATATCCTCGAAGGCCTCATCAAGGCGATTGACGTGATAGACAGGATAATAGAGATTGTCCGCTCTTCCAGGAGCGTGGACGAGGCCAAGGGACGTCTCATCGAGGAGTTCGGCTTCTCCGACCTGCAGGCCACCGCCATCGTCGAGATGAAGATCAGGCAGCTGACTGGACTCGAAAGGGAGAAACTCCAGGCCGAGTACGACGAGCTCGCCAAGTTCATCGCATACTGCGAGGATGTGCTCGCCAGCACCGAAAAGCAGATGGAGATCATCAAGAACGAGACTATGGAGCTCAAGGCAAAGTATGGCGACAGGAGGAGGTCCGAAATCGTGCCTAATGCCGACGAGTTCAATCCGGAAGACTTCTACGCCGACGACGACGCGGTAATCACCATTTCCCATTTCGGCTATATCAAGCGCACACCTCTCGCCGAGTACCGCACGCAGAACCGCGGCGGTGTGGGCATGAAGGGAAGCGCCACGAGGGATGAGGACTTCATCGAACATCTCTACGTGGCCAACATGCACAGCACCATGCTCTTCTTCACCGAGAGCGGAAGATGCTTCTGGCTGAAGGTTTACCAGGTTCCGGAGTGCCCTCGCTCATCCAAGGGCCGTGCCATCCAGAATGTGCTCAGCATTCCGGACGACAAGATCAAGGCTATCATAAATGTGCCTAAGCTCAATGACGAGGAGTATGTGAACTCTCATTATATCATTCTTGCCACGAAGCAGGGCATCATCAAGAAAACATCCCTCGAGGCCTACTCAAGGCCGCGTCTCAAGGGTGTGAATGCAGTCAATGTGAGGGAGGGCGACGAGCTCCTCGACGCCATTCTCACCGACGGCAAGTCCCAGGTACTCATCGCAAGCCGCGGCGGACGCTGCGTACGCTTCGACGAGGTGGATGCAAGACCTCTCGGCAGAACGGCTACCGGAGTGCGTGGCATCAATCTTGATGAAGGGGACGAGGCGATAGGAATGGTATGCTATGAGCCTGAGAATGAGGATGCTTCTCTCCACACTCTGCTCGTCATCGGCGAGAAGGGTCTCGGAAAGAGGACTGACTTCGAGGAATACCGCAAGACCAGCCGAGGCAGCAAGGGTGTCAGGACAATGAACATTACTGACAAGACCGGCGTGCTCGTGGCGATGAAGAATGTGACCGAGGACAATGATCTCCTGATCATCACCAAGTCCGGTCTCATCATCAGGATGGCTGTTTCCGACATCAAGCAGGCCGGAAGGAACACCCAGGGAGTCAAGCTGATCAATATCAAGGACAACGACTCCATCGCATCCGTTTCCGTTGTCGCCAGGGGAGAGGAGGAAGCTCTTCCGGAAGGAGAGGCTTCTGCAGAGGTTTCCGGAACCTCGGATTCCGGCAATGTTGAAGATAATAATTAACTAATACCTATTGTTATGAAACGTATTTTTATCGCATTGGCATTGCTTGCCTCAGTCAATCTGACCTATGCCCAGGTCAAGCCGGCTGACGCCAAGAAGGCGGTGGATTCCGCCGAGGCCGCTTCCAAGGACGCCAAGAAAGCCGCCAAGGTGGCTACCTGGCTTTCTCTCGGCCAGTCATATATCAAAGCTTACGATGCTCCTGCAGGGAACCTTTGGATTGGTGCCGGCAAGCAGGAACTCGCATTGGTCATGGGCAATGAGAAGCCAAAGTCTTCCGAGCAGGTTACCATCCAGGGTCAGCCTATGACAAAGGAGGTCTATGCAGACAAGAACCTCTACTTCAACGCCAACAACCAGCTCGCCATCATCGAGGTTACGAACCAGGTTGTTCCGGATGCACTCGCAAAGGCTCTCGGGGCCTACAGGAAGGCATACGAGGTCGACGTGAAGGGTGCCAAGACCAAGGACATCAGGGAGGCTATCGAGTCCATCGGCCAGAAATACACCAACGATGCATACAATGCATACAGTTTCGGCAAGCTTGTCGAGGCCAGCCGTTTCTTTGAGCTTGCAGCTGATGCAGTAGCTGAAAAGCCTGTTTCTAAGCTTGATACAAGTGCTGTTTACAATGCCGGTTTCACTGCCTGGGCAGCAAAGGATAACGACAGGGCAAAGACATTGTTCAGGAAATGCTACGATGCCGGCTACTATTACGAGGGTGGCGAGGTGTTCGCCAAGCTCGCAGAGGTCGATACCCTCAATACCAAGACATATCTTGAGGAGGGCTTCCAGAAGTTCCCTCAGAGCCAGAGCATCCTCATCGGTCTGATCAACTACTATCTCAAGAGCAACGAGAGCACTGACAGGCTTTTCGAACTTCTCGACAAGGCCAAGGAGAATGAGCCTAACAATGCTTCCCTTTATTATGTGGAGGGCAATATCCGCGCCCAGCTCGGCGACAGGGAGAAGGCCGTGGCCGCTTATGAGAAGTGCGCAGAGATCAATCCGGAGTATGAGTTCGGTTTCATTGGCGAGGGCACAATGTATTACAATCTCGCCATCGAGCTTCAGACCAAGGCTCAGGAAGAACTCGACGATGCCAAGTATATGGAACTCGTGAAGGAATTCGAGGCTGCTTTGAAGTCCTGCATCGCTCCTTTCGAGAAGGCTTTCGCGATCACAAAGGATGACGGAGTGAAGGTGGGCGTATCCGAGTACCTCAAGAACGCTTACTACCGTTTCCGTGACGAGAGCGCCGAGTATCAGGCAGGATATGACAAGTATTCCAAGTTCTCTTCAGAGAGCAGGGCTCAGTAGTCTGACAGGATCACGGTAATTAATACCGTTTCAGATATTTCCGGAGGGTATGGCCTTATGGCCGTATCCTCTCTTTTTTTGCTTGATATGTTGGTATTTTGGTCGAATCTTTTGTTTTATATTGGATAAAATGCGAAGTAAATATTAAATTTGTATGCTTTTTGACATTGATTTGGCGATTCTTGACCCGAATCTGTCAGCAAGCTATTTAATATTTATTTGTTATGCAGTATTTTATCAAGACATTTGAGGCTTCCCTCAAAAGATGCTGGGACAAGCCGGCTCTCGACGAGTTCCGCGCATCAAGCATCACCTATGGTCAGCTTGCGGCTGACATTGAAGAAATCCATCTTTATTTCAGGGCGGCAGGCCTTGTCAAGGGTGACAAGATCGCCATCAATGCCAGAAGTTCCGCCAACTGGGCCAAGACCTTCATGGCGGCCGTTTCAGGCGGATATGTCGCGGTGGAACTTTTCCCGGGCTACACTCCTTACGACACCCAGGCCCTCGTGAACCATTCAGACAGCCGTATTCTCTTCACTGAGAAGCAGATATACAAGGATATGCATTTCGATGAGATGCCGCAGATTCTGGGCGTCATCGACATGCATAGCGGTGAACTCCTGGATTCCAGGAACGGATTCGACCAGATATATAACAACCGTGCCGCAGCATTCTCCCAGGCCCATCCTGAAGGATTGAAGCCTGAGGATGTCAGCTATATTGACAGGGATATGGACGAAATGTGCGGAATCATGTACACTTCCGGCTCCACCGGCTTCCCTAAGGGCGTAATGCTCACGGTGAGGAATTTCAGCGCAAACGTCGATCTCATCCCTAACCACTTCTCCTACATTGAGGGAGAGAATTATGTCAGCGTTCTGCCGTACGCGCACATTTTCGGACTTACATTCGATATGATTACCCCGCTTTGCCGCGGAATGCATCTCGTGGTGCTCTTCGTCCCTCCGGTGCCGACAAACCTAAAGCCGGCCCTGCGCGAATTCCGTCCAAGGGTATTCTTCGCCGTTCCTCTGATTCTCAGGAAAATGATAGACGACTCCATAGGAGAGTTTGTAAACAGCAAGACCGGCAGGGCAAAACTTGCCGACTATGAGAACAATCCGGAATTCTGCGAGGCGCTCAGGACCATTTTCATGACTGCGATGGGCGGCAACATCGAGGTGTTCGTTACAGGTGGCGCCGCCATTCCGGACTACATCGAGCAGCTTCTCGCCGTCAAGCTCAAGACTCCTTTCGTCACCGGATACGGCATGACAGAATGCGCACCTACCATCTCTCTCGGACACATCGGGGCATACAAGCTCAAGTCAGTAGGCGAGTATGTGAGCGAGCATATCGATGTAAGGATTGACTCAGTCAGCCCTGCCCGTATTGCCGGCGAGGTGCTTGTGAAGGGAGACTGCGTATTCCCGGGATATTACAAGAATCAGGAGGCTACCGACTCCGTGTTTACAAAGGACGGATGGTTCAAGACCGGAGACCTCGGAACTATTGACAGGGACAATACCCTCTTCCTCGTGGGACGCAGCAAGAGCATGATTCTCTCATCCAACGGACAGAACATCTATCCTGAGGAGATTGAGGTGGTCCTGAACAATATGCCTTTTGTCGCTGAGTCTCTCATTGTCAGCAGGAAGGAGAAACTTGTAGCCCTCGTGGTCCTGGACCAGAATGCCCTTGGGGATGCCGGAACCGATGCGGAGAATCTCGACCAGATCATGGCATCGAATCTCGAGGCGCTCAACAAGATTGTCCCGGCCTATTCCGCAGTGTCCTCATACGAACTCCGTCTTGAGCCGTTTGCCAAGACTCCGAAGGGCAGTATAAAGAGGTTCATGTACCAGTAGGCAAATTTGTCTTCCAAAATATGAAAGGATTTTTGCGATAACAATAAAATTCGTTATATTTGCAGTCCCCTCATCAATTGAGGGGATTTGCGGAAATAGCTCAGTTGGTAGAGCGTCGGCTTCCCAAGCCGAAGGTCGCGGGTTCGAACCCCGTTTTCCGCTCGGTTTCAATGCAGGGATGAACGCCGTCCCTGCATTTTTTGTTTTCTTGTAAAAACTTTCTATATTTGGAGCGCAAAAGGGCATTGGCGAAGTCGTCATATTTGCAGCCCTGTGTACTAAAACGAAGAAAATGCTTAAGCGGATAGCAATGAAAATACTATCACCGCTGGCGGTTTTTTTTGCTATTGCCGCCACATTCTCTTGCGGGAGCGGTGATTCTCATGTCAAGAAGGATGTAGAAGGCCAGGTTTCCCTCTCTGGCGCTTTTGCACTATATCCTCTTGCCGTGCAGTGGTCCAATGAATTCCAGGCACTGCATCCATCTGTGAAGATTGACGTTTCTGCCGGCGGTGCCGGCAAGGGAATGACCGATGTCCTGAACGGAATGGTCGACTATGCGATGCTCTCCAGGGATCTCCACCAGGAGGAAATTGAGTCCGGAGCCCTGGCCTTCATTGTCGGTCGGGATGCCGTGATTCCTGATTTCAACAGCGGGAATCCCTATGCGGACATGTTGAGGTCAAGGGGACTCACCTCCGAGGAAGCCAGAAAGATATGGGTTACGGGGGAAATCCGCACCTGGGGCCAGCTCCTCGGAAACGGGGAGAAGCACAAGATCAATGTTTACACCAGATCCGATGCCTGCGGGGCCGCCCAGACCTTTGCCGCCTGGTTCGGGGCCAAGCAGGAGGACCTGACAGGCACGGCGGTGTTCGGAGATCCCGGAATCGCCCAGGCCGTGCAGAAAGACAAATGGTCGGTAGGCTTCAATAATCTGGCCTACGCCTATGATTCCCAGACACACAGACCGCTTGAGGGCCTGGATGCCATCCCTATCGACATTGATGCGGACGGGAAAATCTCGGATGAGGAGTCCTTCTATGACACCAAGGAGAAATTGGTCCACGCCATTGAGGACGATTTGTTTCCTTCGCCGCCTGCGAGGAATCTCTATTTCGTCAGCAGGGGAGCGCCCCAGGACTCCGCCTCGCTTTCATTCCTGAAGTTCGTCCTGAAGGACGGCCAGCGTTTCAATGAGCCGGCCGGTTATGTCCAGATTTCAAGCAAGGCCCTGAGCGACAATATGAAAGCCTACCGTTCTGCGGTCCGGGCCTCGTCCAAGAAGGAGAATACTACGGATGACATTGTAATAATGTTCGTTGCCTTCGTTGTCTTCATCCTGGCGGTATTCAGCGGGGCATTCTTCCAGAAGTCATTGAATGCCAAGAGAATATACAAGCAGAACGTCTCGTCTGTCTTCATGTTCATCCTCACTGCATCATCGGTTCTGCTCCTGCTTGCAATGATAGGCGGCCTGCTGGTCAAGGCTCTTCCTATTCTCCAGGAGAATTCGTTCTGGGACCTTGTGACATCTTCGGAGTGGAAGCCTTCGCAGAAAAAATTCGGCTTCCTGCCGTTCATCACCGGAACTCTGGCCGTGACATTGATATCCATCATCATCGCCCTGCCGCTGTCCCTGCTGACGGCCATTTCACTGACGGAGTATTCCAAGAAGCTTGTCAGAAAGTTCATATATCCTGCCCTGGACATTCTGGCTGCATTGCCTTCCGTCATTTATGGCGTCTGGGGTATTCTCATTCTGATTCCGGTGACCGGGTATTCCCTTGTCACGGCCTCCCTCGTTCTGTGCGTGATGGTGCTTCCGATAATGGTCAGCCTTTTTGTGGAGATTTTCTCGGCCGTGCCTCAGGATCTGAGGGACGCATCCATGTCGCTCGGAGCCACCAGGTGGCAGACCACCAAGAAAGTCGTGATCAAGAAGTCATTGCCGGGAATTTTCGCCTCGGTGGTTCTGGCATTGTCCAAGGCTATGGGCGAGACCATTGCCGTGATGATGGTCTGCGGCAGCATTCCGGCCATCCCGAAGGGACTGAAGTCCGGATTCTACACCCTGCCTGCCCTTATCGGCAACAATTACGGTGAGATGGCCTCGGTGCCTCTCTATGAGTCTGCAATCATGTTTGCAGCCCTCATCCTTCTCGTGATTGTGGTGATTTTCAATATATTGTCAAGGATTATCCTGTACAGGATTCAGAAAAGAGGCTGAAAATGAAGAAGATAGAAAGCAAATATATCGAGGAGAAATTCTTCCAGGTGCTGATGTGGGTCGCCGTGATTACCGTAATGGCCTTCGTCATTTCCATCATCTGGACGATATGCGTGAAGGGATTCGGCTCCATCTCGTGGGAAATGGTGACCAGCACTCCGGGAAAGGAATGGAACACTGCCGATGACGGCGGCTTCCTCAATGCAATCATCGGCTCTCTGATCGTCGTGCTGCCGGCAATGCTTATTGCAATGATAGTCAGCGTTCCGGTAGTATTCTACATGAATCTCTACCGCAGGCGCTCCAACTGGCTTTCATACGTCGCGCGCCTTGTCTATGACGTGCTGTACGGCATTCCGTCGATTGTCTATGGCGCATTCGCATTCATGATAATGGTGGCAGTGGGGATGAGGGCATCCGTCCTGGGCGGTATCATTGTCTCGACCCTTCTCATCATACCGATGTTCATAAGGAGCGGGGACGAGATTTCCCGTTCCGTGCCGGATGATATGATAGATGCGGCCTATTCCCTTGGCGCAACCAAGTGGGAGACATTGAAAGTGGTTCTGCGGCAGGTGCTTCCGGGAATGGCGACGGCTTCTCTCCTGGCTGTCGGCAAGGCCATCGGAGATGCTGCGGCGGTGATGTTCACTGCAGGTTTCTCGGATTCGACGGCCACCTCGCTTTCTTCCCCTACGGCAACCCTGCCTCTTGCCATATTCAACTGGATAACAATGCCGGAGCCGTTCCCGGGCAGGGCTTATGCCGCGGCCCTGGTGCTTACAGTCATAGTCCTGATCCTCAGCCTCGGAGGCCGTTGGATTACTGGACATTTTACAAAGAACAACCTTTAGTTTTCAGTTATGGACCAGAATAAATCGACTGAACCGATGATTGTCGAGAACCTCAATCTTTCCATCGAGGGAAGACCGATTCTCAAGAACATAAACCTGACATTCCCGGTCAACAGGATCACCTGCATCGTGGGGCCGTCAGGCTGTGGCAAGAGTACTCTTCTCAAATGCCTCAACAGATTGATAGACAATGTCGATGACACATCCATAAGCGGAAGGATAATGATAGGCGACCAGGATATCATCTCGGCTCCGTACAGGGACCTCATCGAACTCCGCAGGAGAATCGGCCTGGTGCCGCAGCGTCCTTGCCCGCTTCCGATGTCCATATTCGACAATGTGGCCTACGGATGCAGGATTCACGGAATGCACACCAGGAAGAAGGAACTTGCCGAGGTCGTGGAGCGATATCTCACCGAGGTCGGACTCTGGGACGAGGTCAAGGACAGGCTTCAGAGTTCCGCACAGAGACTCTCTATCGGCCAGCAGCAGAGGCTTTGCCTGGCCCGCAGCCTGGCTGTCGAGCCTGATTTCATTCTCGCGGACGAGGCCACGAGTGCTCTTGACCCGGTTTCCAGCAAGACCGTCGAGGACCTTTTCGTGAAGCTGAAGGAGAAGTATTCCATCATTATGGTTACCCATACCCTGCGTCAGGCATTGAGGATAGCCGACCACGCCGTCTTCCTCTATCTCGGAGAGGTGATCGAGACAGGAGATGCGAAGAAGGTATTCGGTTCTCCTGAGGAGGAACTGACCAGGAAGTATCTTTCCGGCGTATTCAGCTGATATGCTTGCCGGGCCTGTTCCGGCTGTCGGAAAGAATTAGTATATTTGCAGAATTGCCGCTCAAATCCGAGAATATTTGCGGCGCAATTGAAATTGGTTTTATTAACAGCATAGTGAAATGAGCGAACATCTTACTCATCTTAAGGAACTTGAGGCGGAGTCAATCTACATTCTGAGGGAAGTGGCTGCGCAGTTTGAACGCCCCTGTATCCTTTTTTCAGGCGGAAAAGATTCGATAGTGCTTACATATCTGGCATACAAGGCCTTCTATCCGGCCAAGATACCATTCCCGCTGGTTCACATTGACACCGGGCACAATTTCCCGGAGACATTGACATACAGGGATGACCTGGTCAGGAAGCTTGGGGCGGACCTGATTGTGGGCTCTGTTCAGGAGTCCATCGACGAGGGCAAGGTGAAGGAGGAGACCGGCTACAATGCCAGCCGTAACAAACTCCAGACTGTAACCTTGCTCGACACCCTTGCCAAGTACAAGTTCGATGCGGCCTGCGGCGGAGCGAGGCGGGATGAGGAGAAGGCCCGCGCGAAGGAGCGTATCTTCTCCCACAGGGATGAGTTCGGCCAGTGGAATCCCAAGAACCAGAGGCCTGAACTCTGGAACATCTACAACGGGATGAAGAATCCGGGTGAGCATTTCCGCGTTTTCCCGATCAGCAACTGGACCGAGATGGATGTATGGCAGTATATCTACCAGGAGGGCATTGAACTTCCGAGTCTCTACTATACTCACGAGAGGAAGGTATTCTTCCGTGACGGACAGTGGCTTGCTGCGGATCCGGACATTATCCCGCGCCGTCCTGAGGAGGAGGTCGTGGTAAAGGAGGTACGCTGCAGGACAATCGGCGACGTGACCTGCACTGGACTTACATTGTCTCACGCCCACAGCCTTGAGGACATCATTGACGAGATTGCTTCTTCGAGGGTGACCGAAAGGGGTGGCAGGGCCGATGACAAGCGTTCCGAGACTGCAATGGAGGACCGCAAGAAGGCAGGTTATTTTTAGGATTTCCGGATGCGGCTGCACACTGCCGTTTTCTCCGATTATCTTCCGCAATTATAAGAAAACAACATGGAAACTCAGAATACAAAAGGATATCTCAATATGCAGCTGCTCCGCTTCACTACGGCGGGCAGTGTGGATGACGGAAAGAGCACGCTCATAGGCAGGCTTCTCTATGACTCGAAGTCGATTTTCGAGGACCAGCTCGAGGCTGTCGAGGAGGCTTCCAGAAGCCGTGGCAATGAGGAAGTCAACCTGGCTCTCCTGACGGACGGACTCCGTGCCGAGAGGGAGCAGGGCATCACCATCGACGTGGCCTACAGGTATTTCGCCACTCCGAAGAGGAAATTCATCATTGCCGATACCCCAGGCCATATCCAGTATACCAGGAACATGGTTACCGGAGCGTCCACGGCCGATCTGGCGGTGATTCTCGTGGATGCCCGCCACGGAATAATGGAGCAGACCGTAAGGCATTCCTACATCGCTTCTCTCCTTGCCATAAAGGAGGTTGTGGTCTGCGTGAACAAGATGGACCTCGTGGATTTCTCACAGGAGGTGTTTGACAGGATTGTGTCTGACTACAAGGCAATGTCCGCCTCCATCGAGCTCGGCAATGTCACCTTCATCCCGATTTCCGCGAAGCTTGGCGACAATGTCGTGAACAAGTCGGAGAACATGGGATGGTATGAGGGCAAGGCCCTGCTTGATTTCCTTGAGACCGTAGCCCTTCCTGTGGAGGCTGATGACAGGATGAGGATGCCTGTACAATATGTCATAAGGCCGATTTCTTCCCGTTTCCCGGATTTCCGGGGCTATTCCGGAAGACTTGCAGAGGGCGCTTTGAAGGTCGGGGACAAGGTCAAGGTATATCCTTCCGAACTCAGTTCCACCGTGACCGGAATCTGGCTCGGTGAGAAGAGTCTTGAGTCGGCCGTTTCCCCTGAGTCGGTGGATATCACACTGTCGGATGACATTGACATAAGCCGCGGGGATGTGCTGGTTTCCGCTGACGGAGTCCAGCCTCACGTCGAGCAGGAAGTCCTCATCAATGTCTGCTGGTTCAGGAACTCGCCGCTTGTGCAGGGCAAGAAATATGTGATCCGCCACGCTACCCAGCAGACGCTCGGCATCGTGAAGGAGATCGAGTACAAGATTGACATCAATACCAGGGAGAAGGAGTACGGTGTCGAGAAACTTGTGATGAACGACATTGCCAGGGTGAGAATCAAGACCGCAGAGCCTCTCGTGTTCGATTATTACCGTGACAACAGGACTATGGGAAGCCTCATATTCATAGAGGAGGGTACCAATGATACCGTTGGCGCAGGAATGATCGTGCCGGAGGAGTAAGCATCTCTTCTTTGAATAAATGATTGATTGTCAATCAGGTATATCTGGTATGGAAAGATATTTGGATACATTGTCGGCGGAGGAGAAGAGATCCTTCGCCGTTTCTATAAATGAAAAGTTCATGAACTCGGACCCGCGGAAGGCCCTCGAGTATTTCCTTGACGGGTTTCCCGGCCGGGCGGCATTGTCCTCCAGTCTCAGTTACGAGGACCAGACAATAACGGACATGATGGTGAAGATCAGGAAGGATGCCAGGATTTTCACCCTTGATACCGGGCGTCAGTTCCCGGAGACATACGAGCTGATTGACCGTACCAATATGCAGTACGGCATCAGCATCGAAGTGTTCTTCCCGGATTTCCGCAAGGTCCAGGAAATGGTCCGCCAGCACGGCGTCAATCTGTTTTATGACAGCGTGGAACTGCGCCATCTATGCTGCAATATCAGGAAGGTGGAGCCTCTGAAGCGTGCCCTGCAGGGGGTTGACGTGTGGATCAGCGGTCTCAGGCGCGAGCAGTCCGTCACCCGTACCTCAATGCAGATGGTCGAGTACGACGAGGCTGATGATGTCATCAAGCTCAATCCCCTCATCCTCTGGACTGAGGAGCAGGTAAAGGACTATGTGCGCGAGAACGGCGTGCCGTACAACAGGCTTCACGAGAACGGTTTCCCGAGCATAGGCTGCCAGCCTTGCACCAGGGCTGTCAAGCCGGGCCAGGATATCCGCTCAGGAAGATGGTGGTGGGAGGACCCGGACCACAGGGAATGCGGTCTGCATGTGAGGTAGCGGGCCTCATTCCGGTTCTTGTTCCGCCTTTCGGGGTGCATTATGCACCGCATTCGGGGAATGTTCAACGGTCAGATGACCTTGTCGCTTTCCGGACTCGTCTCCCATTCGGCTATTTCGACATCGAATAAAGCTGAAATGTAGTCGAGCCTCAGCCTGATGTCGTCCAGGTCAGGCTTGCTCCAGTCGAAACCGGTTCTGGAAATGGCCTCCGATATGTCGCAGGAGAACAATTCCTTCCCGTTTCTGCTCACGGCAATGAGGATTTCGTCCTCGGAGCTGATCTGTCTGGGCAAGTTTACGGCATATACCGCGAAACCGCTGTCAGCAAGCCTGGCAATGCATTGGAAATCCCCTCTGACCGGGGCTCCGTTCCGGAGATCCATGCCGCAGATTCCTCCGCTTATGTCTATCCTGACATTGCCGGCCGGGGAATCTTCATCCTCCTCCAGTTCCGGACTGACCGCCGTCCGATCGTCCACCTCTGCATTCTCGGCTGTCCGGCTCTCCTCCACGACCAGGCTTATTTCCAATGTCGTCCAGTTCTTGTGCAGGTCGGCAACGGCCCTTACCGTCTCGGATCCGCATTGCAGAGTCTCATTGTACAGAAACAGCCGGTCGGCATCGTTTCCGTTCTTTATGACTAGCCTGCCTTCGTTTATGATGTTTTCTTTCAGACCCTGGATTACTGTTACGGAAGCAGGCCTTCTTCCGGCCTCGTGGCGGTATCCCTCAGGATAATCGGCAGGTACCACATTGTCGGCAAGGACTTCCTCTCCGTCCTGGAAAATGAATATGTCCGCATTCCCGTTCCCGACAGCATTGTCAAGACCGATGATAAGATGGCACGGACATCCGTCCCTGTCCTCCTTTAGGCTGCAGGAGGCGGATGCCGTGACAATCGCCATGAATATTCCTGTTTTCGCGGATGCGGAACGGAAGTGTTTCAAGATCTTCATTGCGGTGTAATGCAATAGTTTGAAGATTGCTATATTACGATATTCTGCTCCGGACTGTTAATCCAATCCTCGACCTCGATGCTGAACGGGCATTCCCCGCTTGTGATTTCTTCGTCAGGATTGTCGGAGCCCGGGCGGGTTATGGTGAGACTTGATATCGTATAGGTCTTGTTGCTTTGCAGACCTGGCAGGCTGATGGTGTAATAGCAGGTATGGCCGTCCAGCGAGGCTTCCACAACAAGTTTCGTGAGGAGAGAAGTGCCGGAGCTGCCTTCCGCATTCTCCTCTGTCACAGGGTTCGGATAGACGTAGAAATACTGGCCGGCTTGAAGCCTGGAACCGGCAGCGATTGTCTTGTTGACCTCGGCATGCAGCAGAGCATCCAGAGACTTGTCCTTGTGGCCGGCCATGTTGTGCCAGGTTTTCGGTGCCGCACTCATTCCGTAGTCCGTGTCCCCGGCGACATTTATCATGTAGATGCTCTTGATACTGAAAGGCAACTTGCTGTAGCCATCCGAGGTGAAAGCCGTTGAAATGCTGTTTATGCATACTCTGGATACGATTCTGTTGACTTTCACATTGACCGAAACGTCATTCGGGAGAGTTGCGGAAACCCTTCCTGCCATCACGAAATTGTCCAGCCGGTTGTCTGTCAGGCGGGATGTCTGGCTCAGGAGAGCCGTCGAATCGGTCTGCCCGTTGAGGTCAGGGGCATTGACGATGGCGAAGACCCTCTTGCTGCCGGCGGTGCATCTTATCCTGATTGCGGAGGATTCGTCTCCGGAGTGGTATGAGTCCAGGCTTCCGTCATCATTGAACACGAAAATCTGGACATTGTCGATGCTTGTTTCTCCAGCCTCGTCCAATGCGGCCTTTGTGGTCATGTTCAGGCCTGCTCCGCTGTCGAGGTTGACAGTCAGCACATATTTCCCGTCATTAATTTCCACCGTTTCCTTAACGGCTTCTCCGCAGGCTGTGCCTGCCTGCATTGCAATGGCAGCCAATGCTGTCCTTGCGATTCTTCCAATAGTTCTTTTCATTGTTTCTGTCTTTTCAGTTTTTCTTTCCGTATTTGTCCATGAGCCCGGATATCTCAGGATCCAGATTGCCCCTGTGAACCAGTGCAGGATTCTTTTCGCAGGCCCTCAGATAGAGTTTCACGGCCTCTCTTTCCCGGCCGGTCCTGCTGAGCACGAGGGCAAGCATGTAGTCGGTCCTGTCACTTTCAGGGAGCTTTCTGAGAATATCCTCGGCGCTGGCATTGTAACCCATTGCGCAATAAGCGACAGCAAGGTTGTAATCCCCGTACGGCCTCAATATCGTGATGGCTTTGCGGTAGTCCCTGTCCTCTATCGCCCTGACGCCCGACATGTATGCCGTGTCCACCACAGTACTGATGACGGTGTCTTCGACCATTCCTTTCCTGTGCAGGTAGAAGTTGAACCTTACAGTCCTCAGCCTCGGGTAAATGGATTCCCTGATATGTCTGTAGCCCTGAAGACGTCTCATCCTGTTCTCCCGCAGGTCCTGGTCGGCTTCTTTGCTCAGCCTCAAGTACTCCGCCTTATCCTCCCGGCTCAGGACAGTGTCCCTTGCAATGAGGGTATCCAGCATCTTCCAGTCTTCTCCGTTGGACCTGGATATGAATTTCACGGGTTCGGGGGCATCGTCCTGAATGGTGTCGTCGCCGAGGCTCATCAGGACTCCCTTTTCCCGGGCCGCGGAATCCCTGCAATGTTCGAGGAAATCATGGAAGTAACCTGATATCGACCTTGCCCTTCTGGAGGACAGCTCTGAATTGTATTTCACGCTGCCTTCCGGAGAGGTTGACGCCGTCACGATTATTGAGTCCAGATCGAAGTTCACATCGGCTGCGAGGTCCGCCAGGTTTCCCTTTATCCTGGAAATTTCGCCGGCGTTGTTGCCCAGTCCCGGAATGATTTCGGAGCTGCCGGAGAGGAAATCCACATAGCAGGCGGTATTGGCTTCGACCCTCCGCGGAACAATGATCCGGAGATATTTCTCGGATTTGTCGGCCAGGGTGCTCAAGGAACTGATATAGAACGTAAGAGGCTCTCCGTATGGAATGCGGTAGATGGACTTCCCGTCTTCCAGGATATTGCCGGACAGCAGGATTTCGGCTTTCTTCAGGCCAGGCCTCGCCATCACGGTCTGCGTATAGAGGTATGTGAAGTCTCCGGAAGACTCCCTGAGCACAGTGTCTATCCTGATTCCCCCTATCTCGATCGGAGCCTTCACGTAACGTCTGAACATCTTGTCCTTCCTGGCGATTCTCCTGTCGTTTGCATTGACCTGGTATTTCCTTGTGTAATGCTCGACCGCGGCCTTTTCCGTCACTCCATAAAAGGATGCGAACTCGTCGTCGGAAACATAGCTGCTGTCCTCCCTGAACCTGTAGATCCCCGGAATGTTGCGCTTGAGGAACATCTCGAGCTGGCGCACGTTGATGAACTTGTCCGGGTCTGTGATGATGGATTCCAGGAACCGGCGGTACTGCTCATAACCCCGGAGCTGTTTTCTCCTGTAGCCTGACCCCGTTATGATGACGGGGTCAAGATCCGTGCTGTCATCCATGATGCGCAGCCTTGGGACCATCCTGAGCTGCCACCTGCTGTCCTGCATCATCTCCGGTACGGTCACCTGAAATATCAGGTCAACCTTGCCCATCCTTTCCGCCACGTTCCTGAATCTTGCCGAGACCACCGCAGCCCTGATGACATCCGTGGCCACCATCTCCCCATCTTCATCCTTTATGGCATTCATGATTATCGGCCCGCTTT
The DNA here is from genome assembly GCA_034089285.1 of Candidatus Cryptobacteroides sp. Classification (GTDB taxonomy): domain Bacteria; phylum Bacteroidota; class Bacteroidia; order Bacteroidales; family UBA932; genus Cryptobacteroides. The sequence goes on from JAXDUM010000069.1 coordinate 89,924, forward strand.
CCTCGACATTCCCCACTGCTTCATCCGGTCCATTGTCAATAATGTCCTCGGAATGTTCCGGAGCGCTCTCCTGCGGCAGCGATATGTCAACAGTCATTTCGCTTCCGCTTATCATATTCACTTTATGCCTTATCCCGCATTGCACGGATATGACGGCGGCGGCCGTCAGCAAGAACAGTCTTTTCATGTTTTGTCCCTTCTTCCTCCTTCCTACATTGCCGGCAGGTTCATTGGCATATCGTCATTCTCAATTATGGCAAGCCTGTTTGCCAGCACCTCATAATACTGCTTTTCGGTCCCGTCGGACCCGTTGAATTTCTGGAATCTGATTCTCCCGGTCACATAGATGCAGGACCCTTTGAGAATCTTCTTGAAGTCCGGCATACCTTTTCCGCTCCAGGCAACGATATTGTGCCAGGTGGTCTCGATGACAGGTGTGCCGTCCTTTCCTTTGTAAGCATAGTTCGTGGCAAGCGAGAAATGCGCGACTTCATTGTCTCCTACAGTCTGGATCCTGATGTTTCCGACATTTCCCCTCAGTTCGATTTTGTTCAATTGTTCCATGATTAACAAGTTTAATGGTTTCCGGACTCCGGTGCGCGCATCTCCGGGCCCGGCACAAAGGAAACTGCTTTTATCTACCGAAACAAGAAAATTCAGCCGTGCGGAAGGTGGTTTTTATGAATTTTTAAGAGGTGGCCGGAAAGGTCACCGGCTGAATGCAAATCTTTAATGAAGAGCGGAATTTAAAATTCATATATTTATCTGCCAAGTTTTCCACTACTTGTGCGCAAAGTGGATTTTTATTGCCATATTGCCGCAAAATGACGATGAGATGGCGGAATATGAATTATTGGAAAGGAATGACGAGAACGGGGTCTGCCTGGAGTGCGGGACCGCTTTCTACGGAGGAAGAGTTGACAGGAAGTTCTGTTGCGAGGCCTGCAAGAACAGGTATAACAACAAGAAGACGCAGAGCCTGAGAAATTTCAAGCTCAGGATCAGGACGGCACTGGAAAGGAACTACGAGATTCTGCAGGCCCTCGTGAAGGACCGGGTGCGGGTTGCCGACAGGGCGGATCTCGAGGCCAGGGGGTTCAATCCCGACTATGTCACCGTGCATATCAAGGTGAACAGGCGGGATTGCCATTGCTGCTACGATATTTCCTATATCCTGACCCCGAGCAAACTTACCAACATCCGGAAGCTGGATTTGAAGTGAAACCGCAAAAATGTATTATCTTTGCAATCTTTGGAAACATTGTAAATTACTTGAAGATTTATCTATGCGGAAACTGAATCTTTTATTGGCGGCCTGTGCCGCAATAACAATTTCATCTTGTAAAATGAGCGAGAATCCATTGCTTACCGAGTCGCAGCTCCCGTACGGTGCGCCTCAGTTCGACAAAATCCGTGCGGAACATTACCTGCCGGCTTTCAGGCAGGCCATATCTGAAGCCAAGGCTGATGTGGACGCCATCGTCAACAATCCGGATGCCCCTGACTTCCCGAATACCATCGAGGCCCTCGAGTTTGCCGGAAGGACATTGAACAGGGTGTCGGGAATATTTTACAACATTCTCGAGGCTGATACCAATGACGACCTTCAGAGGATCGCGGAAGAAGTTTCGCCTCTGATGACCGAGTATGAGATGTACGTCTCCCTCAATGACAAACTTTTCGAAAGGGTGAAGTCTGTCTATGCCGGGAAGGATTCACTCGGACTCGAGCCTGACCAGCGAAGGCTTCTGGAGAACACCTACAGGTCATTCGCACGCAATGGAGCCAACCTTTCAGAAGAAGACAAGGCGGTCTATTCGAAATATGTCGAGGAACTATCCCTTCTCAGTCTCCAGTTCGGAAAGAATGTACTTGCGTCAACCAATGCCTACAAGCTTCATCTGACTGATTCCTCAGACCTTGCGGGCCTTCCGGATTACGTGAGGGAACTCGGTGCGATGACTGCCGGGGAAATGGGACTCGAAGGCTGGGTCTTCACATTGGATTATCCGAGCTACCTGCCTTTCATGCAGAATTCAGAAAGGCCTGACCTCCGCAGGGAAATGTTCCTGGCCTATAATTCCAAGGCTCTCGGCGGAGAGAATGACAATACTGAGACTGTCAGGAAAATCGCGGATCTGAGGATAAAGATCGCGAATATCCTCGGCTATGAGACCTGGGCCGACTATGTTCTTGAGGAGAACATGGCCAAGGACAAGGCCACCGTCGTCAAATTCCTTGACAATCTGATGACACCTTCATTGCCATACGCAAGGAAGGATGTCGAGGCGGTGTTCGACTATGCCAAGGCCAATGGATTTGCCGAGATGGCCAGGGCGGCCGGAATGGATCCGGACCAGTTCATGCCTTGGGATTTCAGTTACTGGTCAGAGAAATACAAGCAGGCGGAGTATGCCCTCAGTGACGAGCAGCTCAAGCCGTATTTCCGTCTTGAGGACTGCATTGACGCTGTATTCTCCCTTGCCGGGAGACTTTATGGCATTTCATTCGAGGAAAGGAAGGATATCCCTGTATATCACAAGGATGTGAAGGTGTATGATGTGAAGGATGCTGACGGAAGCCATCTGGCATTGTTCTATGCAGACTTCTTCCCTCGCGCCTCCAAGCGGGGCGGTGCATGGATGACGGAGTTCCGCGGCCAGAGCATCAGGAACGGCGTTGAGGAACGTCCTCTGGTAAGCATTGTCACCAATTTCTCGAAACCTACGGAGACGGCTCCGTCGCTGCTTACCCACGATGAACTCTGCACCTTCCTGCACGAGTTCGGACATTCGCTTCACGGCATGTTCGCCGAGGGACGGTATACATCTCTCTGCGGCACGAATGTGTCCAGGGACTTTGTCGAGCTCCCTTCCCAGATAATGGAGAACTGGGCCTTTGAGCCGGAGTATCTCAACTCATTTGCCAGGGATTACCGTTCAGGGGAAGTCATCCCTGCCGAACTGGTGGAAAGAATCGTCAGGGCAAAGAATTATCTTGCAGGATACTATCAGGTCCGCCAGCTTGATTTCGGAACTCTCGACATGGCCTGGCATACATTGACCGCACTTCCCGAAGAGGATGCGGCTGAATTCGAGAAGAAGGTTCTGGCTCCGTCGGCCGTTATGCCGAAAGTTCCGGGAACAGCAATCTCCACTGCGTTCAACCATATTTTCTCAGGAGGTTATTCTGCTGGCTACTATTCGTACAAGTGGGCTGAGGTGCTCGAGGCAGATGCCTTCTCCCTCTTCAAGGAAAAAGGCATTTTCGACAGGGAAACAGCATCCTCATTCAGGACAAATATTCTCTCGAAGGGTGATACGGAAGATCCGGCTGTCCTCTACAGAAGATTCAGGGGCAGGGACCCTGAACCGTCCGCATTGATGGAGAAATTGGGCCTCACTGAGTAAAATGAGGCTATTAAACTGATTTATAATGTTATATGTCCGGCTTATGTTTGCATATGAGCCGGACATTTCATATATTTACAAGTGTTGGAGTTTTCAGTTTGGGACTCCTGTGGTATAAAACGTTTCACAATCTTAACAATTGACATTATGTCTGCATTCACTGAAAGGTATGTCGCCGGTTTCATGAACGACCTGGTCATCAAGAACCCGAGCGAGCCTGAGTTCCACCAGGCGGTAAAAGAAGTTCTGGAAAGCGTGGCACCCGTATTGGAATCCTCCCCGCATTTCCTTGACCAGAAGATTATGGAAAGAATGACTGAACCTGAAAGAGTCATCATTTTCAGGGTTCCGTGGATGGACGATGCCGGTGAGGTCAGGATCAACCGCGGTTTCCGCGTTCAGATGAACAGCGCCATCGGACCTTACAAGGGAGGCATCCGTTTCCACAGCAGTGTGAATCTGGGCATCATGAAGTTCCTTGCCTTCGAGCAGACATTCAAGAATGCGCTTACGACATTGCCGATGGGCGGCGCCAAGGGTGGTTCCGATTTCAGCCCGAGGGGCAAGTCCGATGCCGAGGTAATGCGCTTCTGCCAGAGTTTCATGACTGAGCTTCAGAGACATATTGGCCCTGATACTGACGTGCCTGCCGGAGATATCGGAGTGGGAGGACGAGAGGTCGGCTACATGTTCGGCCAGTACAAGAGACTCCGTGACGAATGGACAGGTACCCTTACCGGAAAGGGCCAGAACTGGGGAGGAAGTCTTCTCAGACCTGAGGCTACAGGTTATGGCCTCTGCTATTTCACCCAGGAGATGCTCGCATCCAGGGGAGAGTCCTTCGAGGGCAAGACAGTCTGCATTTCCGGTGCCGGAAACGTGGCCCAGTATGCTGCCCAGAAGGCGATGAGGCTCGGGGCGAAGGTGGTGACTCTTTCAGACAGCGACGGATTCATATATGACCCGGACGGACTCGACGAGGAGAAGATGGAGTACGTATTCTTCCTGAAGAATGTCCTCAGGGGACGTATCAGGGAATATGCGGAGAAATATCCGAATGCGGAGTATCACGCAGGAAAGCGGCCTTGGAGCGTGAAGTGCGACATTGCCCTTCCATGTGCTACCCAGAACGAAATCAATGGCGAGGAGGCGAAGGAACTTGTTGCCAATGGATGCTTCTGCGTGGCTGAGGGTGCCAATATGCCTTCTACTCCTGAGGCTATCGTGGCCTTCCAGAGCGCAGGTCTTCTCTATGCTCCGGGCAAGGCTTCCAATGCCGGCGGCGTGGCTACTTCGGGCCTTGAGATGACCCAGAACTCGATCCGTCAGAAATGGACGGCAGAGGAAGTTGACTCCCAACTCCACAGAATCATGAAGGATATCCACTCCGCCTGCCTCGAGCACGGTGTCCAGGACGACGGCTACGTGAACTATGTGAAGGGAGCCAATATCTCCGGCTTCATGAAGGTGGCCAACTCGATGCTCGACCAGGGCCTGGTATAGCAGCCGGACGGCAATTATTGAGTTTTCAGATATGCGGCATTTCTCTCCGGGGGAGTGCCGCTTTGTCATATGCGGAGGCTATGTCCCGCCCTCGGTCATTGCCCGGAGCACATTGTCCAGATGGGTCTTGCCGATAGGCAGCTCCTTCCCGTCCCTGTCAATTATACCCCAAAACCACTCGGGCATGCGTCCATAAACAAAAACGGCCCTGATTTTCATCAGGACCGTTTCTGCGGTGCGGAAGGGGCTCGAACCCTCGACCTCCGGCGTGACAGGCCGGCGTTCTAACCAAGCTGAACTACCGCACCAGTAGTCGCTGCTGAGGTGTTTTCCTCGAACGCGGATGCAAAGATAGGCATTAATTTTTATTCTGCAAACTTTTTCTGAAATTTTCTTCAAAAATCTTAAAAACAGATGCCGATCAAGCTCCCGGGCAGCGTAATCTACCTCCAACGGAGCGGACTGCTATTCGTCAGCAGGCTTGATTGCTCCCATCGGGCAGACACCGGCGCAAGTGCCGCAGTCTACGCAGAGGTTCGGGTCAATGTGATAGATATCGCCCTCGGAAATAGCTCCTGAAGGACATTCTCCAATGCAGGTGCCGCAAGCGACACACTCGTCTGAAATTTTGTAAGCCATAGTTCTGATATTTTAAACAATGTTTTTCAATCCTGATACTGCGTTCCGCATGGCAATCCTGCTGCTCATCCGGAGACTTAGTATGGGAATGCAAATGTATAGGATTTTCGTCAAATTACCAATAGTGGAAGGATTTTTGCAGCAACGGACAGACGCAAATAACTGAATATGAAAATGACTATCAGACATTTTTTGACAGCCATATTGGCATTTTCCATATCTGTCGTCTCCCTGGCTCAGGTCAAGACTGACGGGAAAGCCACTGATATAGATGGAGTTGTAAGAATTGACAGGACTATCTGGGACTTCGGTGACGTTACCGTGGGGCAGGGCCCCCTCAGCTGTACTTTCAAGGTGACCAACATATCAGATTCGCCGGCGGTGATTTACAATGTCGTATCATCCTGCGGATGTACGGATGTCAAATGGACCAGGGAGCCTCTCCGCCCTGGAGCCTCCGGGACTATCGACGCCACATATTCCAATGACGAAGGTCCATATCCGTTCGACAAGAACCTTACCGTTTACATATCCGGAGTAAAGAAGCCTGTCATTCTCAGGCTCAGGGGCACGGCACACTCCAGGAAAATGCCGCTTTCTGAACTGTATCCGGTCCGCAGAGGCTTTCTCGGACTCAAGAGCGACGATATCAAGCTCGGCAACCTATCGCAGGGAAGCCAGCGCTCGGATGCCGTGAAAGTGGCCAATCTTGGCCAGTCTCCGCTCAATGTCCAGTTTTCGGACGTGACCGAAGGAATGAAGATATCCGTCTCGCCCAATCCTGTCCCTGCAGGTCAGACTGCCACAATGTCATTCATTGTCACTGCTGACCGCTCGAAATGGGGCAAGAACTACTATTATGCAACCCCGGTGCTGAACGGCAGGAAATACTCCCCGGTAGGAATATGGGCCTTCACGAAAGAAGATTTTTCCGGATGGACAGACGAGCAGACAGCTGACGGGCCGAAACCCATGCTTGAGACAAGTTCATTCGACTTTGGAAAAAGACGCGTCGGAGACAGATTCACGGCCACATTCAAGGTAAGGAACCTGGGAGGCTCCGCACTGAAGATATACAAGGCGGACCCGGAACTTCCGGCAGTAACGCCCGAGCCTTTCCAGGATACCCCGTCAGGCAAGGAAAGCATACTGCGTTTCAAGGTGGATTCCTCCACTCTCCCTGCCGGGGAAGTCAGCATTCTGGTAATTCTCACCACCAACAGCCCCCTCAGGCCTATCGTCAACATCCATATCACCGGAACATTAATCTAACCTGAAACACAATATGATTCACATCATTGTCGATGCCCTCAGGGAGACGGTGTCAATCTGTCTCCTCGTAATGCTTATGATGACCCTCATTGAAGTCTTCAATGTCACAACCAAAGGAAAACTCTTCAACAGACTGTCGGGAAGCCGCATAGGACAAGTTGTCCTATGCTCCCTGCTCGGCGTGCTTCCGGGCTGCCTCGGAGGCTTCGCAGGGGTGTCCCTCTATACTCACAGGATGGCGGGTTTCGGAGCTCTTCTGGCAATGCTTATAGCCACGGCGGGGGACGAGTCCATACTGATGCTCACCCTCTTTCCGGGCAAGGCCCTGGCAATGTTTGCCGGCCTTTTCTGCCTTGCTGTAATCGTCGGAATAATAACGGATTACGTAATCGGCAAAACTGACAGGAGCCATCTCCGTGATGACAGGCACATTGACGACAATTTCGAGATCCACGAGTGCGATGAGGAAGGACATGGGGACGGGCACGAGGAAGGCTTCAGGCAGAGGTTCGTGCATTTCTTCACCGACCATATCTGGAAGCACGTCATCAGGAGACATCTGCCGTCCATTTTCGCCTGGACATTCGGAGTTCTCCTCGCTGTCGGCCTCATCTCGTCCTATATTGACCTCGAGGCCTGGATAAAGGGAAATACCGGCATAATGATACTGATTGCCGTACTTGTCGGCCTTATTCCGCAGTCGGGCCCGCATATCGTTTTCGTGACCATGTTCGCAAACGGACTCCTTCCGTTCTCCGTCCTTCTTGCCAATACCATTTCCCAGGACGGTCACGCCTGTCTTCCTCTCATTGCGGAAAACAAAAGGAGCTTCGCCTATGCGAAACTCCTCAAGTCTGTGCTCGCCATTGCGGCGGGCTTCATTGCAATGCTTGTATGATTACTCTGCCTCTGCTGTAACTCCCGGGCGCATAACCATCGTCTTCACCGAGCCTGAACCCAGTATCTTCCCGAGAATGTGCTGGATATCCTCAGGCTTGAGTTCGTTCACTGCCTTCTCATAGTCCCGGTCGTAGTCCAGGCCAAGGAGTTCAAGGCTTCTGAGGACATTGAGCCAGTGTCCGTTGGTAATCCTGGACTCCGGTATTTCCTTCTGGAGATTCTTCTGGGCCATGTCGAATTCCTCTGCGGTAGGGCCTTCGGAAGCGAGAGACTTCAGATCCCTGAGGCTGAGCTCAATGAGCCTGTCAGCTGCAGAAGGGCTGGTCTCGAATGCGACCTGGATCATTGCAGCGGGCTTAGGAAGGGCATTCATGGTTGCGTAGGCTGAAGCGCCGTAAGTGCCGCCTTCTTCCTCCCTGAGGGACTTCACATATCTCATGTCCAGAATGTAGCTTGCCGCTGAGAGAGCCACCTCGTCAATGAGGCGGAACTCGTTGAGGTAGGCATTGAACACCTCGACGACGGTCACCTTAGGTGTTTGCATGTCGAACTTGAAATCGTCGGTAGCTTCTCCGGCGACAATGTCGGTATGCGGATCCTTCCAGGCGAGGGCCTTCTTGCCCTTCTTGATAGAACCGAGATACTTCTCCACGAGAGGACGGATTTCGTCAATGTTGAAATCACCGCAGATGGTGATAACTGCGCCGGCAGCATCATTGAAGAGTATCTTGAAATCCTTCTCCATCGTCTCGAGGCTTGCCTTTCCGATAGTCTCCTCGCTGATGATGGCTGTTCTCGGATTGTCTCCGTAAAGAAGCTGGGTAGCGTGCTTTCCGATCTGGTACTGAGGCTGCTTCACATAGTTTGGAATGATGGCCTCGATCTGCTTGATGGCCTGTCCGAATTCCTCCTCATCGAAACGCGGGTCTGCGAAATACAGGTAGGCAAGCTGGAGAGCGGTCTCTATATCCTGGGTTGCGCTGCTTCCCTTGATTCCGTGACGGAGACTGCCGATATAAGGGCTTACGGAAACGTTCTTGCCTGCGAGCATCTTGCTCACGGTCGTTCCTGAGAATCTGGAAATACCGCTGAATGACTGGAATGCACCCCAGATGCTGCTGTCAAAGCTTGCCAGGTCCCCGGTAGGGATGAGTGATGAACCGCCTTCCTTGTAAAGGTCGAAGACAACCTTGTTCTTCTCGATGTCGGATGGACGGAGAATAACCTTGAGGCCGTTCTTCAATGTCCATACGGTGCTTCCGTATTCGCCCTCGGCAATCTTCTTCACGGCGCTGCCCCTGAGCTGGTCCTTGTCCAGGAAATCCTTCTCGATGACCTCGGTCTCGTTCGGCTGGATGTCGGATGCGTTCACCTCGGCTATAATCCTGAGGAAATCTGCCTCGGTAGGGTGTGTAAGGCCTTCCTTCTCCGGAGCCTGGTAGATGACGACGAGGTTGGAATCAGGAATCATGCCCTGTGCGATTGTCTGGTTGATTGCCTGGGAAGGCACCATTGCCAGAACCTGCTTCACGAGCTCGTACTCATCCTGCGGCTTCATGTAGTCGTAATTGTCGAAGAAGTTGTTGATGAGAGGATATACAAGCTCGGCGTTCTTCCTAGTGTCAGCCTTCTTGGCGGCATTTTCATAAGCTGCGAGAATGTCGCTCTTTGCCCTTTCGATTTCATCGTCGCTGAAGCCGTACTTCTTCATTTTCAGCATTTCGGTATAGAATGCCCTGAATGCCGGGAGGGCTTCGCCTTCCTTGGCGGAAATATCACCGTACTGAGCTTCCAGAGTCTCGCAGAGGCCGCCGATGCCGAATGATGCGCTGAGGAACGGAGCGTCAGTCTTTGCGGAAATGTCCTCGAACCTCTCGCTCATCACACTTGCGATGATGTTCTTGATGAGGTCGGTCATCTTGCCGATGATGGTGTTGTTGTATTCTTCAGGAAGCGGTTCTCCCTTCCAGAACACTTCCATTGATGTCCCCATTGCCTCAGGGTCGGTGATGATGCCTATCATAGGCTCCTTGTTGCCCGGGATGGTGATCACGTCCTTCGGCTTAGGGTCGGTGACGGCAGGAATGTCTGCGAAGATGCTGCGGATTTTGGACTCTACCTGATCGACGTCAATGTCTCCTACTACGATAAGGGCCTGAAGGTCAGGACGGTACCATGTATGATAGAAATTAGTCAGGCTTTCAGGCTTGAATGTGGAAAGGTTCTCCTGGCTTCCGATAATGGTGCAGGAAGCGTATTTCGAGTCTCCGTAATAAAGAGGAAGCGACTTCTCGTGCATTCTCCAGCTTGCATCCCTCCTTGAACGTCTTTCCTCCAGGATGACGCCCCTTTCCTTGTCGATTTCCTCCGGGTCGCAGGTCACGAAGTGGGAATAGTCGTGCATGATAAGGATGCAGGAATCCACCACGGTCTCCCTTACGAGAGGAATGTTTGTGAGCATATAGACGGTCTGCTCGACGCCAGTGCTGGCATTGACATTGCCTCCGAATGAGGCTCCGATGCTCTGGAGATAGTTCAGAATGCCTTTCTCAGGGAAATTCTTGGTGCCGTTGAAGCACATATGCTCAAGAAAATGTGCAAGTCCGTCCTGGTCAGGAGTCTCCTGGATCGCTCCGACATTGGTGGCGAGGTAGAATTCGGCCCGTCCTTCAGGATTTGCATTATGCATGATGTAATAAGTCATTCCGTTCTCGAGGGTCCCCTTGCGGACAGCCGGGTCGTTCGGAAGCTGTTCCACCTGCTGCGCTCCCGCATTGGATGAGAATGCGAGCAGCATTGCGGATACAATGATAAATAACCTTTTCATTCTTGAATATTGTTTAAGTTGTTAAATTTTCCGAAATATAGTGATAAGTTTACGAAAAACAATAAAAAATGCACGAAATTGCCGTGATGTTGCCATTTCTTGCCCCGAAAGGTCACGCAAGTTATGAAATATAATGGTGTTTGGCAAAAAAATCATTAAATTTGTCCCGTACAGCCCACTGCCCGGAACTTCGGAAGGGGACAGCACTTAAGACAATGTTGGAGGATTTCAGACTCAAGGTATTCATTTCCGTTGTCAATACGGGAAGTTTCACGGCGGCTGCCAGAATGCTGGGCATATCCCAGCCTGCGGTCAGCCAGAATATCGGCGCATTGGAGAAGGAACTTGGGGTGAAACTCTTCAGCAGGCTCCGCGGCGAAGTCGCATTGACAGGGGAGGGTTCAGCCTTTCTGAAATATGCCGAGCACATATTGTACTGGTGTTCCGCCGCCGGGGACATGTTCGGGGAGGAGGGACGCAACACTCCCGGCAAGATTATAAGGATTTCCGCTGACCCGGTGGTTGCCGACTATCTTCTTCCGCCCGCCCTGGCAGTCCTTGCTTCCGCCCATCCGGACCTTCTTTTCCAAGTGGCAAGGGCTGACAATCAGGACCGTACCGAAGTTGTTTCCGACGTGCCCGGCTCGCATTTCGGCGAGCCTCAGGATGCCGAGGTGGAGATTACCGTATCTCCGAGTCCGGAGACGATGGACTTTGCCGGAGAGGAGAAGCTTGTAGGAGTGATGGACGCGGTGGTCGTGGCTTCTCCGCAGAACAGGTCCGTGTTCTTCGCCGCCGTCAGCGGGGAAGACGACAGGCTTACAGCCAAGCCATTCTCCACCATTGCAGGGATTCCGGTTTCCAACCGCTTTGCAGTATGGGACGGCTATTGCCGCTTCTTTTCCCCCGACCTTGTGGCACGTACATCTCTGACCTCAACGTCTGTCGAGACGGTCAAGAGAGTGGTAGCCGACTCCGTTTCAATGCTGGGAATCGTTCCGGAAATGTCAGTGCGTGAGGAAATAGCTTCGGGAAAATTGCTCCAGATGCCGGTAAGGCTTCCGGA
>JAXDUM010000070.1:0-12465 GCA_034089285.1 Candidatus Cryptobacteroides sp.
TACAGAGCCGCTTACGGATGAGGAAGCCGACGAGGTCAAGATACTTTACAGGGTCATCGGCGAGCTTGAGAGCCTCGGCGACACCGGCGAGAACAAAAGCCGCATCCTTGAACGCGAAAGAGTCCACAACAGGAAATTCGACGACAAGGCTGTAGCCAACATCAATCTGATGATTGACGCCGTGACTGAAGCCTATGAGGTAATGGTTGCGAACCTGAAAACCGCGATTTCCGGCAATCTCAATGACATAAGCAACGCCTACGAGGCCGAGAACAAGATAAATGAGACCAGGAACAGGCTCAGGAACGAGGGCATTGACCAGATTGGCCAGCAGACAGGCAACTACCAGTCTCTCAACTACTTCCTCGACATTATCTCTGAGCTTGAGGCTATGGGAGACTTCATGATCAACGTATCGCAGGCAGTATCGAAACGAAAGGCCAGCTGAGCTGGTCAGACCTTTATGGAAACCTGATTGACAATGAGAAAGAAAAAGACTGACATTATTCTCGAAAACGTACTGATTGAGGGGGTTGCCGCAGAGGGAAAGGCAATAGCAAGAATCGACGGGGTTGTCCTCTTCGTCGAATACGCTGTTCCGGGAGATGTGGTCAACGTCAAGATCATCAAAAAGAAGAAAAACTATATGGAAGGCGTAATATCCTCAATGATAAAGCCTTCCGAGCAGAGAGCGGAGCCTTTCTGCGAGCATTTCGGAATATGCGGAGGCTGCAAATGGCAGCATCTCCCCTACGAAATGCAGCTCCAGGCCAAGCAGCAGCAGGTATATGACCAGCTCGTGCGGATCGGACATCTCAGCATACCTGAGATTTCTCCGATAATCCCGTCGGACAACACGAGATACTACCGCAACAAGCTGGAATTCACATTCTCCTCCAAAAGATGGATCTACGGAGACGAGGATCCGGAAAGCCTGAGTCCTGAAGAACGCTGCGGACTCGGTTTCCATGTAGGAAGATTCTTCGACAAAGTCCTGGATATCAAGCATTGCTGGCTTCAGAAGGAGCCATCCAACAGAATCAGGCTCTTCATGAAGGACTATGCCCTGAGCCACGGTCTTGAGTTCTACAACATCAGGGAAAACACAGGTTTTCTCCGCAATATGGTGGTCAGGAGCAACACGGCGGGAGACATAATGCTGACAGTGGTATTCGCCTTTGAAGACCAGTCGCTGATGGATCCTTTTCTCTCGTCCATATATGAAGCATTCCCGGAGATAAAGTCACTTTACTACGTAATAAACAGTAAGTTGAACGACTCGATTTCCGATCAGGAATGCATCCTCTTCAGGGGCGATGACGCCATCTGGGAAAGGATGGAGAACCTCAGATTCAAGATTGGTCCGAAGTCATTCTACCAGACAAACAGCGAGCAGGCCTACAAGCTTTACTCGGCGGCACGGAATCTGGCGGCATTGGAAGGCGGCGAGGTGGTTTACGACCTCTACACCGGAACAGGAACCATAGCGCAGTTCGTTTCCGCCAAAGCCTCGAAGGTAGTAGGCATCGAGTATGTAAAGGAAGCAATTGACGACGCCAACGTCAATGCGGAGGCCAACGGAATCACCAACTGCCGCTTCTATGCAGGCGACATGAAGGATGTGCTCACTTCCGACTTCATCAGGGAAAACGGCAAGCCTGAGGTAATGATAATTGACCCTCCGCGCGCCGGAATGCATCCGGACGTTGTCAGGACCATCCTCGAGGCTGCGCCACAGCGCATTGTCTATGTCAGCTGCAATCCGGCCTCGCAGGCCAGGGACCTTGCAATGATGTCAGAGCAATACGAGATTACCGCCGTCCAGCCTGTGGATATGTTCCCGCAGACCATTCACGTGGAGAATATCTGTGCGTTGACAAGAAAATGATGCGCATATTCTGCGAAGATTGTTATATTTGCATTCAAACAACTGCTTATGTTTCTTCAGATATTGATATTGATAGCCGGCCTGGTTCTTGTGGTCGGAGGAGCGGAGGCCCTCGTGGAAGGCTCCTCCTCAGTCGCAAGAAAATTCGGCATAAGCGAATTCGTCATCGGACTGACCATCGTTGGAATGGGAACATCCGCGCCTGAGATGGTTGTAAGCTTCATAGGAGCATTCAAGGGCAATGCCGACATCGCCGTTGGCAATGTGATAGGTTCCAACATCTTCAACACGATGCTCATCCTTGGAATCACGGCAATGATTCTTCCTATGGGGATTACCGCCCTGAACCGCAAGAAGGACATTCCCATCAACATTGTCGTAACGGTTCTCCTGATCCTTCTCGGAATCAATTTCACCATCTTCGGAGCAGGAGCTGACAGGCTCAGCAGAATCGACGGAGCCGTGCTCCTGGCGTTGTTCTGCGCATATATGTACATTTCGTTCCGCTACGATGTCCCGGAATCTTCATCTGAAGAGGTGAAGGAAAGGAAAATCGGCTGGTCCCTGCTTCTCATCGCAGCAGGATTGGCAGCCCTGATCCTCGGCGGAAGACTCTTCGTCAACTCCGCTGAAATCATTGCCAAGATGCTGAAGGTCAGCGACAAATTCATTGCAATCACAATCCTGGCAGGCGGCACTTCCCTTCCTGAACTTGCGACTTGCGTGGTGGCTGCAGCCAGGAAGAAAGGACAGCTCGCCCTCGGCAACATCATAGGCTCCAACATGTTCAACATATTGCTGATACTTGGCGGCTCCGCATTGATCAATCCGCTATCGCTCAATAACATAAGCATCATGGATCTCGGCATGCTCATGATGAGCGCCCTCCTTATCTGGGCAAGCATATATGTCGGAAAGCGGAATCAGATCGACAGAGCGGACGGTGCAATCCTCGTGATTCTCGAGATTGCATATATGGCCTGGCTCATTATCAAAGGATAGTACTAAAATCTAATACATTACGCAATGGCTTTCAAACCAACAAATTACAAGCTGCTTAACGTAGCTGACGGACGAGTCTTCGAAGACGAAGGCTGGACATTGTCAGATCCGGAATCCGAGACGCCATCGCTGGTCCGTGCCGTGTACGAAAAAACCAGATTCGAACCAGTTGAAGGCAAAAAGGGACTGTACAGATATGGAAACTGGCTTCCGATCAAAAAGACACTGAGACATAGCCATGCTCCCGTGACATACAAGAGCAAGGGACTGGCCGGGATGCTCGGGATGGAGAATCTCTACATCACATTGTCAGGATACTGCCCGAAATTCGGCGCCAAGATGGAAACGTGCTCGTTCAAGGAGACGGAGGCGTTCTCCGTATGCGCAAGGCTTCCGAAGAACAACAAGCGGATTCTCGTGGTCCAGTCTGCAGGCAATACAGCCAGGGCATTTGCGAAAGTCTGCTCCGACAACAATATTCCTATCGTGATCTGCATACCTAAGGACAATGCGGGAGACCTCTGGTTCACCAAGAAGCTCTCATCCTGCGTGAAAGTTATCGCAACACCGTCAGGTACAGATTATTACGATGCCATTGCCCTCGGCGAAAAGATTTGCCAGAATCCCAGGTTCATGGCTGAGGGAGGCGCAAAGAACGTTGCAAGAAGAGACGGAATGGGAACTACCGTGCTTTCCGCCGTCGAGGCCATCGGAAGGATTCCTGACGCCTATTTCCAGGCTGTAGGAAGCGGCACCGGAGCCATTGCGGCTTGGGAAAATGCAGAAAGGCTCGCTGCAGACGGACGATTCGGAGAGAACAGGATGAGAATCTATGCCAGCCAGAATGCCCCGTTCACCCTGATGTACGACTCCTGGAAGGCGCATAGCAGGGAGCTCGTACCGATCAGCCCGGAAGAGTCCCGCAGAAAGGCAGAAGTCATACTCGGAAAGGTTCTTTCAAACAGGAAACCGCCTTACAGCATAGCAGGAGGCCTTTTCGACGTGCTCGAGAAATCCAACGGAGACATGTTCAAGGTCAGCAATGACGAGATTGTCTATTGGGTTGTCCAGTACATAAATCTCGAGGGCTATGACATCTTCCCTGCATCCGCCTGTGCTGTAGCCAGCCTGAAGCAGGCCATCGATGCAGGCATTGTAAAGAGGGACGAAACCGTGATGCTCAACATCACCGGAGGCGGCCTGTTCAATGCGACCAAGAAAGGCTATGTAATCAAGGAACCGGACCTCGTCCTGAGTCCTGACCTGCCTGCCGAGGAAATCATCATGGCGGTTGACAAGCTGTTTTAATTTCAATACTTTAATAAATGCCCCTGGACATCACCCCTGTTGACACCTTGAATGTTGCCGATTCGGCGCGGGTGGCCATAGCCAATGTTGCCAATGCATTGATTACAGACCCGAACCAGTTCTTTCAGGAACTGCTTCGGGACGGAATTTCCTTTGCATTGAAAGTGGTTGCCGCACTGGTCATATATACAATCGGAGCCTGGCTCATCAAGCGTGTCAAGGGAATGCTCAGGCGAATTTTCGAGAGACGCCATACTGAAGGTACGCTTGCAACCTTCATAAACAGCCTGGTTTCCATCAGTCTCACGATACTTCTCGTACTGATAACCATCAGCACGCTAGGAGTCAACACGACCTCGCTCGCGGCCGTGCTGGCCGCAGGAGGAATGGCCATAGGTATGGCTCTCAGCGGCACCGTACAGAATTTTGCCGGAGGTATAATGATATTGATTTTCAGACCTTTCAAGACCGGAGACTACATTGAAGCTTTAGGTTATTTCGGGAAGGTTTCAGAAGTCAATATCGTGAGCACAAAGCTCAGGACATTCGACAACAAGACCATCATCCTTCCGAACGGAGCCCTCTCCAACGGCAATATCCAGAATTACTTCGAGCACGAGGTCAACCGCCTGGAATGGCTCGTCACCCTTGAATACGGAGTTGACAACGCCAAGGCAAAGGAGGCAATGATGGAGATCCTGAAAAACGACCCTAGAATCCTGAACTCCACCACACCGGGCGCAGCCAATCCGTTTGTAGGGCTCAATGCGATGAAGGACAGCTATGTTGAGTACACGATGAAGGCCTGGGTCAAGGCTTCAGACTACTGGGATGTAAAGTATGATGTCAATGAGAAAATCTATACTTCGCTTCCTGAAAAGGGACTGAATTTCGCATTCCCGCAGCTTGACGTTCATATCAGGAATTGAGCCGGTTTTATGCTTTCGACGCAGCCAGTTTCTCTTTCTCTGAAACAGGATTGCTGTAGATCCCGAGCAGAATTTCACGAAGATCGGAACGGTTCAGTGACTTCTCAACCTTGTCGAGCTGCTGCTCTATGTACGAAGTGAAACTCTCCACATCAGCCGGCGAATAAAGTCGGCTGTACTTATAGCTATGGTTGAGCAAATCATAGGCTATGTAATTGGTCTTCCATAACTTATAGCCCTCGATAACCCTGATGTCCACAGCGTGCCTGATAGCCTGGTACCTGTCGTTCTTGGTACAGTAGGACGCCTCCTGAATCTCGTCGTGAGTAAGAGGCTCGCCGATATTGAGATGAATATTGCCCTTCTGCTGCTGTATACCGGTCATTATGCTGATAAGGTCCTCTTTCGGAGCCTTGACATATTTCTGCGTACGTGAGATAAGCTGTTCCCGTGCCTTCATTATATCGCAAGGCTCGTATTCGTACGAGATGCTGAGCGGGACAATGTTCAATTCCTCGAAATTGGAAGTGAAATCCTTGGTTCCGCTCATATCCAGCATCTTGAGAAGGCCCTGCTCGGTGGTATCTATGCCGTTTTTGGTACGGCCTTCGCGCTGGGCAATCCAGATTGAGCTCTTTCCGCTTGTAATGCAGGTCCTTATATACTTTGACAGCAGCTGTGAGGAAAGGTACAGACTCCTGGCATTGATACCCCTGATGACCTTTATCATCCTGTTGGAGCGGATCAGGGCCTCCACATAAGGATTGGAAAGCAGATTGCTTCCAACGGCGATTTCAGTGGTCTGCATTCCATTCTGATACAGTACCACCTGAGTGATGGCCGGATCCAGAATGATGTCCCTGTGGTTGGACAGGGCAAGGAACCTTCCGTTTATCTTCTTGAAATTGGCAATTCCGTCGTAAGAGAAATTATGGGCAGTATGGTCCAGAACCCAAGCTACAGCCTTGGCCATTACAAGTGTCTGGAACTCGTCAATACTCTTTATATTCTTCAGGACATTCCTCAAATAGTCTTCCTTTTCCTTCGGAAACAAGGACTTGGACACCTCTGAAACAACAGGATGATCGGCAAGCTTTCCCAAGGCAGCGACAGCTTCCTCGTCAGAATAAGGACTTATGCTGTCGAATTCATTCCAATCTTCGTTCATAACAATAGAATCAGTTTTGGTTTCAGCAGATTGTGCGTGCTCAAATGATGAGACTAATCCGCATAATCGCCCACAAATCTATAAAAAAAGAGTCTAATGTCCAAATTATCGGATTTATTTTCCAAAACGGCCTGCCCTGGCAAGCAGTGAACTGTCCCCATAGCTGAGGAAACGGAAATCATTGGCAAGGGCATAATCGTACACCCTGCGCCAGTCCCCGCCCAGAAATGCCGAAACGAGCAGTATCAGAGTGCTTTCAGGCTGGTGGAAATTGGTGACGAGATAGTCGGTGAAACGGAAGCGGAATCCCGGGACAATGATGATGCGCGTGCCAGTTTTCAGCTCGTCAAGTCCATGAGATTCAAGATATTGTATCAGTGCATCAATAGCTTCTTCAGTAGAATGGGAATATTCCCTGTTGTACGGAGACCATTGCTCCACATCGTGCGGATGACCTTTTTCAATGCAGGATACCCCGGCATAGAACAGGGATTCCAGAGTGCGGACTGACGTCGTTCCGACAGCGATCACCTTCCTTCCGCCGTCCCTGAGCTTTCGGAGAAGGTCAATGCTTACCGCAAAAGGCTCCCTGTGCATGGGATGGCGGGCTATTTCCGACTCTTTCACCGGCAGGAAGGTACCTGCGCCGACGTGAAGGCAGACCGTATCCGTCTCAATGCCGCGTCCGCGTATTGCAGAAAGCACATTTTCAGTAAAATGAAGTCCTGCGGTAGGAGCGGCCACAGAGCCCCTGAAACGGGCATATAAAGTCTGATAACGCTCAATGTCAATGGTTTCGCTCTCTCTGTTCAGATATGGCGGAATGGGAATCGTTCCGCATATCTCAAGCACCCTGGAGAACGGTACGCCGCCTTCCCATCGGAACCTTACCACGCCGGTCTGTCCGTCGCGGGAGACCGGTTCAGCCTTCAGACAGAGCGCAGAAGCCTCTGCAGGGGCATTTTCAGGCAGGTAGAGAGACAATGTGTCATTCTTCCACTTGCGGGCATTTCCGATGACGCATTTCCACTCACAACCGGAAGTGGCTGCAAACGAGAGGTTATATTCAGAAGGATCTGTCGGTTCGAGGCAGAAAATCTCGATTCTGGCGCCTGTATCGCGCACGAAATGAAGCCTGGCCGGCACTACCTTGGTGTCATTGAATATCATCAGTGAGTTTTCCGGCAGCAGATCCGGGATTTCCCTGAAGATGTGGCGGGATATATTGCCTTCTTCGTCATAATGCAGAAGGTAGGACGAATCTCTCTCGGACAGGGGATATTTCGCAATCCTGGAGTCGGGAAGATCGTAGTTGAACTCTTCAATTCTAATGTCAGGTATCATCTGTTCAAATTTCTCAAATTTATACAAATGTACATAAATCAACGTAAATTTTCAAATCTCATCCTATTTACAAATCCAAACCACATGGATAAACAATTTTCACATTTGTTATCACATCTGTAAATTTTACAAAACGAAATAGGCAAGAGATGTCAGAATTGTAAAATTCATGAAATGTAAAATAAGTAAAATTTATCATCGAAATTTTAGATAAATATATTATTGGTATTCAGTTATTTATATGCTATCAAATAAATCTAGACTATATGTAATGCAGGTAAATTTCCAGCATCTGTCGACCGATACGGTATCTTTAGCATAGATATTTAGATATTGTAACCTACAAATCAAGCATTTATATTACCTAATCTATAGAATAGCTTCAATAATTTATTCCGATTTAGATTTAATCCTTTTGTAAATTTACTTTTGTAACGTAAACTTTCATTTGGAATTTACATAAATTTCTATTACATTTGTAAAAACAATGTTTAGAAATATGAATAACAGGTTGGAACAATTTCTTGCTGCCGAAAATATTTCCCGCTCGCAGTTCGCCGACACAATCAATGTTGCAAGGGCCAGCGTGTCACACATCCTTGCCGGAAGGAACAAGCCGGGCTGGGATTTTCTGACCAGCATGATGAAGCATTACCCTAATCTGAACCTGGAATGGCTGCTCAACGGAACCGGCAAAATGTACAAGAGTCCGGCTGCTGTCCCTTTCCAGAGACGAGGAGGACGATTCTCCGGAGGATCTCTTCTCCGCAGTGAACCCGGCACCGGTGGAAAGACGGAGCTCAACCCGACAGGAAACAATTATCCCCGACTCACCTGACACTGCTCCGGAAATACCGCGCCCACAGGAGGCAAAACAGCCGGTCTCCCCTCTTCAAGTCATTGATAATCAGAGGAAAATATCGAAAATCGTAGTATTTTACGATGACAATACTTTTATTGAAATAAAGTAAAGTCCAGAGTCCTGTTCCACCCGATGCCTTTTTCCCGCCATCTTTCTTGTCACATCCTCGAAAATGGCGTATATTTGCGGTAAACAAATGAGACAATGTACCGCACACTTATCAGACCCCTGCTGTTCAGGTTCAACCCCGAGACCATACACGTATTGACGCTGAGATTGCTGAAGCTGGCTTCCCGCATACCGCTGTGCAGAAAACTGGTGAAGCTCGTGTTCAAACGCTCCCATCCTTCACTGGAAAGGGTCGTATTCGGCATCAAATTCCCCGGTCCGGTGGGCCTTGCCGGCGGTCTGGACAAGAATGGCGAATGCTATAACGAATTGAGTGACTTCGGTTTCTCATTCGTGGAAATCGGTTCACTCACCGCCAAACCCCAGCCCGGCAATCCTAAACCGCGGCTGTTCAGAGTCGTCGAGGACAATGCCATCATAAACAGGATGGGAATCAACAATGAAGGTGCCTCCAATGCGGTCAGAAACCTTGTCAAGGACCGTCCAGAAGTCATAGTTGCGGGAAATATCGCCCCGAATTCTTCCTCTCACGGAGAACAGGTCGCCGAGGACTATGCAACGGCATTTTCCATTCTGTACGACCACGTGGACATGTTTGTCATCAACATTTCCTGCCCCAATGTGGAGGGCCTCACAAGCCTTCAGGACGTATCGAGCCTCTCGGACATAATGGACAACCTCCTGAATATGAGGACAGGCTTCGACACCTACAAGCCGATCTTGCTGAAACTGTCTCCGGATCTCTCTCATACTCAGATAGATGAGCTGATTGAATACTCTCTCGTCTCCGGCATTGACGGAATCGTGGCAGGCAATACCACAAGGTCCCGCGACGGCCTCACGATACCTCAGGAAAGGATCAGCGAGATAGGAAAAGGCGGAATGTCAGGCGCCCCTCTTTACAGGAAAAATCTGGAAATGGTACGATACATCCGTGAAAAGAGCTGCGGAAGGCTGCCGATAATCGGCGCAGGCGGCATAATGACACCCGCACAGGCACAGGAAATGCTGGACGCAGGCGCTTCTCTCATAGAGATTTACACAGGTTTCATATACAATGGGCCCGGTTTTGTCGAAAAAATACTCAAACATCTCGAGAAAAACATTACAAACAAACAATGACAACTGCCTCAATCTGCACAATCGGAGATGAGATTCTCATTGGCCAGATCGTGGATACGAATTCATCCGGAATAGCCAAAGCTCTGAATAACATTGGGATACAAGTAAGCGACATGCATTCCGTCGGTGACCGGCACGATGAAATTGTCGGTTCCCTGACTTCCCTGCTGTCCGATCACGACATAGTGATCACCACCGGAGGCCTCGGCCCCACAAAGGACGACATCACCAAAGCCGCTCTCGCAGAACTCTCAGGTTCAAAGACTTACGTCCTTCACGAAGGTCAGGACAAGGAGATGAGGAGGATTCTCCACTCCCGCGGGCTCGACATTCTGGACAGCAATCTCCAGCAGGCAATGGTTCCCGATACCTGCGACGTCATCGTCAACCGCTACGGCACCGCCCCGATAATGGTTTTCCGCTTCAATGAGAGCCGTTTCGGCCACAAGGCCGTGCTGTATTCGATGCCGGGCGTCCCGTTCGAGACCATGAATGCCCTGCCGGATGTACTCGAAGACATCCGCGGACATTTTCATACCGCGAGCATATATCACAGAAACATAATGACTTACGGCCTTGCTGAGTCCGCATTGGCCAAGAAGATTGAAGCATGGGAGACTTCCCTGCCGTCAGATATGCATCTGGCCTATCTTCCGTCCACCCTCACAGGCGTAAGACTCCGCCTCTCCATTTACGGCGGCGAAAAACAGGAGCAGGAAGAGCGCATAGACAGGGAATTGGAGGCCCTCAGGGCAATAATCGGGGACTACATATACTCCGACTCGGATGATACCCTGGAAAATGCCATAGGAGCCCTTCTGAAAGCTTCCGGCAGAACGCTCAGCGCGGCGGAATCCTGCACCGGCGGCGAAATATCGCATCTGATCACCACAGTTGCGGGCTCATCCTCCTATTATCTCGGCTCCGTGACCTCCTACGCCATCCCCGTGAAGGAAAAAGTCCTGGGAGTTCCGCACGAAACCATAGAGAAATACGGGGTGGTAAGCGCAGAGGTTGCAGCCGCGATGGCAGCCGGAGTCAGGAAACTTACAGGCAGTGACTATGCCGTGGCAACCACCGGCCTGGCCGGCCCCGGAGGCGGTGACGGAGTACATCCGGACGGTACCGTTTTCGTCGGAGTTGCAGATTCAAAAGGGTCGGTACATACGAAGATGTTCCAGTATAGCAATGACCGCAAGCGTAATATAGAGCGTTTTGCAGCCTCTGCCCTGCATTTCCTGCTTACCATTATTAAATCCGAGGTAAATCATTGATAATCAATTAATGTAACACGAATGTTAAATACGGAAACATTTTTGTTACATAATTTTTGTAAATAATAAGTGACATTTATGGAAATATAATTGATTGATTTTCAGTAAAATAAAGAATACTTCACAAAACGGCATAAAATTAAAAATCCGGACGAGAAATCGCCCGGATTTTATCTTTTAGAACATTCACTCTACTCGGCCAGAGACTGCACCTCCCCCATCACTCTAAGGAAATTTCCACCCGCAACCTTGGCAATGTCGTCCTCGGAATAACCTCTTTTCCGCATCTCCTCGAATATGATTCCTATCCTGGAAATATCTTCGAGTCCCTCAGGGGTGACATTGATACCGTCAAAATCGGAGCCGATTCCGACATGGTCTATTCCGGCTACCGAGACCGCATGGTCGATATGGTCCACGACTCTTCTGTAGGATGGCCGCGGCAGGGCAGCCAGTTTCTGGAGGATATCCACCCAGGCGCGGTACTTTTCGGGATCCGAAGGGTCCGATATGAAGCCTGACTCCACGATGTCGGCCTTGTCCTCAAGTCCTGAAGCTGAGAGAACCGCCTGAAAATCATCGGAAAGAAATACCGGATAGAAATTTATCTGTATGACTCCCCCGTTGGCAGCCAACGCCCTCAGCATATCGTCACTCATATTCCTTCTGTGCCCGGCGAGAGCCCTGCAGCAGGAATGAGTGGACACCACAGGGGCCTTCGAACATCTGATGCAGTCGTAGAAAGTATTGTCCGAGGCATGCGCAAGGTCTATTATCATTCCAAGGCGGTTCATCTCGTCCACGACACGTCTGCCGAAAGGGCTGAGACCTCCCCAGCGAGTTCCGCAAGCAGCCGAGTCGCAGATAAGGTTGTCTGTATTGTGGGTCAATGTCAGATAAGAGACTCCCATGCGATGAAATTCCCGAAGCAAGGCCAGGCTGTCCTGCACAGGAAGCCCGTTCTCCATTCCTATGAATATGGAAGTCAATCCGTTACGCTTGTTCCTGAGAGCATCTTCCGGGGTTCTCGCCAATGCCGCCATATCCCCTGACGACTCCACGCTGTCATGTACAGCCGCCAGCATCTTCAATGCATAGGCCGTGGCGGCGTCCGGCTCCATTGAACCAGATGTATACAATGCGAAAAATGCTGCATCCACATTGCCCCTGCGCAGTTTCGGAAAATCCACGTGCGCAAAAGGATTGTCTGCCGACAGATTCCTCAATCTGACGGCCTGCGACGGTGTATCGCAATGAGAATCAAGAATAAACATTGAATTTTCAATCTATGAATCCATCTGCTCGGAAAGTTCCGCCCACTCCTCTGTCCATGCATCAAGATCCCGTTTATGCTCAAGATAACTGCGGGTGAGTTCCATTATGTCATCATCGGGACCGGGATTGGCCAGAACAGCTTCGATCTTCTTCATCTCCTTCTC
>JAXDUM010000071.1:0-43644 GCA_034089285.1 Candidatus Cryptobacteroides sp.
GAATATGGCTATGATGGTCTTTTTCATATATTTCCGACGTTTTTGACTACAGGGGGAAGGCCCGCCCGCAGTGCAAATATAGCGATGTTGATCATCAGTCAGGGCTGATTCGTCCGCAAGCGGGGCGCGGGCCCGGTGTTATCGCCCGGCAATGCGGGTTATTGAGTGAAAATTCATATATTTGCAAGTTATGAAACATATCAGGAATTTCTGCATAATCGCACATATCGACCACGGCAAGAGCACCCTTGCCGACAGGCTCATAGAACTTACCAGCACCCTGTCTTCCAGGGAGATGGACAATCAGGTGCTGGACGACATGGACCTTGAGAAGGAGAAGGGCATCACCATCAAGAGCCATGCAATCCAGATGGAGTACAATTACAAGGGGGAGAAATACATTCTCAACCTGATCGATACTCCGGGCCACGTGGACTTCTCCTATGAGGTGTCCCGCTCTATCGCCTCCTGCGAGGGTGCTCTGCTGGTGGTGGACGCCTCGCAAGGTGTTCAGGCACAGACTATTTCCAATCTGTATCAGGCCATCGAGCACGGTCTGGAAATCATTCCGGTGCTGAACAAGATCGATATGGACTCGGCTCGTCCGGAGGTGGTTACAGACGAGGTCTGCGACCTGCTCGGATGCAAGCCGGAGGAGGTTTACAAGGTATCGGCACGTACAGGAGAGGGCGTTCCGGAAATCCTGGATGCCATAGTGGAGAAGGTTCCGGCCCCTCAGGGCGACCCGGAGGCCCCGCTTCAGGCATTGATTTTCGACTCCGTATTCAATTCGTTCCGCGGCATCATCGCCTATTTCAAAATCAAGAACGGCACTCTCCATTCCGGAGACAGGGTCAAGTTCTTCAATACCGGCCAGGAATACACGGCCGATGAGATCGGCGTGCTGAAAATGAAGATGTGCCCGACACAGGAAGTGTCCTGCGGCAATGTGGGCTACATCATTTCCGGCATCAAGACCGCGGCGGAGGTCAAGGTGGGAGATACCATCACCCATGTCGCAAGGCCTTGCGCAGAGGCCATTGCCGGCTTCGAGGAGGTGAAGCCTATGCTTTTCGCAGGCATGTACCCTGTCCAGGCTGACAAATACGAGGAACTGCGCTCGACTCTCGAGAAGTTCCAGCTCAATGACGCATCCTTCGTCTATGAGCCTGAGTCCTCACTGGCCCTGGGATTCGGATTCCGCTGCGGCTTCCTCGGCCTTCTCCACCTCGAAATCGTGCAGGAGAGGCTGTTCAGGGAGTTCAACATGGATGTCATCACTACCGTGCCGAACGTGTCCTACAAGGTCTACACGACCAAGGACGAGTGCATTGACGTGCACAATCCTTCCGGACTTCCGGCCCCTACCCTCATTGACCATATCGAGGAGCCTTACATCAGGGCCCAGATCATCACGAACACCGAGTTCTACGGCCCGATAATGAAGCTCTGCATCGACAAGAGGGGCACATTGATGGGCGAGCATTACATCACTGCGGACAGGGTGGAGCTCACTTACGAGATGCCTCTCTCGGAAATCGTATTCGACTTCTACGACAAACTCAAGTCCATCTCAAAGGGCTATGCCTCATTTGATTACCACGTTATGGGCTACCGTCCGGCCAAGCTTGTGAAGCTGGACATTCTCCTCAACGGAGACCCGGCCGATGCGCTCTCGTCCCTGATTCACGAGGACCACGCCTACGATTTCGGAAGAAAGATCTGCCTGAAGCTCAAGGACTTGATCCCGCGCCAGCAGTTCGACATCGCAATCCAGGCGGCCATCGGAGCGAAGATCATCGCCCGCGAGACCGTGCGTCAGGTGCGCAAGGACGTGACCGCAAAATGCTACGGAGGTGACGTGACCCGAAAGAGGAAACTTCTCGAGAAACAGAAGGAGGGCAAGAAGAGAATGCGCCAGATAGGCACGGTACAGGTACCTCAGAGCGCATTCATGGCTGTCCTGAAACTGGATTCATAGGCGATGGGGATGAAAGTGGCCATACTTCTCACCGTCTTCAACCGGAGGGAAAAGACATTGGAATGCCTCGATATCTGCTACCGTCAGATTGATGCGATGAAGAGCGAGGGAACCTATGATTTTCAGATATATATGGTAGATGACGGGAGCAGCGACGGCACTTCGGACGCCGTCAGGGAGACCTTTCCCCAGACATCGGTGATACGCGGCGACGGAGGTCTCTACTGGAACCAGGGAATGAGACTCGCCTGGGATACCGCCGCCCTTCAGCATCCGGACTTCTACATCTGGATAAATGATGACACCTTCCTCCGGCAGAACGCCCTGCGCACCCTGATGGAGACATCCAGTTTCCTGAAACACAGGGCAATAGTGGCAGGTTCTGCGGAAGACTCGGCAGGGCGGCTGAGCTATGGAGGCAGGACTAAGTACGGGAAGCTTGTGACCCCCGACCCGACCATTCCGGTTCCCTGCTTCACCTTCAACGGCAACATTGTGCTGATTCCTTCCTATGTCTATCGCATCCTCGGCAATCTGGACGAGCATTACCAGCACGGTTTCGGAGATTACGACTACGGGGCCAGGGCTGCCGCCGCAGGCATTGTACGGGTCGTAGCCCCGGGCATTCTCGGAGAGTGCAACCGAAATCCCGGCGTGCCTGCCTGGAGGGACCGGAACATCCCTCTCAGGACCAGGATAGCCAATCTCCACAGTCCGAAGGGCCGGCCGCCGAAAGAACAGTTCCGCTACGATGTCCGCAGCCGCGGGGTTCTTTTCGCATTGCTGCACGGGCTTTCAGTTGCAATCAAAGTGTTTTTCCCGAAAAGATAGGATAATGAATAAGTTTTCCGCATACATCAAATCAATGAGGCTCAGGACGTTGCCTCTTTCACTCGCCGGCGTTTGCCTCGGAATGATGCTGGCCTATGCAGATTACCGGTTCAAGCTTTCAACCGCTCTCTGGATAATGCTGACCACTGTCTGCCTCCAGATTCTCTCCAACATTGCCAATGAACTAGGAGACACTCTCAGCGGGGTCGACGGAGAGCAGCGCGTTGGCCCCCAGTATTCCCTGGGAGAAGGAGGACTGACAGTCAGGAATATGAAATGGTTCATCATTGTGGTGGCTCTCTGCTGCATCGGAAGCGGACTGATGATGATAAGGAGTTCTTTCGGGACTCTATTCTCATTGGAATCCATATGCCTGATGATGCTTGGAGCGGCCGCTATGGGAGGTGCAGTCAAATACACACTTGGAAGGAATCCCTACGGATACAGGGGACTGGGGGATATCTCGGTTTTCACCTTCTTCGGCATTGTCTCGGTGCTCGGCGCCTATTTCGTGGCCGCGAGGGAGATTCCGGGCTGGATCATGATCCTTCCGGCTGCCGCAATCGGCTGCTTCAGCGTCGCCGTGCTGAATGTCAACAACATACGCGACATGAAATCGGACGAGGGCCTGAGAATCACGACGCCTCTCCGGATCGGTGAGAGAAATGCGAAAATCTATCAGATCGCGCTGATTGTGACTGGCTGGGCATGCCTTCTGGCCTATAACCTGCTGCGGTTCCAGGACCCGTGGCATTATGCATTCTTCATCACCCTGCCCCTTTTCGTCCTGCATCTTGCAGGAGTATGGAGGAGGACGGGCAAGGATCTGGACCCGACGCTTCCGCTTCTGGTCCTTTCAACATTCGCATTGGCCCTTGTCATGGGCGGTGGCTACCTTATGTATCTAATTGAATTATAATATAATGAAACATCTTGAGACGATTTGCGTACAGGGCGGATGGCAGCCGGGCAACGGTGAGCCGCGCGTCCTCCCGATTTACCAGAGCACAACATTCAAATACTCCTCTACCGAAGAAATGGCCGACCTCTTCGACCTGAAGAAGGAAGGCTACTTCTATACCAGGCTTGCCAATCCTACCAATGATGCCGTGGCCGCCAAAATCAATGAACTTGAGGGCGGAGTGGGCTGCGTCCTGACATCCTCAGGCCAGGCCGCCAATTTCTTCGCGGTGATGAACATCTGCTCCGCAGGTGACCACATCATTGCCGCAAACGCCATCTACGGCGGCACTTTCAACCTTTTCGGGGTAACATTGGAGAAGATGGGCATCAGCTGCACATTCATCAACCAGAACAGCAGCGATGAGGAAATCGAGGCTGCATTCAGGCCGAATACAAAATGTCTCTTCGGCGAGACCATCTCCAATCCGGGAGGCGAGGTCTTCGACATTGAAAGGTTCGCCGGGATAGCCCACAGGCACGGTGTGCCGCTTATTGTGGACAATACTTTCGCCACTCCGGTCAACTGCAGGCCATTCGAATGGGGTGCCGACATTGTAACCCATTCCACGACCAAGTATATGGACGGCCACGCCACCCAGGTGGGAGGAGCTGTGATTGACAGCGGCAATTTCGACTGGAACGCGAATGCCGGGAAGTTCCCGGGGCTCTGCACTCCGGACGAGAGCTACCACGGCATCACCTATACCGAGTCATTCGGGAGAAAGGCCTACATCACGAAGATGACAACCCAGCTGATGAGGGACCTCGGTTCAATACCAGGCCCGATGAACTGCTTCCTCCTCAATCTCGGCCTTGAGACCCTGCACCTGAGGATGCCTCGCCATTGCGAGAATGCCCTGGCGGTCGCAAAGTGGCTGAAAGCCAATGATAAGGTAGCCTGGGTTCATTATTGCGGCCTGGAGGACGACCCATACCATGACCTCGCCCGGAAATATCTTCCGAACGGGTCCTGCGGCGTGCTTGCATTCGGCCTGAAGGGCAGCCGCGAGGATGCGGTGAAGTTTATGGACAGCCTGAAGTTCGTGGCCATCGTGACCCATGTTGCCGATGCCCGCACCTGCATCCTCCACCCTGCCAGCCACACCCACCGCCAGCTTTCAGACCAGCAGCTCAAGGAGGCCGGCGTGGCCCCTGACCTGATGCGTCTTTCCGTCGGCATTGAGAATGTCGAGGACATCATCGCCGATCTCAGCCAGGCGCTGGAGGGCGTTTAGAGCTGTTGTGAGGTTCACATTGAAGCAGTGATGATGCTTGCCCGGATGGAAGAGGTGTAGAAGTTCCTGAATCCTACAGCAGCATGATAATCTGCGCGGAGATGACCCGGAGGAACATGCAGACCGGATAGACCGTGGCGTAGGCTACGGACGGCTTGTCATCGTCAACGGTGCTCAGGGCATACTCAAGGGCAATCGGATTGGCCATTGAGCCGCAGAGCATGCCCACATTGGAGGAATAGTCCGTGCCGAGGAAGCGGGAGGCTATGTAGCCTACCAGCAGGACAGGAAGTATCGCCATCACAAGGCTCGCCCCTATCCAGAGCAGCCCCTCGGGACGGAAAACCATGCTGAAGAAATCCGGACCGGCACTCAAGCCCAGGCCGGCCAGATAGACAGTGATGCCTAACTGCCTGAGCATCAGACTGGCACTATGTGTAGTATAGGTCGTCAGATGAATCCGCGGCCCGAATGCACCCATCAGGATGCCCACTATGATTGGACCTCCGGCGATGCCAAGCTTTATTGGCGAGCTCATGCCTGGAATCATAATCGGGATGCTGCCGAGGAGAAGGCCCAGGACAATGCCGATGAACAGCGAGAAAAGGTTTGGAGTACGAAGCTCCTTCTCCTGATTTCCAAGCACTTCCGCCATTCTTTCAATAGCGTTTTCTCGGCCTACGACAGTGAGTTTGTCACCCAGCTGAAGATGCAGTCCGGATGACGGAAGAATGTCGATACCGGCCCTGTTGACCCTTGTGATATTGACTCCGTAGAGATTCCTGAGATGGAGATCTCCGAGCTTTACCCCGTTCTTGTCAGGCCTTGTCACCAGCACGTGGCGGGACACCAGAACCCCGTCGATGGAGTTCCAGTCGATATTCCGGCTGTTCCAGTCCTTATTGACCTTCTGGCCGAAAATCATCTCCACCGCATCCACATCCTTCTCCTTGGACAGGACCAGCACGTGCTCACCCTCCTCGAGCAATGTGTCTCCGTCCGGAATGATGACCTTGCCCTGACGCCCGTCATTCTCGTCCGCCCCACTGCTGAATTTCCAGACCCTGGACACGACCAGGCGCAGCGGAACGGCATTCATTATTTCCCTGATGGTCTTCCCGAAAATGGAAGGGTTGCTGACTCTGAACTCGGTGACGAAGGTCTGGCTGTCATGCTGTGCCGCATTGTTTCCGCTTCGTCCGAACAGCAGCCGAAGTATTATCACACAGAGGATTACTCCAATGACACCGAATGGATAGCCCACAGCGCAGGCCACGGCCATTCCGTTGGATTCTGCCAATGCCGAAGGGTCAGCCTGAAGGAGCGACTGCTGGGCGGCACCGAGCATTGGAGTATTGGTGACGGCGCCGGAGAACAGACCCATGGACAGGTGAAGGGGCATATTTCCGAGCCAGACGAAGGCGAACATCGTCAGCAGGCCCACCGCGATCACTGCGAAAGCCAGAAGGTTCAGCTTCATCCCGCCCTTCTTCAGAGAAGGGAAGAAACTCGGACCCACCTGAAGTCCAAGCGAATAGACAAAGAGAATGAGGCCGAAATTCTGGGCGAGCAGGAGCATCTGCGGGTCAATGCTGAGACCGAGATGGCCTGCCAGGATGCCGGCGAAGAACACGAAAGTGACTCCGAGGGATACACCCTTGAATTTCAGCTTATTACAGGCAAGTCCCGCCGCACAGATGAGCGACAGGACCAGTATTGCCTGAATGAAACTATGCTCCAGCAGTATATCTGCGAACCATTTCATTTTCGAGTTGGAAATTATTCAGCCTCAACCTTCTTTACTACGTCACCGTGGAAATGAGCCACAGCCTCTTTCCAGTACTCAGTGTAGCCAGGCTGGGTCAGCCCGTCCGGGATACTCTCTGACTCAGGGCTGTGCACGAAAGTGCCATCCTCATTCTGAGCCTTGACATTGCCGTCGATGAACTTGACGAGAAGGGTCTCCTCCATCTTTTTCCATGCACTGAAAATGGCATCCGCCGTGCTGACAGAATATGAGGTGAGATACTGCTTCACCTGGAGGAAGGCGTCACCAGTGTCAGTCATCGGGTCGTAGCCAGGATTCTTCTTTGACTGCTTCTTCATCTCCTTCTCGGCGATGTCATTGTAGAGTTCCAATGCCTTCGCATCGGTCTGAGGCACGCCCTCGGAAATCTGGCTGTTCTCGAATCTGTCAATATGCTCCCTTACGAAAGGAGCCATGTAATTGTACATCTTGTAGCAGGCATTTGCCACCCTGTTGTTGAGCCAGAATGAAGAAGTCGAAGAGTAGGTGAGCATATCGCCATTGCCCTCGCGGAAACATTCCGGAACAATCTCCGAATTGGTGTAAATAGGTGTCACATAGGAAGTTGCAGCATCGTCAGTACCGAACCAGATGATTCCTCCCAGCACGTCTGGATAATTTCCGCGGGACTGGCCCACGAACCAGAATGCGGTCTGCTGGGTGGCGATTGCCCTCTCGTTGGTGTATTCCTTTCCGTCGTAAGTGAAGCCCATCGGCCTCCATCTGTATGGAAGGGCATTGCCACCGGCACCGATATCCTGTGTCATGTCCATCGGGGTACCCTCGTAATGGTCTCTCATCACATCGGCTACATCCTTGACACTGACCTTGCCTGCAGGCTTGATCCAGAGAGGCATATTATTGGCCGGGTTGTGGCCCATCGCATAATCCACATAGTCGTAGGAGTCCTTCTCCACGAGGCTGCCGCCATCCTCATAGACGAACTTGCCCTTGCCGAGAATGTTGAAAGCGCTCCAGACCCTGGCCTCGCAGCCCCTGAGCCCGCCGAAATCGAGAGGGCAGTAGGCATCCCTGAAGCTGAATTCCTCATCCTTTCCGTCGAACCAGCCCATCTTCCTTGCAAAACTGATTACATCCTTGGAATAGAGGCAGTTGTCAGGATCGTCAAGAGGGAACGTCGTGATGCGGGACTGGTTGGCATGGCCGCTGACATATCCGTCCGGAATGCGGCGGGCCACCCATACGGAGCCCTTCTCGGCACCCTTTCCTACCATTTCCATTATCCAGGCCTCCTCCTTGTCCGCAATGGAGAATGACTCTCCCTCGGAGTAATAGCCGTACTTCTGAGTGAGCTCGTCCATCAGCCTTATGGCTTCCCTTGCGGTCCTGGCCCGCTGGAGGGTGATGTAGATAAGCGAACCGTAGTCCATAATGGCGTCCGGATTGTTCAGTCCATGCCTTCCTCCGAATGTTGTCTCGGCGATGATGAGCTGATGCTCATTCATATTGCCAATGGTCTTGTATGTATGCGGAACCTGCTCGATTTCACCGAGATATTTGCCTGAATCCCAGTCATATACCTTGAGTTTCGACCCAGTCGCCCAGTCGGCCTGAGGCTTGAAATACAATTCCCCGTAAAGCCAATGGGAATCAGCTGCGTACGAAACGAGGCAGGAGCCGTCGGCGCTTGCCCCACGGGTCACGATGACATTGGTGCAGGCCTCGGACCTGTTGCCTGCGGCGAAAAGAAGCGAGGCGGCCATTGCGGCGGCCAGGATTGTTCTATATTTCATGTTGCAGTTAAATTATTATTTGTTAAATTTGCTCAAAACGATTGCAAATCTATGAATTTT
Source organism: Candidatus Cryptobacteroides sp. (assembly GCA_034089285.1). Classification (GTDB taxonomy): domain Bacteria; phylum Bacteroidota; class Bacteroidia; order Bacteroidales; family UBA932; genus Cryptobacteroides. Next base: position 8,632 of record JAXDUM010000071.1, read on the forward strand.
TTCGCTAAGAGACTGACCTTTTCGGCAGTATTGTCAATTTTATTGCTCATACCGGCATTCTCCTACGCCCAGGAGCAGCAGAAAGAGCCTACACCGGAAGAGATGGCGGCCAAGGAGGCTGACCGCCTCGCCGATCTTCTGAATCTTGACCCGGGACAGGTTTTCTACGTGGATTCGACCCTCCAGCACGACTATGCCGCCTGGAAGGAGGAAGTGATGAAGCTCCAGAAATCAAGGGTCGAGAATTACGATATGTACAATGCCACCCGCGACAAGTGGATGCAGCAGATTGACGATACATACCGCAGGATTTTCACCGACGAGCAATGGGCCGCCTACCTCAAGAGCGGGGCCGCCAAGAGCCAGAAAGCCAGGGAGAAACGCAAGGCCAAGGTGGAGAAGTCCAATGGAATGAGCCACGACGCGGCGGCAGGGAAGAAAAAGCCTGCGGGCAAATGATGAATGATTGCTGAAAAATCATTACATTTGCATTCTTGAAATATTGAATTTTGACAATGAAAGAGCAGATTGAACAGTTGCTTGCAGAGGTGAGGAATCTCACCTGCAAGACGGAGAAGGATATCGAGGACGCAAGGGTGCGTCTTCTTGGCAAGAAAGGCGAGATCACGAAGCTTTTCGACGAGTTCCGTACCATTGCGCCGGAGCTCAAGAGGGAGTTCGGCCAGAAACTGAATGTCCTGAAGAAGGAGGCTGCAGCCAAGATCGAGGAGCTCAAGGCCAATGTCCAGGCAGCCGGCCAGACAGCGGACGATTCATTCGATGCGACCTTGCCGGGAGACATCAGGGACCTCGGTTCCAGACATCCTGTATCAATCGCCAGACAGCAGATTGTCAGCATTTTCCGCAAGTTCGGCTATGACGTCGCCGAGGGTCCGGAGATCGAGGACGACTATCACGTTTTCGAGGCGCTTAACTTCCCTCCGAACCATCCTGCCAGGGATATGCAGGACACATTCTTCGTGTCTGCAGGCCATCCGAACCCGCTTCTGCTCCGTACACATACTTCCAGCGTGCAGGTCAGGGCAATGGAGAAGATGCAGCTCCCGATCCGTGTAATCTGCCCTGGACGGGTATTCAGGAACGAGGCCATCTCAGCCCGCGCACACTGCATTTTCCACCAGGTGGAGGGCCTCTACATCGACGAGAATGTCACCTTCGCCGATCTGAAGCAGGCCATCCTGCTCTTCGCCCGCGAGATGTTCGGCCCTGATACACAGATCCGCATGAGACCATCATACTTCCCGTTCACCGAACCGTCCGCAGAGGTGGACGTCAGCTGCAACATCTGCCACGGCAAGGGTTGCAACATCTGCAAGGGAACCGGATGGCTCGAAATTCTCGGCTGCGGAATGGTGGATCCGAATGTGCTTGAGGCCTCCGGCATTGACAGCAAGAAATACTCCGGATTCGCATTCGGAATGGGTATTGAGCGTATTGCAATGCTGAAGTGGCAGGTCAACGACCTGCGTCACTACTTCGAGAATGACATGCGCTTCCTCAGGGAGTTCTCTTCCTGCGTTGAGGTATAGCCTGCTTTCTCAGATTATTGGATTTCTCAGCGGGATTTCTCGATGATGTTCCTGGCCAGGGTGTTGGAACACAGGAATTCGCGGAGCTGAGGACATTCGGCGGAGAGGATTGAATGGCGGTCGCCCTGCCAGATGATCTCCCCCTTGTAGAGGAAGCCGATATTGTCCCCGATTTCCATAATCGAGTTCAGGTCGTGGGTATTCATTATCGTGGTAATGCCCAGCTCCTTGGTAAGCGAACTGATAAGGTGGTCGATAACGATGGCCGTTTCCGGGTCAAGTCCGGAATTGGGCTCGTCACAGAACAGAAAGGTCGGATTCAAGGCTATGGCTCTTGCGATTCCGACCCTTTTTTGCATTCCGCCGGAGAGCTCGTCAGGGTATTTGTCCTCGCTGTCCTTGACATTGACCTTGTCCAGAAGATATCTGGCGCGCTCTTCCTTCTCGGCCCTGCTCCAGTCGGTGAGGAAATCCATCGGGAACATCACGTTGCCGAGGACGGTGCGGAAATCGAAAAGGGCGCTGCCCTGGAAAAGCATTCCGATCTTCTGGTGAAGCATCTTCTTCTCCTCCCGGTTCATCCCTGTCATCTCCCTGTCACCGTACCATACCTCGCCGGAATCAGGCTCGACCAGGCCGGAAATGATGTTCATCAATACCGTCTTGCCGGAGCCGCTCGCCCCGATGAGCATATTGCATTTCCCCGGCTCGAAATTCATATTTATATCTTTCAGGACCGTTTTCTCCCCGAAACTCTTCCTGACATCCTTCACTCTGATCATATTCTGTTCATCTTGAAATCAATACAACATCAGCTGGGTCATAATGAGGTCCGACATCAATATGAGGATGCTGGCAGCTACAATGGCCTTGGTGCTGGACTTGCCGACACCGAGGGAGCCATCCTTGGCATTGAAGCCGTGATAGGCCGCCACGGACGAGATTATGAAGCAGAACACCGATGTCTTGATGCAGCTGTAAACCATATAAAATCCTGTAAAACAGAATCTTAAGCCATCCATATACTTGACGAAGGGGATAATCTCCGTCAGCCAGGTCACAAGTCCACCGCCGATAAGGCCCAGGGCGAAACTCATAAGACAGAGCAGCGGGCTGACCAGTGTCGCGGCAATGATTTTCGGCCTTGCCACGAAGGAGGCGCTGTTGATGCCCATCATCTCGATGGCATCCAGCTGCTGGGTAATCCTCATGCTGCCGATTTCCGAGGCAATGCTGGAGCCCATCTTGCCCGCCAGGATCAATGCCACCATCGTCGAGCTGAACTCCAGTATCATGCTCTCCCGGACCATATAGCCTATGAGCATCTTGTCCAGAATCGGATTGGACATGTTCGAGGCCGTCTGGATGACCAGGACACCTCCCATGAACAGGGAAATCACCCCGACAATGACAATGGACGACAGGATCAGCCTGTCGATTTCCTCGATGACCTGCCTGCGGATCATCTTCCTGCTGTCCGGCTTGCGGAACACCTGCCTCAGGAAAATGCAGTACTTCCCTATTGAACTGAAAATATTAGCTGCCATACTCTTCCGATATTATCTTCCCGCCCGGCGGTTTCTCCCCATATTGCGGAATTACGCCACATTTGGAAGAATCTTAAATATTCCAATGCGAATTTTAAATTTTCCGGACGGAATCACGGCCTAAATTTATGAAAAATCTCAAAATTATGCTAATCAACATCAATTGTGCGAAATGTTCCGGCATCCAGGCGGTGCCGGTGACAGTGGAGGTGGACATAAGCAGCGGCATCGGAATCCATCTAGTGGGCCTGGCCGACATTGCCGTGAAGGAAAGCCTGCTGAGGATAATGACTGCGCTTCACAGCCTGGGATACAAAGTGCCCGGCAAAAAGATAGTGATCAACCTGGCGCCCGCAGACGTCCGCAAGAACGGAAGCGGATACGACCTGCCGATAGCCGTGGGAATCCTTGCCGCATCGGGTCAATGCGACATTCCGGATATAAGCAAGTATCTGATAATGGGAGAACTGGGTCTCGACGGCTCGCTTCGTCCCGTGCCCGGAGCGATTCCGATAGCGGAATACGCCTCCCTGGCCGGATTCGAGGGCTGCATTCTCCCCGCCGAATCGGCATGCGAGGCCGCTGAACTGTCCTCGGGCATCCTCTATGCGGCATCGGATCTGAGAGATGTGCTGCGGATTCTGGAAGAAAGGGAGGATACTTCCGGGCTGATGCTGGAGAAAGGCTTCCACCCGGCATCCATACTGGGCGGACCTTCAGACGAATATATGGATTTCTCCGAGATTGTCGGCCAGAAATCCGCCAAGAGGGGGCTCGAAATCGCGGCGGCCGGCGGGCACAATGTCATCATGGTGGGCTCACCCGGCTGCGGAAAGACATCATTGGCCAAGGCAATGGTGGGGATAATGCCTCCCCTGCGCAGGGAAGAGGCCATCGTGACCAGCAAGATCTACTCCGTGTCGGGCATGGGAACCTGCGGACTGGTGAAGAGGCGGCCGTTCAGGGCCCCGCATTACAGCGCATCCCTCGCAGCCATCATCGGCGGGGGAAACGGGGACAACATCCAGCCCGGGGAGGTCTCCCTCGCGCATAATGGCATTCTCTTTCTGGACGAGTTCGCCCAGATGCCGAAAAGTGTCACCGAAGCCCTCAGAGGCCCTCTTGAAGACAGGAAGGTCACCATTTCCAGGCTGCGTTCCAAAGTGGAATTTCCTGCCTCATTCACCCTCGTTGCAGCAGCCAATCCCTGTCCCTGCGGCTATTACGGGGCTGGTGACAGATGTTCCTGCACGCCATCCCAGAGACAATCCTACATGAGCAGGCTCTCCGGTCCGATAATGGACAGGATTGATATTCAGCTGTATATGGAGATGGTCAGCCCGGAGAAACTGGTAAACCGGGTCCGTGAAGAGTCCTCTGCCGACGTGGCCGCGAGAGTGCTGGCTGCCCGCGACATCCAGATGGAGAGGTTCGCCGGCACGGAAGTCTTCGTCAATGCGGAGATGACGAATTCGATGATGGAGCATTTCTGCCGCCTCTCTTCAGAGTGCCGGGGAATAATGGAGAGAATGACTGAATCGATGGGACTTTCTGCCAGGGCCTATGGACGCATCCTCAAGATAGCCAGGACCATAGCAGATCTGGATACTGTAAGGGACGGCCTTTCGCAGCCCGGGGAAATCACTCCGGAACACCTTCTCGAGGCTGCCGGGTTCAGGTTCCTCGACCGCTTCAGGGGAATATGATGAGCGCCGCGGGTATGGAAGATGCCGTCTGAATGCGGGTATGGCAGATTCCGCCCGGAGCGGGCATGCCCGGAAACCTCAGCGGAGCCACGACTCCGGATTCTGAGGCTTGGTTCCCTGCCAGATCTGGAAATGGAGCTGATTGAGGTTGTCGATGGTGTCAATCCTGCCGATGACCTCTCCGGTGGAGACCTTGTCTCCCGCCTTCACGGAAACGGAGCCGAGCCGGCAGTAGAATGAGAAATAGTTGCCGTGCTGGACCAGAACACATTTTCCATAGCCCGGCATCACCACAATCTGCTTCACGACGCCGTTGAACACGGCCTTGACTTCAGTCCCCTTCTCAAGGGCGATGTTGATGCCATTGTTGAACGGCAGCTTGACCTTGGTGAAGACCGGATGATAATGCTGGCCGAAATGGTCCACGACAGGTCCTGAGGCAGGCCACGGCAGCTTGCCCTTGTTCCCTGCGAACTCCGCATCCAGCTTCACGTCCACAGGCTTCGATGTCTTGCCGGCTTTCCCGCCATTAACTGCCGAGGCGATGATTCTCTCGATTTCCCTGTTAAGGGCATCCACCTGCTTCTTCCTGTCTGCCAGCTGCTGCTGGTAGCGGGTCTTGTTGCGCTGAAGGCTGGCTACAATGGATGCGGCCTCCTTCTCCTCGGACTGGAGCGAGGCCAGGTCAGCCGCCCGGCTGTTCCTCAGGGCCTGCGCCTGTGATTTCATGACCATCAGGGAATCAGTCTCTTTACGGAGTTCCTCCCGGGTAGCCTTGATTTTGTCTCCCTGGCGGTTGAGGTCAGTGGAGAGATTGCGCATATAGCCAATGCGCCTGAAAGCCTGGCCTACATTGTCACTGCCCAGAATGTACATGTACCAGACCCGGGAATCCCTGTTCCGGTATGCGCTGGAAATCAGTCTGGAATAATAGGCTGAAAGCGTGTCCAGACGGTTCTGGATGCGGGAAATCTCAGCCTGCTTCGCATTCACCGCCCTGTTTATCCGGGACAATTCCCTGTCGCTCTCCGCCAGAAGTTCCTTTCTGTCGGCGACCTTCTTCCGTATCAGCGTCAGGGAATTCAATGCCGAGAAACTCTTCTTGGAATTCTCCTTCAGCTGCTTGTCTATCAATGCTATCTCCCGCTCAAGGGCAGCCTTCCTGCTCTCCTGTGCCCTAATGTCCTGAGCAAAGGAGCGGGGAGCCAGGAAAAGCATGGCCATCAATATGACAATGATTTTCCTCATTCCTCTTCCTCCCCTTGTCTGGCCTCGGCCTGCTTCCGATAGACCGCTGCCAGGTCATCCTCCCCAAGCGCCTCAAGCACAATGGAATAATGCCTGAGAATGGTAGCGCTCTCCTTGCCCCCGTACATCATCGCATGCTTGAAAAAAGGCTTGGCCTCCGCCGGTCGTCCCAGCAGGTAGAGAATCCAGCCGTAAGTGTCCAGGTATGTGACATTGTCCGGCTCCGCATCCACCGTCTTCCTGCTCATTGCCAATGCCTTCTTGAGCTTTTTGCCGTTTTCGGCCAGGAACCAGGCGTAGTTGTTGAGCGCAGGCGAATAGTCCGGATATTGCTTCAGCAGGGTGTCATAGGCCTTGAACGCACTCTTGTCGTCACCGAGCTTGTGCTTCATATCCCCGATTGTGCTCCAGCTTGACACGAAGACGGCGCTGTCCCCCGGACTCGCAAGCAGCATCCTGGAGCAGTTGTCAATTATCCTGTCGTAATTCTTCAGCTGGTACTCGGCCGTATTGGCGAAATCCAGGAAGCCCGGTTCACTGTCGAATTTCCGGAACGCCTCCTCACTCTCGGTCACGGCATTCTCCCATTCCCCGTTGAAAAGCAGGATCCTGATATACTCCGCCGCAGCCACAGGGTTGTCTGGGCTGAGTTCCTTCATTGTCCTGAATGCATCGGCAGCCTTCTCCTTCCTTCCGGTCGAGAAATAATACAGTCCGGCGGTCTCCAGGATTGAAGTATCATTGGGATGAACCCTTCCGGCAATGCTCACCGTCGTGTCAAACTGCGGTTTGAAGGTATTGATGAACTGCCTGTCCGCCTGCCTGAACACGGCCTGGAGATAGTCAGCCTTGGCCGCAGCCGGTACCTGAGGATTGGCGGAGAGAGCATCGAGTGTCTCGAAATATTCGCCGTACTTCCTGGTCATCCTGTAGGCCTCCGCCTTGCCGAGAATGGCAGGAGCATAGTCCCTGTCAATGTCCAGGGCGGCATCGTATCGGGCCAATGCCGTAGAGTCGTCATACATCCCCATGGCATAGTCGCCCAGGACCGCAAGCACCTGAGGGGAAGAATATTCCCTGCTGTATTCATCCAGCACCCTGAATGCCTCCTCGCCCTTGTCCTGACGCCTGAGGATATTGAATTTTGTCATCACAGTCCCGTCATTGCTGCCGAACTGGGTCTCAATCTTCTCGATGGTCTTAAGGGCCTCAGCAAGGTCATTCTGGCCGATGTAGATCTGCGCAAGGCTGTAGTAGAGATCCGTCTTCTTCGGAAAATCCTTCATCAGCTCCTTGTACATGTCGATGGTAAGTTCCGTCCTTCCGGTCATCCCATAAAGTCCGGCCAGCATATACCTGTACCAGAAATTACCCCTGTCGAGGGACACGGCCTTCTTGAGGTCCGACTCGGCTCCTGCGGCATTCTCAAGCTTGATTCTTGTCATTCCGCGGTAATACCAGGCAGCGTCGTTCTCCGGTGAAGCGGCAAGGATGCTGCCGAGCAGGGTCTCGGCCTCCCGGAGACGGCCCTCATTGTAGAGAGATACCGCATCAATCAATTGATTGTCATATATATTCCTGCTGTCCTGGGCAAATGCGGGGCAGACAGAATGAAGCATTGATGAAATGACGGCCACTGCCGCCGCTGTCAATATCTTTTTCATTTATCTATTCCAATGTTACGGCTCCTTCGGAGGATGCCGGATGACAAATATATGAATTATCTCCCAAGCCTCAAAAGATATGCCGCCACTCCATTGCGTATTCTCCCGGAAAATGACTAAATTTGAAGATGTTGGAAGCACAGGGGTTGACTGAAGGAATTCCCTATGCAACATTTCTGCATTAATTTGCATCTTATTAACCGGACTATTTCACCGAATGCCCCGTAGGAATGGAGAAGCCTGATTACACAGAGCTCATCGAAGGCTGCAGGAAGGGTGACAGGGCGGCACAGAGGAGTCTGTACAATGCTCTGGCATCCAAGATGTTCGCCGTCTGCATCCGCTATATGGGAAGCAGGGATGAGGCTCAGGACATACTCCAGGACGGCTTCGTGACGCTGTTCACGAAAATGGGAGACTATGACGAGAGGGGGTCATTCGAGGGATGGGCAAGGAAGATCTTCGTCAATACTGCACTTATGTCCCTGCGGAAGAATGACGCTTTGAAAATGAGCGACACCATAGAGACGGCCTGGGGTCTTGGCGACAGTCAGCCCACTCCGGTCCAGGATATGGGATATAAGGAAATGATGGATCTGGTAATGTCTCTGCCTGCCGGCTACAGGACTGTTTTCAACATGTTCGCAGTCGAAGGCTATTCGCACAAGGAGATCGCCGAAGCTCTCGGAATAACATCCGCCACTTCGCGCTCCCAGCTCAACAGGGCCCGCCAGATGCTGCAGGAAATGATAAGGAAAAGAAAGTGATGAAGGACAATTATAAAGATTTCGACGAATGCTTCAGGGCGGCGCTTGAGAATGCTGAGGAAGAGGTTCCCCAGCAGCTTTGCGATGCCGTCTTCGAGAGGCTGGATGCCGTGGAGCGCAGGCGTATCCTGCCTCTGTGGCTTCGTCGCACATCTGCGGTGGCCGTAGCTGCAGCCGCCGTTCTTCTGGCCGTTGTCCTGTGGCCGGATAACAGTAAGGAAAGTCTTGTGTCAGAGGATATTGCAGTAGATGAAGGAAAGACGCAGGAGGCCTTGGCGGATGTCCTTGAACTCAACAGTGAACCGGCCATGAAAGCCGCTTCAGACGAGACGGAAACCGGAGGGCCGGCGGAGGCTGCCGGGCAGGTAAGGGCACAGGCTGATGCAGGACAGAGGGCTGCTCATGCACAGGCGGAAAGCGCAGTGGCCCGCGAGGCGGAAGTTCAGGCTGAACAGGCAGGTCAGGATGCGGCCGTAGAGGATGAACCGGAGGCGTATGAACCGGATGCTTATGTGCCTGATGACGCTGAACAGGACGAAGCCGGAGAGGCTCTGAAGGACGAAGATGGGGCACGCCAGGAGGAAATCATTGACAATGAAGATGTTGAGAAAGAGGACAATGAGGGATATTTTGACTGGGAGGAACCGGAGAAGAGGCGTAAAGCCGGGAAGGCTTCCATTGTCCTGAGCGGGGATCTCTCCAGCAACGGAGACGCCAGATCTGTCAGCAGATTCCACGGATTCAGAGCCCCGGCCCTCAATATTCAGGACCGCACATGGATAGAGCAGACAGGAGAAGATTCCAGGTACGCAATCCCGGTTTCTGTGGGAATAGGTGCAAGATACCAGTTCGCCAGGAGATGGTCTGCAGGTACAGGTATCAGCTACACTATGCTGAGCAGGACATTCCCGGGCGTATATTGCAAGAATGTGGGCGGCATTCCTATTGACAGGATCAGCACCGACATAAGGCATAATATCCATTACATAGGTATCCCTGTCAATATCTATTACGACATTATCGACTCGAAGAGGGTCAAGTTCTACGCTTACGGAGGAGGTGCGGTGGACTTCCCTGTTTCAAACGTCTTCAGGGTAAAGGCTCCGACGGAGGAAATCATATTGAAGGAGAAGGTCAAGGGTGCACAGTATTCCCTGGGTGCCGGAATCGGAGTGGAGTTCATGCTGACCAGATTCCTGGGGCTGTACCTCGACCCGGGATTCAATTATTATTTCAAGGGAGACCAGCCTGTGAGCATCCGCACGCAGCAGCCTTTCATGATGAATTTCGAACTTGGTTTCCGATTCGACATTTAGTCATCTTCAAAGGTCAGCTGACCGCTATAAAAGGTGCAATTACTTGATTTACAATAATTTGCCGCAAATTTAACCACTACTGAAGACATAGTGGAAAAATTCTAACCTTTAAAAAACATACATTTGTGGTGTAAAGCCCCGTATATTGGTAAAATATTTCGGGGCTTTCTTATTTATTCTTTACTTCGTCAAAAAACTTGACGATGAAGAAGCATTCATTATTTGTCTGCGGGACGGCGGCATTGGCCGTTCTGCTTGCGCTCCGCTCCTGTGCCTGGCTTGATGACGGAGCGGGCTTTTCAAGGTCCAGGCTGGAAACCGGTCCCGCTGCGGGAGGAGACAGGGGAAATGAAGGAGGTACTTCCACTGTGAAAGAAGGTTCGCTGATGGTCACCGCAGTGGAATACCCGGAGGGCTGTTTCTGGCAGAGGGACAGTTCCGGCGGCACCGGAGAATGTCATATTTCCCTCTATTGCAACGGGTCCAGGACTGTTTCGGTGCCTTCCGGAGCGGGATTTCCGGCGAGCCACGACCCCGACATGCACAGATGCATTGACGGTAAACTCTACACCGATTATTCCGATGCAGGCAGGACATACGTCTGCGAGAACGGAAATCTCCTGTTCAGCTACGAGGGCAGAGAGATGCTCTGCGGTTTTCTCATAAAGGATGGAGACATCTACACCCTGGGCCAGAACAGGGGCGGGGAGGGATTGTCCTTCAGGAAGAACGGCACGATGGTTTTCTCCTCAGGCACGGGCAGCGTAATAGGGTCGGCAGCCAGCTCCTCCAGCCGGACAGGCGCCCTCTATGAAGATGACGGGAGCATAGTCTTCTGCTTCCGGAGCACCTCGATATCCCAAGGCAATGCGCTGACATCCTGCTACATTGTCCGGGACGGCAAGTCCGAGAAGCTGTCATTTCCGGAAACGGTCAGTTCCGTGTATGACATAAGGCAGATTGGCGGGAAGGTAGTTGCCGCCGTGAAGCATGTCACCCCGGCCAAGTCGCCCGCATTGATCATGGACGGAGAGATGAAATCGCTTCCGCTTTCGATCAGCAACATCGATATCGGAAGCTGCCTGCTGCGCTGGGACGGGAGCGGGAATATCGCACTCAGCACTGCTTTCAGCGGCGACGGATGGAAGACCATAAGACGGGCCATAGTAAGAAACAACGGCTCCAAGGTCCTGTTCTCTGACGGAGAGACGATAACCGACTTCTGGATCTGCGGGGATGACTACGCCTACCCCATTGTCAGGGAAGGAGTCCTGTCATTGGTCTATACGGTCGGAAGGGTGAGAAAGTCGATAAATCCGGAAGGCAGATATTCGTTGATGAGCCCGGCCTGCATGATGTTCGACGGCAATTCGGTCACGGCAGGGCTATCGCCGAAGGACTCGGCAGGTTTCCCCCTGATAATCAGGGGCTCAAGGATGGAAGAACTGCAGGTCAACGGATATGTGACTTCAGTGGGATATTCCGGATCGGATTAAGCCCTATTCCTCCCAGGACAACGTCCTGGACTCGTCGGGATTAACCCTGATATGCACGCGCAGAGTCTCTTCCGGAAGGAGTTCCTCGATGTTCTCCGGCCATTCAATAATGCAGAGGCTGCCGCTGTCCACATAGTCGTAGAATCCGATGTCAAGAGCCTCGGATGCATTGTCGATGCGGTAGAAATCAAAATGATACAGCGGCTCGCCGGATGCTGTCCTGTATTCGTTCACAATGGAGAATGTAGGCGAGCTCACCGCATCCTCATTGACCCCGAGGACTCCGCAGATTGCGGAAGTGAAGGTGGTCTTTCCCGCTCCCATCGGGGCGAAGAAGGCTATGATTCTCCTGTCCCCGATCTCTTCGAGAAAGGTCCGGGCAGCCCCGGCAAGATGAGCCGGGTCCTTGATGAGTATTTCGTGTTTCAATTGAAAAAACCTTATTCAGACTCTCCGACAACCCACACGAGAACGTGCCTGTCGAAAGTGGTGTATTCGAGGTCGAATTCCTCCTCGTAGCCGTCCTTGGATACGAATGTTGCCTCCAGTTCGCCCTCTCCTCTCGGATGGAAGCGCTCCACCTCGATCTGCTCGGCGAAGTCCACGTTGTAGAGGGAAACCCTCTTGAAGACTGCCTCCTTGGCGCACCAGTAAATGGCCAGCTGCTCGTTCCTCTTGTCGTCGTCGAGGTCGTCGATTTCGTCCTCGGACAAGGCCTTGAGCTCCACGGCGGAGAAGTCACGGTCGAGGGACTCGATGTCTATGCCGACATCCTCGGTCTCGTGAAGGATGACTGCAACATACTTGTCCGTATGGGTGATGCTGATATTGGTCACCATATTCTCGAGGAAAGGCTTGCCGTTGTCGTGATGGCTGAGATATACCTTCTCGTCGAACATTTCGTCAAGCAGGGCCCGTACGGCAAGTCTCTGCTTGCGGAGAGACTCGCTCTTGATCCAGGAAATCTCCTCCATTTCATCATTGGGAACCGAACACAGGGCCTTGAGCTCCTCCTCGGTCTCCTCTATTTTCCAGACAGCAATTTCAGCTTCGTTTTCAAGTGTTTTCTTAAGATACAGTGCCATAATAGTCAATGCCTTATGATCCTATTTCACCGCCCTTGCCCATATACGTCACACCCGTGCGCGGGGAATAACCGCACACAACATAACCACCATCCTGAAGGGAATCAGGATGGCAGGTCACGATAAGATATGTGTCGCTGCATATGAAATCCGACAACGGATCGTCCGCAGGCTTGCCTGCCGACATTGTCTGATCGCTATTTACAGAACTGGGAGGTTCCATACTTTTAAAGGCGTAATTGTTACGTCTGCAAATATAGTGCTTTTTTCGTAATCTGAAAAATAATAACTTACTTCAGTCCTGCAGCAGCTTCTCCGGATCAGGATCATTCGCCCTCGGCTTCTTCCACAGCCTTGAAATAGCGGTAAGAATTGACCTTGAGCTCACCCACTGAGAGTTCGTCGCAGACAATCGTTCCGTCAGGATGGGCCTGGAGTCCGGATACGGTGCAGTAATGTGAATAAGGGCCCTCGACGGCATCCCTGATGGCACGGGCCTTCTTGCTTCCGAATGCGAGAATGACTACTTCCCTGGCTCCGAGAACAGTGGCGACGCCTACGCTGAGGGCCTGCTTCGGCACCTGGTTCACATCATTGTCGAAGAAGCGGGAGTTTACCACGCGGGTGTCATAGGTAAGGGTAACGACCCTGGTCCTGGACTGGAGTGAGGAGAATGGCTCATTGAATGCGATATGTCCGTCCTCTCCGATTCCGCCGAGGAAAAGGTCGAATCCGCCGGCCTCTTCGATGGCCTTCTCATAATTGTCGCACTCGGCCTTGAGGTCCGGAGCATTTCCGTTGAGAATGTGAATGTTCTCCGCAGGCTCGTCAATGTGGTCGAAGAGATATCTGTGCATGAAGGAATGATAGCTCTCCGGATGTGATTCAGGGAGGCCTACATACTCATCCATATTGAATGAAATGACATTCCTGAATGACACTTCTCCGGCCTTGACCATACGGATCAGCTCCGCATATGTCTCGATCGGGGTTGAACCGGTGCAGAGCCCGAGGACGAAAGGCTTGTCGCTGACCGCAGCCTTCTCATTGATTTTCCTGGCTATGTGATGTGCGGCCCAGAGTGAGCCGGCCTTGCTGTCATCTCTAATTATAAGTCTCATTGTATCAATATTTTATGGGGCTGTCCCAATAGTCCGTCACAGCGGATGGACTTGGGATCAGCCCCGAGTGAATCAGTAAAGTTTCAGGAATACCTCCATGGCCTGGTACTCGGCCATTCCGAGCTCGTCATAGATGCGGGCGGTATTCTGGGTACGGTCCTCCGCCCTCTGCCAGAACTCGCGAGGGTCATCTCCAGGGAAAGGAACGATGTCCTTCTGGGAAAGATGGCGGAAGATGGCGTGGCGCTTCTCCACGACCTCGTCCGGGCTGAGAGGAACGGCCATATCCACGCGGCCGATTTCCCACTCCATCCAGGCTCCCCTGTAGAGCCACACGTGGGTGTTCTCAAGCCAGGTCTCCCCTTCTTCCTTGAGCTGCTCGATAGCCTCCAGTGCGGCTTCGGTGCAGACACGGTGGGTTCCGTGAGGGTCGGCCAGGTCGCCTGCCATGAACACCTGGTCAGGGCGCAGTCTCTTGAGCAGGTCCTTGATGATGTCGAGGTCAGCCTGGGTGCGCGGCATCTTCTTCACGCCGCCGGACTCGTAGAAAGGCAGGTCGAGGAAGTGGACATTGGTATTGTCATTGAGGCCGAACGAACGGTCTGCCCCGCGGGCCTCGCTGCGGCGGATGGCTCCCTTGATGGCGAGAAGTTCCTTAGGCTCAGGCTCTCCGGGCACCTTGGAGTCGATGATTGCCTTGATACGGTCGAACTCGTCCGCAAAGCCGAGCTGATGAGCCGCATCCATGTGCTGGAGAACCACATCGTCGTGGACGGCGAGGTCTCCGGATGTCTCATAAGCCACGTGGACATCGTGTCCCTGATGAACCAGGCGGATGAATGTACCTCCCATGGAAATCACATCGTCATCCGGATGAGGCGAGAAAATGAGGACCTTCTTCGGATACGGCTTGGCAGAAACAGGCCTCTGGCTGTCATCGGCATCAGGTTTTCCGCCCGGCCATCCGGTAATGGTATGCTGGAGGTCATTGAACACGTCAATGTTTATCTTGTCATAAGGCCCCCTCCGGTCGAGCAGCTCGCCGAGAGAATGCTCGAGATAATCTTTCTGTGTAAGCTTGAGAATCGGCTTGTGAACCTCCTGGCAAAGCCATACGACAGCCTTTCTCATGAATTTCCTTGTCCAGTCGCAAGGTCCTACCATCCAAGGAGATACGACTCTCGTAAGGAGGGATGCGCCGGTCTCGTCGGTGTAGCATGTTATGTCAGGATGAGCCTGGAGCAATGATGCCGGGTAATCGCTGTCCGGCTTCATCTCGGCAACTCTCTTCACCGCCTCCGCCTTGTCCTCGCCCCATGCCATTAGGATGATCTTCCCGGCTGTCATGATGGTGTCCAGACCTACTGTCAATGCGGCCGCCGGGGTATGCTTGAAGTCCCCGTTGAAGAATCTGCCCTGACGCTTCCTGGAGTGATAGGAGAGAAGCACTGTCCTTGTACGGCTCTTCAGGGAGGTTCCCGCCTCATTGAAACCGATCTGTCCCTGCTCTCCCATTCCGATCACGAGGAGGTCCAGGCCTCTGAAAGCCTTGTCATACTCCGCACAGTATTCGCTGATTCTCTCCTGTGGAACACTGCCGTCCGGAATGTGGATGTTCTCCTCCGGAATGTCAATGCCGTCGAGGAGGGCGGAGCGGAGCCTCATGTTGCGGCTCTGTGGCTCGTCCTTGCCATACGGATAATACTCGTCGATTGAGTAGACCTCAACATTCCTGAATGATACTCTTCCTTCATCATAGGCCCTTTTGAGCCTTGTGTAGAGCGATGCCGGAGTGGAGCCGGTAGTGAGGCCAAGCCTGAAATTGCGGTTCCGGCAGGCGTTGATGGAGTTTACGATAATGTCGGCGATTTTGTCGCTGGCGGTGGAAGACTGGTCATAGATTTCAGTACGGATTCTCTCAAAACCATGGAGAATGTCTGCAGGAATCCCTTTTTCAATCAGACCACCTTCCTTTGGCAATGTAAAGTGTTTCATAAATCATGCAATAATTTGCCCCTACAATTTGGGGTTTACAAAGATATTGAAAATATTTTGAATGGTTATACGGCTTGCCCAGGATTGGCGCAAAAAAATCCGGGCGGAGCTTTTGCCCCGCCCGGAATGATATGTGTTATTTCAACATCCGCTACTCGGTATAGTTGACTGTAATCTTCTGCAGACCAATCTGAGCGGAAGTAGAGCTCAAAGTCATCTTGAAGGCATTGGTTCCGTCCGGCATCGTCACATTGTCCAGGGAGAATGTAGAAGACTCGGCTTCAGCCGTCGATGCAAAGGTGCTTCCGCCATCGGTGCTTGAGAAAATAGAGGCCTTCTGCGCCTTCGTACCCCACTGCTTGAGCAAAACAGAAACTGATACAATCTTTGCATTTCCCTTCATTTTCAGTACAAGAGGAGGGTCTCCAGCACCCTTTGTTACTGGGCAATCATCAATAGTTTGACCCGCAGCCTGTTTATCCCACTTATTCAACTGAATGGTACAAATATCTGTTTCGACAATATGCTCAGCATAAGATTGTGTCCAAGAATCTCCATCAGCCACCGGGAACTCCCAGCCGACGAAATTGATATCCGCAGTTTTCACTCCCTCTGACAACGGAGCAGCCTGTGTCAACTTCAGTTCAAGGGTATATCCCGGAATTTCAACAGATGTCACCTTTATAGTATAATGGCGCGCTTCTCCAGTATTAGGACCATCGTCAATTCTAATATGCAAATCTTGGGTGCCAACTGCGCTACTTGTATACATAATACTCGGTTCCGCATAATCTGCTTCAATACTAACCTCCCATGATACATTTGACAGAATCTTGAAATTTGCCTCAGTCTGCGTAGCCGGGATGGTGATTTCAGTCTTCTCAGCCCTGAGATAAGGTCCACTCTCGACGCTGACAGGGATAACCTGCCAATAATTATTGGTAGAATGGAAAGCGTAGATATATCCTTCAAAAGTCACCTCTATATCAGCAAGTTCGGTGTATGAATCGTCACAGTGTGAGAACTGTATATCATGTTCAGCATCGGCTATCTTAAGATAGTATCCTGAGGATTGCATTACAGCCTTGCACCTGACATAGGTGGGTACAATATTTTCAAGATCCGGAGCGAATGCATTGAATTTGTCAAGAGTGGTAAGATCTTCAGGAGCAGGATACGTAGGTATGGCAGTAGCACCATCATTATTCTCTATGCTGGCAGAAATGATTTCGATGGATCCAAATGACTTCGTTGTCGTGCCTGATATGACGATATTGTTGCCAATTTGCACTGTAGGAGCTGTCGTACCTGTATAAACATAGATAGCCCCCGTGTTGTCGCCAATGATGTAACCCCTCTGGTGCCTTGCCATCACAGTACCCTGCGTTTTCACAAGTGAACTCTCATCTGCGGCTATGACCTCAGCGATAGTGGACATCTTGGTCTCAGCAGCTCCGTTGTCAGTCACCTTCACGACCATGATGTTGCGAAATTTGGCATTATTACCGCCTGCGAAGTAGCCATAGACGGTGATGTTGTGTCCGGCAAGGTCGGCAAGGCCGAGGGATGCGAGAGGATAGCTGATGGAGCCCTGGACTGTTGTACCGTCAATTGCAAGATTGTGGTAATTTCCTGATATTGAGAGTATTCCGGTCATCTTGATTGGCTGGCACTTAGTCAGGTCGAGGTCGGCGATATTGTCCTTGTTGACATCGAGCCAGTTAGGCTCAGCCACGGTAAGACCAGTCTCGAGGGTATTCACAGAAGCAGGTGTGATCTGAGGAAGATCACCATAGGCGGAAGTTGTTCCGGCAACCTTTACCTTTGAGTTCAATTCAACTCCAGGGGCGGTATAATCCTTGTTGAAAGCAAGCAGATAGCCGGTGTCATCCTTAATCACGAATCCCTTGGTGTAAGTACCGACAACGACGCCCTCGGTCTCAGCCTCTACGCCGGAAGAGAGAGCAAGCACGTCTGCAATGCTCTTGAGGTTGCCCAGGGAACCATCCTGAGATACAGTAACGATAGCTGTGAGAGTGGCGGAGGCTGTGAACTTGATGGTCGCAGTCCTGTTCTTGCCCTCATTCTTGGCCGCCTTCACGGTGATGGTCACAGGGTCATTGGAAGCCTTGCCGGAGAGAGGAGATACATCGATTCCCTCCACATCGCTTCCGATAATCTCAGCTGACCAGTCCCTGGTAGCCTTAAGCTCGAATGTCTTGGTTTCACCCTCTGGCGAAAGGGTGACCTCAGAAACTTCAGCTTTCAAGGAGGCCGGTCCGAGAACCTCCTCCTCTTCCCCGCAGGAAGTCATTGCCGATGCAATCACGGCCGACATGGCGAGATAGAAGAATTTCTTCATTTTCATTGTAAAAATAATTAATTATTAGTTATTGTTTTCTTTCGCTTGCAAAATATCAGCCAGCAGGCTGATGACGGAAAAAAAGCACACACCTTACAAAGATATGAAAGAAAGATGAGATATCCAATCCGGGAAAATGACTACCTTTGCGGAAACTGAATGATTATGAGCATAGAATATCCGGGGAAATTTTGGAAAGACTACGAGCTGGTGGATTCAGGCGACGGGGAGAAGCTTGAGAGATTCGGCAATTACTATATGATAAGGCCGGAGCCCAAGGCATTGTGGTCCAAGACATTGCCTGCAGGAGAATGGGAGAGGGCGGCACATACCCGCTTCCGTCCGGGAGCAGGGTTCGGCAAGGCGGGCAAGGAGGACAGCGGCACCTGGGAGAGACTGAAACGGACTGATGACCAATGGTATATACGGTACAACGGGGCGCAGAAGGGGCTTGATTTCACATTGAGGCTCGGCCTGACCTCGTTCAAGCACGTGGGCGTATTCCCGGAGCAGGCGGCCAACTGGGAGTACATTTTCCGGGAAACTTCGGCATTGGTTTCCAATGCCGGGACTGACGCCGAGGGCAGGATTATCCGGCCTAAGGTGCTCAACCTCTTCGCCTACACCGGCGCCGCCTCACTCGCCGCAAAGGCAGCCGGGGCAGATGTCACCCATCTTGACTCGGTAAGACAGGTGGTCACCTGGGCCAGGGGCAATATGGAGAGCAGCCGGCTCGACGGCATCCGCTGGGTGGTGGAGGATGCATTGAAATTCGCCAGGCGCGAGGCCCGCAGAGGCAATGTATATCAGGGAATTATCCTTGACCCGCCGGCTTACGGCCACGGTCCGGACGGGGAGAAGTGGAAGCTGGACGAATGCCTCTACGACATGATGAAATGCGTGAGCGCAATCCTGGCTCCGAAGGACAGTTTCATGGTCCTGAATCTGTATTCCAACGGGTTCTCGCCGCTTCTCGGGGAGACCGTGGTCAGGGAGGCCTTCGGGCTGGGAGGTCCTGTCAGGCCAGCCGCAAACCCGGAGCATGAAGGCAGGCAGGACCAGTCCGCAATACTGGAATCGGGCGAGCTCGCCCTCAGCGACAGCACAGGCAAGGCATTGCCTCTCAGCATTTTCGTAAGACTCAAAAGATAAACTTATGCCCCGCAAGGAGAAGATTCACGATATGTTCAACAGCATTGCCGCAGACTACGACAAGCTGAACCACATAATGTCCCTCGACATTGACAGAACCTGGAGGAAGAGGGCTCTCAGGAGGATACTGAAGTCCACCAGGGACGAGCGCAGGGCCGGAAGGGAGATTGATGAGAAACGGCGTCTCAGGAGCATTGAGGTGCTGGATGTGGCCTGCGGAACCGGCGACTTCAGCATTGCCATAGCCGAGGCAATGAGAAAGATTGCGAAGGACAGCTCTGATTCCGGCAAGGCCGATGCAATGGGCCACGTCACCGGAGTTGACCTCTCCGAAGGAATGCTGGAGGTGATGAAGGACAAGGTCGCCAAGGCCGGACTGGAGGACTTGATATCCTGTGAGACAGGAGATTGCGAGAATTTAAGATTTCAGGACAGCAGTTTTGACCGTGTCACCGTGGCATTCGGAGTCAGGAATTTCGAGAACCGGGAGAAGGGTCTCAGGGAGATGCTCCGTGTCCTCAAGCCGGGCGGAAAGCTCGTGATCCTGGAACTTTCGGTACCGTCCAACGCCTTCATGCGCTGGCTGTTCAACCTCTATTTCCTCCACATTCTCCCGCTGATCGGCGGCAGCATTTCCGGGGACAAGGCCGCCTACAGATATCTCCCGGCTTCAGTCCTGAACTTCCCCGGCAAGAAGGAATTCAGCAGCATCCTGCGCGACTGCGGATATGCAGCCGTCAGCCACAAGGCCTTCACCCTCGGCATCTGCAGGATGTATGTCGGCATCAAGCCTCAGGAATCAACTCTTTAGCCTCTGACGGCAGCCTCGACCTCGGCGGAGAGACTCTCCCTTTCCCGGGCGTCAGGGATGGCGGCAAGCACGGGAGCCAGAAATGAGATTATCTGAAGTATCCTGGCCTCATTTTCAGGGATTCCGCGGGAACGCATATAGAACTGTTCATCCTCATTGAGCTGGCCCACAGTGGCGCCGTGGGAGCATTTCACATCGTCGGCATAGATTTCCAGCTGGGGCTTGGTCTCGGCGTGGGCTGAGGAAGAGACCACCAGGTTGCGGTTGGTCTGATAGGCCTCGGTCTTCTGGGCATCCGGCGCCACCACGATCTTTCCGAAGAAGCTGATGCGGGAAGAGCCACCGGCCACGCCGTTGAAAAGCTGGGTGGAAATGCATTCAGGCACACGGTGACGAAGGTCAGTGCGGATGGAAAGCCGCTCATCGGCATTGCAGAGATAGAGTCCTGAAATATTGACCTCGGAATGCGGGCCCACAATGTCGACGGCAATCCTGACATCGGCCGAGATGCCGGGCAGCACCACTATCACAATGTCGAGCCGGGCATCACCGCCAACCACGATATTGCTGAAAGGAAGTTCCGGAACCTGGCCAGACCCGGCATCCGGGCCAAGCGTATAAACCTTGCTCAGCTTCTGACCTTCAAGCACTTCCAATGTATCAGGTCCAATGAAGACCGGAAGGTCCTGATAATGGCCGGCATCCTGTGCCGGAGAAGGGTCAAGGCGTGAAGGTATGGTATTGTCGTACTTTATCATAATCAGAAGATATCGTAGCCCTTTTCCTCAATCACGTCCACAAGCTCCCGTCCGCCTGTCTCGACAATCCGGCCCGCCTTCAGGACGTGCACGATGTCCGGGACAATGTAGTCCAGAAGCCTCTTGTAATGGGTAATGACAATAGCCGATTTCTCAGGAGTATGGAGCGACCTGACTCCCTCGGCCACAATCCTGAGAGCATCCACGTCCAGGCCGCTGTCGGTCTCGTCGAGGATGGACAGGGTCGGGTCCAGCATTGCCATCTGGAAGATTTCATTGCGCTTCTTCTCTCCTCCGGAGAAGCCCACATTGACCTCCCTCTTGGAAAATTCAGGCTTCATCTGGACGAAAGCCATCTTTTCCTTCATAAGTTTCAGGAAGTCACCGGCTTTCATCGGCTCCTCCCCCGCAGCCTTGCGCCTGGAATTGATGGCCGTCTTCATGAAGTTGGTGATGGAGACGCCCGGAATCTCGACCGGGTACTGGAATGACATGAAAATGCCTGCCCAGGACCTTTCCTCCGGGCTCATTGCCAGAAGGTCCCGGCCCATAAACTCGATGCTGCCTTGCGTCACCGTGAACGAAGGCTTGCCTGCCAGGACGGAGGACAATGTGCTCTTGCCGGCCCCGTTCGGCCCCATTACCGCATGGATCTCGCCCTTGCGGATGGTCAGGTCAATGCCCTTGAGTATTTCCTTGTCTCCTACAGAAGCGTGAAGTCCGCTGATCTGCAACAATATGTCATTTGCCATAAGAATATGCTGTCTGTTAGATGTTGTCTATGCGTTCTTGCGGTAGAGCCTTGCCCAGGTAATCAGCGACCAGATGCCGTTGATGAGGTAAAGTGAGCAGACTACCGGCATGAAAATGTGGCCTACGGATATGTGGAGGATGAGCTGGGAGATGTTTACCATCAGCCATGCTATCCAGCAATCCCATTTCTTCAGGGCCGAGAGGAACTGGGCCACGAGAATCAGGATGGTCACGCAGGCGTCGAGGTACGGAACCGGGTCGGAAGGGAATCTGCCCGGGAATACGGCATTGCCTATGAGGCTTATGAACCAGCCCCATACGCCGGCGAGGATGAAGATGGAGGCTATGGCAATGATGCGCTGCCGCCACCCCAGCATTGTCACTTTCAATGCGGAACTGTCGTCGGAACTCTGCTCCCCGGACTTCGGATGAGTCCAGCGGTAATGCCCCAATATATTGATCCCCAATGATATGGGCTGAAGAATAAGATTGGCGTAGAGGTTCTTGTTCCAGAACATCAGGAAGAGGAGGGCGGAGTAGAGATAGCCCACCCAGAAATTGTACTTGCTGTTCCTTCCGGCAAGGAAGACGCAGGTCAGACCCGCCAGTGACGTGAGCAGGTCAATGAGAAGTACCGGGGTGTCTCCGCCGATTGTGAACAATGTGTAATTTATCCAGTTCATCATTTTCAATTATCTACGTTAATGCGGCCTTTGGCCTGAAGCCTATCCCACAGAGCCTTCCAGCGATACCTGAAGCAGCTTCTGGGCCTCGACGGCGAACTCCATCGGCAGCTTGCTCAGGACCTCGCGGGCATAGCCGTTGACTATCAGGCCGACAGCTTCTTCCGGACCGATGCCCCTCTGGTTGCAGTAGAAAAGCTGGTCCTCGCTGATCTTGGACGTGGTGGCCTCGTGTTCGACCACAGCCGTGGAATTGTCCGTCCGGATATCCGGGAAGGTATGTGAACCGCAGAGCGAACCTATCAGGAGGCTGTCGCATTGGGAGAAATTCCTTGCTCCGGAAGCTCCGGGAAGCATTCTCACAAGGCCCCTGTAGCTGTTCTGGCTATGTCCGGCCGATATGCCCTTGCTGACAATGCGGCTTCTGGTGTTCCTTCCGACATGAATCATCTTCGTGCCGGTATCCGCCTGCTGGTAATTGTTGGTCACGGCCACGGAATAGAACTCCGAGGAGGAATTGTCCCCCTTCAGTATGGTGCTCGGATATTTCCAGGTTATGGCGGAGCCGGTCTCGACCTGGGTCCAGGACAGATGGGCTCCCTCGTGGCATATTCCCCTCTTGGTCACGAGGTTGAGAATGCCTCCGCGGCCCTCGGCATCACCCGGATACCAGTTCTGCACGGTGCTGTACTTGACATCGGCATCCTTCATGACCACGATTTCCACCACTGCGGCGTGAAGCTGGTTCTCGTCGCGCATAGGGGCCGTGCAGCCTTCCATATAGCTAACGTAAGAGCCTTCGTCGGCCACAATCAATGTCCTCTCGAACTGGCCAGTGCCCTTGGCGTTGATACGGAAATAGGAGGAGAGTTCCATCGGGCAGCGTACCCCCTTCGGGATGTAGCAGAATGAGCCGTCGCTGAATACGGCCGAATTCAGGGCGGCGAAATAATTGTCCCCGGCAGGCACCACCGTGGCCAGATATTTCCGGACAAGGTCAGGGTGCTCCTTCACGGCCTCGCTGAACGAGCAGAAGATGATTCCCTTGTCAGCCAGTTCCTTACGGAATGTCGTAGCCACCGAAACCGAGTCGAACACGGCATCGACGGCAGCCACGCCGGCCAGGACCTCCCTCTCTTTCAGAGGAATGCCGAGCTTGTCGAATGTCTCGGCCAGCTTCGGGTCAATCTCCTTCGGCCTGTCAGCATCCTTCTTCGGGGCTGCGTAATATATGATATCCTGATAGTCAATATGCGGCATATCCAGGTGACCCCATTCCGGGGCCTCCATCGCCTGCCATTTCCGGAATGCGTCGAGACGGAAGTCCAGAAGCCACTGCGGCTCCCCCTTCCTCTCGGAAATCATCCTGACAATGTCCTCGTTCAGGCCTTTCGGGATGAATTCCTGCTCGACGTCGGTGACGAAACCTTCCTTGTATTCCTTGGCGGTTATGTCCCGGAGCAATTCCTTTTCTTCGTTTATATCCATAAATGCTTATATTCTCTTCATCAAGTCGGCGAGGACGATTGCCGTCATCGCTTCCACTACAGGAGGGGTCCTGAGGGCGAAGCAGGCGTCGTGCCTGCCGGGGATGGAAAGTTCATCCATCTCACCCTTTGCAAAATTGAATGTCTTCTGCGGCTTCCCTATGCTGGAGGTAGGCTTGAAGGCTACCCTGAACACGATCGGATTGCCGTTGGTGATGCCGCCGTTCACTCCGCCGGCCCCGTTCTTGGACGGATGCACGCTGAGATGCAGGCTGACATCGCCGCCTTCGACATTGTCGAACGGGTCATTGTGCTCCGAGCCCTTCATTCTTGCCGACTCGAATCCATCTCCGAATTCTATGCCACGGACTCCAGGGATGGAGAAAATGGCGTGGGAAATCAGGGACTCGACCGAGTCGAAGAACGGTTCTCCGAGGCCGGCAGGGACCTTGGATGCCACGCATTCCACTATTCCCCCGATGGAGTCACGCTCCCGCATTGCATTGGCAATCACGTCCTTCCATATAACTGAAGCCGGGATTTCAGACTCCGGCAATCCATTCCTGTCCTCGTCCGTCAATGTCGCCAGAGCCTCGGCCCTGGACATTCCGCCCACCTCGATGAGGCTGGCCCGCACGTCGCAGACACACATTTTCTTGGCCACGACTCCAGCCGCCACGATCGGCAAAGTAAGCCTTCCGGAGAAATGACCTCCGCCTCTCGGGTCGTTGAAATCCATCCACTTCACGCTGGCGGTATAGTCGGCGTGGCCCGGACGCGGCATGTCATTGAAAAGCTTGTAATCCCCGGAGCGGGTATTCCTGTTCCTGAAAATGATGGCGAGAGGGGCTCCCGTGGTGAATCCCTCATATATTCCGCTGAGAATCTCGGGTATGTCGGCCTCGATTCTCGGGGTCGTGCCCTTTGGCCCGCTTTTCCTGCGGAGAATGTCCTCCGTGAAATCCTCGATGCTGAGAGGGAGGCCCGGCTGAACTCCGTCAAGCACGACGCCTATCGCATCGCCATGGGATTCTCCGAAAATGGAGACTCTGAATTTGCTGCCGAATGAATCCATATCTATGTTCAGAATAGTTTGCCGAAAAGTTCCCCGAATGTAGGGAAGGATTTGGCAACACATTGTGTATCATCTATTTCTATAGGACTGTCAGCACCGATTCCGGCCACTCTCAGAGCCATGACCATACGGTGGTCGTGATGCGAGGTGTAGCTGCCTCCCCTGAGCAGGGTATGCGTGAGGCTGCGCCTGGCGAGGGAATGACCCTCTACAATGAGCTTGTCCCCGGCTATTTTCGCATTGACACCCATCTTTGTGAGCATTTCCAATATGGCCTTGCCTCGGTCGCTTTCCTTGTTGGCAAGCCTGCCTACACCGGCTATCCTGCTGGTTCCCTCACAGAATGCAGCAAGCACCGCGACTATCGGGAATAGATCCGGGCAGTTGGCGGCGTCCACCTCGAATGCGCTGAGCGGCGCTCTCTGCACGTGAATGAGACCTTTCGGGTCGTCGTCCCCCAACTGGGAGAGGCTGGCACCGGCCTCCATCAATATGTCCATAATGGAGAGATCCGCCTGCAACGACTTGGTATCCAGACCGGTAAGTTCAACTCTTCCGAACACGGCACCGGCCACGAGGAAGTTTGCGGCAGAGCTCCAGTCACCCTCGATGTCCATATCCGCAGCCTTGTAGGCCTGGCCTCCCTTGATGTGGAAAGTGATGGAGGTACAGTCGCTCCAGTCCTTGGACTCGGCGAATTCCTCCCCGCCTTCCATATCGCACCAGACTTTCACGCCGAATGCCTTCATCACGTCCATTGTAATGAAGAGGTAAGGGATGCTTTTCGGATTGTTCAGTTCAATGACGGTGTCCTCGTCGAGAAGCGGCAATGCCATCAGCAGGCCGGAGATGATCTGGGAGCCGCTGACGCCTGATATTGAGGCTTTTCCGGCATTGAGGGAGCCCTTTATGTCGAGAGGCACGAAGACTTCGGCGGCATCGGCCGGCCCGGAAGCGGGATTGGCGGCCCTTTCGCCGGCCTGGACGAGCCTGACCCCGAAGGCGGACATTATCTCCGGAGCGCCCTTGAGCGGTCTTCCGGTCAATGTCTTCTCGCCGGTCACCCTAATGTCACCGTCATTCAGAACCGAGAGAAGAGGTATCATCATCCTAGTGAGAAGCCCTGATTCTCCCGTATGCAGAGTATTGAGTTTCAATGAATTTCTTTTCGCCCCGATACCCTTGATGGTCAATGCCGACCCGTCTTTGGCCACATTGCCGGAGGCGTATGAAAGCCCGACAGTGACCTCGGCGCCGAGAGCCCTGGCGACCGCAATGGCGGATTCATTGTCCCCGCATGGAGAATAGCCCCTGAGGACGGAAACGCCCTCAGACAATGCTGCGGCAATGATGGCCCGCTGGGCAAAACTCTTCGAACAAGGCATCTGGACAGGCTCGGCGGAAGGATATCCGATGAACTTCCTGCCGCCATAGACATTGGCCCGCATCGAAGCCGTGGACATCTGGCCCGGTGCGGCGGCCTCCTCCTCATTGAGGGCGGCGTATGTATGCGGAGCGCCTTTGGCAAGGCAGTCTATACGGCTGGACCGGCCTTTCTCCCCCATTGCGAAAGCCACGAGACGGCCCGGGTCAAAGCTCTCATAGAGTTTCAGCACACGTGCGGAGTCATCGTCATCATTGGCGGTGACAACTATTTTGGCAATGTCTGCTCCGAGGGCGAAACACTTCTCTGTCAATGCCTTAAGAGCCTCAAGGGAGTCGGTTCCGGAGAAATCGTGATAGGAGCGGATGAGGACTGTGCCGCATTCCCTGGTCTCACGGCGGATGCGCTTGGACATCATTGCCGGGGCCTCTATTTCAAGGTCGGTGTATGCCGCTCCGGCGTGGATGGCGGTTATGAGCAGGGACTCGGCTTTCTGGGAAGCCCTGGAGTCAAGCTTGCGGTCGTCCGTGTTCCCGTCATCGAGGGATGCCCTGATTTCGGACACCCTGCAGGTGGCTATGAGGGGCACGTCGGAGGAGGAGAACAGCTCTTCCACCTCGTCCTGGGCCAGGTTGCAACGGTCAAGCCGGATTTCAGCCATCTCCACCTCCCCTGATTCGAGGATGGCGAAGATTTCGTCAAGCGTCCTGTTCTGTATTGATGTGCAGATCATATAATTCTGTTGTTTGCCCGGGGCCTGGGACCGAATGTTTTTCTGACTGGTCCCGGAACTTACAAAGATACAAAAAATACCGGCAGCTTCTCAATTCTTACGTCGCCAACAGCGTGAATGAGCACGAAATTCACGCCTTCGCCCTCGGCTTTCTTGTCGTATTTCATTGCAGGGACTAGCTCTGATATGCTGTAGGGGCATTCCACGGGCAGGCGACAGGCTGCGAAATCCCGGCGGAGGGTGGCGGCGAGATGTGCATCAGCATTGCCATAGAACTTCTCCGAAAGCCCGGCAGCCATGATCATTCCCATTGACACAGCCTCACCGTGACTGATGTCGTCGCCCTTCTCCCTGGCCATCCACTCGATGGCGTGCGCGAAGGTGTGGCCGAGATTCAGCTTGCGCCTCTCCCCCGACTCGAACTGGTCACGCTCCACGACGCCGGCCTTGACCGACGCTGCGGTAGATATAAGCTCCTGAAGCTCAGGTAGATGCTCCAATATCGCAGCCTTGTGGTCATTGGCCCCGGCAATGGCGGAGAGTACGCTGATGGCCTTGCTGTAGTTGTTCCCCTCATTGTCAATGATGAAGGTTTTGACAAGTTCCGCCGCCCCGGAAATGAAGTCCCTGTATGGCAATGTAGAAAGCACCTCGGGGCATTCGAATGTAAACTCAGGCTGGCGGATGACTCCAAGCATGTTCTTGTAATTCAGGAAGTTGACTCCGGTCTTTCCACCGATTGCCGCATCCACCTGAGCCAGAAACGTCGTAGGCAGATAGGCAAAGCGGATTCCCCTCTTGTAGATGGAGGCGGCGAAACCGGCCATGTCGGTAGTGATGCCTCCCCCGATGGCGAAAATCAGGGCTTTGCGGTCGGCCTCCAGGTTCAGAAGCCATCGGCATATCTCCAGGACGGTGTCGATATTCTTGGCATTTTCATTGGCATCGATGGAGAAACGGCCCCGGAGATTGCCGCAAGGCTCCAGCGCCTCCGCAACCCTGGCTGCATAGGCCTCCACGTTCCTGTCCGACAGGATGTAGACGGCCGGATAATCCTTCAGATACGGGATGGCATCCTCAACTGTCCTCCCGGTGTTTATTGTGCATAATGGTTTATTCATATAGGGATCAATTAAGGCTCGCTTTCATCGCAAACGGCAAAATATGCTGCATTCCGCCGTTTTGTATGATTTTTCGCTCAAGAGGCAGGATTAAAGAAACATTGCAATGCGGGAGCGGAGGTAGTCACGCAGGTCAGACCAGGCGTAATAGATTGATTCTGAATGCGCAAGGTCTCCAAGAGCGGCATCCTGGCCATTGAGGAGAACACGGACGAGAGGCTCGGCTCCCTTGCGGCGCGAGCGGTAGAAGATGAACTGGAGGTTTCCGGCCATCGGGGAACGGTAGGTCTGGTAGTATTGCGACAGCTCCTCAGGAGTCTCCGGGAAGTGCCCGAAATGGTCCAGATCGGCAATCATCAGCAATGTCATCAGGCAATGGTCGTGTCCGAAGCGCAGGTCCGCACCTGACCCGCCAAAGGCAATGACTTTCTCTGCCTTGTCCAGCATATCCACGAATATGGCGGAGCAGGATGTCCTGTACCAGTAATACTCACAGAATCTCAGATAGTTGTCCACCTCCCACATCTTGACATATTCCTCACTCGTGAAAATGTCGGAGAAATCATTGCGGACATCGTCATCGAGGCTGTTCATCCCACCGACAAGCATATACATATAGTCCATTGTCCAGAGATGGGACTTTCCCTCAATGGCCTTGGATGGGTCCTTGAACATTCTTCCCAGGACGTCAATATACTCCGGGAAGAAGCTGCGGAGGAATTCCTCGTCCGACTCGGCGTATGGGAAATCGAACTTGGGACCCTTGAACCGGAACGGGTTGGTGCCCATGTTGGGGGAGGTTGCCTGAATGTATTCGAGGCCCTGATGGGCAATGATTTCTGTTTTCGGTGCAATGCGGGAGAGCTCGGTGCAGAATGATGTCATACTCATGATTGACCTGATGGAGCCTGAGGCACAGGCCCGTACATTGCTGCCCTTTCCGAATGCCCGGGGATAGTCGGAATGCATCTTGCCGGCCATCCTCTTCTGCTGGTTCCAGCCTTTGTCTGTCAGATCACCGACCCTGTAGCGGACTTTCTCATAGAAGTCTGCAAGCCGGAGACTCAATGACTTGCCATATTCGGTGATATTGTCCTCCTGCTCTGCTTTCTGAAGCATCTCAAGCAGGTCGGTATAGGTCTCCCGGGCGTAGGCATATCGTGAGCCGTGTCTGCCGTAATGACTGATATAGAATGGCTTATATCCTTTAGGACAGGCGGCGGGGCTGACCGCATCGAAGTCATAGACGGCATCCAGGCCGGAAGCCTTGATCCGGTCGGCGGCTACGATTTCGCGTACCGAAGACTGTTTTTCCCCCGCATTGCCTGCGGAGAGTTCAATGTTGATGGCTATGAGGCCGAGTGCCAGAACGGCCTTGAGGACAAGTCTTCCAATTTTCATATCGTTCGTCATTTGCATTCCTGCAAATATACGAACGATTTCCGTGACCTTGGTTGATTCTGTTCATAAAAAGGTTTGTTCTCAGGCTGAAATGCCGGCCGGGGAATCACGTGGGCAACACCTCGGGGATTGGGGAGTTCCGCATCATCAGCCACGACTTCAATGACGTGGTCTGGAGGGTGAGATGGAAGGTCATTGCGAAGGAATAACGGATTACACTGATAAATCAACGTTTGAGACTGAAAAATCGATGCTGACAAGCAGATTTCTAAAAAATAGTTTGTTTCGGCGCTAAATCTTTCCGTCTGCGTAAAAGCATACGGGAGAAAAGATGTATATTTAGACCGATAAATCGGAATTTAATGGTTTTAGACATCATCAAAAACATAGCAATCGTCGGTGCCGGTAGTTTTATCGGTGGAGCAGCAAGGTATCTTGTCTCACTAATGATGAAGGGAGCCGGAAAAGGGTTTCCCTGGGCGACCTTTGTCGTGAATCTGGTCGGTTGCTTCATGATTGGGCTTTTGTGGGGCCTTTTCAGCCGCACCGCCAGCGAAGACAACAATTGGGCCTTGTTCCTGTCAGTGGGACTTTGCGGAGGGTTTACCACCTTCTCAACTTTCTCCAAAGAGGCACTGATTATGCTGCAATCCGGGAATATCTGGGCATTTGCAGGATACATTGCTTTAAGCGTCAGCACCGGTGTTGCTTTGGTAGCGCTGGGTTATTATCTCTGCCGCTAAATTCCAATTTAACGAGCAGCTCATCTAAGATTATGCTAACAGAAGAGGAGACCATAACAGCCTCCTCCTTCGCAGTTCACTTGTTTTCCGCCTTGCTCTGAAACTTCTCGACGTCAATGATGAACCGCTCATGGGTGCCTTCGCCGATAAGTCCGCGCTCATCGAACGCCTTCACGGAGAAGCAGACCTTTCGGCGGTCTATCTCTATGACCTCGGTTTCGGCCCACACTTTCATTCCAATGGGGGTTGCGGCGCAGTGACTTACGTTGATATGCGTGCCTACGGAACTCTGTCCTTCTTCGAGACAGGGCTCGATGGAGAGGACCGCAGCCTTCTCCATAAGGGATATCATCATAGGTGTGGCGAACACCTTCACCTTGCCACTGCCAACGTTCGCAGCAATATTCGCCGTTGTTACGGTCGTCTCCTGACGACCCTTGATTCCAAGTTTTACCATAGTCAGCAAATCGTATTTGTCAGTTTATCCTATGAAATCAATAAATGCGTCAACCTGTGATTTCAGAAGGGCGGTCTGTTCTTCGGTCAGAATCATACGCCCTTCCGTCCAAGCCTCCCTGTTCAGCTGAATTCCAGTCTGAGGTTCAGTCATTACTTCAGCCCTGATGAATGGCAATGTCAACAGCTCCGTCAGCTTTTCCCTGCATCTGGCCGTCGCCGATACTCCTCCTGCCCCACTCAGCGCCACTTTCTTTCCGTTGATGGCAAGAGGGGTCTGACGGTCTCCGGCTACCAGTGGACGGGAGAGCCAGTCGATGAGATTCTTCAGATGTCCAGGATAACTGTAATTGTATTCAGGAGAGAATATCCAGAGGGCATCGGCTTCTGCCACCTTTCCCCTGACCTTCCTTACAGCCTCTGGTGCGGGAAATTCAAAGTCCTGGTTCATCAGCGGAACATCCGAATAGTCCAGATATTCCACTTTCGCCCGGCCGTCCAGCATACGCTCCGCCTCTTCGGCCAGCTTCCGGTTGAAGGATCCCTTGCGCAGAGATCCGATGATAAAAAGTATTGTCTTCATCGTGTGCCAGTTGTTTATGGATTGACCGCTCTCATCAGCCTCTGTCAATTCCTGCACGGCAAAGGTAACATTTTGATTCCGGATTTCCCTCGGTGTTCATAAAACCGTGGTTTTTTATACTATTGTCAAAACTATTGTTGTGTATCCTGAAAAGATATCTACATTTGTATGTATGTGCGGAAATCATATTGTATAATACCCGCCCATTTTTCTTTGTAAACTGTTCGATTCAATGTCGTATAAGTATGGGTAATAACATAATCATAGAAGAGTCCGGAAAGGGCGGGATCATTCTCTATCAGGCTCCGGACGGTCAGACCAGTCTTGAAGTGAAACTGGAAAATGAAACGGTATGGCTGACACAGGCTCAGATTTGCACGTTGTTCGATAAGAGTAAAGGAACAATTAGTGAACATATCAGCAATGTTTTCAAGGAAGGAGAACTTGCAAAGGATTCAGTAGTTCGGGAATTCCGAACAACTGCTGCCGATGGGAAAACTTACATCACCAAGTATTACAGCCTGGATGTTATCATCTCAGTCGGTTATCGTGTTAAGTCCAAACGAGGCACACAGTTCCGTATCTGGGCAAATTCCGTCTTGAAGGACTATCTGATCAAGGGCTACGCAGTCAAGAACAGCCTCATTCAGGAGCGTTATGACGAACTCAAGGCATTGGTGGACACGATGGGTCGTGCGATGCAGTATCTCGAAACCGGAGACGGCGACCAGAAAGCGACCAGAAAGCGACCAGATGCATCAAATTCTTGATTTGATCAAGAGAAATCCAAAAATCAGCAGGGCAGAATTGTCCGAGAAGACAGGTCTGCACGACAGTAGCGTTAAGCGAAGATTGAAAGCATTGGTTGATGAAGGATTTATACAGCGTATCGGCCCGGACAAAGGTGGATATTGGCAATTGTTGAAATGATTAATTGAACAGCTGATGAAAACGAAGACACTGAAAATCATACTTGCGGCGGTAACTGTCGTTTCGCTCGCTCTGGCAATCTATTGCCTTGTTGTAAGTATGAAGGGAACAGGAAGCAGTTGGGCATTGCCAGCCGCTCTCGGACTGACTGCACTTGGGAACTTCATCAATATATACTCTTTGAAGAAGTTCAAAGGGAAGGAGGAATAGGATGGAGATTGATACCGGCAATATGTGTTCTCACCTGAAGAGGAAACTCTTCGAGGAGGATGGGCCATACCACAAGATATGGCTTGCACTGCAGGCTGACAGCGAATTGACAGCCATTGTCCGCAGTCGCCAGCTGCATATCTACCGGAACGGCAAGAAGGTGCTGATACTCGCAGGGAAGGCGGCACCGAAGATTTTGAGGGAAGATAGAATCACGGAATTGTTCTGATGCCAACACTGATAATCAAGGACAAGCACTCAGGCAAGTTGACTTTGCCTCATTATCTCCTTATCAACGACCGGATTGTTGGTCTTATGAAAGGGGAAGCACGAGTCACTGTGCCCGCAGCGACATTCAAGGTTACCGTTCGCAGTTCAATAAAGTTCATTGAGTCGTCTGCGATGATTACAACATCAGAGGCAGTGGATACCTTTCTGGAATTCGGTGACAGGGAGAAAATCTGGGACATCATCTTCTGGATAGACATGGTTCTCTGGCTCGTGAAGAGACTTATCAATCTGCCGGAGCCCTGGGGACTTATCTACGAGATGCTGAGTAACGGATTCTTTGCCGTATGGCTCATGAGGGTGTGGATAATCCGCAAGAAATACTTCAAGGTGGAAGTGTACCGGAAGATTGTGAAAAGGGATAATGATAAGCAGCAACAATGATGAAAGCTTACACATACATAGACAAGGGTCATTTTGCCCTTCTGGAGAAGCCGGAGCCGAGGATTCTCGATCCGAAGGATGCCATAGTGAAGGTCACTCTGGCAAGCATCTGCACCAGCGACCTGCACATCATGCACGGCAGCGTGCCCCGTGCCGTTCCGGGAATCACCGTCGGCCACGAGATGGTAGGAATAGTCACCGAGGTAGGGGATCAGGTCCATTCGGTAAAGCCGGGGGACAGGGTGACGGTCAATGTAGAGACCTATTGCGGAGAATGCTGGTTCTGCAAGCACGGCTATGTCAACAACTGCCAGTCTCCGGACGGCGGCTGGGCGCTCGGCTGCCGCATCGACGGAGGACAGGCGGAATTCGTCCGCGTCCCCTATGCCGACCAGGGACTCAACAGGATCCCGGACAGTGTCACGGACGAGCAGGCTCTATTTGTCGGAGACATACTTGCCACCGGCTTCTGGGCGGCAAGGATCTCGGAGATCAAGGAAGAAGATACGGTTCTTATCATCGGAGCCGGCCCGACAGGTATATGTACACTGCTCTGCGTGATGCTGAAGCACCCGAAACACATCATCGTGTGCGAAAAGTCGGAGGAGAGGCGAGCCTTTGTCAAGGAACACTATCCGGATGTCATTGTAACAACACCGGAGGAATGCACGGCGTGCACCGCTGAATACGGTGCACCTCTTGGCGGTGCAGATGTCGTCATCGAGGTTGCAGGATCTGAAGACAGCTTCCAGCTCGCATGGCAGTCAGCCCGCCCCAATGCAACAGTCACCGTGGTCGCCCTCTATGACCGCCCTCAGATACTGCCTCTCCCGGACATGTACGGCAAGAATCTCACCTTCAAGACCGGCGGCGTGGACGGCTGCGACTGTGCCGAGATTCTTTCGCTTATAGAGCTGGGACTGATTGACACCACGCCTTTGATTACTCACCGGTATAGGCTGGAGGAAATTGAAGAGGCGTATAAGGTGTTTGAGAATAAGGTTGATGGAGTCATCAAGATTGCCGTCAAATGCTCAAAGTAAATATGGGCATTATCTCACAACAACTTGCAATAAAGTTCGGAGATAGATACAGTTTGCTGTAGATTATCTATTTAACCGATAAATTGCAATTTCTCGGTGTCTTCCTAACCTCAACCCATGCTCCGACCAAGCGTCCGGCAAGCCGGCCACTTCGTCGGAGCCACTCCGCGCTTTGGACCTTGACGTCAGCAGAGCTGCCGCCGAAGTCCAACCCGGTGACAGACTGGCACCGGCAAGCCGGCACCAGTCTGTCCCTCGGGCCGTGTACCCACAGGAGGCTGACCCAAAAGTCAAATTGACTTAGGTCAGCCTCTTTCGTTTCTCCGCTTTTGAGGGAGTCCATCTGGTCTTCGCCGTGCGGTCTGAGGACCTCCTTCGCTTCGCTCCAATTAAGCCTGACGTTATATGGCCTCTAAACCATCATATCATTGCCGTTTCCCACCAGAATAGTTATAACTTTGAGTATTAATTACATGACAAACGCCTTTGGTAGCTGCTGGATCATTCTATCTTCGCCCATAATCGGGACAAGATCTTCCTTCATAAAAGTCGGAATACCCCTCATAGATGTTTGGTGAAGGATGTTCTCCACCCACGCTGGCTTTGAGTCGCATTTCCCTCTTCTCTTCCCGGTCTCCGTGCCAACTACCACCCAATCGATGCCCTGCAAATCCATGTCCTCCGGCATCGGAGAGAACATCGGCTCGAATGTGACATGGTAATGCCTGCATTTGATGTGCTCACGAAGATCTGCAATACGGTGCAACTCATTTCGATGGGTTACGGTAACGCCAATCCAGGCATTGTCGAAGTCCGTCTCAAAGTCGATCCGCTCCGGCCGCTTGGTCAGGAAAACATACTGATGCTGCGGATTGGCTTTCATCCGTTCGAAGATTTCCTCCCGCCACTCGGGCAGCCAGCCAGTAAAGTCGCTGAGACCGGTCATAAACCATACGTGAGGCTGCTTGTTGTCCAGGATATGGAGCTTGTTCCTGAAGAATACGGGCTTGGAGAAGTCGTCGGTCATATGGAAACGCCGGCAGTTGTTTCTGGCATAGCAATAAGGACAACCGATGTCACAACCGACAATCAGGTTGACGTTTTTGATCAAGGATTTGATACAGACGGACATGGACGGCTATTTATTGTTCAGGCGGATTT
>JAXDUM010000072.1:0-5389 GCA_034089285.1 Candidatus Cryptobacteroides sp.
GAACTGCCTCGCCAGGCAGTACATCCCCAAAGGCTCAGACTTCGACCTGTATTCGGAAGAAAACATTGCAGAAATAGAGTGGAAACTGAACCATAGGCCCAGGAAATCACTCGGTTACCTGACGCCTTTGGAATATTTTAAGAAATTATATAACTTTGACTACGGAAGTCGTTGCACTTCCATTTAGAATTCAGCAAGCATAAGATTCGTTATATTTGAATGCACAAATGCTTTTGATTTATGTACGGACCGTCAGGCTTTTTCGCTGACATACCCGAGGATGACAGCATTGTCTCCGGTGATCTGGAACTGTTCCGGGATTCCCCGGAGGGCTTCACTGTACTCTACCGTTGCCAGAGGTCCGGACGTTTTTTCATCTACAAGGCGTTGAAGCCGGGCTATCGCGGTCTCCGGATTTACGAGGATATGCTCCGCAAGGATTTTGAGATAGGTTTCTCCCTCCAGCATCCGAATGTCTGCCAGTATTTCGCTTTCGTCAACCATCCTTCTGCCGGCAATTGCATCGTGATGGAGTGGATAGACGGTGAAGATCTGGGTCATTTTCTGGAAAGGAATGGCAGACTGTCTATTGAAGTGACCGACAGGATATTGACGGGAATCTGCGACGCCCTTGCGTATATTCACCGCAAGCAGGTGATTCACAGGGATTTGAAGCCTGAGAACATAATGGTGACCTTCAATGGTCTCCATCCCAAGCTGATTGATTTCGGACTCTCTGATGCCGATTCTTTCGCAGTGCTGAAAATGGCTGCAGGGACTCAGTACTATGCATCTCCGGAGCTTCTTGCCGGTGACAGTGTGGACAATCGTACCGATATCTGGTCCCTTGGCATCATCATGCAGGGCCTGGGCCGCCGATATCGCCATATTGCTGCAAGATGTCTCAGACGGAATCCTGCCCAAAGATATCCCGATGCCGAGGCCATCTCAGCTGATATTGCCGGCCTTGGCAAGGGCAGGGGAGCGTGGCTCGGCATCACGGCGGCGGTTCTGATTCTTGCGATTGCCGGCTTTCTTGTACGGGAACGCTTTCCCGGAGTGGCTGATACTGCCGTTCATCAGGCTGATTCGCTGGCCCATGATGATGGCGTCGATGCTGCTGTCAATGTCGGGATGGCATCCGCTGCCGAGGACGCTGCCGGTCATGTGTCAAAGATTTCCTCCGAAGCCGCATCTTCCAGTTCTTCAGCCGGTCCTGCCTCCACCAATGCCGGAGTTACCAAGCCTTCCGGTCCTTCTGCCGGCGAGAACCGCACGTCCCTCGACTCCACCGCACTTGACGCCCTTTTCCGCGAGGCTGCTGATGAACTCGGAGTGGGGGAGTGAAAGTTCCGAGGCCCTGAATCCCTCCACCATGTTCGTGCTGTGGCTGGCAGCGCTATGCCGTGCCGGCCGGGACGGTGAATGAGAATGTCTCCGATGTCTTGGTCTCAATGCCGTTGCTGATGCTGGCCTTGTAGTAATAGGTGACACCCGGTTCGAGGCCGTAGAAGATGCTGCTGAACGAAGTTCCCTCCACATCACAGACTGTTTCGAGCATCTCGTCCGCTGTGTAGCCGAGATGGATCAATGCCTTCTTTACCAATGCCGCATCTCCTTTGAGGCTGACTGTTATGCGGGTTTCATATTTCCCGGCCTTGATTTCAACACTTTCTATTTCTGTCGTGAATTCCACCGGCTCCGGTTCCGGCTCAGTGCCGCCCGAACTGTCTCCTGTGCCGTCAGAGCCGCTGCCCGACCCGCTGTCCGAACCGCTTCCGGAACCACCCTCCGACCCACTTCCGGACCCGTCATCTGACCCGCTTCCGGGCTCACTTCCGGGGTCTTCTCCCGAGCCGCTGCCCGGCTCATTTCCTGATCCGTCTTCTCCTGTCCCGCTTCCAGGTTCACTCCCTGAGCCGCCGCCCGGTTCACTTCCCGAGCCGCTTCCCGAACCGCTTCCGTCATTGCCAGATCCGCTTCCGGACCCGCCATCTGTCCCGCTGCCCGAACCGTCATCAGACCCGCCATCCGATTCGCTGCCCGAACCATTGCCGCCATCGGCGGGCTCCTCCGCCGTCAGGAAAGACCCCAGGCCGGAGTCAACCTCGTTCCTGCCGTTGGAAATGAATGCCTTGAAATAATATGCAGTAGCCGCATCCAGCCCGTCAAGGCCGAGGATAATGCTCATCCCCTCGACCCTTCCCGTCATCCTGGTCAATGCAGACCTGTCCTTGCCGATGTAGAAGCCGCATTCCAGGCTCCCTGAAGGCTCCGCCTTAAGGTCCGAGACCAGAACGGCCGTATGTACATCCGGCATCGAGGTGATGCTGACAAATTCCGGGGCGTTGTTCTCCGGACATTCCACATCAGTGCAGGCCAGCCCGGCAAAGAGCATTGAAATCAATGCGGATATGTATAGCAATCTTTTCATAAGCAATTCATTTTCAACTCCATCCTCCATCCATCTCGCCGCCGATCTCAATCTTGATCTTATCCGGGTTTCCGCTCATTGTTACATTGAAAGTATGCCTCACCCCGGTCTTGAAGGTGAATCTGGACTCGATCAGGTAGGAAACCCCGCAGCATACAATCTCTATCAGCGGCATCTTGGACTCTATCATCTGCGGGACTATTATCGCAGAGTAGCTGGCGGCATTGTCCCTGCGGGCGATTATGCTGCCTGCCGAGGCTCGCGGATTCTTCACCACGTCCCCGGACGAAAGGTCAATCACCGCCCTCGTCACGGTGTTGTGAACATATACGGTGACGTCATCCGGAATGTCCCCTTTGAAATCTTCTCCCTTCACAAGGTTGATTCTCAGGCAGCTCATGAGATGGCTGAAGGCCAGTCTGACTGCCCCGTCATCCTTTGTGAGGCCCTTGGCCGTGGCATAGAGGAAATCGCTTGCCTCGTATCCGGCCGGGGACTTTCCGTCCCCTTCATCATTCTGGTTCGCCTGCACGCTGAAATCCAGCTTGTCCACTGACTCCGGCCTCAGGAAGGGATAGTAGGCGAATACATCGTAAAGCCCTTCATTCCAATAGATTACAGGATCAGCTGTCCAATTGCGGCCATCGAAGATGACCGGGTTGTTGTTCTTGTAGTTGCCTCCGAGCTGGAGAGGGACAGGCTTCCCGTCCTCATATCCGGAAATATACACGCCGATGGTGTCCCCGGCCTCAAATCCTGTTTCGGTGGCCCTTGTGGAAGGATGTGCCGCTTCGAACCGCATCACGTCCGTGCTGTCAATGTGGCTCTCCACCTTGGCGCAACCAATTGCGATACCGGCAATCGCCAGAATACTTATAAATCTCCCTTCCATCATCTCAGTTCCTTTAAAGAGCCCATAAATACAGGTTCATGCCCGGACAATGTCCCCGGAGCATCAGGGGAGTATCCGGACCTTGTCAATATGCCTGCCGCATTGGAGGAGGCAGCATCCGGAGAATCATTTTTCACAAAATCCTCGAAACTGTACTCCTCGCCGGCATAAAGCATTATCCTCTTCACGATTGACTCGCGGCTGACGGTGTTGTAGTATGGAATCCCGTTGTCCATGCAGCTGGTCTGCTCAGAGCGGAAAACCCCTCTGCTGTGCAGATAACCGCCCTCGAATATATCCACAATGCTCTTGTACTTCTCGTGGAATATGAGATGTTTCCATGGCACCTCGCTCATTTTTCCGGAGAGGGAGAGGTTCTCGTACCAGCCATTGTTCCTGGCGACATTGAACTCGGCATCGTGCGGGTCGGTACAGTAGCAGGCGTCAATGAAGCTGTTGTGGATTACTGCCTCGTCGCCGAGTTTGCCGAAACCGTGCCCGCCGGCCTCATGCTGGATTGTCCCGCGGAAATCATCAGGGTAGGAGTTATTCCTTACTGGGCAATAGGATATTGCGAAGCCCTCGTCCCAAAGATAGGTCATTCCACTATAGACGTTGGTGTTCGGGACCATCACCACCAGTGTCTTGTCGATGTCGATGCCCGGGATGTGCTCCTCGACATAGTTGATTATTTGCCTGAAGTCGCTCTCTCCGTTGCGGGCTCCGAGGGTGCTGCCGCCCTTTGAGGATGTATTGAACTTGTTGTCAATGATGGTGTTGACTCCGCCGACACCTGATTCCGGGGATAGGGAAACCGCCATTGTGGCATTGAAATAATCCTTGTATGTACGGTAAGGTTCAATGTTGAAGAAATGCTCATATGCCTTCTTGAGGCTTGATTCCAGTGTGCCCTTGCTGATTTCCACGGCATCGAAGCCGTCCCCGAGGAATACTATGTCGATTCCCTTGCCTCTGGATGCCCTCTGGAGGCTGATAAACTCGTCTTCTGCATATTCGCAGTCATATTGGGAGACAGTGCAGCTGACCCTGTAGTCATTGCAGAGGAATACTGCTTCGCCTGTCCTGTTTCCGCTGCCCCGGGGCATTTCGGAAACCGTCAGGGTCACTTCGGTCTTGCCATTGCCCTCTGTCCGGTCAAGGCTGACCCAGTCCGGACAGCTCTCCACACTCCACTCCCCGTCGGCATCAATGATGAGCGTCCTTGTCGTCAGGCTGTTCAATGTGCTGACTGTATGCGGGCTTACAGACAGGTCTCCGCCCACGGTAATTCTATTGAACTCCCTCCAGCCTTCGGCTGTCTGGTATTGCTGCAGGGCTGATTCCGGGACCTCAAGGGTGCATTCCCCAGATATCGGGGAGAAGGCCCCGGAAAGGACTTTCGGAGGAATTGTGCCCTTGCACACTATTCTGCGGACCTTCAAACAGCCATTGAATGCATTTTCCCCTATGCACTCAACGCCATCCTCGAAAAGCAGGGCCTCAAGACCCATGCAATCCTGAAATGCCGATGCTCCTATGTTCTGGACATTCTTGCCGAAGGTCAATGTCCCGGACAATTTGGTATTGTGATAGAATGCATTTTCTCCTATCTGCATGAGGGTGGCCGGAAGGTTGAGGGTGCCGGAAAAATCGCAGCCATAGAAAGCATTATCTCCAATGAACTCAAGGTTTTTCGGCAGGCGGAGTTCGCCCTGGAATGCTCTACGGAAGAAGGCATTATCTCCGACTGATTCTATTCCATCGTGGAGAACCAGGATTCCGTGTTTGCTGCCCATATTCCCCGAGAATGAGTTGTAATTGATCCTGGTTATGCCCTGGGAAATCACAAGGTCACCGCTTAAATTGTCGCATCCATAGAAAGCACTGTTTCCGATTTCTTCAAGATGGGTTGGAAGGACCAGTGTTCCGAATAAGTTTGAGCAACCGTTGAAGGCTTCATTGCCAATGGTTTTCAGACCCTCGGGCAACTTAAGCTCGCAATAGAACGGGCAGTGTGAAAAGGCTGCAAGTCCAATGTGCTCCAATGTGGAAGGCAGACTGAG
>JAXDUM010000073.1:0-4324 GCA_034089285.1 Candidatus Cryptobacteroides sp.
TTCAGACCTAAAGTGCCGATTTATGCAATGTGCTATAACGATTATACCATGAGGGAGTTAGGACTTGTATTCGGAGTGAATACCTATCCGTTCTCCAAGGTCAGGGACAAGGAAGAATTCGCGGCGAGATCCATCGAGATACTCTCCTCGGAGGGCATAATCAGAAAAGGCGACCTCGTAGGCTTCATAGGAGGAGTCTTCGGCGAACAGGTAGGCGCAACTTATATGGAATTGAAATATATCTGATATTGAGAAGGTTACGCATCATATTCTGCATTGCTTCCATCATTCTGTCATCAGGGATTTCCCGCGGACAGAGGATTGAAGCGGGAGTGAAGTCCTCAGCCAGGTCATTCGGCGCCGCCCTTGACATAAGGGGAAGACAGTCCACTTCCAGGTTTGAAATATGTTCGGATCTCTACAAAGTCATTGACGGTACTTTCTCCAGCCCGGGCTACAGAGCCGGATACCAGATAAGTTTCCCGTTGATATGCAAGGACTTGAGCGAATCCTGCACCTTCCGGTTCGAAGCGGGACCGGGAATGACGGCAGGCTTCGTCCGGGATGGCGACAAGGACAGGGGACTGCTTGGAGGAGTCTCCGGGATTGCCGTCATTGACTTGATTTTCAACAAATTGACAATTTCCTGTTCGGCTACGGCAATACTTGGCTTCCATCTCAACTACCACAATTCCGAATTCGGGACCCTTGAGCTGTACCGCAACGGACTGAAATATGCCGGAATACCGGAAATCACCATAAAATACAGATTCTGATGCGCAGATTCATTCTCATAACACTCGCCGCAGCCCTTCTTTTTCCATCGCAGATGACAGGGAAGGGGTTCAGATGGGGTCTGGAATGGGGAGCATCCGGAATCTGCCATTCCAATACCTACTGCGTCTATACCGCGGACGAAGGCTTCATTGTCGAGTACAGGAAATTATCGAACAGGCTGCACGTCAACGGGACGCTGGAAGGCTTCGTGGGCATTGATTTCGCCAGAAGGATGAACATCTCCCTTCACAGCGGTTATTCCGGAATCGCGGACGGTGAAAGGGGAGTGCCGCTTTCATTGCGGCCGACATTGCGCCTGGGCAGGAAGCCGGATGCCGGGGGAGCCTCAATCTTTGCCGAAGGAGGAGTTTTCTTCCGGAAAAATGCTGACATTTCAATGTTCGCAAAACTCGGAACCGGTTGGAGGACAATACTTTCACAGCATCTGGCCCTGGATTTCAACGCTGGCCTGCAGGTCTCACGGACACATCCGGACATTTACGACAAATATTCCGGACGATATCTGACAAGAGAATCCGTAAGAGGTCTCAAATGCTTCAATGCAGGTTTTTTCCTGACGACGGCACTGGTATTCTGAATATTCATTGCATCGGAATACAATCTGACCTCGGAAATCTTATTCAGATCTGAAGCAGTAATTATTTTTCCGATTACTTGGCTGAAAATGATTATATTTGCAAAATGTAACAAACCCTAAAACAAAATGGAATCGAAATTCATAAAATACGTCGGGACTGATGACCTCAGGGATTTTCTCTTTGAAAATCAATGGACTCTGCCTGAAGGAGTCGCATACAACTCCTATGTGGTAGCAGATGAAAAGACAGCGCTCATTGACACGGCCGCAGCAGCATTCGGTGACAAGTTCATTGGGGAAGTAAAGAGGGCAACCGGAGGAAAACCGGTGGATTATCTCATCATAAACCACATGGAGCCGGACCATTCCGCCCTGATCTCTCTCGCCAGGAAAAACTGGCCGGATATGACAATAGTCACCAATGCCAAGGCCGTACCGATGGTGGCCGGATATCACGGAATCACAGATAACATATTGACAGTGAAAGAGAACGATACCCTTGACCTGGGGCATTGTTCTCTTGTTTTCAAAATGACCCCGATGGTCCACTGGCCGGAGACAATGATGACATATCTGCCTGAGGAAGAGACACTTTTCTCCGGAGACGCATTCGGATGCTTCGGAGCCCTGAAAGGCAGGGGAGAAGACCATTTCGAAGAATTCAGGGACGAGATGGTGAGATATTACGCCAGCATCGTGGGAAAATACGGCCAGACGGTCCAGGCTGCGATGAAAAAGCTCGCAGGCGTGCCTGTATCAAGGATCTGCAGCACTCACGGCCCTGTCTGGGAGAAGGACATACCGAAAGTCCTGGACATCTATGACAGAATGAGCCGATACCAGACCGCAAAGGGAGTCTGCATCGTATATGGCTCAATGTACGGCAATACGGCCGATGCCGCCAAAGCCATCTACGATGAATGCAGGGCAAGGGGCATCAAATGCGCCATCCACGACGCCGTCACGGAGAATCCTTCATTCATATACAAGGACATATTCGAATATGACACGCTCGTTTGCGGCGCACCTACGTACAACAATGACATTTTCCCGGCCGTCGCGCACATTCTCAAAGGCGTCGCAGCCAGAATGGTCAAAAATCACAGATTCGCCGCATTCGGCTCCTACACCTGGGTCGGCGGCAGCGTCAAGCTGATGAACCTGATGGCGGAATCTGCCGGGCTTGATGTACTTGGTGAAGGAATGCCGTTCAAGCAGGCATTCTCCCAGTCCAAACCTGACATCAAGGCGTTTGTGGACATCCTCGAAGCTTAGACTCCCCTTGTAAAAGACTTGTTACAC
This sequence comes from Candidatus Cryptobacteroides sp., assembly GCA_034089285.1. GTDB lineage: Bacteria > Bacteroidota > Bacteroidia > Bacteroidales > UBA932 > Cryptobacteroides. The sequence continues at coordinate 2,678 of JAXDUM010000073.1, forward strand.
AATTTATATTATGTTAAGTTAGACTATGGTCCTCACATTCCTCACCCTACTCGGAGCCGTCGGCCTCTTCCTCTACGGAATGAATCTGCTCAGCAACGGAATCCTGAAACTGACCGGTGACAGATTCACCACCTGGCTCAGCCTGGCCAAGAAAAATCCGATTTCCAGCATAGCCTCCGGAGCCGGTATGGCGGCAATAGCCGAATCCTCCAGCGCAGCGACCGTGGCAATCGTCAGCTTCGCAAACGCCGGAGCGATAACCCTCGCCCAGGCAATCCTGATGATAATGGGTGCCAATATCGGAGCTACCTTAACCGCCTGGTTCATAGCTGTTTTCGGATTCAGTCTAGGAATCGGGACCATATCCTACCCTTTCATTGCCCTCGGCTTCGTCCTCCTTATGATGAAAGGGAAAAAGAGGAAAATCGCAGGCGAATCCATATTGGGCTTCGCATTCATCTTCCTCGGAATGTCCTATATGATGAACAATTTCCCGGCAGCAGGCGAAATGACGGGAATCAAGGCCGCATTCGACAGCTTCACCGGCAACGGATTCCTTACAATACTCCTCTTCATGGCCGCAGGATGCATCCTCGCGTTCGCCTGCCAGAGCACAGGTGCGATAACACTCACAATGGTAATCGCCTCCTGCGGATGGATCAGCTTCGACATGGCCGCCGCAATGGTGATGGGTGAAAACATCGGTACCACCATAACCGCCAACCTCGCAGCCTCCGAAGCCAATCTGCAGGCCAAGAGAGCGGCCCTTGTACATACCCTTTTCAACCTCATCGGCGCCATTCTCATCTTGCTGACATTCAAGCCATTCCTTAAAATGATAGGCCTGATGGTCACCGGACTTGGACTAGACAATCCTTATCTTGGATCGCTATCTTCAGGAAGAGAAGCCGTCCTTTCGGGAGTCTATGGGATAGCCATTTTCCATACCATGTTCAATTTCCTGAACACCTGCGTGCTGGCCTGGTTCACAAAGCCGATCGAGAGACTGATGACTCTCCTTGTCAAGAAGCAGGAAGGCTCATCCGAGGAAGAATCCAGGCTCAAGTTCATATCAGCCCGCCATTTCAGCACCCCTGCCATCGGCATTGACCAGGCATTCAAGGAAATAGCAGGGTTCGGCGAGGAGCTGGGCAGCGGCTTCGGATATGTCAGGAAGGCATTGAACGAGAGCGACCCGGACAAATTCGAGGAATACAGGATGTCTCTCGTCCAGCTTGAGGAAATCTCGGACAAGATGGAATACCAGATAGCCGACTTCCTTAACGGGCTTACTACAGAGCCGCTTACTGACGAGGAGGCCGACGAGGTCAAGATACTTTACAGGGTCATCGGCGAGCTCGAAAGTCTCGGAGACAGCGGCGAGAACATCAGCCGCATTCTCGAACGCGAAAGAGTCCACAACCGGAAATTCGACGAAAAGGCTGTAGCCAATATCAATCTGATGATTGACGCCGTGACTGAAGCCTATGAGGTAATGGTCGCAAACCTGAAAACCGCGATTTCCGGCAATCTCAATGACATAAGCAACGCCTACGAGGCCGAGAACAAGATAAATGAGACCAGGAACAGACTCAGGAACGAGGGCATTGAACAGATTGGCCAGCAGACAGGCAACTACCAGTCTCT
>JAXDUM010000074.1:0-63112 GCA_034089285.1 Candidatus Cryptobacteroides sp.
TGACCGTTTGTGTAAATTATTGATTTAGGTGCATATCAGCGGGCCTGCTCGTGTATTTCATCCAGGTGGGGAATCACAGCGAGGTCGTTCATGCAAATCACCTGACAGTCAATATGCCACTACAGATATCTGTGGCCGTACCCCGGCTGTCAGGTGACGCCAAAACTAGGGGACCTGCACGCCACACCATGCCCACAAGTATCTGTGGCAGGGTATCCACTGTCAGGTGATTTGCACGAACCGGTCGAATCTCCTTCCGGCTGATGGCAAAGCGTTTAGAAGTATCCGTGGATAATATGGCCAGTGAGTCGTGGATGTATTACCGTCTCTCGAACAGTAAATGAAAATCAGTGTTCAACCACCTGCCCTACAGTACCTTCCAGGGCCACCTCATGATCACTGAGGCTCTCTGGAGGGCTTCAGTGCGCAATGGGTGCCGCTGCAGTATCCTGTGGGCATACCCCTTGATCACTGAAATCAGTTTAGAGAGGGATGCGGAAGGGCATATCGGCTGGCCAGTGAGTCGTGGATGTACTACTGTCACTCGAATGGTAAATGAAAATCAGTGAACAGCCCATCCGCAATCAGACTGGGCTATCCCCTTCCAGACTGGACTGTCCCGTATATCAGATCAGAATATCCCGTAAATGAGATTCCACACCAGGAAGCGGAGGAATTTGCCGATAAGGAGCAAGATGGCGGTGCGGACCGGGGGAGTGCGGTAGAAGCCTAGGGCAATGGCGATTACGTCGCCGATGAAGGGAACCCAGCAGATCAGGGCGAGCCAGACTCCGAAGCGGTCAATCTTCTCCTTCTGCTTCTGAAGAGTCTCAGGCTTTACCTTGAACCATTTCTCTATCCATTCCCAGCGGCCCAGCCAGCCTATCCAGTAGGTGGCCACGCTGCCCAGCCAGTTGCCTGCAGTGCCGTAAATCAGGCAGCCGACAGGATTGCCGGTGGCGGCCAGGACTGCAAGGTACAATGCATCCGAACTGAAAGGGAAAACGGTTGCGGCCAGAAATGTGCCGATGAAGAGGCCCACAAGCCCCAGTCCTTCTAAAAAACCCATAATAGTCAGCATGAATTGCCAGAAGAAGCAGAAGGAGCCCTTTTGCCGGAGTCCCTTGAACCCTTCCGGGAGGCGGAAGATACGGGAATGTCAATCACGAACTTGTCCTCGAACATCCCGTCGTCAATCCAGTCCTGGATTTTCCACGTCCTTACAGACCCCGGGGCCAGCCTTGCCGCAGACATCATTCTGCAGAGTTCCTCCGAAAAATCTCCTCCTTTGAGGTAAAGGATGCTCTGCCTGTATTTCCCGGCTGCCCAGGGATAGAAATTGTCCAGGGCTGTCACTGCACGGGATACCACGAAATCGAAGGTCTCATTCAGGGACTCCGCACGGGCGTTCACCACCTTGACATTGTCAAGAGCCAGTGAAGAAGCGACCGCTTCGGCCACGATTGTCTTCTTTCCGATCGAGTCACAGAGAGTGAAACCGGTCTCAGGGAACAGAATGGCCAGAGGGATGCCCGGAAAGCCGCCACCAGTACCGATATCCAGGACAGAAGCAGGGCATCCTTCGGAAATCCGGCCGGACCGCAGGCCTTCATACATCTCCGGCCGCATGGCCTTGAGATATCCCGCAATTGCCAGGGAATGCATCACGTGTCTCATGTACAGGCTGCCGATATCCTTCCTGGATATGACATTGATACGGGCATTCCAGTCATTGTAGAGCCTTTCCAGAGCCTTGAACCTCCCTTCCATCTCCGGAGTGATTCCGGGAAACAGGGACCTTGCCGCACTTATGAATCCTTCGTAGTCCATCATTGTTCTTCTATGTCAAGCATCATTCTGATAATAAGCCCTTTGGCCCTGCTGATACGGGTCTTCACCGTATTGATCGGAATGCCGGCCTTCTCGGCAATCTCCTTGTAACCCAGGTTGTCCACGAAACACATCCTGGCTATGCTCATATAGTGCTCGGGAAGCTTGTCGATGCAGTAGAGAAAATTCTCGTGATCCTGATTGGAGATGATGTCATCCTCGGGACTGAGTCTGTCGTCCGCCACATCGATGACCTCGTCCTGGCTGTTGTCAATGGATGTGTTCTCTACCTTCCTGCCCATTGACTTGTTCTTCCCCTGGTGGTCGAAAGCCGTGTTCCTCGCGATTCTGAAAAGCCAGGTGGAAAGCTTGTTCTCCTGATTGTAGGTAGAGAGCTTGCCGAAAGCCTTCTCAAAGCTCTCCATGCAGATATCCTCGATTTCTTCAGTTTCCTTGACGTACTTTGCTATATGTCCGGACACCGCCTTGTGGTACCGGGCATAGATGGCGAAGTAGGCCGCCTCGGACTCCGAGTGGCTGCCTTCAAGTGCCAGCCTGACGAGACCGTTGTCGTCAATGTCAGTGAGCTTCAAGCCAGTTTTTCCCATAATTGCATTCTACTGTAAGCGGTACTGAAAGTTCAGTAACGTGTTCCATTTCTTCCTTGACAATGGCGGAGAGCTGCTCCACCTCGTCCGCACAGGCGTCGAACAGGAGTTCGTCGTGAATCTGGAGCACCATACGGCTCCTGAGCCCCGCCTCCTCCATTCTGCGGTCGACATTTATCATTGCGAGCTTGATGATGTCCGCCGACGTGCCCTGAATCGGGGCGTTGACGGCATTCCTTTCAGCCAGCGACCTCGCCGCGGCATTCTTTGCATTGATGTCCGGGAGGTATCTCCTCCTTCCGAATATAGTCTCCACATATCCGTTTTTTCGGGCGCTTTCCACCGTATCCCCAATGTAGGATCTGACGGAAGGAAAGGCCTCGAAATAATCGTCGATGATTTTCTTCGCATCAGTCCGGGAAATGCCCAGCCTCTGGGCCAGGCCGAAGGAAGAGATTCCGTACATTATGCCGAAATTGGCCGTCTTCGCAATCCGCCTCTGGTCTCCGGTGACTTCGTCGTATGAAATGCCGAAAATCTTGGCTGCGGTGGCCCTGTGCACGTCCACACCGCTCCGGAACGCTTCAGTCAGATGCTCGTCGCCGCTCAGATGGGCCATGATTCTGAGTTCAATCTGGGAGTAGTCCGCCGAGAGAATGAATCCGTCATTGTCCTTCGGGACGAAAGCCTTCCTGATCTCCTTTCCGCGTTCTGTCCTGATAGGGATGTTCTGGAGGTTCGGATTGGATGAACTCAGCCTTCCCGTGGCCGTAAGCGCTTGATTGAAAGTGGTATGCACCCTTCCGTCCTTTTTTGAGATGTATCCCGGGAAAGGTTCTATGTAGGTGGACAGAAGCTTCTTCACCGCCCGGAACTCCAGAATTTCCCCGATGACCGGGTTCTTGTCCTCAAGGGCTGTCAATGTGGCCTCGTCGGTAGGGTAGCTGCCCCTGGATGTCTTCTTTGCCTTCGGGTCCAGTTTCAGCTTGTCGAACAGGACATCTCCGACCTGTTTCGGAGACGAGATGTTCAGCTCCGGCTCCCCGGTCATCTCCCTGATTCTGTCCTCCCTCTCCTTCATTTCTCTGCGCAGCCCGTCCGCAAACTCCTTCAGCTGGCCCAGGTCCACCTTGACTCCGCAGCTTTCCATTTTGGCGAGGACCCTCAGGAGAGGTTCTTCCATATTGTCGTAAAGTTCTGACAATGAGCTGTTCCCTGCGGATGTGCCACTCAGTTCATCATTGATCAGCACCCCTGTCGGAAGGATGGCTGCCGTCATTCTCATATCCGCGGTATTGTCATCGTCTGCCGCAGGAACGTCGAACAGGCTGGCAGGCTCCGCCTCTTCCACATCCTCCGGGGCAATGTCAACCCCGAGGTAGGTCCTTGCCAGAATGTCGATGTTGTGGCTCTTCTCCGGGTTGATGAGGTAGTGCATCAGCGTTATGTCCTTCAGCCTGCCCTCCAATGCGATTCCCGACTCGGAGAGAAGCCCGAACTGGGCCTTCAGGTCTCTTCCGTATTTTGTTATCGAGCCGTCCTCCAGGATTTCCCTGAAAATGGCTGCCGGACCCGAGGCCACTGTCACATTCAGATCCTCAGACTTGCCCTTCCTGCATTCGCTTTCCCCACAGGTGGCGATAGCGGCCACGGCCCCGGTGTGGAGCGATTTTTCGATGGAGATGGCCGCCATCCCGTTCTTGCGAACCTCAGCCGCAGCCTTATCGGGAGAAACCTCGATGACATTGAGCTTTCTCATATTGGTCCTGATGGCAGGTTTTGAATCGGCTGCCTCGGGAATGAGCTTTTTGAGGGAATTGAACTCGTAATGCTCGAAAAGTCCGGCTACATTGCTGTCGTATTTCAATGTCAGCCTCATATCGTCCATTTCCGTGTCCAGAGGGATGTCCGTCTTTATGGTCACCAGCTCGTGGCTCAGCCCTATGTGCCCTCTCGCGGCCTCGAACTGTTCCCTCTGCCTGGGGGTGAGTTCGTCGAGATGATTGTAGATGTTCTCCACGCTGCCGTATTTTCCGATCAGCCTGGCAGCCCCGACTTCCCCGACTCCCTTTACGCCAGGCACATTGTCGGCAGTGTCCCCGCAGATGGTCAGCATCTCGATGACCTGCAGGGTGGAACTTATGCCATATCTGGCGCAGATGGCATCCTTGTCGAGGATTTCCGCATTTTCTCCCGCCTTGCCGGGACGATATTGGAAGATACCGTCATCCACGAGCTGACCGTAGTCCTTGTCGGGAGTCACCATGTAGATGTCCGTGTCAGGGGACTTCATCCGCCTTGTCATGGAACCGATGACGTCGTCAGCCTCGAATCCCGGCATCATCAGCACCGGGATGTCAAGCGCCCTGCACAGTTCCTTCAGCGGTTCGAGAGCTTCTATGACAAGCTGGGGAGTCTCGTCTCTGTTGGCCTTGTATTGAGGATACATCTCATTTCTGAAAGTGCCTCCCGGAGGGTCGAATGCCACGGCGAGATGCGTCGGCTCTTCCCGGTGTATCATTTCCAGGAGATACTTGGTGAATCCGAAAAGGATGGACGTGTCCTCTCCCTTGGAGTTTATCATCGGACGCCTCAGGAATGCGTAGTACATCTTGAAGATCAATGCGTGTCCGTCTATGAGGAATAATCTGGCCTTCATCTTTCTATGAATTGAATGAAATGTCGGAGAATGCCAATGTCGGTATCTGCCTGCTCATCCCTGCCATCGGGTCCGTGCCTGCGGCAATGAGGGAGTTCCAGAGGCTGACCATGTCTCCGGTGATGAGCATGCTCTCGATCGGCCTGGCAATCTGGCCGTCCTTGAACTCGAAACCTTCCACTCCGTATGAGAATTCGCCCGTGGCGGCATTGCAGTTGCCTCCATTGAAGCCGGTCACGAGGATGCCGTCTCCGCATATATTCAGGATGCCGTCTCTCTCAAGAATGCCTTCCCCCTTCCTCAATGCCTCTGTCAATCCCGGATTGCCATTGACAAAAGGCAGCAGAACCGGTCTGTTGGCCGTGTCTGATGTCGCCTCCATCCCCATCTTGCCTGACATATAGGTGTTTATGAAGTATTCCTTCACTACTCCGTCAATGATGATGTCCCTGTCAATGCAGGCCCTTCCGTCCTGTTCGAACAGGATGGATCCGCATTTCCCCGGAACCCTCGGCCTGTCCACGAGGGACATTCCATCCCGGAATATCTTCTTTCCCAATGAGTCTGTCAGGAAGGATGATCTCTGCTGGATGCGGAGCCCGGAGAGGGCGCTGATTATCGGACTTATGAGCTTTCCGCAGACCTTCCTGTCCACTACCATCACATATTTGCCTCCGGGAATGCGTTCAGGCTCGATCTGGCTTACCGCCTCGGCAACTGCCTTTCTGCCGCATTCGGAGCCGATGATCAGGTCCGGACTGATGCCGTAGTCCCAGTACATTCCGCTGTATCTGTCTCCGGCATTGTCCTGTACCGTGGCCTGGGAACTCACTTCAAATGAGGTCTCGACCTGGCGGCATCTCGTTCCTGAAGAATCGAGGAAAAGAGTGTCGGCAAGGGTGTTGTTGTACTCGACTTCCTCGGAAATCAGCTTCCAGCCATTGCCTTCGCAGCCTTCCTTCCCGAATACTGAAACAGCCTCCGCCGCCGCAATCCTGTCCTTTCCGGTTATCGTGTCGTAGGCATACCAGCAAAGCCCCATCTCATCACCTTTCGCAGCCTCCCGGGTAGTCTCGGAAGGAAGTTTCCTGAAAGGATCCACGGCCTGGAGTCCAACATGCTCCACCGCCTGCTTCATGAATGCACGTATATTCTTGTCATCCAGTCGGTTGGTGGAGAATATGCCGTATTTTCCTCCAGCGTACAGCCGGAATGTGAGCGACCTGTCTCCGGTGTGGCGGATATTGTCGAGCTCGCCGTTGAGCAATGCGACAATGTCGGTGCAGGCCTTGTCCAATGTCACCTGCGCGGCATCGGCCCCCGCATCGAGGGCAGCCTCGATGCTGTTCTCCGCAATCCTTATCTCCTCATTGGAGATGGCGCAGCCCATATCTTCTATGCACTTGTATTCCATTTCCTTGTCTCCCGCAATCATAATCATTCTCCGCCCACGGTAAGCTTCTTCACCAGAACCGTAGGCATTCCGCAGGACACCGGCACGGACTGTCCCTTGCCGCAGGTCCAGGCCCCGTTGTCGATGCGGCAGTCATTGCCCACGGCAACGATGTCGCTCAGCGCCTGAGGTCCGTTTCCGATCACATTTATGTCATTGACAGGGGCGGTGAGCCTTCCGTTCTCGATGAGATATCCACTCTTTACGAAGAAGGTGAAGTCACCCTCCCCGATCTTGACCTGCCCGTTGCTGAACTCATTGACATAAATGCCCTTCCTTACCGAGGCAATGATGCCTTCCGGGTCCGCTGCCCCGCTCTCCATGTAGGTGGCCCGCATCCTCGGGATCGGGGAGGACCTGAATGTCTCCCTTCGCCCGTTGCCGGTAGGGGAGACCCCGTACCACTTCGCGCTGATCCTGTCGTGAAGATAGGAGGTCAGTATTCCGTCCTCCACCATCATTGTCCTCTGGCCCGGAACTCCCTCGTCGTCGAAATTCAGCGAGCCCCTGTTGCCGCGTATAGTGGCGTCATCCACAATATTGATGCCTGCAGGGCATACCCGTTTGCCCATCTTGTCGGAAAATATGGACTGGCCCTTCCTGTTGAAATCGGCCTCGAATGCGTGTCCCATCGCCTCGTGGAGAAGGATTCCGGAGGCTCCTGCCCCCATCACCACAGGCATTTCACCGCCCTTGGGACGCCTGGCGTCGAAGGAGGCGTCCATATTGCCGGTCATTTCCGAGACCATTTCGCCGATAAGAGTTTCCGTGAGCATTTCCGCTCCCGTCCTGAAACTCCTGGAAACGTTCCTGACAATCTTTTTCCCGTTCTGTTCCGCGGTCAGGGATGCCTGGAGAGTCGTCATTGGGCGGGTTTCATACTTCAGTTCCCCGAATGAATTGTACATCAGGTAGTCGCTGGCCTGGCTGCTCATCGAGCAGGTGATTTTCCTGATTCTGGAGTCAGCGGCCTTGATGCCGTCCTCCAGTCTGTGGAGCCATTCCACGGCGACGGAAGGACTCGTTGTCCTCCAGTCCTGCAGTATGGGATACCTGTCCGCTGCCGGGTTCGGAGCACCTGTGTACAGACGTCTCACTTCCCGGCCCCCATTGGCTCCGAGGGCGGTATAGACCGCTCCCGTGCTCCTGGTCTCCACCGGTTTCACGGCTCCTCTTCCGGATGTCAGCGCAATCGAGGACGCAGCCCTTGCCGCAGCCTCCATGTCGGAGGGCAATGTGCTCTCGGAATAGGCGTAGCCGGTCTTTTCCCCGCAGAGCACTCTGATTCCGACTCCGTAGTCTACGTTCAGTCCGCCGGAAGTAACCTCTCCGTCAATGAGCTGATGTATCTGAATGACAGTGTTCTCGAAGTAGAGGTCGCAGTAATCGCCTCCGTTTGCCAGGGCGATGGCCGCAAGTCTTTTCATCTCTTCGACTCCTGTCTGAAAAATGTCAATGTAGTATTGTCTTTCCTGAATCATTTTGAAACCTCCGGTATTCCGGTATCCGACGCCGCCCTGATTATCTCATAGGTGGCGCTGTCCTTGATAATCATTCCGTCCCTGCGCCCCTCGGCGATGACCTTGAACGGAATCTCCGAATTGTCCGCCAGTATCCATCTGTCGGCGATCGGAATATAGTCGTTGAAGAAATAATGCAGACCAACGACATAGCGTCTCCTGATGGTAGGCTCCGGGATATTGTGACCGCCTGCGGCGACTCTGGCCTTGACTCTTTCGACTGCGAGGTCGGGGGAGTTCAGCCAAAAATAAAGCACAGTGACCTCATATCCCTCCGACTGCGCATATTTCACCATTTTCTTGAGGCTCCTGGTCGCCAGGGTCGTCTCGATGGCGAAGTCCTCGTGACGCCTGAAAAGATAGTTTATCTTGAGGAGCATCAGCTTGCTGGCCTGGATCGAGGCAGAGGCCGGGCTGAATGGAGACAGGCTCTTGGCGAATTCATCCGAATTGACGAACTGGCTGCAGCTCAGCATCTCCGGCAGCAGCGCATATGAGGCCGTCGTCTTTCCGGCTCCGTTGCAACCTGATATGATGTATAATTTCGGCATAACACGAACAGTATTTCATCCTTTCCGGTGCGTGACCCCGTATCCGAACAATGCGAAGTCGCCCTTGCAGGGATCTCCGGGAAATATCCCGGCGAATGCGTCGGTGATTTCCCTGACGGTGACGATGTCCTTCTGTTTCCTCGCTGTAAGTCCGATGGAGACTGCAGTGTCGTAAACGTGGACGTCCAGCGGTATCAGCAAATCTGCCGGGGAGGTGTTCTTCCAGACTCCGAGGTCCACCTTGCCGTCATCCCTGACCAGCCATCTTCGCATCATGTTGATTTTCTTTCCCGGGGCCCGGGGATCCGGTTTCTGTCCGAAAACCCCTGTCCTGAACATCTCCAGGCTGTATCCTTCGAGGCTGTCGCACTTTTCATAGATGTCCTTCAGCCTTGAGCATATCGCAGCCACCTCGCTCCATTTCACTGTCCTGTGGATACTGGTCCCGTCATCCCTCCATTCTCCCTTCATCACATAGTCGTAAGGCTTCCAGTCCATGTGGTCGAAGAGTCTGGTGCAATCCCTGACTATCATTGCCCTGCGTCCCCAGGCAAAATGAGAGGCGAACACGGCGGCTGTTTCTATATCTTTCAGGCAGCGCGTTCCCCTCTTCTCCATTTCGGCGAACCTTGCCGGGAAGGCTATCGGGTCTTCCCGGAAGTACGCCGGATCATTGTATGTCTCCGCCCATCCGCGGAGAAGGTCGATTGTCCTGTTGTCCATCAGCCCTCGGTAGCCGACTCAAGTTTCTTCATGATCGAGAAGATGAAGAGGGCGGAGATGAGGCACAGAGCTATGAGCAATGTCCACACTCCCCAGAGCGGAACCTTGTTCCAGATGGCTCCCGGAATGGATACGAGGTAGTTTCCGATGGCGGTTGCCGCAAACCAGCATCCCATCATTGCACCCTTGTATTTAGGAGGAGCAACCTTTGAAACGAAGGAGATTCCCATTGGCGAGAGCAGGAGCTCTGCGAATGTGAGGACGAAGTATGTGGAAATGAGCCATTCCGGAGAAACGAGGTCAGGACTTACCGTGCCGCCGAGTTCCTTAGGCGATGCAAGCCCGATGGATGCTACGGTGAGGATGGAGAATCCGACTGCGGCCACAATCATTCCGAGACCGATCTTGCGGGGTGCCGAAGGCTCCTTGCCCTTCTTTGCGAGGGCTCCGAAGATGGCCATGGACAGCGGTGTGAGGGCCACTACGAAGAATGGATTGAACTGCTGGAAATCGGAAGGCAGAATCTTCACGACACCGGACATTCCCGAATAGATCCAGTATGCTCCGCCCCAGAGAAGCAATGTGGCGGCTCCGCAGACAATCTTGCTTTTCTTCTCCTCGGACTGGAAAATGCCGAAAAGCGTATAGATGGACACGGCAATGAGGAAGAGGCTGCCGATGTTGAACCCGATTCTGGTGAATCCTGAAACGGAACTTGCAGTATAGTCGCGGGCGAAGAGGGTCATCGTGGCTCCGTTCTGGTGGAATGCCATCCAGAAGAAAATGACCACTGCGAACACGAGCATGAGGGCCGTGATGCGGCTCTTGGTCTGCTCCGGAGTGAGCTCCACTTCGCTGGAGTTGGCTGCCTTGGCCTGCTTTGCGGTCACGTCGGCGTGCTTGAACCAGGACCTGCAGCCATAGTAGATGGCTATTGAGACAATCAGGGAAATGCAGGCTACCGCGAAACCGTAGTTGTATGCATTGGAGAGCTTGTCAATGTAGAAATTGCTGAAAGCCAGCGCATCCATTCCTGCGCTTCCGCTCATTGTCCCTGCGAGCTCGGTGAGCTTGCCGGCATTCTCGAGGTTGCCGCCCATGATCTGGTGTGCGAGGGCAGGAATCTCCGCATTGTAGACGAGGCCGGATTTGCCGAGGAAGAAGTTGGTGACAGCCTTGGCCATCGAAGGGGCGAACATTGCGCCGATGTTGATCGCCATGTAGAAAAGGCTGAAAGCGGAATCCCTCTTGGCGGCGTATTTCGGGTCGTCGTAGAGGTTGCCCACCATCACCTGGAGGTTGCCTTTGAACAATCCCGTGCCGACGGCGATGAGAGCAAGGGCGCCGAACATCAGGATTTTCCCGGCGAGGTCAGGAGAGGTAGGTATGGAGAGGCAGAGATATCCGAGGAACATCACGCCTATTCCGATGGTTACGCATCTTCCGTATCCGATCTTGTCGGCGAGCATTCCTCCGAACAGAGGCATGAAGTACACGCCCGCCAGGAAAATTGAATAAATCTGGGTGGCTGCCGCTGCGCTGAACCCGAACTTGGCCTGGATGAACAGGAGGAAGATGGCGAGCATCGTGTAGTAGCCGAATCTCTCTCCCGTATTGGCGAGGGCCAGGGCGAAAAGGCCTTTTGGCTGGTCTTTGAACATAATTGAGTGCTTTTATAGTTTTTATTGATTATTCCCTATGCAAACATACGGAAAATTCTCCGAAAAAATGTATATATTTGTATTTCGAGCGAATAAAATTTACACGCGGAATGCACTTGGGAGCGGATATAATCAAATGCGCATTGCGGCTTCTGGCCCTGCAGCCTCTGAAATGGCATTATTTCTGGGGAAAATGCATCGCCTGGATTGTCCGCGTGCCTCTGAGATACAGGAAGGATGTGGTGATGATCAATCTTGCCCGTTCATTTCCGGAAAAGAAGTACAGGGAGCTGGAGGACATTGCTGTGAAATTCTATGGGCATCTCGGCCGCATCATAGCCGAGACCGTCTGGTTTGCAGGTTCTTATATGAAGAACAGGCTTGAGGATTCGGGCATTTGCCATTATTCGAACCTCGAGGCCCTGAGCGAGCTTTTCGACAAGGCTCCATCGGTGATGCTGATGACTTCCCACGCCGGAAACTGGGAGATTCTGGGAGGCTGCATTCATTACAGGAGTCTCACCAAGAGCGGCACTTTCTCATTTACCGAGGATGAGATTTCCATTGTCTACAAGAAGCTTTCGAACAAGACCATGGACAGGGTGATGCGGCATAACCGCTGCACCCCCGTCAAGGCCGACTGGAGCACCTGCTGCGTGGAGTCCAAGGACATCATGCGCTTTGTCGTGGCTCACAGGAACCAGAAAAGGATATATTGCTTCCCTACGGACCAATGCCCGTACAAGTATGCTTCAGCGCATACCGTGGACGATTTTCTCCACCAGCCGACCAAGACCATGACCGGCGGCGCCGCCCTGGCCTGCAAGCTGAAGCTGGCGGTATGCTACATGGGAATGGTGGAAGAGCCTGAAGGAGGCTACACCATCAGGTTCGAGCCTATTTGCGAGGATGCTTCCCAGAGCACTCCGGAAGAAATAATGAACAGATTCTACGCCCTCCTCGCCAAGGATGTCGAGGCTCAGCCGTGGAATTATCTGTGGACACATAAAAGATGGAAGAAATGAAGACGAGAATTTTCCTTGTTTCCGCATTGCTGGCCATTCCGGCAATGATGCAGGCGCAGACTGCGGTTTCCGACCCGCAGGGCGCAATGATCTATTCTCTGCCGATGACATCGGTGAAACTGGAGATAGAGGCCTCCAGGGAGTCCTTCTATGCCGGGCCTTATGCAAAATATGCCCAGAAATATCTCGGCATTGACGCCAGGCAGAAGGATGCGGTCACATTTACGGTGACCTCGGCGAAGATGACTCCTTCCGTGGAGGCGGACATGTCCGCGCGCTATTCTGTTGATCCCGGCATCGGGATGCCGGCCTTCCTTTCATTGACTTCCCAGGGTCTTGTCTCGGTGTCTTCCGCCGCCTCGGAGGAGACATCCTGGCGTTTCCCGGCAGCCGGCAAGGCTGATTTCTCCGGCCGGGGCGTGACATCCAACCTCACTTCCGAGGCTGCCACCCTGTACCGAAACCTCAAGAACGAGTCGTCATACAACAAGGTGGCCGTCCAGCAGGAGATGGTCGTGCAGAAATCTCCCGATGCAAGGGCGAAGGAGGCCGCCGAGATGATTTTCAACCTCAGGAAGAAGAGGGTGCAGATAATCACCGGCGACACCGACGCCACATTCAGCGGGGAGGCCCTCAATGCCGCAATCGAGGAGATTTCAAGACTCGAGAAAGAGTACATGTCCCTCTTCATCGGCTACAGCGAGTTCAGCCGGCAGAAGATGAACTATGAGGTCGTTCCGTCAAAAGACAATGAGAATCAGATCTATGTGGCTTTCAGGCTCTCCGATTCCAAGGGCCTCGTGCCGGCCGACGACCTTTCGGGGAAACCATATCTCCTGGAGTTCGTCTATGAGCCTGTGAAAGTTCCGGAAGGCAAACATCCTTCGGCAAAGGGCAATGTCGCTCATTACCGCGTGCCGGCATCCTGCAGCGTGAGGCTCAGCGACGGGGTCAATGTGCTCCTGCAGAGCCGCATGCCGGTATATCAGCTCGGAATCGAGAGCACATTCCCTCTTGTAGTGAAATAATGCATAAAACACCGATACTATGACAATCAAAGATCTCGAACCGAAAATTGTCTGGGACAATTTCTACGGACTGACAAGAGTTCCGCGCCCTTCCAAGCATGAGGAGAAGGTGCAGCAATATCTGCTTGACTGGGGAAAGGCCAGGGGAATAGAGGTTTTCAGGGATGATACCGGAAACATCATTTTCCGCAAGCCTGCCACTCCGGGCTATGAGAACCGCAGGGGAGTGATTTTCCAGGGCCATATGGACATGGTTCCCCAGAAGACCGCCGACACCGTGCACGATTTCCTCACTGACCCTATTGAGACTGAGGTCATTGGTGAATGGCTTGGCGCCAAGGGTACCACCCTCGGGGCGGACAACGGCATCGGCGTTTGCCTCGGTCTTTCAGTATTGGAGGACAATACCTTGAAGCACGGTCCGGTAGAGGTGCTCGTGACATACGATGAGGAGACCGGAATGACAGGAGCAGAATGCCTCAAGCCGGGAGTTCTCCAGGGTGACATTCTCCTGAATCTCGATTCGGAGACCGAGGGTGAGCTCTATATTGGATGCGCAGGCGGACTGGACGGAACCGCAGATTTCAGATATGACACAGTGGCCGCTCCTGAAGGATGGCAGAGCTGGAAGCTCACGGTGAAGGAACTTGCCGGAGGACATTCCGGTATGGACATCATCCTCTACAGGGCCAATGCCAACAGGGCCGCCGCGAGAATCGTCCTCCCTCTCATTGAGAAATACGGAGTGAAAATCGCGGATTTCAAGGGAGGCAGTCTCCGCAATGCAATTCCTTTCGAGGCAGAGGTCACAATGCTGGTGAATCCTGAGACTCTGGCTTCCGTGAAGGCTGACATTGACAAGGCATTCGGTGAAATCAAGGCTGAGTTCGCAGAGACCGACCCTTCGGCAGTCTGCATTTTCGAAGCGCTGGAATTCCCTGTAACTGAATACATTGAGGATGGTGTAGCCCTCAGGGCCGTGAAGTCTGTCCTTGCCTGCCCGAATGGCGTGGAGAGGATGAGCGCATCCGTGGAAGGCCTTACCGAGACCTCCAACAACCTCGCTGTAATCAGGACTGAGAACGGACATCTTGTCATCAGATGCCTGATGCGCAGTTCCGTGGATTCTGCCAAGGAAGCCCTCGCCCTCAGGATGCGTTCCGTATTCGAGCTGGCAGGAGCCGAGTTCACCACATGCGGAGGATATTCCGGATGGACTCCGAAGCCTGATACCCCTATCATTGCCACAGTCAAGGAAGTTTACAGGAAACTCTACGGGCAGGAGATGAAGGTGATGGCCATCCACGCAGGTCTCGAATGCGCCCTTCTCGGAGCCAAGTATCCGAACTGGGATATGGTTTCATTCGGACCTACCATCGTGCACCCGCATTCTCCTGACGAGAGGGTGAAGATCGACACTGTGGGAAGGACCTGGGAACTTGTCAAGGCGCTCCTTGAGAACATCCCTGAGAAATAGTGGTAATCATTGCTGAAAGCGGCGCGAGCAAGACGGACTGGAGAGCCGTATCCGCCGACGGTACAATATCCTCGCTGAGGACTGCCGGAATGAACCTGGCTTCTGCTGATCCGGGTTTCGTGTCCGCCGTCCTCAGTGAGGCTGTTTCAGGCCTTAACCCTTCGGGGGAGGAGGTGAAGGCCCTGCATTTCTATGCCGCAGGGCTCATTGCCACAGGGGATCCGGTACCTGAGAACGCTTCTGGAATCGACCCGGTACTTCGCTCAGCATTCCCTTGTGCATCAATAGAATACGCATCGGATCTCCTCGGAGCGGCGAGGGCTGTGTGTGGAAGGGAGGCCGGTGTTGCAGTCATTCTCGGAACAGGTTCCAACACCTGCGAATATGACGGGGAGAAAATCGTGAGGAATGTCCGTTCCGGCGGATTCATCCTCGGGGACGAGGGCAGTGCGTCCAGACTGGGACGGCTCTTTGTGTCGGATTTCCTCAAAGGGCTTGTCCCGGAGCCGGTCGCGTCGGATTTTGCAGCTGCTTACGATACTGATTATCAGACTATTGTCCGTAATGTATACAAGGGGGACTCCCCGGCCGGGTATCTCGGCTCATTCGCCCCGTTCATCGCAGGCTACTACGGCACCTGCCCATACGTAAGGGATCTTGTCAGGGAAAACTTCCTGGCATTGTTCGACAGATGTCTTTCGCAATACGGGTCTGCATGCCGGAGAATCGGCGTTGTGGGCGGATTCGGTGCGGCAATGAAGGATGTCTTCCTGGAGATTGCGGCATTGAAAGGCGTCAGCGTCGGCGTCATTGAGGCATCTCCTGTGGAGGGCCTTGTAAGATATCATTCACAGGACTGATGAATACTACTGAACAATCATCCAATTACCAGAATCTCCAGGACATGTCCGTGACGGAGATTCTGACCTGCATCAATCACGAGGACAGACTCGTTCCCTATGCCGTGGCGGAACACATTGACGCCATAGGCCGGCTTGTGGACGGAATTGTCGGGAGGATGCGGAAGGGCGGCCGGGTATTCTATGTCGGAGCCGGGACCAGCGGGCGGCTCGGAGTCCTGGACGCTTCCGAGATTCCTCCGACTTACGGAGTGAGGGACAGGTTCATCGGCCTGATTGCAGGCGGGGACAAGGCGATACGCAATGCCGTGGAGTCCGCCGAGGACAATGCGGAGCAGGGCTGGAATGATATACTGAAGTACAATCCCGTGCCTGAGGACGTGGTGGTGGGCGTGGCTGCTTCCGGCCGTACCCCATACGTCATCGGAGCCGTCAGGAAAGCCAGGGAGGCCGGACTGCTTACTGGCTGCATCGCCTGCAACAGCGGTACGGAACTCGGCTCGGTTGCCGAGATTCCGATAGAAGTGGTGGTCGGGCCGGAGTTTGTGACCGGAAGCACGAGAATGAAGTCCGGAACGGCACAGAAACTGGTGCTCAACATGATTTCCACCGCAGTTATGATAAGGCTCGGACATGTCAGGGGCAATTCTATGGTGGATATGCAGCTCACCAACCACAAGCTTGTGGGCAGGGGAGCGAGAATGATAATGGACGAGACCGGGATCAAGGATTACGGCACCGCCGAGAAACTCCTGCTCAAGTACGGTTCGGTGAGGAAGGCGGTGTCGGCTTATATAGATGGAAGTGAAGATGAAGACTGAGAAATATCCTTCAGAACTGCTTGAGAATGCGGTAGATGCAATTAGTTCATTGCCGGGAGTGGGAGAGAAGAGTGCGCTCCGGCTTGCACTCCATCTTCTCCGCCAGCCGGTGGAGAATGTCAGGCATTTCACCGATTCCATAAGGAGACTTCGGGAGGAGGTGGTCTATTGTCGTACCTGCATGATGATTTCGGACGAAGGGGAATGTTCCATCTGCCGGGATATGAGCAGGGACCACAATACCGTCTGCGTTGTCGAGAATGTCCGGGATGTGATGAGCATCGAGTCCACGGGCCAGTACCACGGAGTGTATCACGTGCTCGGCGGCAAGATTTCCCCGATTGACGGCATTGGGCCGTCGGACATAAACATTGTCCAGCTCCGCTCCAGGATCGAGGCCCTTGCCTCCGCTGCGGCGTCTCCGGAACAGGTGGAGGTGATTTTCGCCCTGAGCGGGGACGTGGAAGGCGAGACCACAGCATTCTACATATACAGGCAGATTTCCCCATTCGGAGTAAGGATTTCCTCTCTGGCCAGGGGACTCGGCTTCGGGGACGGGCTGGAATATGCTGACCAGCTGACTCTGGGCCGCTCGATAGTGAACAGACAGATTTTCAAACCGCGATAGTCAATGTTCAAGGATATACTTCTTTCCGCTTCCCTCTGCGCAGACTGCTTTGCCGTCGCCCTTTGCGCCAGCGTGTCGATGAAGAATGTACGCTGGGCGGAAGTCCTGCGCATAGCATTGATTTTCGCAGTCATCCAGACATCATTCCTTGCCGTCGGCTGGGCCTTCGGGGATTTCATCTCCAGGTACATCATCAAGATTGTTAAATATGTGGGAATGGCCCTGCTGATATTCGTGGGCTCGTCAATGATAAAGGAGGCCTTCTCTGATGAGGAGCCCCACAGCCTGACAGGCTTCCGCAACATTGTCCTCGCAGGCGTGGCCGACAGCATTGACGCCCTTGCGGTGGGAATATCGATGTCGATGGCGGGCCGCATTCTTCCCGAGATGTGGGTGCCGACCGTGGCTGTGTTCATCTTCACGGCATTGTCCGTAATCGTAGGCATCAAAGGAGGTTCCTTCATAGGCGGAAAGGCAGGACGTCCGGCTGCCGTCACAGGCGGCATTGTCCTCATCCTCCTCGGGATCAATATTCCGCTTGGACTCTTCTGACCCAGTGCAACATTTCCGTTTCCGGATGCATCTATGTAACCGGTAAAAGAAATGTGACTGGTTATGACAATTAGAATGATCGCAGGCCTTCTGTCGCTTTCGATGGCGGTGTCCTGCATGATGTCCGAAGACTATAATGCGTTCTATGATGGCGAATTCTATCCTTCGGAGGCGGGGGATGAAGGCTATGATGATGGAGGGGACAGTTTCGATGAAATCAGGGAAAATCCTTTCGTGAAGACCTCGGAAAATGACAAATCCACATTCTCGGTGGACGCCGACGGGGCAGCCTACGGCTATATGAGGAAAATGGTGAACAAAGGTTCTCTCCCGCAGCCTAATTCTGTCCGCATTGAGGAATACCTGAATTATTTTACATTCGACTATCCTGAGCCTCAGGCGGATGCTGCCGTGGCCATAAACGGGGAAGTGGGAGAATGCCCTTGGAACAAGGCCCACAAACTGATGCGTCTCGGCATCAAGGGCCGCTCGATTCCGGTTTCCCGGTTTCCGAAGGCCAATTATGTGTTCCTCATTGACGTCTCCGGCTCGATGAACACCTCTGACAAGCTCGACCTTCTCAAGTCAGGTCTTGCTATGCTGGTGGACAATCTCAATCCCCAGGACAGAATATCCATCGTGACATATTCCGGCACGGTCAAGCTTCTCCTTGAATCCACCCTTGTATCTCAGTCAAGCACAATAAAGAAGGCGATTTCTTCCCTCGCGGCATCCGGCAGCACGGCCGGCGGGGCCGCCATGAAGATGGCCTATGAGGAATGCCTGAAGAACTATATCGAGGGCGGAAACAACAGGGTGATAATGGGGACCGACGGGGATTTCAATGTGGGAGTGACCTCTACGGATGCGATTCTGGAAATGGCTCAGGACTATGCTGCAAAGGGTATTTACCTTACAGTCTGCGGTTTCGGTACAGGGAATCTCAATGATTCGATGATGGAGAAAGTCTCCAATGCCGGCAACGGGACCTACCAGTATATCGACTCGGAGGACGAGCTGACCAAGGTTTTCGTGAACGAGGTTTCCAAGTTCTTCAGCGTGGCCAATGACGCCAAGGTCCAGATTACCTTCGCCAGGGACAAGGTGGACAGCTACCGGCTGATAGGCTACGAGAACCGGGTTCTCTCCAGCGAGGATTTCGAAAATGATGACAAGGATGCCGGCGAAATCGGCGCAGGACAGACCGTTACCGCATTGTATGAAATCATTCCGGCCGAGGGCTACGGTGAAGGCTCGGATATCGCTGTCTTCGATTTCCGATACAAGGACAAACTCGGGGAGGACAGCATCCCGCTTTCCTGCAATGTGGGAGAGGCTGCCGCCACGTCCACCGAGTTCCGGTTCGCTGCCGGCGTCGCCGCATACGGGTTGACCCTCCTGGATTCCCAGTACAGGGGAGATGCCGATTTTGCAATGGCCTATAACCTTGCTGGCCAGTCGGAATATGACCCTCACGGCTATCGTGCGGCATTCTGCCAGCTTGTGCTCAAGGCTTCTGAAATAAAGTGATGAAATTTTCCTTGCTGATTGCATATTTTAGGAATTAATTTTCTATATTTGCCCCTATTATGAGAAACAGCACACGATTTTTTGACTACGGGCTTTACTTTTACTTTTATCAGGCAAGATAAAGGTC
The DNA here is from genome assembly GCA_034089285.1 of Candidatus Cryptobacteroides sp. Classification (GTDB taxonomy): domain Bacteria; phylum Bacteroidota; class Bacteroidia; order Bacteroidales; family UBA932; genus Cryptobacteroides. The sequence continues at coordinate 19,054 of JAXDUM010000074.1, forward strand.
CGGGTCACGTGTAGATTCATAATTGGGAAATATATGAAGAGGGCTGCCCGGATATCGGACGGCCTTCTTTTTTTGGAGAAACGAAACTTACAGATTAATGGCAAAGAAAGTTGCAATACAGGGATTCCACGGCAGTTTCCACGAGCAGGCCGCCTGTATTTTCTATGACAGGCTGGGAGAACCCGGGACGCCGGAAATAATTGAATGCGCCACGTTCGAGGGGATGTTCAAGGCGCTTGGGACGGGCGAGGCCGATGCGCTGATCATTGCGGTGGAGAACACGACTTCAGGAGGACTTCTTCCGAATTTCGACCTCCTCAGACGTTACGGAGCCAAGGTCAAGGGCGAAATCTACCTTCACATACACCAGAATCTGATGGCATTGCCGGGACAGTCCCTGGAGGACATAAAAGAGGTAAGGACCCATTACATGGCCATCAACCAGACCCGCCAGTATTTCGAGAGGGAATGCCCGTGGATTCAGATGGTTGAGTCCGAGGATACTGCCAAGAGTGCCGCTGACGTGGCTGAGGGCCATCTCATGGGGGTTGGAGCGGTGGCATCTTCACTGGCTGCAGAGCGTTTCGGCCTGGAGATTCTTGCCGGCAACATTGAGACGTACAAGCAGAATTTCACCCGCTTCCTCATTGTGGATGATGCCGTGAGCGTGCCTGAGGAGAAAATCAACAAATCCTCCATCTGCTTCACTCTTCCACATACGCCGGGCTCGCTGGCTCACATTCTCACCATTCTCTCATTCTACGACATGAACCTGTCGAGAATCCAGTCCCTGCCCATTCCGGGAGAGAAGTGGCAGTACTTCTTCTACGTGGACATAACATTCGGAAGCTATGAGCGTTATACTCAGGCACTTTCAGCCGTGAGGCCGCTCGTGGATGGGCTTGACATCATGGGCGAATATATACAGGAGGTGACATTATGATAATAAGACCTGCGGACAGGACGGCTTCGGTCAAGGAGTATTATTTCTCAAGGAAGCTGAAGGAAATCGACAGCATGAATGCCGAAAGGACGGCTTCGGGACTGCCGAAAGTGATCAATCTGGGAATCGGCGCACCGGACGGAATGCCTCCTGCTGAAGCGATTTCGGAACTCCGGACGCTAGCTGCGGAACCGGGCAATCACGCATATCAGAGCTATGTCGGTACACCCGCATTGCGCAAGGCGTTTTCTGACTGGTATTCAAGATATTATGGGGTCACATTGTCCCCGGACGGAGAAATCCAGCCGCTTTTCGGCTCCAAGGAGGGCATTCTCCTCATCAGTCTCGCATTCATCAACGAGGGTGACAAGGTCCTTGTTCCGGACCCGGGCTATCCTACCTACACCTCCGCATCCAGGCTCGTGGGGGCGGAAATCCTGACCTACGACCTGAAGGAGGACAACGGCTGGCATCCTGACTTCGAGGCCCTCGAAAGAATGGACCTCGAAGGGGTGAAGATAATGTGGACCAACTATCCCAATATGCCGACCGGGGGCAGTGCCACACCGGAGCTGTACCAGAGACTCGTGGATTTCGGATTGAAGTATAACATATTGATTGTCAATGATAACCCATACAGCTTCATTCTCAATGACAAGCCTCTCTCCATCCTTGCCGCGAAGGGGGCGATGGACTGCTGCCTGGAGCTCAATTCCCTCAGCAAGGCCCACAATATGTCCGGCTGGAGAATCGGAATGGTGGGCGGTTCGAAGGAAATCATTGCCGAGGTGCTGAAGGTCAAGAGCCAGATGGATTCAGGAATGTTCAAGCCGATGCAGATGGCGGCCGTAAAGGCATTGGAGCAGGGTCCGGAGTGGTTCAGCAGGCTCAATGCCGGATATCGTGTCCGCAGGGAGGCGGCCGGAAGAATATTCGACCTCATAGGAGCCCGCTACGACCATGCTTCGGCAGGCCTTTTCCTCTGGGGCAAGGTGGACGGTGACAATGTCCTGCTGCAGGGACGTTCCTGCATGGATGAGGATGCCAGCCTGGGCGAAAGGGTTTCGGATGTCATTCTTCATGAGGCGGGAGTATTCATCACTCCGGGATTCATTTTCGGAAAGAACGGAAGGGATTATGTCAGGATATCACTCTGCGCGACGCCTGAGGTGCTGGCGAACGCGGAGGCGAAAATCAGGGAAATATTATGATTGTGTCAGTCATAGGTCTCGGACTCATCGGCGGATCGATGGCCATTGACCTGAAGAAAAGAGGATTCGCGGACAGGGTGCTCGGTGTGGAGAATGACCCTGTCAATGCTGCGGCGGCGGAGAAAATCGGCCTTGTGGACGAGGTGGTCGGCTTCGACGATGCCGTATCGCGCGGGGACATTGTCATCATTGCCGTACCTGTGGGGACTGCTGTGAAGATGCTACCGCAGGTGCTGGACAGGTTTGCGGGGACAAAGGACAAGATTGTCATCGACACCTGCTCGACCAAGGGCCAGATTGTCAGATGCGTGCATTATCATCCCATGAGGAGCCGCTACGTGGCCACTCATCCGATGGCCGGAACCGAGTACTCGGGCCCATGGGCTGCCATGCCTAATCTTTTCGACGGCCGGGCCTGCATCTTTGCCAACAGCGAGGAGTCCGATCCGAAGGCGGTCAAGACCATTGAGAATCTCTATGACGTGCTGAACATGAGGCCTATCTACATGAATGCGGACAATCACGATGTCCACACGGCCTACGTGTCCCACATCTCCCACGTTACTTCATTCGCCCTTGCCCTGACCGTACTGGACAAGGAGAAGGACGAGAAGCATATCTTCGACCTTGCTTCCGGAGGTTTCTCCTCCACTGTCCGGCTGGCCAAGAGCAATGCTGACATGTGGGTCCCGATTCTTTCCCAGAACAGGGACAATGTGCTCCAGGTGATAGACACCTACATTGACAAGATGAAGGAGTTCAGGGAGGCGATTTCCGACTATGACGAGGAGAAGATCCGCAGCCTCATCGGCGAGGCGAACCGAATCAAGAAAATTCTAAGATAATTCAATATGGAAAGCAGACTCGATCTCATCCCCGTTTCCGAATGGGGCATTTTCCCTGAGGGAAAGAAACCTCTGATGATAGCAGGCCCTTGCAGCGCCGAGTCGGAGGTTCAGGTAATGCAGACTGCCCGCGGTCTCAAGTCCCTGGGCATCAATGTCTTCAGAGCAGGTATCTGGAAGCCGCGCACTCATCCGAACAATTTCGAGGGTATAGGAACACCTGGCCTCAAATGGCTTCAGAGGGTCAAGAACGAACTCGGAATGAAGGTGGCCACCGAGGTTGCCAGCGAGAAGCATATATTCGACTGCCTGAAGTTCGGCGTGGATATGGTCTGGATTGGAGCCCGCACCACCGCCAATCCTTTCCTTGTACAGGAAATCGCTGATGCATTGAAGGATACGGATGTCCCTGTGCTTGTGAAGAACCCGGTCAACCCGGACCTCGATCTGTGGGTCGGAGCTCTCGAAAGGCTCAACCAGGCCGGCATCAGGAAACTCGGTGTAATTCACAGGGGATTCTCGACATCGGACAAGATGGCTTACCGCAATTCCCCGGGCTGGCAGATTGCCGTCGAGCTCAGGACCCGTTTCCCCGATATGCCTTTCTTCGCCGATCCGAGCCACATGGGAGGAAACCGCAAATATCTCCAGGAGATTTCCCAGAGGGCTCTTGACCTCGGTCTTGACGGCCTTATGCTGGAGTCCCACTGCGACCCGTCCTGCGCCCTGAGCGACGCCAAGCAGCAGCTGACCCCTGAGGATCTCGGCGAGCTCATCTCTCATCTCGTTGTCCGTCAGAGCGATTCGGACAGCCCGGAATACAAGGAGAACATCGATCAGCTCCGTGCCCAGATCGACATCATTGACGAGAACATTCTCTACATCCTCAGCTCCCGAATGAATGTCAGCCGCAGCATCGGAAAGTACAAGAAGGAACACAACATCGCTATTCTCCAGACTTCCCGCTGGGACGAGGTCCTGAGCACCATGCAGGAGAAGGCCAAGGCCTACGGCCTCTCAGCCGACTTCATCGCCAAGCTCTTCACGGCTATCCACGACGAGTCCGTGCAGGAGCAGAACAAGATACTTTCAGAATAGTCGGAAAGGTGACGCATGACAAAAAGGGACTGACCGGGTGGCCAGTCCCTTTTGCAATAATAAGGGTTTACTGCTGTTCGGCAAAGCTGACTGCGAATCCTCCACCCGGAGCCATGAAGATCTCAAGGGAATCCGATGAAGTGACAGTCCTTCCCGTGATGGTATAGGCTTGAGGATTGTTCCTGTAATGCGCATCTGATGCATCTGCATAGATGGTTGCCTCATAGGTCTTGTCGTTTTCCAGGAATGACAGGGGAACGGACAATGTCCTTGCGTTCTCATCGTTAACGCCTCCCATGAACCAGCGTCCGCTCTTCTTTCCCTGACGGGCTGTCACAATGTAGTCGCCCGGCTCAGCCAGAAGATATTCCGACCTGCGCCAATCCACTTCGACATCTTTTATGAACTGGAATGCATCCATGAATTGCTCATAGTGTTCCGGATAGTCTGCCGCCATCTGGAGAGGGGAGTACATCGTAACATACAGACCGAGCTGGTTGGCAATCGTCGCATTGACCCATGATGTGTTTCTGCCTCCTGTGGCGGAAGCAAGGTCCATGACGAAAATTCCCGGGGTAAAGTCCATCGGGCCACCGTTCAGGCGGGTGAATGGCAGAACTGTAACGTGAGACGGAGGTGTTCCTCCGAATGCCTGATACTCAGTGCCTCGCGCAGATTCATTGCCGACCAGATTAGGATAGGTGCGGCACAGTCCGGTCGGCCTTACGGCTTCGTGGGCATTGACCATTATGTGATGCCTGGCGGCTTCGGTGACGGCATAGAGATAGTGGTTTATGAGCCACTGGCTGTAGTGATGTTCCCCGAGGGGAAGGATGTCTCCGACATAGCCGCTCTTTACCGCATCATAACCATATCTGTTCATGAGCTGGTATGCCTGTTCCATATGCCTTTCATAGTTCCTTGCGGAGGCAGAGGTCTCATGGTGCATGAGAAGTTTCACCCCTTTGGAATGGGCATAGTCGTTGAGGGCCTTGATGTCGAAATCCGGATATGGCGTAATGAAATCGAAGACATAGTCTTTATTGCAGTTAGCCCAGTCTTCCCAGCCTTCATTCCATCCTTCCACGAGGACCTCGTCGAAACCGTGCTCCGCGGCAAAATCAATATATCGTCTGACATTGGCATTGTTCGCGGAATGCCTCCCGTTAGGGGTGCTCCGGGAATAGTCCGTCTCTCCGAGTTTTACCGAAGAGAAGTCATCGGTATAGTTCCAGGAGCCTTTCCCGGAAATCATCTCCCACCATACTCCGACATATTTAATCGGATGAATCCACGAGACATCCTCAAGGGCGCAGGGTTCGTTGAGGTTGAGTATCATCCTCGATGCAAGCTGCGCTGTTGCGCTAGGGGCCACCTGAATGGTCCTCCATGGCGTTTTGCAAGGGGTCTGCATACGGCCTTTCCATCCTTGCGCATCTGGAGTCAGATGCGAGGTGAAAGTGAGGGTGGCAGGGTCCAGATCCAGATGCATGCATGGATAGTTGACGAGAGCGGCCTCGTGGATGTTTATGTACAATCCCTCGTCCGTACGGAGCTGGAGGGAGGTCTGCACTCCGTTTATGGAGAACGGAGTCTGGGAATCATTGCCGGTGAGAGCCTCTTTGAAATGTTTTGAAATCTCGCTGAGACGGCACTGGGTGTAGTTGTACTCCTGAGTGTCGTAGTCTCCTGGAATCCACCAGGCCGTATGGTCTGCGGTCATGGCGAACTGTGTGAGCTCTTCCTTGATAACGAAATAGTTGAGATTCTTCTGTGACGGGAACTCATAGCGGAAGCCCAAGCCGTCATTGAACAGGCGGAACCTTATGACAAGCCTCCTTTCTGTAGAGGCCTGTACCAGATTGACAGTCAATTCATTGTAATTGTTGCGTATGGAGTCTTCCTCACCCCATACAGGGGCCCAGGTCTCATCATGCGAACTCCTCTCGACACTTTCCACCGCGAATCCGTCGTGCAGCGATTCGCAAGGTTTCCAGTCTGATTTGGAGACGGTACCGTCTGCATTGTAATCTATTTTCTGGGCTTTCAGCACTCCGCGCAGCTCAAAACCCATTCCCGAACTCAGGATGACTGGCCTGCCGTCATAGTCGAGCGTGTATTCCGGCGTGCCGTCCCCGGTCAGGTGGAAGCTCATCTCGAGCTTTCCATCCGGAGAAGAAAGGGTATTGACGTCAGTAATCTGACTGTTTTTTCCATTTGTGCAGCCAATGAGCAAGGCTGCTGTACAAAGTCCTGTAACTAACTTATTCATAAAGTGTTATTATATGTTTTCCGCCATCATCGGGAATCCTGACGAGATATATTCCCGATTTCCTGTCAATAGATGATACTGCCTTTGAGAAATCCTTTTCAGCCTCTCCGGTTAGCTTCTCCTCACTGGTCCTGCCGACAGTCTTGCCGTCAATGGCAATTTTTCTCAATGCCTTGTCAGTGTGGACTTCAAAGATGAAATTTCTCCGGCCGGGAACCTGATAGCCTTTTCCGACACGCTCTCCCAGCTCGATTTCAAATCCCTTTTCAAGGCTCCTGCAGCTGACCTCTGTTCTGATGAACTCATCCCGGAGATATCCGAGACTCTCGCCGTCATCCTCATAGAGGCTGAAGCCGGCACTCTCTCCTTCATCTGCAGGGAATATCTGGAATCTGACCGGATATACAGCCTTCTGACGGGTGTAGTCCATAACCGGCATCCTTGGAATGATGCTTCCCTTTCTGACGAACATCGGTATCCTGCTCAGAGGAGCATCGACGCTGATCCACTGCTCGCCATCATAGACAGTCTTCATGTCATTGAAGTCAATCCATTCACCTTCAGGAAGATATACATTTCTCTTCTTCGCATTTCTCTTCACTGCGGGAGCAACCAGCAGCTCCTCCCCGAACATGAACTGATTGTCGGTGGAGAATGTCTGACTGTCATTGGGATATTCCAGGAACATGGCGCGCATGATCGGGAGTCCGGTGTCGTGAGCTTCCCGGGCATAGGAATAAATGTAAGGCAGGAGGGAGTATTTCAATGAAATGGCGTCCTTGACATACTTTTCCGCATCCTCTCCGAACAGCCACGGCTCCACGGCGTTGTTCCCTTCATGGTGAATCCGGCTGATAGGGTTGAATGCACCCATCTGTACCCATCTCACATAAAGTTCCGCCATTTCCGGATAATCGTCGATATCGCCGCAGTAGCCGGAAATGTCCGTAGTCGTGAACGGGATGAGTCCCAGGCCTGCCGAAAGCAGGACGGCAATCTGGTTCTCCATCTGCGCCCAGCCCTTGGTGACCCCTTCGGCGCATCCACTGTCACCGGTCCAGCCAAAGGTGTATTTCTGAAGACCTGCATATGCTGCCCTGGTCATCTGGAACACTCTTCTGTCTGGATTGCGGAGTTCGAACTGCTCCTTGACGACTTTGTCCCAGGTGAGGCCGTAAACATTGTGGATCTCCGAATGCATGCCGTCGTGGTGCTGCATGTAGAGCCTTTCGACGGACTCTTCGTTGCTCCAGGCCGGCTCTCCCATATCAGTCCAGAACCCGGCCGCACCGTCGTCCAGAGGTTTCTGCTGGTATGCTCCCCACCATGCTGCCACTTCAGGATTGGTGAAATCCACGACTCCGCAGTCCCCGCCCCAAGGCCATGGCATGTCATAGCTCTTGCCTGTCCGGACATCCTTCACGAAGTAGCCCAGGCTGTCAGCCTCTTCCCATTGCCTTGCATTCGCCTTTGAAATGACAGGGTCCTGTGACAGTATTACCTTGAAGCCCATGGAGTCCAGGTCGGAAAGCATCTTGCGCGGATTGGTGTAGTTGCCTTTGCGCCATTCGAAGTCCTGAAGGTATTCAGTCCATCCTATGTCCTGGTATATGACATCGCAGGGAATGCCTCTTTCCCTATATCCCCGGGCAATCTCATAAGTGAGTTTTTCATTGGTAAGAAGTCCCCTGCACTGGGAAAATCCCAATGCCCATTTCGGTGGCATTATGGGTTTGCCGGTAAGCAGGGTGTACTGACCGATGATTTCCTTGAAATCGCTTCCGAAGATGAAATAATAGGCCATCTCTCCGTCAGGGACCTCGAAACTGTACCAGTCGCGGCTTTCGGTTCCGAATTTGAATTCGGTCTTGTAGGTGTTGTCCAGAAAAATGCCATAGTGGTAGTTGCTCATGAAAAAAGGAATGCTTTTGTACAGGGGGTCTTCCACAATGCTGTAGCATGGCTTGTCGCTGTTCCACATCTTGTATTGTTCACCCCTGCGGTCAAGTTTTCCCGTCTTCTCTCCGAGGCCGAAGAAATGTTCATCTCTCCTGAGAATCTTGTACTCGACTTTCCTGGAACCCTCGACTGAACGTCCCCTGTCTGCACAGTCGCTGAAAAGGAGCTTCTGATATTTGTCGAATATCTGGAGTTTCAACGGGCTCCTGTCAATCCTGATTCTCAGCTTGTCGGTGAAGATCTCGTAGCAGGCCGCCTGCTCATTGACATTCACCTCGAACGGGCTGAGGTCATCGTTCCCGACGGCATAGGATTTCCTTTCATCCTCCATGACTCCGTCCGGAGCAAACCTGACCCTGACGACTGACTGACTGCACATCTTGAGTTCGAGCACGGCACCGTCATCAGAGATGAATCTGACGCTGCTGCCATCCTTTGAGAATACCGTGTCTGCAAGAACACTTCCAGCGCTTATCAGGCTGATGAGGATTACTGTAAATAATCTTTTCATGTTTACTCCAATACGATCATTGTCCAGTATTTAAGGGAAGGGACAGTGAAGCTTACGGACTCCGCAGTCTGCCTGAAAGCAAGTTCGACAGGCGCTCCGGCATGTTTGTCAGGGCTTGCAACCCAGACTTTCCGGATGGTCTTGTTCGTCTTGATTTCCACAGGTATGGAGTTTACAAGTCTCGGTTCCACCATGTTTCCGTTGTAATCTCTCCAGGAGAGGCTTTCCGCAGAAAGGAAATTCAGCATGTGGATAACCTGCCTGCCGTCAGTCTGCTTCGCAAAAGTCGTGATCTTCCCCTGCTGAGGCGGCCACTGGGCTATCTTGACATTCTTCGAGCTGCCGTTATAGGCCACGTCGACACTTATCTGTGCGGCAGTGCTTTCGCCCCTGAGCAGATTCTGGTACGCAGTCATGAAATCGTAATATCTTACAATCTGGGTGCGCAGCGCCTCGCTCATCGTAACGCCCTTGTACGGGAAATATTCCCTGCAGAGCATGTGGTCTCCCAGTTCAAGATGCGATCCTCCGATTGCGAACATTACCGCATCTGTGAGCAGGACTCCCGGGATGTTGAATTCCCTGTTGTCGCATCCATAGTTCATGTATGCCGCAAATACGGTGTTGAGCGTGTTTGAACTGTAGGAGTCATTGGCCTTGACGATATTGTACAGGTCCTTGAACTCCGATTCATATTCCCAGCATTCGTTGTAGAGGAATCCCATGCAGCCGGTGCCGGCAATCTGGGATGCGCCATAGCTTCCTACTGCATTCATTACCAGAGTCTTGTCCGGATGGGCATTCTTCATCGCCTTTATGAATGAGGCGTAGCTTTTAGGGAAGTTGACAATGTTGCTGTTCCAGTCGTAGCGGTCGCCTCTGTAGCCCAGCTGGTCAATGTGGAACCCGTCGAAATCGAAGTGGGTGTAAACCTCCCTGTTCCGTTCTGCCAGATACTCCTGCCACTGCTCATTGCCGGGGTCCAGCAGGAATATATTGCTCTTCCAGCTGTCCGGAAGGCCGTGAAAATCCTTGTCGGTCCGGTTCGCTCCCTTGAAAATGTACCATTCTTCCTTGACTCCGTCCGCGGCGGCATCATCCAGCGCTCCGTAGCAGAGATTGTAGAACATGCATTTCATGCCGTAGTCATGCTGCACTTTGATGTACTTCTTCAGGACTTCGGAATAAACCGGCCGGTTGGCAATATCATTATATACCTCATCAATCCGTTCCATTGTTCCACCGAGTGGCCAGTGGTGCTTGTTGTGCCAGTCATAGAACTGGATGCCGTTGATGTGGCATCTTCTCAGGAAATCCATCTCCGCCTCGATGACTCCTTCTTCAAGCTTGGAGCTGTCGAAGTCGCCGACGAAGCCGTAGCGCGGGAATCTGGTCCAGTCGCTTGAGACATCCACGGCAATGGTACCGTAGATGAGCTCGCCTTTTTCACTTTCAATGAATATGTCCACCAGATATCCGGTAAAATCCTCCGACGGGGCCGTCCATTGCCAGGTCGCCGAGGAGGCATCCTGAATGAGAACCGTTTCGTCGTTGTGCCGGTATCTGATCTTTGCACCTGAAGGCATGTTGTCTGCGGTGAAAGTCACGGTTTCTCCGGGCTTGTAAATGGATTTGTCCGTGGATATGTTCATGGAAATGGATGATGTCACTTCCGTTACCTCAGTAACTTCGGAAATGATTTCATCATTGTTCCCGCCTGAGGAATTATCAGGAGCACCGCCCCTCGTGCATGAGAGCGCGAAGGCGGTGCTGAGTACTAATGCTGCAAACGTCTGTCTTGTCATTTCTTGATGATGGTGACGGTTTCATTAAGCTGGTCCAGAGTGATGGAATAAGTTCCTGCGGAAGGAATCTGCCATTTCCGGTCAATGTCACCTACTCCGATCTCAAGATACTGTGATTTGAACCACTCATCGGCCTTGTCGACGAAGAGAAGTCTTTCCTGCTGGCCGGTCGGGCTCTTGCCGTCTTCGTCTGCAAGCATCCATGCTCCGCCCCAGTCTGATCTCTTGTCGCAGGTGAACTTGAGTTCTCCTTTGTCAAGCGCTCCTTCCCAGGTGAGGATATATGGATTTGAATCATCGACATTCATCGGAAGGGCATTCGAAATATCCCAGCCTGCCGAGCATGCGCTGCCGATGAGGTAGATGCATCCGTAAGGAACGAACTCTCGCATCATCATGCGCTCTTTGCCTTTGCGGATGTCCACGCAGATCTTGTAAGCTTTCCCGATTTCTTCGTCTTTCATGACCCACTTGTTGTCGGGATCGAACCCGCTTACAAACTCCATTGAAGTCTCTGTGATGGATGCATTCGGGGTTGTTGCCTTGAGCATATTCTCCCAGTTGCCGTTGGAGGTTCCGAACTTGAATTCTCCTCCCTGCTCGAAGTATCTTCCCATCCTGAAAAGGAACGGGTCGAGAATATCTCTCTGCATTGCCTCGAAGCCCCAGCCTGTCATGTTTCCGACAAGGTAAAGATTGTCATAGGCAGGAGTCTCGGCTTCGCTCTTGTTCCATGAGATCTCTCCGGTGAGGAGGTTCACGTCAATCTTGTATGTATAGGCCTCATCGATGTGGAACGGTTCATCCGGATCGTTATCGCTGGCTCTGTAAATGAGCTTGCCGTCCAGGCCTTTGTTGTATGAAGGAAGGAACTGTCCCAGCGTGGTGATGAACTTGAAGTTGCCTTCTTTCATGTTGCCTTGCCAGGTGAATACTCCGTTGGATGTGCGTGTCATCTCTGCCGCATTGTCTGCAGACCATCCGTTAGGGGCGGCATCGCCGATGATGTACAGGGTCTTCGTGACAGGCTCGTAGGTGGAAGCGCTGAACTCCACTGCCGATTCCTGAATCTCGTCATAGTCCGGAACAGTAGCCCTTACCCTTGCCTGGTATGACTGAGATGCTTTTCCGAAGTTGTTGCGGAGGATGTCGTTGAGCTCTTCAACGGTCTTGCTCCATTTATAGACCTGAGTCTCGTTGTCCACCGCAACGTATGCTTCCGAGAAGTCAGAACCTGCCGGAGCAATCTCCAATGTGTAGTAAATCTTGTTTCCTGACTTGAAGTTGTGTCCGGTGCTCCATTCGAGATTGATGGCAGTCGCTGAAGAATTGATTTCCTGCAGCGCGATCTCGGTGATGTCTGAATTCAGGGTAAGGTCATTGCTGCCCTTGTCCAGTTCCATGTAACTATTGTCAGTGCAGCCCGAAAGAATCAATGCGCCTGCTGCTGCCAGTGTCAAAATATACGGTTTCATAATCATTCATGTTATCTGTTAATATCCAGGGTTCTGGTCCATCAGAGGATTGGCATCCATTTCCGTCTGGGGAATAGGGAAGATGAGCCTGTTCTTGTTCACATTGGTCTTGCCTATGGATTTGAGGAAATCGACAGCATAGTCTCCATCACCTATGCGGATCATGTCGAACCATCTGTGGCCCTCGAATGCGAGTTCCATGCGGCGCTCGTGGATGATCTTCTCGCGCATCTCCTCCTGTGTCAGGCCTGAAACACCTGGAAGCCCGGCTCTTCTGCGCACTATGTTCAGCGGAAGGGCAGCTTCGCTCGTCCTGCCAAGCTCGTTCAGCGCTTCGGCTTTCTTCAGGAGCACATCAGCAAAGCGGTAAACCACGAAGTTGGCCGGATTGGTATTGTATTCCGGAGATACTGATTTGGAAACGAGGAACTTGCGGACGTTGTAGCCGGTATTCGAGTATGATTTCTTGTAGGCCTTGCCGTCGAAATCAGGGCAGCCTTCATAGAGTATGGTCCAGTCTTTCCTGAGGTCTCCCTCTTCATATTGGCTTACAAATTCTTCAGTAGGCTGGTTCCATCCATAGCTTCCTGCCACGAAGTCTGAGTTTCTCGGCCCCATGAATGTGGAAAGCCATGAAGACTGTACATCATTTCCCCAGAAATCATATTCCGTGTTTCCCGTGTACTGCACCTCGAACAGAGACTCCGCAGTGTTGTTCTTTGTGGCGTCGAAGTTGTCCAGATAGTTCATTGTGGAAAGGTCGTAGCCGTATCCTTCGATTTCATTGCAGAGATCGACGACCTCCGAGTAGAGGGAGTTATCCTTCGGGGCGAGAGTGAGGTAGATGTCAGCCAGCTGGCACATTGCAGCCTCCTTGCAGGCACGGCCGAGATTCATGCTGTCATACTCGTTCTTTGCGGGAAGAAGCTCGATTGCCTTGGAGCAGTCGCTGATGATGAGGTTATAGACATCTTCCACCGAGCTTCTTTCTATTGCAGGGTCTTCACCCGGGTTATAAGGCTCCGTGCGGAGAGGGAGCTTTCCGTAAAGGCGTACAAGAATGTAGTAATAGTGGGAGCGGAGGAAATAAGCCTCGCCGAGACACTGATTCTTCACATCTTCATCAATTTCCGCCCCGCTGACACTGTTGATCACGATATTGCACTGTCCGATTCCAACCCAAGGGGACCTCCACATGTACAGAGCCATTCCATTGTCGCTCTGGGTCACGAACTGGGCTGCCTGGACGGTCTCCAGGCCGTCTGTGCCGCCGCCTGCGCCGACATTGCTGTTGCCGGCTACGATGTCAAGGGTCCAGATGCGCTGGTTGTACATATTGGAAGACTGGAGTGTGCGGTAACATGCATTTGTGAGTGCCACTGCCACATCCTCCGTCACGTTGGTGTCAGGGTCGACCTGGCTTGACGGCGACTTCGTGAGGAAATCGCTGCAGGATACCATTATGGATGCTGCCAGAAATATTGTTGTTATCTTTTTCATGATGATGCTGCGATTAGAAGTTCAAGTTGAGTCCTACACTGAAAGTCCTCGGAATAGGATAGAGTGATGCATCGATGCCGTTGATGGAAACTTCAGGATCGAAGCCCGAATACCCGGTGATGGTGGCGACATTTTCGCATGAAAGAGCGAGTCGCAGGCCATCAACATGAATTTTGTCCATCCATCTCTTAGGGAAGGAGTAGGCGAGTGTGATGTTCTTTACGCGCAGGTATGAACCGTTCTCGACGAATCTGTCGGAAACGCGGCAGTTCTGGTTAGGGTCAGCATAGACGGCCCTCGGCATTCTGTTGCTTGTGCCTTCGCCGTTCCATCTGCTCAGGACGGCAGTCGTCTGGTTTGTCGCGGATGACATTCCGGTATTGGTGACATTGTTTGCGTTGAATATCTGGTTGCCGGCTACTCCCTGGAGGTAGATGTTCAGTTCCAGGCCCTTCCACTCGAAGCGGTTGTTCATGGAGAAAAGCCATGAAGGGTTCGGGTTGCCGATGACCGTACGGTCACTGTCGTTGATCACACCGTCATTGTTCAGGTCGCGGAACCTGATATCGCCAGGTTCAGCACCCGGCTGGTATGCATGCTTGTCGATTTCTGTCTGGTTCTGGAAAATTCCGTCGGTCACATATCCGTAGAATACGTTGATAGGGTAACCGTTTGCAAGCATGGTGACATACGAGTTGTTGATCTGATTGATGTAATTCGGTACATCGCTGTTCAGGTCAACGATCTTGTTCCTGTTCCATGTCGCGTTGATATCAGTTTCCCAGTTGAATTCACCCGCGAAGTTGACGGAGTGCAGGGACATCTCGATACCGCTGTTGCGGACCTTACCGGCATTGGTGAAGGTCGTGCTGGTATCCTCGAAACCTGAAGTGATAGGGATGGAAGCCTTGACGAGCATATCCCTTGTGTCTTTCAGATATCCGTCAATCGAGAACTGTATTCTTGAATCGAGGAATGCGATGTCAACTCCGACATTGGTCTGTGCGACTTCCTCCCAGTGGAGGGAAGGATTGGCAAGAGTCCTTGCGAAGAGAGTCGACTGCTCCTTGCCGGCAGCTCCGAATGAATAGACGGCAAGGTCATAGGTTGCAAGATAGCCGTAGTTTCCGACACTTGCCTGGCTTCCGGTGACACCGTAGCCTGCACGGATCTTGAGGTCGTTGACCACTTTGTTCTCAGGGAAGAACGCCTCTTTTGAAGGACGCCATGCCAGTGATACTGAAGGGAATGTTCCCCAGCGGTTGTTGGAACCGAAGCGGCTTGAACCGTCGCGGCGGACTGTGGCGGTGATAAGGTAACGGTCTGCATATGAATAGTTCAGACGGGCCATGAGAGACATGAGGGACCATTCACTCTGATTGCCGTCGATGGAATACATTTCCTGGCCGTTGTCCATCTCGTGGATATTGTCGAACATGAACACATTCTTCTGGGCGTTCATATAGTCGAATTTGTTCCACTGGGCGGAAGTTCCGGCCATGATTCCAAGATGATGCTTCTTGGCAAATGTGTGGTCGAAGAGGAAGTAGTTGTCCCAGAGGTAGGTAAATGACTTGTTGTCGCTTTTGAAGCGTGAACTCTGCTCCACAGGTGACGGTTTCCAGTCATATTTCGGAGTGAAACTGTCCGAATACCAGAACTTTGCATCATATCCGAATGTGCTTCTGAACTTGAGCCATCTGGTGAATGAAATCTCCGCGGTGATGTTCGCGAGGAGATTGTAGCCGTTGGTCTTGCTCTTGTTGGTCTCGCTCACGCCTACAGGGTTGCGTGTGCTTCCGTACCACTCCGAGTTTCCTTCAGGACCGGCCCATTCGCCGTCTTCATCCTTTATGCCGATTACAGGAAGAGCTCCCATGATGCCTCCAATGCTGTATTCACCGGAATTCTTGCTGTCTGCGCTGAAAGTGATATTCGTCGTGAATTTCAGCCAGTTGAGAACCTGAGCGTCACTGTTGCTCTGGAATGTGAATCTCCTGTATCCGACGTTGCGTACGATACCGCTCTGGTCGAGGAAGCCCCCGGAAACATAGTAATGAGCCTTGTCGTTACCGCCTGAATAACTTAAGGTATAGTTCTGCATGATGCCGGTCTGAAGCATTTCGTCCAGCCAATCTGTTCCGGCACCGAGTGAGGCCGGGTCCATCCAGTCCGGATTGGTGTTGTGCCCGGCATTCGACATCATCTCATTGCTCAGCTGGGCATATTGTGCGGCATTGAGCATCTGCGGAACATTGTGCGCATTCTGGAATGATGCGTTTGCATTGACCGAAAGCTTGCCTTTGCCTTCGGCACCCCGCTTGGTGGTGATCATTACTACGCCGTTGGCACCGCGGGAGCCGTAGATTGCGGCCGCAGAAGCGTCCTTGAGGACGTCGATACGTTCAATGTCGCTTGTATTCAATGCGTTAAGGCCGAGGTCGGTAGGTACTCCGTCAATGACAATGAGAGGGTCGCAGTTGTTGATGGAACCAAGTCCGCGCACCTTTATATTCACGTTTGAACCCGGGGCGCCTGAATCAATGATCTGGACACCGGCCACCTTTCCCTGGAGAGCCTGTCCTACGCTCGGGACAGGGGAGTCTTTCAGCTGGTCGTTGGAAATTGCCGAAACGGCACCTGTGAGGTCGCTCTTGCGGATTGTACCGTAGCCGATGACAAGAACTTCGCTGAGGAGTTCAGTATCCTCATTCAGGATTACTTCCAGATAGTCTCTTGACGCCACTCTTTCCTCTGCTGTGACATAGCTCACGCATGAGAACTCGAGTACTGCATCCTGCGGGACATTAAGGCTGAACCTTCCGTCAACATCGGCAACGGTGCCGGTTGTCGTGCCTTTCACTACTACAGATGCGCCCGGTATGCCTTCACCGTGTGCATCTTTGACGATTCCTTTTACATTGATCTGTTGCGCTGAAATGCACAACGGGAATAACAAACCGATCAGGAGTGTGAGCCTCCTGAATCCGGATGAATCTTTGTGCTTTTGCATATTGTTTTGTTTTAGTGTTTTCTGCAAAGTAAATGAGAGATTCACCCAATTCAAATATGTGGTAGGAAATTAGTAGTGACTTACAAAGGTTTTTAAAAATTATTACATTGATTATTAAAGCTTAACGTAAAATTTGTCATAGTGAAATTAGTAGTTGTTCAAGTACGTTTTCCGATATTCAGAAGCGATTTTTCGAACTCTTCCCTGTCACCTTTTGCCGAATTCTTCATCTTTACACGGTAGTTGTAAATCGTGGAAACAGACCTCCTGAGAAAGTGTGCGATGCGCACGGAATCATTGACGCCAAGCCTTATCAGGGCAAGAATCCTGAGCTCTGTAGTGAGGCTTTTATTCTTGACGGAAGTCTTCACCTGTCTGTCTTCCTGAAGCAATTCATTCAGTTGCGGTATGAAGTCCGGGAACAGCTCCAGGAATGTTTCATCGAACTGGGCATAAAACCCTGCGAGTTCCTGCTCCATGAATTCTTTCGATTTCAGGGCATTGAGAAGGGCATGTTCTCCCTCTTCCTTGGCGATTTTCCTGATCGAGGACCGATATCTGTCCATGCCGTCGATATAATCCGAGCACATGTTCAGATAATGACCGAGATAAGAATCCTTGATCTGGTTTGACTCTCTTAAAAGCAGATTCGACTTCCGGAGCTCGTCATTCAGGACTTTCAGCTGTCCGTTGCTTTCCCTTGTGAGCCTTTCTGCCAGATCCACCTTCTTCTTTTCGTTGGTTACCACTATGATGAGGAATATCACGGCAACAAGCATCATCCCCATGATAATCAGGGAATATTTCATCTGAAGGTTGCTGTTTGTAATGAGGGAATCATACGCTCCGGCAATGATAGGCATGAGGGAATAGACACTCTCCTTGCAATTCTGGGCATTGGCACGATTCGCATCATTCACCGATCTCATGATGTAGGCATAGGCTCTCTCGATATCTCCGTCCTCATAGAGCATTCCAGCCAGTTCTATCAGGGAAAGGTATTCGTATTTAGGCACCATAAGGTCATATCTGGCACTTTTGGCAAGATAGATCTTCGCCTTGTCCCGGTCTCCCGTACTCCTGTAGGCGGAACCTATGCTGTAGCAGAGGATTCCTTTGTCAATGAGGTCGATATTGTCTTTCTTCTCCCAGTCCAGAAGCAGTTCCAATGCTTCATTGACCTTATTTTGCCCGACCAGAAGACTTGCGCCTACAAATGCGGAAGCAATGTCCGTGCTGTCAAGCTCTTCAACCATCCGGTGCATGTGCAGGTCACGCTTGACCTCCATTTCCTTTATCAGGAACGGGTCGTTGCTTCTGTCAATCAGGTTGGAATATACCGTGTTGAGCAATGAATTCCTTCTCTTGTGCAGATTCTTGCCCAGTCTTACGGTGTCGATTTGAGAAACTATTTCCAGGGCTTCCTGATACATTCCTGAAGTGACATATCTGTCGGCAATATCGAACTTCGCATCAAGAATCAGATCTTTCCTCTCCGTTTCCATCGCAAGATCGAGTTTCCTGTGGGCGTAGAAGATGGCGGAATCCACGTCATACTGGAAATACTCGTTGAAGATGTCATTCATGACATTGTACAGGCCCTCCTGGTCTGATGATGAATCAAGACAGGATTTCAGCTGCGCAATTCTCTGATTCTTGGCGTCCTCGATCAACTGCTTCTTGCTGATGACAGCATCCAGTGAGCGGATAGCTTCAGTGACTTCAGGATTCTGGCCCGAACAGCTGACCAGCAGGAGTGATACAGCAATCAAGTCAATAAAATGGCCTCTCATTTGAACAGTGTTTTTAGGAATCTTCAAAAAATAACAAGCATCATCTATGAATAATTTTTCCGGTACATATTGCTTTTCTCATCGGTCATTTAGCACCACTAAACTCCCTCTTCGAAAATCAATCTGTTCTCGAAAATCCTATCCATATCTGAAGCAGGTTATTTTTTTCATATTCCTTAATCAGTGATCAAGTCATTGCCTTCGGACCCTTATCCGACCACCTTTCCCAGAAAATAGGCAATCTGCTTTCTCCACCATGGCCAGTCGTGTGAGACATCCCAGCCCCAGTAGTCGGTCCAATGCGGCACGTTCTTCCGGGACAGGACGGCGTCGAGGCGGCGGGTCGAGTCAAGAAGGTCAGCTTCCCAGTCGCCCTGGCCCACGCAGCAGATTATTCTTCGTCTGCGGTAAATGTCCAGGTAGTAATGGTCGTCAGGCATCCAGGTGAGGAAGTCGAGAGGGGAGTTGTTGTACACCAGCTCGTCGCAGTAGTCGCCGAAGAAAAAGCTTGCGTGATACAGACCGCTCAGGGAGATGAGTGTGTCGAATATGTCAGGCCGGCGGAAGAAGAAGTTGCCGGCGTGGTATCCGCCCATCGAACAGCCTGTGGTCATGAATGTCTCGCCGTCCCTGCGCTGTTCGGGAATGACCTCGTCAATGACGTGATGGAACCACCTCTCATGCTGTTCAATCCGCCATCTCGGATCTCCGCCTGCATTGCTCCAGGTCTCCCCGTCGATGCTGTCCACGCAGATCAGACGTATTTTCCCGGACTCGATGTAATCGGCGATGCTGTCCACCATTCCCATGTTCTCGTAGTCGAAAAACCTTCCGTTCTGCGAAGGAAACACCAGGACGGCCTTGCCTTTGTCCCCATAGGTCTTGTATTCCATATCCCGGCCCAGTGCCGGGCTGTATCGCTTTACATAATTCGTCAGCATAGCGGAGCCGTTCTACTGTATTTTTTCGTGGACGAAGCGGATGAATTCGTCTTTCTCCTCCTCGGTCTTCAGTCTCACAGTGTACATCTGGTTGCCCATTGCCCCGGACATTATGTCCGGCATCCTTTCGCACATCACCATTGCCTCGCCATACTTTCCGAGGATTTCCCCGTGGCTGTGTACGTATCTGTAAATGTCTCTCCTTGAGGCAAATGCGCAGTAGTATTCTTCCCGCTCGCCAGGTGCTGCCGCAAGGTCGGACCTGCCAAACGCCACCATGTCCGCCCAAATCTTGTAGACGTCGGTGGAGTGGGCGTAATTGATCATATCCGGAGTATATCCGCCGGCAGGCCGCATATTTACCTCCAGGGCAACGAAATCTCCGGCCTCGCCGAGATTCTTCCTTGGCCTGTCGAGTCTGAAATACTCCAGATGCACAAAACGGTTCGTCACCCGGAATGCCTTCACGGTCTTGCGGCCGATGGCCCGGAGCGCCTCCGGCATCTCCTTGGCCACGTAATAGGAGAGGTCCAGCTTCTTGTTGACAATGTCCATGATGCTTGGCGGCCATACGGTCATCGACTCGAACAGAGGGTTGCCCTCGCTGTCTATTATGGCATCGTACGAACAGATGTCACCGGTTATGAACTCCTCGATGACATAATCTCCGCCCTGATATGCGTCAAAGAACGCCTTCAGTTCTTCCTCATTGTGAATCTTATGCGTGCCGCCGGCCCCCACTCCTATATCAGGCTTTGCAATAACGGGGTAGCCGCATAGGCTGCAGAACCCGATTATCTCAGACAGCCCAGCCTTCATTTTTATCTGTCTTGCGGTCGGGATGCCGTTCTCCATATAAATCCTCTTCATCTCGGACTTTTCCTTGATGAAGGCAATGCGGTCTGTCTTTATTCCCGTGACGACATTGAAGTCGGTCCTGAGCCTGGCGTCCTGTTCGAGCCAGTATTCATTGTTCGACTCTATCCAGTCGATTTTCCCGTATTTGTACGACAGGAAGGCTACAGCCTTGAACATCTGCTGATAATCTTCCATATCGTCAACCCGGTAATACTCTGTAAGAGCTTCCTTGAGATTTGCGTCCAGGGTTTCGTATGGCGCATCTGCGATTCCAAATACGTTGACCCCGTTGCTCTTGAGCCTGCTGCAGAATTCCCAGTATGTATGGGGAAACTGCGGGGAGATAAAGATGAAATTCAACATTACTAAAGATGTGTGCGGACTATTTTCCGAATTCTCTCAATGCACCCAGAAGGGTCTCGTTGAAGACATCCTTCTCGTGGTCGGAGAGGAAATCCACCTGTATCGGTATCTGGAACATCTTCTTCTTGAGAGTGTCGTCGATTTTCCTGCAGCCGCGGAGACGCTGGCTGTCCTTCTCGGTGGTACCTATGACGGCCGTGGACCATCTGCGGGTAGCCTGACGGATACGCTTTATGTCCAGGCCGGTGAAATTGTGATGGTCTGAGAACTTGAAATGCTTGACAATGCAGTAGGAATCGCTCAGATATCTCTTGAGAGGAGTGTCCGATGCTATGCCGGATACAAGGATGAGATTCTTCGAATATAGATAATGCTTGTCATTTACCGGGAACACCGGCTCGAGAGGGCAGTAGTCGATGGTGGTGAAAAGCACTGTCATCTTCTTGCCGAGGGGATCGACTCCCTGACATGATTCAGGGTCGAAATTCATGATGCCCAATGACTTGGCCCAGGTAATCTTCTCCCAGTCATCCATGAATACCGGGCATTTGGTGACAATGATGACATTGGCGTGATAAAGCCTCTCGGGGAGGTCGCGGAGCCTTCCGAACGGAAGCAGATGGTCCTTGCTCACGGGCCTGTTGTAGTCCACCAGCACAATGTTGAAGAACGCCTCGAGCGAGCGGTACTGGAATGCGTCGTCAAGCACAACGATTTCAGCCTTCTTCATATCCTTGTGGACACATTTCCTGGCGGCCTTTGATGTGGCCAGCTTCTCGGGATGCAGGAGGAAATCGCAGCCTTCCACCCTTGTCCGGTCAACAGCCACCGTCACTTCCGGGAACTTGTTCTTGATCTGCAGAGGCTCGTCACCGGCGAAAGTGGCACTGTCGTCTGCAAGAACCTGCTGAAACCCGCTGCTTGTCCTCTTGTGTCCCCTGGAGAGCACGGCGATGTGCTTGTCGCTCCAGTCTGCGCTTGAAAGCAAAGTCCTGACAATCATCTCCGTATGCGGAGTCTTTCCAGTGCCTCCGGCAGTGATGTTGCCGATGCAGATGGTCGGGACTTCGCATTTTTGGACCTTGAAGATGCCGCGGTTATATAACGCATGCCTCAATTTCAAGGTCCAATAATATGGTGCTAGAAGTACTTTGTCAAGCATAGTGCGCAAAGATAGCAATATTTCTCACAATAGAGAAATTGTTTTAGGCAGAATTATCTTTAAAGTCCGTAAACACTTGATGATTGGGTGAGGCTGCAGTCTCCCCACCGCCCGGCGATCTCGTCCAGAATCATGGCCAGGGCGTCGGCCGAAGGCTCCGTCACAAGCCGCATGCGGGTTTCCTTGAAGTCGGGCAGGCCCTTGAAGTAGCAGGAAAGATGGCGGCGCATCTCCAATACGCCGATCACGGGGCCCTTCAGCGCGGTTGACAGGGAGAGATGCCATTTCGCAAGGTCCACCCTCTCCCTCACTGACATAGGCGGAAGCAGCTCTCCCGTGTCGAGATAATGCCTTATCTCCCGGAAAATCCATGGATGCCCGAACGATGCCCGGCCTATCATTATGCCGTCAACTCCGTATCTGTCAAATGCTTCCCGAGCCTTTTCCGGAGAATTGATGTCCCCGTTGCCGATGATTGGAATATGCATCCTCGGATTGTTCTTTACCTCACCTATAAGAGTCCAGTCTGCCTCGCCCTTGTACATCTGGCACCTGGTCCTTCCGTGTATGGTAAGTGCCTGAATGCCGGTATCCTGAAGTCTTTCTGCCAGATCCACTATGATTTTCGAGTCCTCGTCCCAGCCGAGACGGGTCTTTACGGTCACCGGCTTCTTCACGGCGTCCACTATCATTTTCGTGATCATCACCATCTTGTCCGGCTCCCTCATCATCCCCGAGCCGGCTCCGCGTCCTGCAATCTTGCTCACCGGACAGCCGAAGTTGATGTCAATCAGATCGCAGCCGTGGCCCCCGGCTATTTCAGCGGCGGATTCCGCCATCCTGGCAGCCTCCACCATCGAATCCGGATTGTTTCCGTAGATCTGGATGCCTATCGGGGCTTCCTCGTCCGAGGTCTTCATCTTGGCGATGGCCTTGGCGGCATCCCGGATGAGGCCGTCTGAAGGAATGAACTCCGTATAGACCATGTCTGCGCCGTATTTTTTGCAGACTATCCTGAAAGAGGCATCGGTCACATCCTCCATCGGAGCGAGAAGAACCGGCCTGTCTCCAAGGTCAATATTTCCTATTTTCATTTATATTGTTCTCCACGATTGCAAAAGGAATTTCCAATTTTTTTATCTTTGCAAAAATAATCATTCGGTCAAGAATATAAAAATTGACAGAGGAAAACAAAATTTGATATGGGAAAACAAATCAAGACGGTCGGTGTCCTCACATCGGGAGGCGACGCACCGGGAATGAATGCATGCATCAGGGCCATCACCAGGACGGCCATCTATAACGGAATGAAAGTGATGGGCATCTATCGCGGATATGAGGGACTCATCAACGGTGAAATCAAGGAGTTCACCTCCGAGAGCGTAAGCAATACCATCCAGAGGGGTGGCACAATCCTCAAGACAGCGAGGAGCATGGAGTTTATGACTCCGGAGGGAATGCAGAAGGCCTACGACAATCTCGTCAAGTTCGGTATTGATGCATTGATTGTCATAGGAGGTAACGGCTCTCTCACAGGAGCGCAGAAACTCGCCCGGGAATATGACTATCCTGTCATCGGCCTTCCGGGCACCATTGACAATGATCTCTACGGCACTGACTCCACTATCGGATATGACACCGCCCTCAATACCATAGTTGACTGCGTGGACAAGATCCGCGACACCGCCACTTCCCACGACCGCATCTTCTTCGTCGAGGTAATGGGCAGGGATGCCGGCTTCCTGGCACAGAACAGTGCCATCGCTGCCGGTGCCGAGGCTGCCATCATCCCTGAGGACCAGACGGATGTGGACCAGCTGGAGCAGTTCATCAGCAGGGGATTCCGCAAGAGCAAGAACAGCAGTATCGTGATTGTTTCCGAGAGCAAGAAGGACGGCGGCGCGATGTATTACGCTGACCGCGTGCGCAAGGAATATCCGCAGTATGACGTGAGGGTGACCATCCTCGGCCATCTCCAGAGGGGAGGCACCCCTACCGCCTGCGACAGGATTCTTGCCAGCCGTCTCGGCCACGCCAGCATCGAGGCGCTCAAGGAGGGACAGCGCAATGTGATGGTGGGTATCCACAATGACCAGATTGTCTATGTTCCGATCGACAGGGCAATCAAGAAGGACAAGCCTATCGACAAGGAACTTATTGACGTGCTGGGAGTGCTTTCGATATAGAAATTCACAACTCCACCCATCTGACCGTCGGGTCCCTTTTCCACCAGGTAAGCTGCTTCTTGGCATAATGCCTGGTGTTTCTTTGTATGAGGCGGATAGCCTCGTCAAGTGGAATGTTGCCGTCCAGGTAGTCGAAGATTTCCCTGTAGCCTACGGTCCGGAGGGCGGGGAGGTCCCGGAATCCGCTCAGCGATCGCACCTCGTCCACCAGACCGTCGTCCATCATTTTCAGTACCCTCCGGTCGATGCGGCCGTAGAGCTCTTCCCTGGGCCTTGTCAGGCAGATCTTCTCAATGTCAAAAGAACGGGGCTTTGGTTCAGTGAGCCTGAAGGAAACGAACGGCTTTCCGGTCTGGAGAAATACCTCCAGGGCCCGGACCACGCGGTGACCGTTCCGGATGTCTATGGCGGCCCAGCTCACCGGGTCGAGACGCTTCAGTTCTTCCGCCAGTGACTCCACGCCCTCCTCCGCAAGCCTTGCCGTGAGCTCCGCCCTCCTGACAGGGTCGGCATCCGGGAGAGCATCCAGGCCATTGCAGATGGCATTTACGTAAAATCCTGAACCTCCGGACATTACAAGCACTTCGTGTCCTTCGCTGAAAAGGCTTTCTATCAGGGGAACAGCTTCGATTTCATAATCTCCGGCGGTATAATTCTCCGTCACGCTGCGGCATTGGATAAAATAATGCTTCACGGCGGCAAGCTGTGAAGCATCCGGGACGGCAGTCCCTATTGCCATTTCCCTGTATATCTGTCTCGAGTCGCAGGATATCACCGGCGAGCCGTACTTCAAGGCGAGACTGATGCTGCAGTCAGTCTTCCCCACAGCGGTAGGCCCTGTGACAATGACGAGTTTCCTCTTCATCTGCTGAACCGGGAGCGGCCTAGAGAGTCAGCTCCTCTGAACCGTCGAAGATGATGTCCTCCTCGTCGTCCATCACCTTGTCCTTTACATCATCGTCGTCGTCGTCATCATCCTCCTCGAGGTCAATGTCTTCGAGGTCGTCATCGTCTCCTTCGGCATCCTTGCCCCAGCCGGGGTTCTCTCCCGGCAGATGCTTCTGCTCGTCCGGAAGGTCCTCGTAGGCCACGTAGCCATTCTCGAAGGCTTCCGGATCCGGGCCCTTCTGCTCCACGAGAGCGGGATAGATGCGTCCTGGCACAGGCTCGACCTCTCCCTCGTATGTCACGATGACACTCTTCCTGTCTGTGGCATTGTAGAAATAGCAGAATGAGGCTATGCCTTTCTTCACGGTGTCGGCCACGCTCACCTCGTCTGCGGCTCCGGCCCCGAGGTCGAACATTCCGTATCTGGCCACGAGCTCGCCGTCCGCGTCAAGGCCCTTGAACTGGATCAGCTGGTCGTGAGGGAAGTTCATGTCGTCCCTCATTATCTTGTGGAATTCGTAAAGCGTAGTTGTGGACTTCAACTCATAAACGCGAGCGAAGCCCTTTATTCCCGGCAGGGATACTCTGAATTTGAGAATCATATCGGTTGATAAGCTAGTTGTTGCGGGACCTGGTCGCCGGCCCGCTTTGCGGATGCAAATTTACAAAATATTTCTTTTCCATTGCATAATCTCCCGCTTTTAACTAATTTTGAACTCATGGAAGACGGAGTATCGCAGATAATTGATACATACAGAAGCATTGCCGGTCCGTCGGAAGGCCTTTTCAAGGACAACGGAAGCCGCTTCATCGCCCTTGCCTACCCGGTGGAGACCGAGGATGAGGTCAGGGATATCGTCGCCTCCCTGAAGAAGGAATACCACGATGCCCGCCATCATTGCTATGCCTACAGAATAGGCTGGAAAGGCGAATCGTTCCGTGCCAATGATGACGGAGAGCCTTCTTCCTCTGCCGGCCGCCCCATTCTCGGACAGATTGATTCCAATGGTCTCAGCGACATACTGATAGTCGTCGTGAGATATTTCGGCGGCATCAAGCTTGGGATACCCGGCCTGATACGGGCCTACAAGACCTCTTCCTCCGACGCCATCTCCAATGCTGAAATAGTGACCAAGATAGCCTCAAGGCGATATTCCCTGAATTTCGGATATATGGCGATGAACGATGTGATGAGGATGGTGAAGGATTTGTGCCTGGAGCAGAAGGGGCAGGATTTCGGGACGGAATGCAGGCTGGACCTGTCGGTGCGGCTGTCTGCGGAAAAGGACTTCCTGGACAGGGTGTCGAAGATACAGGGCTGCTCGGTTGCATGTAAGGAATAATGAAAAACAACAATATAGTCTATTATGCCTAAGAGTCTAATTTCAATCAAGGATTTCACAAAAGATGAGATTCTCCACATTCTTGATGTAGCAAGGGAGTTCGAACAGAACAGGGAACAGAATTTTCTTGCGGGCAAGGTCATAGCCTGCCTTTTCTTCGAGCCGTCCACCAGGACGAGACTGTCGTTCGAGGCAGCTGTCAATCGCCTGGGAGCCAGGGTGATAGGCTTTCCTGACGCCAAGAATACGAGTGTTTCCAAGGGAGAAACTCTCGAGGATACCATCAAGATCGTCTCCAACTATGTGGATATGATCGTTATGCGTCATCCGGTGGAGGGGGCTGCGGCCATCGCTGCCGGCGTTTCCCCGGTTCCTGTAGTCAATGCCGGAGACGGCGCCAACCAGCATCCTACCCAGACCCTCCTTGACATGTACACCATCCGCCAGACTCAGGGCACTCTCGACGGGCTCACCATCAATATGGTCGGTGACCTCAAATACGGCAGGACGGTGCATTCCCTCTCCGAGGCGATGTCGGATTTCGACTCCAGGTTCATTTTCACTGCCCCGGAAGAGCTGAGGATGCCTTCCAAATATCTCAAGTTCCTTGACAGCAAGCATATTCCGTATGAGGAGACGACCTCTCTCGAAGATCATCTCAATGACTGCGACATCCTCTACATGACCAGGGTACAGCAGGAGAGATTCCCTGAGAAGGCAGATTACGAGAAGGTCAAGGACGTTTACGAACTGACTGCAGGCATGCTTTCCGGAGTGAAGCCGAACATGAGGATTCTCCATCCGCTTCCGAGAGTCACCGAGATCGCCACTGACGTGGATTCCACTCCATACGCATATTATTTCGAGCAGGCGCGCAACGGAATGTATGTCAGGATGGCTGTCATCTCCTATCTTCTCGGTTACAGATAGCACCGCGGCGGCGAAGTTTGGTTTATTGCCGGATTAGTCGTACATTTGTGTTTCGTTTCGAAAGCATTGCTATGACAATCGAAAGATAATTACTAACAAATTAAACTAGAATAATGGCCAGATTTTTTGATCCGCCTGCACAGAAGCCGCTGCTTCCGTCAGAAAAAATTCCGAAGGTTTACAATTCAATGAGGTGGAAGGTCTTCCTCGGAGCCTTCCTCGGCTATGCCGGTTATTATCTTGTCCGCAAGAATCTTTCGCTTGCGGCTCCGGGAATGATAGAGAACGGGCTTCTTGACAAGGCCGGAATCGGTATCGCGATGTCCGCAGTGTCCATCGCCTATGCATTCAGCAAGTTCATAATGGGCAGCATCTCGGACCGCTCTGATGCGAGGAAATTCCTCGTGGTGGGACTGATGCTTTCCGCATTGATGATGATCATCACCGGAGTAATACCTTACAGCCCGTCCACGCCTGCGCTCAACATCGCAATCGTCTTCGTGCTGATGCTCGTGGTGGGATGGCTTTCCGGAATGGGCTGGCCTCCTTGCGGACGTATAATGGCGCACTGGTTCAGCCAGAATGAGAGAAGCTTCAAGATGTCCGTGTGGAATACCTCACATACATTCGGAAGCGGTTCGCTCGGCCTTCTTGCCACAGCCGGAATGTCATTGGTGGTATTCTTCGGGATGCCTGCGGCCTCGGCCTGGAGGGGAGCCTTCATTCTCCCTGCCGTGGTGGCACTCATCATTGCCGCCGTATGCTGGTGGCTCATCAGGGATACGCCACAGTCCTGCGGCCTCCCTTCCATCAATGAGTACAGGAACGACTATTCCGGAGTGAAGTCCAAGGTCAAGGATACCGAGAAGATTCCTTTCAAGACTCTCTTCATCGACTATATTTTCAAGAACAGGCTCCTCTGGGTAATCGCATTCGCCAATGCCTTCGTATATATGGTACGCTACGGCGTGGGCGACTGGGCTCCGATCTATCTTCAGGAGTCGGGCCTCATGACGGCTGAGCAGAGCAATCTGGCATTCTCGCTCCACAACTATGCGGGAATTTTCGGAACCATCATCTGCGGATGGATCTCTGCACGCTTCTTCAAGGGAAGATGCACACCTCCGAACGTGATTTTCATGAGCATAGTCCTCATCGGAACCCTGCTCTACTGGCAGGCAGGCAACATTGCCGGGATGTTCGCGGAGGTAGGGAGCGAGGCTTATCTGTCACTGGCCAAGGGCTTGATATTCTTTGCATTGATAATCGTGGGATTCTGCATCTACGGCCCGGTTGCCATGATAGGCATCCAGGCGCTGAATCTGGTTCCGAAGAATGCTGCCGGCACCGCTGCCGGATTCGTGGGCCTCTTCGGCTACCTCTTCGGCGATGCCATACTCTCCAAGATTCTCATGGGTGGAGTGGCCCAGCATGCAGGCTGGCAGATGACATTCCTCATGCTCGCAGTCGCCAGCGCCCTCGCCGTGCTTCTCTGCGCATTGACCTGGAAATCTGAAAAGACAGTAACTGAATAAAATAGTATATGGAAATAGGAACCAACAAGGTGGTCGAGCTGAGCTATGAGCTCGAGGTTGACGGAAAGATTGTGGACAGGGCGGGGGAGGAAAGGCCGCTTGACTACATACACGGGACGAAAATGCTGCTGCCCAAGTTCGAGAGCGAACTGGAGGGCAAGACGGCCGGGGATTTGTTTGAATTCACATTGACCCCTGAGGAGGGATATGGGGAATATGATCCGAAACTGGTCGTGGAACTGCCTGAGACAGCGTTCTCCATCAATGGAGAGGTACAGAGGCAGATGCTTTTCGTCGGGAATATGATTCCTATGCTCAACTCCGCCGGAATGGTTGAGAGGGGTGTCGTGAAGGAACTCAGGGATGGTGTCGTGGTGATGGACTTCAACCATCAGATGGCCGGAAAGACATTGAATTTCAAGGGCAAGGTCATTTCCGTAAGGGAGGCTACCGACAAGGAGCTGACCGAGGGCCTGCACGGTGAATATCTCCCTCACGACTGCCATTGCTCCGGAGGCTGCCATGGCGGCTGTCACGGAGAGGATGGCTGCGGCTGCGGCGAGGAAGGAGGCTGCGGAGGTGACGGCTGCGGCTGTCATCACGATGAAGGACATGAAGGCTGCTGCCACGGGGAAGGCCACGGGACCGGCGAAGGCTGCTGCCATCAGGGAAATTAAGCGGCAATGCACACCGCCATTGTCATACTGAACTGGAATACAGTCGATTATCTCAGACAATTCCTGCCTCCGCTGGTAGAATCGACGGAGGGGGAGGACGCTGAGATAATTGTCATTGACAATGCCTCATCGGACGGCTCGGTGGAGATGATGGAGAAGGATTTTCCTGACATCAGGACCATCAGGCTGGACCGGAATTACGGCTTCACGGGCGGCTATGACAGGGGGCTGGAAGCGGTCGATGCTGACTGCTTCATCCTCCTTAATACTGATGTCGAGGTCCCGTCGGACTGGCTGGGCCCTGTCCTGAGGACAATGGAGAACTGCCCGGAAGTAGGGGCCTGCGCACCCAAGATAATGTCCTGGTATGACAGGGATTCATTCGAGTATGCAGGTGCTGCGGGTGGCTATATAGACAGCCTCGGCTTTCCGTTCTGCCGCGGAAGAGTACTGGGAATGATAGAGAAGGACAATGGCCAGTATGACAATGCCGCAGATGTGATGTGGGCCAGCGGGGCCTGCCTTGCCGTGAGAAGCAGTCTGTTCCGCAGGCTGGGAGGCCTGGATGACCGTTTCTTCGCCCATATGGAGGAAATCGATTTCTGCTGGAGGCTCCAGCTGGAGGGATATGCGGTCAGAATCGTGCCTCAGTCCAGAGTCTGGCACATAGGCGGAGGAACATTGCCTCAGACATCACCGAGGAAGTTGCAGCTGAATTACCGCAACAACCTGCTTATGCTGCAGAACAATCTGGCCCGCACCTTTGCCATAGAGCTGTGCAAGGCAGGGAAGAGCACGGCAGAAGCTGCCGGCAGGGCCTGCAGGAAGGCGCGTAGACGGATATTGCTGAGGATGACGGTGGACGGGATTGCCGCCGCTGCATATCTGCTGAAGGGCAGTGCCGCCTCTTTCATGGCTGTTGTCAGGGCACACTCGGAGTTCAGGGAACTGGGCCGCTGGCCTTCCCGGCAGGATGTGCAGGCCTTTGCCGAAGCCCATTCTGACTCGGAAGTGAAGGGCATCATGCCGGGGAGCATAATCCTGAAGGCATTGGTGCACGGAAGAAGAATATTTGAAAAATTGAACTCGCTATGCAGATAATCATTGAAGGAGCCGGCGAAGTAGGCTCCCATCTCGCCAAGATGCTCAGCAACGAGGCCAATGACATCACGGTCATCGACTGCGATGCGGACAGGCTGGCCCGCCTCAGAAGTGCGGCTGATGTGGTGACAATGACTGGAAGCCTCTCATCCATCAAGGTGCTCAGGGATGCCGGTGTGGAGAATGCGGACCTGTTCATAGCCGTGAATCCGGCAGAGTCCCAGGACGTCAACATTGTCAGCGCCCTGCTTGCCAAGAGACTGGGATGCAGGAGGGTATGTGCGAGAATCAATGATGAGGAATACCTTTCCTACGACAACAAGTTCCTGTTCACCGAGATGGGAATAGACATGATGTTCTATCCGGAGAAGATTGCCGCGGGGGAGATTACCGAGATTCTGAAGCGGACGGCATCCACCGATTCCATGGATTTCGCCAGGGGAAAGCTCCAGCTCGCCGTGTTCAAGCTGGAGGACGATTCTCCGGTGATGGACATGAAGATTTCCGAGTTTGCGGCTGCGATGGGCGTGCCTTTCAGGGTGGTCTGCATCCAGAGGGACAATGTCACGATGATGCCGAAGTTCGATACTCGGCTCAGGTATCACGACCTTGTGTTCATCATCACGACCAGGGACGGAATCGGCCCGATGATGGACTTCCTCGGCAAGACCAATGTGGAAATCCGGAATGTCATGATTCTTGGAGCCAGTGCCGTGGGAGAGATGGTGGCCAACGGAATCTGCAGGCAGGTCGAGACAGTGAAGGTCATCGACTCCGACAGGCGGAGATGTATGGAACTCAGCGAGAATACTGATGACAACGTGCTGGTGGTCAATGGAGACGGACGTAATTCCGACTTCCTCCAGGAGGAGAATATCAGGGATTTCGACGCATTCGTCGCAGTCACGGGAAATGATGAGGCGAACATCCTCGCCTGCGTGGTGGCGAAGAAATTCGGAGTCGGCAAGACGGTGGCGGAAGTCGAGAACATCGAGTACATAAGGCTGGCGGAGGAGATGGGCGTGGATACGGTCATCAACAAGAAGCTCATTACCGCCGCCAAGATTTTCAAGATGACCCTCAGCAACAAGGTCAGATTCGTGAAATACATGAGCGGCACCGATGCCGAAATCCTCGAATACATAGTGGCTCCGGACAGCCTGATCACGCGCAAGCCGTTGAAGGACACGGATTTCCCGAAGGAGGCCATAATCGGTGGCATCATCAGGGGCAACGAGTCCCTGATCGCTGTCGGGGACACGTTGATAGAGCCGTATGACAGGGTGGTCGTTTTCGCATTGCCGAAGGCGGTCAAGGAAGTTGACAGAATGTTCAGATAGAAAATGGCTAGTTATCTCCAGATCGAGAATATCAGCAAGAGCTACGGTCCGAAAGTGCTCTTCGAGAACATTGGCTTCAATATAAACGAGGGGGACAAGATTGCCCTCATTGCCCCGAACGGTACCGGCAAGTCCACATTGCTCCGTATTCTGGCAGGCAAGGACAAGTCCGACTCCGGCGGGAAAATCACCTTCCTCCGCAATATCCGCATTGCCTTTCTGGAGCAGGAATATGAGTTTGACCCGGAGAAGACGGCATTCCGCCAGGTCATTGATGACAGTGCGGCCTATATGGAAGGTCTGGATGAGGACGGGATTTTCGCCTACGAACTCAGGGTGAACAAGTTTCTCTCCAATTTCGAGGTGGGCAGGGACAGCCTGATGAAGAATCTTTCGGGAGGCGAGGTGAAACGTGTGGCCCTGGCCAGGATGCTTGCCTCCGATGCCGATTTCTTCATAATGGACGAGCCTACCAACCATCTGGACATCAATGCTATAGAATATCTGGAGAATTATCTGGGCCATTCCCGCAGCACCCTGCTGATGGTCACTCACGACCGTTATTTCCTGGACCGGGTCTGCAACACTGTGCTCGAGCTTGACCACGGCTCTGTCTATGTCTACAGGGGCAATTACCAGAACTTCCTGGAGAAGCGGCAGGAGAGAATCGACAACTACAATGCCGAGACTGCCAAGGTGAACAACATCCTGCGCCGCGAGCTGGAATGGATTCACGCCTCTCCCTGCGCCAGGACCGGCAAGGCCCGCTACAGGATCAATGCCTTCCACGAACTGAAGGAGAGGGCTGAGCAGGTCTATCGTTCGGGGAAAGTCAGCCTGGAGTCGATGGGACAGGGTTCCCGCCTGGGCAACAAGCTTTTCGACTGCCATAACCTCAGTTTCAGATACGGGAATGACGTATATCTCGACGGATTCACCTATAATTTCCAGCGTTTCGAGAGAGTCGGCATAGTAGGCCGCAACGGCTGCGGAAAATCCACCTTCCTCAATATCCTCATGGGCAACATTCCGGAGGACGGAACCCTGACCGGAGTCATCGAGAGGGGAGAATCCCTGAAAATCGGCTATTACAGGCAGTCGGGAATGCAGTTCAATGAGGACCAGACCGTGATGGAAATCGTCCAGGACACGGCCCTGCTGAACCAATTCCTCTTCAGCCGGGACATGTTCAACACGAAGGTGGCCAAGTTGTCCGGAGGCGAGCGCAGAAGGCTCTATCTCATGACGATATTGATGAAGAACCCGAATCTTCTCATTCTCGACGAGCCGACCAATGACCTCGACATCGTGACTCTGGACGTGCTGGAGGAGTATCTGAAGGATTTCAAGGGCTCATTGATAATAGTATCCCACGACCGTCATTTCCTCGACAGGCTGGTGGACCATCTCTTCGTATTCTGCGGGGACGGGGTGGTGAAGGACTTCATCGGCTCATACTCCGAATACAATGAGTATATCAAGGAATATGAGGCCGGAAAGCGTCAGGAGGAGCGTGTCCGGGAGAAACCGAAGCCATCCAGACCGGAGGTTCAGCGCAAGAAGAAGCTCTCCTACAGGGAGCAGCGTGAGCTGGAGCAGCTGGAGAAGGATCTGGAAACTCTCGGCAATGAGAAAAAGGAGCTGGAGGCCAAGCTTGCCGGAGGCGCATTGTCATATGACGAACTTCAGGCCGCATCTGCCAGGTTCGGGGAATTGTCAGCCATTCTCGACGAGAAGGAGATGCGCTGGCTGGAACTCCAGGACTAGTCTTCCTTCATGTTGACCTTTACCGGAAGCCAGGCCATGAGAAGGCCGATTCCTGACACACAGAGTATTGTAGTGATGATATCTCCCCATTTCAGAATTACCGGATAGGACGGGGTGGCGAAGCCGCCCGGCATTCTGATGAGCCCGAATTCCTGCTGGATGAGGCAGGCTCCTGTTCCTATGGCGAGACCTATGGCGAGTCCGAGCAGGGAAATCAGCCAGCCTTCGGTGACGAAGATTCTTCTGACAAGTTTTTCCGGGGCTCCGAGGCTGCGGAGGGTGGCAATGTCCCCCTTCTTCTCTATGATGAGCATTGAAAGGCTGCCGAAAATGCTGAAGGAGATGATGATGATAATGAAGACCAGAATCAGGAAGATGGCGGCCTTCTCATATTTCATCATTCTGTAGAGGGCCTCGTTCTGGCGGAATCTGTCCCTGACCTGATATCCAGGTCCGAGCCTTTCCTGAAGCCCGGAGATGGTTTCTCCCAGTTCCCTTGCCCCTGTTTCCGGGCGCATCCGGATTTCCACGGCCGATACCTCATTGTCATATTCCAGGAGCTCCCGCATTGTCTCGATCGGCACGATCATGAGCGAGGCGTCAGTCTCCGCATTGACCGAAAACACTCCGGCCGGGAAGACCTTCACCATTTCCAATGACGCCATGGGATTGCTGAGGGAAATTTTCCTGTCCCTTGCCGGAAAATACAGCTCGATCGGCGCCACGAATCTCGGATTGATGCCTAGGCTTCCGGCTGTCCCGGCTCCCACCACCGCAAGATGGATATCCCCCTTGTGAAGCCTGAATGAACCGTCCCTGATCTTGTCCCTGAGCGGACTTTCCTCCTCATATACCTTGTCCACGCCCTTGACATTCACAATGCCGCTGCGGCCGTCGTAGTTTGCGAATACCTTCTCCTCGATGACGCTGCACATGTTCAGGACGTTCTCCTGGCTGTAGGCCCAGTCGAAGGCGGGGGAGTCCGGGACGAAGACCTTGCCCTCGGACGGGGTGACAAGGATATCGGGCTCGACGTTCCCGAGGGAATCCCTCACGAGGCCGTCGAACCCGTTGTAAACTGACATTATCATTATGAGGGCAGCGGTTCCGGTCGCCATGCCGGCAGCGCTCGTCGCGGAGATAATGTTTATGACATTATGGGATTTCTTCGCGAAGAGATAGCGTACCGCAAACCTCAATGACAGGTTCATCTCATGCTATTTTTTAAGAAGCTCCCCGATGTGCTCCGCATAGTCGAGGGAGGTGTCGAGGAAGAATGCCAGCTCCGGCACGATTCTCATCTGCTTGGCCACGACGTGACCCAGCTCTCCCCTGAGAGCCCTGCCGTTTTCATTGATCTGCTCCATCACGGCCTCCGCCTTGGAGGACGGGAACACGCTCAGGTAAACCTTGGCGACAGAGAGGTCGGGACTGATTCTCACCTCGGTGACGGAGACCATTGCTCCGCCGAACGCCGCCATCCCCTTGCTCCGGATGATTTCAGCCAGGTCCTTCTGGAGTTCCCTCGCTACCTGGAGCTGTCTTTTGCTTGCACCGTTTTCCATATTACAGGACGTTGATTATGAAGTAGTTCTTCTTGCCTCTCTGCACCAGGATGTACTTCCCGTCCACGATGTCGTTTTCGGTAATCACGTGGTCGATGGAGGCTATCTTGTCCTTGTTGACACTGACTCCTCCGCCCTGGATCATCTTCCGGCATTCGCCCTTGGACGGGAATACCTGCGTCTTGACGGAGAGAAGGTCAATGATGCCGCACGGCAGGTCTTCTTTCTTCACATCGAATGTAGGCACACCGGAGAATACGGCGAGGAATGTCCTCTCGTCCAGTTTTCTGAGTTCCTCCGATGTGGAATTGCCGAAGAGCATCCTGGATGCGGCGAGGGCGTTCTCGTATTCAGCCTCTCCGTGCACGAGTATTGTCACTTCCTTTGCGAGGAGCTTCTGGAGCTTCCTCTGTCCCGGGTCGAGCTGGTGTTCGGCGATGGCAGCCTCGATCTCCTCTTTCCCGAGCAATGTGAAAATCTTGATGTAGCGGTCAGCATCCTCGTCGGACACATTGAGCCAGAACTGGTAGAACTCGTAAGGGGATGTCCTCTCCGGGTCGAGCCAGATATTGCCCTTCTCGGTCTTGCCGAACTTCTTTCCGTCCGCCTTTCTGATAAGCGGGCAGGTGAGAGCGTAAGCATCTGTCTTTCCTAGAGTTCTGCGGATGAGCTCGGTGCCTGTGGTAATGTTGCCCCACTGGTCGCTTCCGCCCATCTCCAGACGGCATCCCTTGTTCTGGTAGAGCCAGAGGAAGTCGTAGCCCTGGAGCAGCTGGTAGCTGAACTCGGTGAACGACATTCCTTCCCTGGATTCATTGGAAAGGCGCATCTTTACCGAATCCTTGGCCATCATATAGTTGACCGTGATGTGCTTTCCGATGTCGCGGATGAAGTTCAGGAATCCGTAGTCCTTCATCCAGTCGTAGTTGTTCACGAGCTCGGCCCTGTTAGGTGCATCGGACTCGAAATCAAGGAACTTGGAAAGCTGCTTCTTGATGCATTCCACATTGTGGTTGAGGGTGGCCTCATCGAGGAGATTGCGCTCCTGGGATTTTCCGGAAGGGTCTCCGATCATTCCGGTAGCTCCGCCCACGAGGGCAATCGGCTTGTGTCCGCATTCCTGGAAATGCTTGAGTATCATAATGCTGACCATATGGCCTATGTGAAGCGAATCGGCCGTGGGATCAATGCCCACGTATGCCGCCGTCGGACCTTCCATAAGCTTCTCCTCAGTGCCCGGCATGATGTCCTGGATCATGCCCCTCCATCTGAGTTCCTCGACAAAATTCTTGTTCATATCTGTTTCTTTTTATTTCAAAATCGCTGGCCGGGAGGCAGGTGCCACCCCCGAACTGCAAATATAGACATATTTTTCCGTAATATTACCGGGGAACAATGATGATTCTGCCTGACAGATTGTTATTTTCAGGGAAAACCACTAAATTTGCAGACTGTTTGGAAATTATTTAAAAACTATATTGCAATGAGAAAGAAAATTGTTGCCGGAAACTGGAAAATGAACACCACCGTTCCGGAAGGCGTTGAACTCGCAAAGGCAGTTGTTGAGAAATCAGCCCAGGTAGCTGAGGGCGTAGGCCTCGTGATCGCTACTCCTTTCACCCACCTCGTGCCGGTTGCTGATGTCGTAAAGGGTACCCGCGTGCAGCTTTCAGCAGAGAACTGCGCTGACAAGGAGAAGGGTGCATACACCGGAGAGGTATCTGCGGCAATGCTCGCTTCCGCAGGCTGCGAGTACACCATCCTCGGACATTCCGAGAGAAGGCAGTATTACGGTGAGACTGACGCCATTCTCGTTGAGAAGGTCAAGCTCGCTCTTGCAAACGGTCTCGATGTAATCTACTGCGTAGGTGAGAATCTTGACCAGAGAGAGGCAGGCAAGCACTTCGAGGTCGTTACCTCACAGATCGAGAACGTTCTCTTCGGTCTCAGCGCCGAGGAGATGGCGAAGATTGTTGTCGCCTATGAGCCTGTATGGGCCATCGGAACCGGCAAGACCGCTACGGCAGAGCAGGCACAGGAGATCCACGCCTGCATCCGCAAGGTGCTCGCTGACAAGTTCGGGGCACAGGTTGCAGACGATACCACCATCCTCTATGGCGGAAGCTGCAAGCCGTCCAATGCCAAGGAGCTTTTCGCCTGCCCTGACATCGACGGCGGTCTCATCGGCGGCGCCGCATTGAAGGCTGACGATTTCATCCAGATCGCACTTTCATTCTAATTCATTTACGGATTGATCATTACTGTCCGGGAGAGGGGCTTGGGAGTTCTTTTCCCGGACATTCTTACATTGATTGCCTATGTTTAGACGTTATTTTGCTGCGGCAGCCTGCCTGATTGCGGCTTGCAGCTGTGCTGACAGGACCCCCGAGTCCCCTCTCCAGAAGAAGGTTGACGCTTATGCTGTTTATCAGATAGGTTCTCCGTATATGGATGGCCTTACTGACAACGGGAAGGAAGTACTGAACCTTTTCAGAATGGCCGCCGACGAAGTCGACCATATCTACTGGCAGCAGTCATTCGGGGACAAGTCCGTTTTCGAGGCACTTCCGGAGGGCCCGGAGAGGTCCTATGCGATGATCAATTACGGCCCTTGGGACAGGCTTGACAACAATGCCCCTTTCATCGCGGGTTATGGCGAGCGCCCTGCCGGGGCCCGCTTCTATCCTGAAGACATGACCAGGGAGGAGTTCGACGCATTCGACGACCCTCTCAAGCTCAACCCTTATACCCTCATCAGGAGGGGAGAGGACGGAAAGCTCAAGACAGTATGGTATCACGAGGAGTATGCCGAGAGCATCGACAAGATTGCCCGCTACCTTGAGTCTGCTGCGACAATGACCATCAAGGAGAGTGTCAGGAACTATCTTCTCAAGCGTGCGGACGCCCTCAGGACTGACGACTACTATGAGTCCGACCTTGCCTGGATGGATATGAAGGACAGCAAGATGGACCTTGTCATCGGCCCGATCGAGGACTACGAGGACGGCATCAACGGAGTCAAGACCGCCTATGAGTGCTTCATCCTCCTCAAGGATCTCAAGAAGACAGATGAACTCACCAAGTACATCGCCATGCTTCCTGACCTTCAGAAAGAGCTCCCTTGCCCTGAGGAGTACAAGACCTTCGTTCCCGGCACCGAGTCGGACATGTTCGTGTATGACGCCATCTACTATTCCGGCGACGCCAATGCCGGCAGCAAGACCATCGCCATCAACCTTCCGAACGACCCTAGGGTGCATGCGGAGAAGGGCACCCGCCGTCTCCAGCTCCGCAATGTCATCAAGGCCAAGTTCGACAAGATAGTATACCCTATCGGAACCATTCTCATCGAGCCTGAGCAGCAGAGATATCTCAGCTCCGACGCATTCTTCTGGAATGTCACATTCCATGAGGTTGCCCATGGTCTCGGCGTGAAGGAGACTGTAAACGGTCTCGGGTCTGTGGATGCGGCTCTCGGAAACGAATCTTCTGTCTGGGAGGAGGCAAAGGCTGACATTCTCGGTCTCTATATGGTGTGCAACCTGATTGACAAGGGCGAGATTCCGCTCATCTCCAAGGAGGCCGCCATCACCACCTACATCGCAAGCCTTGTCCGTTCAGTGCGTTTCGGCGCCGCCGGAGCTCATGGCCGCGCAAATATGATGTGCTACAACTTCCTCAAGGACAATGGCGCTTTCGAACGCAACAAGGACGGCCTCTACCATATCAATTATGACAAGGTTCCGGAGGTCGTGGCTGCCTGGGCTGAGCTCATCATCACGACTCAGGCTACCGGCAACTATATGTTCGCCAAGGAGTACGACACCAATCACGCCGTTGTTCCGGAGGCCCTCTCCGCCGACATTGCCAATGTCAACCGCGGCGGTGTGCCTGTGGACATCAGGTTTGAATTTGTATGGTAATATATGAGTTCCGCCGTGGATTCCGCGGCGGAACTTTGATTTAAACTTTATAAACAATGAAAGCACTTGTAAAGAAGTATGCTGAACCGGGAATCTGGATGGAAGATGTCCCGATGCCGGAAGTCGGTGTAAATGACGTTCTTATCAAGATTTGGAAAGTAGCCATTTGCGGTACTGACCTCCACATCTACAACTGGGATCAGTGGGCCCAGAACACGATCAAGACCCCGATGACCATCGGTCACGAGTATGTCGGCGAGATTGTGAAGTTGGGCAGCGGTGTCAAGAACTACAAGATCGGAGACCGCGTGACCGGAGAAGGCCATATCGCCTGCGGTCATTGCCGCAACTGCCGCAGGGGCCGCGAGCACATCTGCGAGAACTCCATCGGAGTGGGCGTGAACCGTGACGGAGCATTCGCCGAGTATCTCAGCCTCCCTGCATCCAATGTCGTGAAGGTCGATTCCCGCATTCCTGACGATTTCATGGCCATCATGGATCCGTTCGGAAACGCTACCCACACGGCCCTTTCCTTCCCGCTTCTCGGCGAGGACGTCCTCATTACCGGAGCCGGCCTTATCGGAACAATGGCGACAGCCATCTGCAAGTTCGCCGGTGCGAGGAACATTGTAGTGACCGACCTGAGCGAGTATCGTCTTGACATTGCCAGGAAAATGGGCGCTACTCTCTGCGTGAATCCTACAAAGGGCGACTCAGTCGCTGCCGCAATGCATGAGCTCGGCCTCAAGGGCTTTGACGTGGGTCTCGAGATGTCAGGTTCTCCGGTTGCCCTTCGGGAAATGATTGACAGCATGTATTCCGGCTCGAAGATTTCCCTTCTCGGAATCCAGCCTGACTCGGCTCAGATCCCTTGGAGCAAGGTAATCTTCAATGCGCTCACCCTCAAGGGAATATACGGACGTGAAATGTGGGAGACCTGGTACAAGATGGAGCAGATGCTCATTTCCGGTCTCGACCTTTCCCCGGTCATCACCCACCGCTTCAAATTCGATGATTTCCAGAAGGGATTCGACGTGATGAAGAGCGGACAGTGCGGAAAGGTGCTGCTGGAGTTCTAGGCTTACATAAGCCATTCACTCATATCCTCCCCCGCTTCCAGGCCTTCCCTGATGCGGGTGGAGGATATGTCTATTATCGGGGCGTCTATCAGCTGGATTCTGTACATCCTGTGCGAGGCGTCCTCCAGCATCAGCAGGTCGGAGCCGGACTCCGCTGCATCCAGGACGTACGCTGCCGGAAATTCTGCGCATTCATTTATCAGCGACTCTTTCAACGCCTTGATGTCGAATCCTTTGCGTGGGTAAACCGCCACTCCGTATTCGGACAGGAGACGGGGAAAGTCCCGCCATTTCCGGATGGATGAAAGATTGTCGGCACCCATCACGAGGGTGAAGTCATTCTCCGGCTCCCTCTTCTTCAGCTCGTCCAGGGTCCGTATGGTATAATGCGGAGGCTCCATCTTCAGTTCGATGTCGTCCACCCATACGTGCAGCTCAGGATGCCTCCTGACGGCCTCCACAGCCGCATTGTACCTGGCCTCTCCGCTCTCCGCGCTGATGCTGTCCTTGAGCGGGTTCTTCGGCGACACGACCAGGTACACCCAGTCGAATCCCTTCTCTACGGTGAGGTATTCCATTATGGCCTTGTGGCCTATATGCAGGGGGTTGAACGAACCCGAATAGACGGCGATTCTCATTGTCGGAGCATGTCCGGATTATTCGGAAAGGAAGTCGTCCACTATTTTCTCCGCCTCGGAGAATGCGGTCCGGAGGTCGTCATTGACCAGTATGTAGTCGAATCTGTCGGCGTAGGTCATTTCCTCAGCGGCCTTCGCGACTCTTTTTTCAATGGCCTCGGGACTGTCGGTACCCCTTGCCACGAGCCTCTTCCTGAGCTCCTCCACCGAAGGGGCCTGGATGAAGACAGAGAGGGCCTTCTCCCCGAAGTATTTCTTCAGATTCACTCCGCCCTTCACGTCCACGTCGAAGATGATCACGTGCCCCTTGTCCCAGATTTTCTGGACCTCGGATTTCAATGTGCCGTAGTACGAGCCCGCATATACCTCCTCATATTCCACGAAGCAGTCCTCCGCGATTCTTCTGCGGAACTCGTCGGGAGTCAGGAAATGATATTCCACCCCGTCCCTCTCGCTTCCTCTCGGCTGGCGGGATGTTGCCGATACTGAAAACTCCATCTCGGGATGAAGCTTCAGGATGTGTCCTACTATGGTGCTCTTGCCGGAACCGGACGGTGCGGAGAAGATTATGACTTTATTGCCCATTCCTAAAATGTTTCAATTTTCGTTTATTCCGCAAAATTAGTTATTTTTGTGCGATTTAAGGAATATGCATGAGATTTCTTGAAGGAGGATATGACATTTTGTCGCATTGCGGAACATTGGCAGAATTGTTGTATTGCAGACATAGAGGAAAACATTGAAATTATTCATTAACTTTTTTATAGAATATGGTTTCTTATAAAGATCTGGGCCTTGTAAACACCAGGGAAATGTTTGCAAAGGCAGTAAAGGGAGGTTATGCAATCCCTGCCTTCAATTTCAACAACATGGAGCAGCTCCAGGCCATTATCCAGGCTTCTGCCGAGACCAAGTCTCCGGTTATTCTCCAGGTTTCAAAGGGTGCCCGCAACTATGCAAACCAGACCCTTCTCCGCTATATGGCAGAGGGCGCTGTAGAGTATGCAAAGGAACTCGGATGGGAGCATCCGCAGATTGTTCTTCACCTCGACCACGGTGATTCTTTCGAGCTCTGCAAGAGCTGCGTTGACATGGGCTTCTCTTCAGTCATGATCGACGGCTCCGCTCTTCCATACGAGGAGAACATCGCTCTCACCAAGAAGGTTGTCGAGTATGCACACCAGTACGATGTAACCGTTGAGGGTGAGCTCGGAGTCCTCGCAGGCGTTGAGGATGAGGTCGCTTCAGAGGTTTCCCACTACACGAAGCCTGAGGAAGTCATTGACTTCACCAACAGGACCGGCGTTGACAGCCTTGCCATTTCCATCGGTACTTCACACGGCGCATACAAGTTCAAGCCTGAGCAGTGCACCCGCGACGAGAAGACCGGACGCCTCGTTCCGCCACCACTCGCATTCGATGTCCTCAAGGCAATTGAGAAGAAGCTCCCTGGATTCCCTATCGTTCTCCACGGATCATCTTCAGTTCCACAGGAATATGTCGATATGTGCAACAAGTACGGCGGCAATCTTCCTAACGCAGTAGGTATCCCTGAGGAGCAGCTCCGCAAGGCAGCCAAGAGCGCGGTATGCAAGATCAACATCGACTCTGACTCCCGTCTCGCAATGACCGGCGCCATCCGCAGGCATCTCGCTGAGAATCCTAGTCACTTCGATCCTCGCCAGTACCTCAAGCCGGCCCGTGAGGAGATGAAGAAGATGTACATCGAGAAGATCAAGAACGTTCTCGGTTCAAACGGCAAAGCAAGATAATTTTGAAGGATAGCAATTATCCATCACAACTGCTGAAAGACGCTGTGGAAGCCATCAGCTCCCTTCCGGGAGTTGGCTCCCGCAGCGCCTTGCGTTTGGCTTTGCACCTGCTTAAACAACCTAAGGAAAACATCCATCATTTTGCCCGTTCCATAGACCGTCTCGCCGACGAGGTGAAATACTGCCGCATCTGCTCTATGATTTCAGATTCCGAGGAATGCGCGATTTGCTCGGATTCCCGCAGGGACCACAACACAATCTGCGTGGTGGAGAGCGTACGCGACGTTATGAGCATAGAGGCCACGGGGCAGTACAAGGGCCTGTATCACGTGCTTGGAGGCATCATTTCCCCGATCAACGGCATCGCCCCTTCGGACCTCACCATACGCCAGCTTATGGACAGGATGCGTGCGTACGGGGATACGCCGGTCGAGCTGATCCTTGCGCTGAGCGGAGACGTGGAGGGTGAAACCACCTCCTTCTACATTTACCGGCAGCTCTCTGCCCTGGGTCTGAAAGAACTCAAGGTCACCACACTCGCCCGTGGTCTGGGCTTCGGTGATGACCTCGAATATGCTGATTCCCTGACTCTTGGACGCTCCATCGTCGCCCGCCAGCCGTTCAAGGCCTAATCCTTGATGCAACTGATTGCGAGGCAGGTGCCAGATGTGTCAGCAACAATCATTGCCACTCCCATTCCGAGCAGAACCGCGCCACCGACAATTTCAGCCCATTTTCCGATTTTACGGCCGAGCGCATTGCCGAAGCATATTCCGGCGACGACGCTGAGTATGGTCACAATGAATACGGACACGGCCAGGGGAAGCATATCCGCAAAGCCGCTTCCGTCCATCGACTTGGATCCTCCCACCGCAAGGGCGTCAATGCTCGTGGCGATTCCTCCCAGGATGATGTTCTTCCATCCGTTGAGGTCGTGGGCTTCGGCCTTGTTGCCCAGTCCTTCGAAAAGCATCGATCCGCCCACATAGATCAGCAGAATACCGCCGATGATGTGCGCCCAGCTGTTGACTACGCCGAAAAGCAGGTTTCCGGCCGCCCAGCCGATGACCAGAAAAGCGGCCTGAATCACGCCGAATGCGAGCGCGACTTTAGTGATGAGCGCAGCGCCCGGCCTGGTTTTGAGCGTGGTGCTCGAGCAGGTGCTGACTGCAAAGCAGTCGGCGCAGAGACAGACGGCAGTGACAATGGATTCCAGAATATTCATACACTACACAATTTTCGCAAGAATAATAAAACAAGTTTCATTTTTTTTTGCATCGCAAATATAATAATATTTCCTATATTTGCGAGTTCGGACGAACGGAAAGGAGGTGGGAAATGATCAAGTATTTTTACAGAAGCGGATCTGAGATCCTGTTCGGGCAGTCAGAAAGCGAGTTCGCTGCCGTCAACAAGGAAAGTCTTCTCTGGATAGACCTGTTACAGCCTACAGGAGACCAGAAGAGGGCGGTAGAGGCGTTTCTGGGTACTGAGATACAGAGCCGTGCGGAAGCGGCGGAAATCGAGAGTTCATCCCGTTTCTACGAGGAGGGCAATGCCATATTC
>JAXDUM010000075.1:0-11345 GCA_034089285.1 Candidatus Cryptobacteroides sp.
GGAGGGCTTTCTCGGCATTGCCTCCACAATCAATCCGGAAATCAGGCAGTTGAGCCTGCCCGGAAACCACGATGTGCACGGAAAGGAAGGCAGGGTTGATCTGACTTATTGGGAAAAGTGCATCGGAGCGGACAGGTTCAGCGAGAAAATAGGCAATGTCCGTCTCATAGGCATTGACAGCAATCTTTACAAATATGTAGAGGGCTCCGAGGCCGATCTGGAGCAGAAGGCCTGGCTCGAGGGTGAACTTGCGAAAGGAAAGAAGGGTGAGATGACGCTGGTCCTTGCCCATCATCCGTTTTTCCTGAAATCGGCGGATGAACCGGAGGAGTATTTCAATATCAAGCCTGAAACCAGGACATATTACACGGAGCTGTTCAGGAAGGCAGGAGTCAAAGCCGTCA
Source organism: Candidatus Cryptobacteroides sp. (assembly GCA_034089285.1). Taxonomy (GTDB): domain Bacteria; phylum Bacteroidota; class Bacteroidia; order Bacteroidales; family UBA932; genus Cryptobacteroides. Next base: position 405 of record JAXDUM010000075.1, read on the forward strand.
TCTGCGGTCACAAGCACGACAATTACGTGACTGCCGATGGGGAAATTCCCTACATAACCACCAGCGCTACGGGAAAGCCTCTCGGGGCGGCACCTTCAGGCGTGAGGGTCTTCGTGTGCGAGAAGGGCAATCTCTACCACGCATACTTCGCCCTGGATGAGATTCCGGGAAGCAGGGCAGAGCTCATTGACGCAGTAAAGAAAACCGCGGAAACCGGTCAGGATTCCGCGGCTGTGAGAAATTAATTTTTGTGAAAAACCGGATTTGCCTGGTCTGTGTCTGAGATTATCTGGTCATTCTCAGGACGACATTGCCGTCTTCCGAGCAGAAGACCAGATCCTCATTGTCTTTCCTTGCGGTTCTGGCAGCCTCTGCGGCCTGGAAAATAAGCATTTCCGCTTTCATGTCCCGGCACATCATCTTCGTTGCGGCGAGAGGGGAGAAGGATACCTCATTGTTCTCGCCCAATGTGAAACCGCCCATGAAGCTGTTGCATCCTGTGGTGCCGCTCACACTCTTCTCGGCAATGTTGAAGTTGATGGAAGGGACATTGCCCTCGTTTCCGGTCACGGCCTGACCCATTGCCTCGGTTATGGTCCACTGTCCGTCAATTTCGGCTGAGGTCAGTGCCTTCTTGCCCGATCCGCAGGAAATCATTGTAATGATGCAGGAAATGGCTGCAATCCAAAGTGCTGTTCTTTTCATTTTCATAAGATTTTCGTTCATGTGCCCCTGTCCGGCGCCGTGCCGGAGCCGGCTCCACAGAACTAAATGCACATTTCCGGAAATCTTGCACGGAATCATCCATTATTGTCGGGCCTGTACTCAAGAACATCGCCTGGCTGGCAGTCAAGAGCCTTGCAAATTGCATCGAGAGTCGTGAATCTCACCGCCTTGGCCTTTCCGGTCTTCAGTATGGAAAGGTTGGTGGGGGAGATTCCGATTCTCTCGGCAAGCTCGCCCGATGACATCTTGCGACGGGCGAGCATCACATCTACATTAACTATTATAGGCATCAATGTTCAGTTGGAGTTTCACTTTCGGCGGCCTCCGGTGCGGCTTCATTGCCCTTGAGATATCCCGGAAGGCTCATTCCGGCCATGTTGAAAAGATCCTCAAGCGGCGGAACTGACTTCATCATGTTGGAAATGAAGTTGGAAGTGGCGGTCTTGCCGTCGGTTCCGTTTCCGTCCCACACGGTCACCTTGTCGATCTTTATGCCCTTTACAGCCTCCACCTGGGTCTTGACGAGTTCAGGAAGCTTGTCGGCAATGAGCATGAGCACGGCCTTCTGAGGGTCTCCTGCGGCAGCGGAAACGAGCTGGTTGAAACCCTGGGCCTGCTTGGACAGAATCTCCAGCATACCTCTCGCCTGTGCATCCATCTTGGCATAGATGGCGTCTGCCTCACCCTTGGCCATTCTGCGGATTTTCTCGGCCTCTGCCTCGGCATCGATGATGGCCTTCTCCTTCTCGATCTCGGCAGGCACCACAACATTGGCGGTCTGGGTAGCCTTCTCCCTTTCGGCACGGGCAGCCTCGGCGTCGCGCTCGGACTTGTAGGCCTCCTCCAATGCCTTCGCTGCCTGGACTTTCTCGGCAGCTACGGCAATTCTTGCAGCCTCGGCCTCCTTCTCCCTGCGGATTGCATCTGAATTGGCAATGGCAATCTTGGAATTGTTCTCTCCTTCAACCGCCTTGGCATTGGCGTCAGCGGTGCAGATACGGGTATCCCTCTGGGTCTCGGCGATTCGGATATCCTTGTCCCTGTCAGCCTCGGCCTTTCCGATTTCACCGAAACGGTTCTGCTCTGCAACGCTCTTCTTGGCATCGTTGATGGCCTTGGCGGCAGCCTCCTTACCGAGAGCCTCGATGTAGCCGGACTCGTCACGGATATCGGTCACGTTCACATTGATGAGCTTCAGGCCGATTTTGCGGAGCTCAGCCTCGACATTGGTGCTGACATTGGCCAGGAACTTGTCGCGGTCGGAGTTGATCTCCTCGATGTCCATGGTCGCGATCACGAGACGGAGCTGGCCGAAGAGAATGTCGGTGGCGATGTTCTGGATATTGTCAATGCTGAGGCCGAGGAGACGCTCGGCGGCATTGGTCATATTCTCAGGTTCGGTGGAAATTCCGACGGTGAAGCGGCAAGGCACGTCCACGCGGATGTTCTGCTTGCTGAGGGCGTTGGTGAGGTTGCACTCGATGGAGATCGGCTTGAGATCGAGGAATGCATAGCTCTGGAACACAGGCCAGATGAATGCTGCTCCACCGTGGATGCAACGTGCGGAAGATGTTCCGCCGTTCTTGTTCCTGCCGGTCTTTCCGTAGATTACGAGAATCTTGTCGGAAGGGCATCTCTTGTATCTCTTGAGAATTGCGGCGAGTGTGACTATCAGCACGAAAACGCCGATTACGATGATGTAGATTGCTTCCATTTTCGATTATTTTAGATGTTATACTTGTCTTTGCCGTCCCGGCCGTCCTGGCCGGAAATCATTATACTATCAGTGAATCCAGTTCCTCCACGAGGAGGGTCGAACCGTCAATCGCCTCCACCACCTTGACAGGTGTGCCGGTCTTGATCGCCGAGTCGGAATCGGTCACGGCGTCATATTCGCGCACGGACTCGTTGATGGTTATCTGGACCTTGCCGGCTCCTGACCTTGCGGCCGGGATGGTGAGGTAAACCTTGCCCTGGCAGCCCACAGCCTGCCTGAACACGTCGATGTTGCCGCTCTGCTGCATCTGGCTGAGCCATTTGAAAAGCCACATTACCGCAAGTACGAGCAGGGCTCCGGCGATGACTGCGATTATCATGAGCAATGCCGTAGAGGTGATGCTGTCCTTCAGCAATATTGCCGTCCAGCTCATGCCGAGGAGGAAGTTGACAAGGTTGCGGAAGGTGTAGAGGTTCATTGAGGCGTCAGCCTCGAACGAGCCGTCCGGCACGTCGAAATCAGTATCCATCCCGTGGTCTATACCGATGAATGTCAATACAGTCTCCACCAGGAAAATGAGTGATGTCGCTATGGCGATTCCCCATAGGATTTTCATGAAAAGGTCAAGTGTTGACCACCATTCTGCGATCATATTGTGTATTGGTTTAATTAATTTTCCGAAATATAGGGATAATTTTACGAAAAACAATGATTTTCTTAAAATTTTCGATAAAAATTTCCCGCCGGATGGGGTAATCACGGGGGATACCCTATTTTCCGGCGGGGTTCAAACAATTTCTTCCCGGTATGGTACAATGCGCCCGACATTCAGGCCGCATTCTGCAATGCTACATGTAAACGATTATCTGCCAGAGCATCAGGCCGCAGCACAGAAGTTTGGCCCCTGTTCCCAATATGAAGCCTGCGAATGCTCCCAGGGCAGACTTTGCGGATGCCCAGATATCTTTGTCGGCAAATATCAGTTCGGCCACGAATGCTCCGAGCAATGTCCCCACTATCAGTCCGACAGGCGGAACGAACATTCCGACGACAAGTCCGACGGCGGCTCCCCATCCGGCATATTTGCTGCCTCCGGTGAGCTTGGTGAACCATAGAGGGACAATGTAGTCAAGAATCGTGACGAGGGTGGTGATGCCCAGCCATATCAGCAGCGTGGATGTGCTCATCGTCTCTCCTGCGCCGTTGGTCCCGCCCCAGAGATACATCAGGAGCAATCCTATCCAGGCAAGAGGCGGTCCCGGGAGTGCCGGGGCCACGCTGCCGATGATTCCTATTATGCCTGCCAGGACGGCAAGAATGCAGATGAATACGTCCATTATTTCCTGTCCTCCTCCATTGCGGCTTCCACCTCGTCCGGGGTAATCGGAAGCCTTGCCGGTCCAGTCCTTTTGGCTCCGTCCTCAGTCACGAGCACATCATCCTCAAGCCTGATTCCGCCGAAGTCGCGGTAGCTCTCAAGCCTGTCGTAGTTCACGAAGCCGTGGTCAGTCTTCTCTGCCTTCCACTGGTCGATGAGGGCAGGGATGAAGTAGATGCCGGGCTCGTCTGTGACCACATTGCCCGGAACCAGTTTCCTGGCCATCCTGAGGCTTCCGAGACCGAGCTGGGTCGAGCGGGTCTGATCATCGTCGTATCCTACGAGATTCTCGTTGAGGTCCTCCATGTCGTGGACATCCAAACCCATGTTGTGACCGAGTCCGTGAGGCATGAAGAGTCCGGCGATTCCGGCTTCGACCATATTGTCGACATTGCCCCTGACGATATCCAGTGCACGGAGTTCCTCCAGCATCAGGCGCACAGTCCTGAGATGGACCTCACGGTAGGTGATGCCCGGACGGGTGAGTTCGAAAGCGAGATTGTTGCAGTCGCAGACAATCTGGTATATTTCCCTCTGCTTACGGGTGAACTTTCCGGATGTCGGATAAGTCCTGGTGAAGTCGGAAGCATAGTGCATATTGTTCTCCGCTCCGGCATCGATTACCATCAGCTTGCCCGGCTCGATGATCTTGTCGTGTGTGTGGTTGTGCAATGTCTCGCCGTGTTGGGTGAGAATGGTAGGGAAGGATGGACCCCAGCCCTTGCTCATTGTCACGCCTTCCATCCTGCCGACGATTTCCTGCTCGACAATTCCCGGAACAATGCCTCTGCGGCCGGTTGTGTGCATCTCGAATCCGAGAGCGCAGGCGTCGTCGATCTGCTCGATCTCGCATTGCTCCTTGACAAGGCGCATCGAGATGATGGCCCTTGTGAGAGTCTCGGAGAAGTTGTCGTCAACCTCGCAAGGCTTGCGGCCGGTGAGCTCGGCGATCCTGATTTTGTTGTAGTATCTTGAAGGACGGATGTAGTGGACCTTCCTGCCTGCTGCCATCGCTTTGGCCACGACGGCGTTCAAGGCACCGTAAGGTGCTGACTCTGAGATGCCCACGCTCTCTGCGATGGACTGTACGCTCGGCTGCGGTCCCATCCAGATGATGTCTCCGATCTCGAAATCGTCGGCATAGATTGTCTCCCTGCCCTCATCGAAATCCAGGACTGCTGCATACAGCGGCTGGTCAATGCCGAAGTAGTAGAGCCAGGTGCTGTCCTGACGGTATTTGTAGCAGTTGTCCCTGTACTGGGCCGGAGCTTCGGCATTGCCGATGAATACCGCGATGCCCCTCTGACCTTCCGGCGCAGTGGCGGACATTTTCTCCATCAATGTCCTGCGCCTGCTGATGTAGATGTTTTTGCTGAACATATCAATGCATCCTAATGTTCATGTCCTCCATATAAATATTCCTGCTGGGCTTCGGAGAGGACGTCTATCCGTATGCCCCAGTCGGCCAGCTTTCTGCGGGCCACTTCTTTGTCAATGCTTTCAGGCACGGCGTTGAGCATTTTCCCGTGTTCTCTAGGTATGCGGGAGGCATTCTCCGCGAGATATCTTGCGCTCAGAGCCTGGATGGCGAACGACATGTCCATTATCTCCGCAGGGTGTCCGTCGCCTGCAGCAAGGTTCACGAGCCTGCCCTCCGCGAGAATGTATATGGTCTTTCCGTTCTCAAGCCTGTAGGCCTCGATGTTCTGCCTTGCCGGGGAATGGGAAACGGCGATCTCCGCCAGCCTGGCGACGGCCACCTCGACATCGAAATGTCCTGCGTTGCAGCAGATTGCGCCGTCCTTCATTTTCAGGAAATGCCTTTCGCAGATCACATCATTGCATCCTGTGACGGTCACGAAGATGTCTCCCTGCTCCGAGGCCTCATCCATGCTCATGACCTTGAATCCGTCCATTACGGCCTCCATTGCCCTGACAGGGTCGATTTCCGTGACAATGACATCGGCGCCGAGGCCCTTGGCCCTCATTGCCACACCCTTTCCGCACCAGCCGTATCCGGCCACGACCACGTTCTTTCCGGCCACGATGAGGTTGGTGGTCCTGTTTATACCGTCCCAGACTGACTGTCCGGTGCCGTAGCGGTTGTCGAAGAGATGCTTGCAGTCGGCGTTGTTGACCAGCATCATCGGGAATTCCAGCTTGCCGGCCTTGTCCATCGCCTCGAGCCTCAGGATACCTGTGGTGGTCTCCTCGCATCCGCCTATGACATTGGGTATCAGCTCCCTGTACTCGGTATGAATCATATTCACAAGGTCGCCGCCATCGTCAATGATGATGTCAGGACCGGCAGAGATGACCTTGCGGATTCCGTCCATGTATTCTTCGGCGGTGGCTCCGTGGACTGCGAATACATTCAGTCCCTCGTGTACAAGCGCCGCCGCGATGTCATCCTGCGTCGAGAGCGGATTGCTGCCGGTGATGTACATCTCGGCTCCGCCTGCGGCGAGCACCTCACAGAGATGTGCCGTCTTGGCTTCAAGATGTACTGACAATGCTATCTTCTTGCCGGTGAACGGCTTGTCCTTGCGGAATTCGGCCTCGAGTCCGTCAAGCAGGGGCATGTGCCGCCTTACCCATTCAATCTTCAGTTCTCCTTCTTTCCAGAGCTCCGGATTTCTTATTTCACTTCTCATGATATTAATCTTGTTAACCCCGTCAAGATACGAAAAATTCCTGAATATTCAATACATTTTCATTCAACCTCTGTCCACGAATCCCAATGTGGCGGCGCTGACCGATATGCTGTTCCCGAATTGTCCGAACAGGGAGGCACAGCAGGAGGCTATGGTGGCTCCTGTCGTGAACACGTCGTCCACTATGAGGAAATGCCTCTCCCGTCCGTACTTCGGGCACTCCTCATGGAGGTATCTTTCCCTGATGCGGAATGCGCCGGAGACATTGCGTAGCTTCTCGCTGTCGTGCAGCTTTGTCTGCGTGCCCGTTCTCCTGGCCCGCAGCAGAATGTCGGTCCGCAGCTCCGCGCCGATTTCTGCGGCTATTCCGGCGGCGATGACTTCTGCCTGGTTGTAGCCTCTTTTCCACTTCCTTGTCCAGTGCAGGGGGACAGGGACGACAGTGTCGATATCTCCGAAATGTCCCGAAAGGGCAATGAATCTGCCCAACATCCGGCCATAGAACCTCCCCGCAGGCCGGTCTCCCCAGTACTTCACTTTCTGCGGGATTCTCTTGTATCCGGCCTCCGACATATAGTAGAACAATGCCGCTGCCCTTGCTCTGCCCATCCTTTCCGGAAGTGGGCCGCCATCCTCGAGTTCTTTGACCATGTCTCTCTGAATCAATGCATTAAGCCTGTCGGACATAGGGTTGGTGTGCCAGTTCCAGAAGTAAGTCAGAGGCAGATCCGCCTCGCAGAAGATACAGAGATGCCGTTCTCCCTCCAGAAGCCTTCGTCCGCATACTGCGCATTCCCTTGGAATGAGAAGGTCGCCCACTCTCCCCGCAGTTCTTACCAGTTCCTCAACCATCATCCTCTTTTTCCGCAAAGGAATAATGTCTCCCGATCATATGATTAAAGATTCATATAAATGTGGCGCGAATGCCGTATTTGTGGCGGAAAAAATGTTAAATTTGTACAAATCTTCTGAAATGCACATTGGAATAGCTGGAAATATCGGTAGCGGCAAGACTACTTTGACCCGGATGCTGTCGGAGCATTACGGGTGGACCCCCAAGTATGAGGCAGTGACTTATAATCCGTATCTGGAGGATTATTACAAGGATATCAAACGTTGGTCTTTCAATCTGGAAGTATATTTTCTCCAGCAGCGCTTCAAGGATGTGCTGGAAATCGCCAGTTCTGACGATGTGATCATCCAGGACAGGACGATTTTCGAGGGCGTTTATATTTTTGTAGCCAACAACAAGGCGATGGGGAATCTTTCCGACAGGGATTATGAAACCTATATGGACCTTTTCAAGCTGATGATGTCTCTGGTCAAGGCCCCGGATCTTCTGATTTATCTCCGCAGTTCAGTTCCTCATCTCGTTTCCCAGATTCAGAAGCGTGGCAGGGAGTATGAGAAAAGTATTGAGCTGGACTATCTTGAGGGGCTGAACAATAGATATGAGCAGTGGATTTCAGAGTATCCTGGCAGGGTTCTGACGATTGATGCCGACGGCCTGGATTTCCAGAACCGCCCCGAGGATTTCGCATTGATCACGGACAAGATAGATGCGGAACTTTTCGGATTATTCTGACGTAAACAAACTGAGAGGGAGACAATTGTGCCACCCTCTCAGTTATTCAGTCTGTATTCTCAGAGATTATTTGAGCTCTGCAATAGACTCTTTGCGGAAAGCCTTTCCGAGTTTCTCGAGCTCGAGAGTAGCCTTGCGTGCACGTGCGGCAGCGGCCTTGTTGCCCTCAGCTGCCTTTGCGAGGTCAGCCTGAAGAGCGGCCACAACCTCATTGATCTTTACGATTGTCTCTTTCATGGTATTGTTGAATTAGTAATTGTGATCACGTTTTAGATTACACTATCCGCAAATATACAAATATTTAATAATCTTACAACTAATCGCAAATACTTTTTTGAAGGAACATCATTATTGGAGCTTGGTGAAAAACCATATCATCTCCTTGGCGGAGGGGGAGATTTGCCGCACTGCGTTTGCGGCTCATCTCCTTGGCGGAGGCGAGATTTGCCGCACTTCGTGTGTCACATCTCCGGCTCCTTGCCGGAGGGGCCCTTGCAAACTATTTGAAGCTCACGGCCTTACGGCCTTAGGGCTTTTTCCGCACAAGTCCTTACAGGAGCAAGCTCCTGACGGCCTTGTGCGAAAAAAGCCCAGCGCTGCGCGCTGAGCTTCAAATAGTTTGCGGAGAGAGGGAGATTCGAACTCCCGATACCCTTTTGGGGTATACACGCTTTCCAGGCGTGCCTCTTAAGCCACTCGAGCATCTCTCCAATAACCCCGTTTCATCGGAAACGGAGTGCAAATATACAAAAAATCCGTTAATTACAACGTTCCCCGCTTCAGTTTTTCAATATATGCCGCAATCCTGTGCAATTCGTGCGGAATCTGAATGCTCTGAGGGCAATGAGGCTCGCATTGGCCGCAGCCGATGCAGTGGTCTGCCTGGCGGACGGTCTCGATGGCCTTGTCGTAGGAAGTCAGATACTTCCTCTTCAGTCTGGCGAAGCCCAGCTGCTCGGAACTCTGGGCTATTGTGCCCTCATTCACGTGAGTGTTGTAATGCTTGAAGATGCCGGGAATGTCAATTCCGTAAGGACAAGGCATGCAGTATTTGCAGTCGGTGCAGCCCACGGTAGGGTAGTCGGCCATCAGGCCGGCGATTACCTTCAGGAAATCCTTCTCCTCGTCGGTCAGCGGCTGGAAATGGCTGTAGGTCTCCACGTTCTCAATCAGCGGATCCATTGACGCCATACCGCTCAGCACCGTCAATATTCTCGGATACGAACCGCAGAAGCGGAAGGCCCAGGAAGCGATGGACTTCTCCGGCTCCCTCTCCTTCATCATTTCCGCAAGTCTCTCAGGCACAGAGGCAAGACGTCCGCCGAGAAGCGGCTCCATCACCACAATCGGCAATTCCCTCTTGTCCAGCTCCTCGTAGAGATAGTCGGCATTGACATTGCGGGGAACCTTGGCGTGCTCCCAGTCCAGATAGTTCATCTCGATCTGCACGAAATCCCAGTGATATTTGTCGTGGAGGGAGAGGAAATGGTCGAAGGCATCCTGCTTGCCGTGGAAGGAGAAGCCAAGATGCCTGATGCGTCCGGCCTCGCGTTCCTTCAGCATGAAATCCATCATCCCGTTGTTCACATATCTGTCCTCGAATGCCTTGACGCCTCCGCTTCCGATGGCGTGCAGGAGATAATAGTCGAAATAGTCGGTCCGGAGCTGCTCCATCGAGTCATGGTAAATCTTCAGCGAAGCCTCCCTCGTCCAGACATTGAAATTCGACATTTTCGTCGCAATATAATACGTATCACGGGGATAGCGGCTCAAGGCCGTGCCTGCCGCAGCCTCCGACTGGCCCTGGAGATAGGCCGGTGACGTATCGTAGTAATTCACCCCGTGGGAGTAGGCGTAGTCCACCATCTCGTTGACAGCCTCCTGGTCAATGACATCCTTCCCCTCGCTGTCCTTTATCATTGGCCAGCGCATGCAGCCGTAGCCGAGCAGGGAAACCTTGCCGCCGTCCGGGGCAATGCGGTATTCCATCCGGCCGCCTTCAGCATTCTCCTTTGCAGGACCGTTTCCGCAACCTGCCAATGAACCCAGGCCCGCCGCTCCGACGATTCCGGCTCCGGCCGCCTTGAGAAAATCTCTTCTGTTTATTTCGTTACCCATAAGCCTATCTATTATCAACGTGGTCAATGCGCCCGTTTACGTGAATGGCACTGTAAGGCCTTGACGGACAGAGGAATTCGCAGGCTCCACAGCCTATGCACCTGTCTTCGAGGACTGTCGGGATGCGGAGCGAATTCTCATCATCCGGATTCTTCCTCACCATCATGATTGCACCAGCAGGACAATGTCTTGCGCAGTTGCCGCAGTGAACATTGTCCCTGTTCACGACGCAGAGGTCAAGATCTACCGAGGCCGTTCCGACGTGGATGGCGGTTTTCTCCTCCGGAGTGATTTCCAGGATTGCGCCAGCCGGGCATACTTCGGAGCATTTCGTGCATTCAGGGCGGCACCAGCCGTTCTCGTAGGACATTTCAGGCAGCATCAGCCTGTCGAGCGATGTGGAAGGACGCAGAACGTCATTCGGACACTGGGATACGCAGAGCTGGCATCTGGTGCAATGCTGGTGGAAATGCCTGAGGCCCACAGCTCCGAACGGCACGATCGGATTGGTCCTCTCCGGAGCCTTCTTGGCCGTGACTGCAGCATATCCGCCATCCACCTTCTTCTCCTGAGCCTCGAGGGCGATTGCAGTCGCGGCGATCACTGAGGAGGAAATGAATGCCCGCCTGCCGGCATTGTGCTTCCCCTCTTCGGTGCTCACTTCGGCATTGTCCTGCACCGTCCCGGATGCCCCACATGCCTTCCTATTCCACGCCATCCGGTATTTCAAGGCTCCGAACCTGCAGGAATCCAGGCAGTTGAA
>JAXDUM010000076.1:0-93517 GCA_034089285.1 Candidatus Cryptobacteroides sp.
TGAGCCGGATCTATTATCACGTCGCAGAACATCTGGTAGTGGATGTTGCCGTTCAACTGTTCCATCAGTTTCGGGCAACTCAGACCCGTGTACATCTTCAGGAACATCAATGCCACTTTCCCCTCAGCTGTGAAGTATGACTTGCGTCCCAGTTTCGGCCTCAGGCTCTTACTGACGAGTCCGAAGTTCTCTGCCATCGCATGGAGCGGAAGCAGCTTCTTCATCCTGCCCAATTCACTCTTTTCAAACGTTGACCGATAGAGGTCATAAAAATCGAACTCCGAGAATCCGATATTTGGTGCTAATTCAGCAAAATTTCGTACTTTTGACATGCAGATTTATTTTGCGATTCCTCCAAATTCAGCTTTGCAGGGCCTGTTGGAGGAATTTTTCTTTATATATCAAAGATACAAAATATTTAACACATTAGCAATCAATTCATTAGGCAAAGATTAACATTTCCCGACAGTCCCTATTTAATTCCTCCTCAATACAGAATGAATAAGAAGTATTAACCTCGCCTTGATACTTGAAATACTTGACATTCTGCGCTCCAACGCAAAGCGGCATCATAAAAAAGGCAACCAGCGAACAAATGTGCTTTAACATCATGGTTTTTCGTTTAATGATTAAGAAACTGTTTAAATTTGAGTGGAAAATTTTGCTGATAGAGCGTGTAAATAATTGAATGTCAATAGGTTAGTTAATATATTTTTCGTAACTTTATGAGTACCAATCAATTAAGGTTGTGAGTCAATATCCAACTAACCTCACTGATAAACAGCGGCAAGTTACTGAAATTATCTTGGATCCGCAACATCGCATAACAGGGCCGTTCCGGGACAGTTCGACAGAAACCCGTCAAAGCGAACGCTGAATGATATGGACCCGGACAACATCCAGTCCGAAGTCCTGCTCTACATCGATTTCCCTCGTGGAACCGGTTTCGTTCTTCGCCAATCGCACAACAGCTTGTGTAACATGATTTGTATCTGACAAATATGACTCAACACTACACCAGTCATATGTGTACATTATTCCGTTCTCTGTCTCCTCCGCATCCAAAAATACCCCGCATATTGTTGGGTACCCGCCACCGGGCAGAATCGGCATGATGAACGAACTCGCTTCTCCGGTAAACTCATACGTATATTCCCGGACATTGATCTTGTCAGACTTGCTGCAGGACAGCATCATAACCATCGCTGCAATAATCATTACAATCTTTTTCATAAACTTGTCAATCTAGAATTATACCGACATATTGATGCATCACAACCTGCTGACGTTGCACCAGCATCTGTTTTTCCCGCTCGGCAAACTTTTCTTGGCTATCTAAAGTTTACACCCAGCGTCAACCTGAGACCGTGAGTCGCAAATCCATTACTTATCCATCCGCTACCTCCCATGCCGATATCGCCCCGGAATTCTTCGATGCCTCCCAGATATTCATAACCGAAAGAGCAGAAGAATTTGGAACAGCTCACGCCAATGGCAGGAGACATTGTAAGCATATTTGAGGTGCCGTCACCCACGCAGAACATGCCACCGAGCCTTGCCTCGACAAATGGTTTCACGAGGGTGTTGTTCTTAAGCATTATCTTGCCCTTGATAAATACAGGGATGAATACATCATCGGCAAATATTGAATAGTTCATCCCCAGTCCAAGGCCCACAAATGCAGAACTTCTGATATTCACTCCGTGGCAGGTCTCAAATGCGCACATGGGGCCATAACCGGTTTTGCTTACCGATGCGGATGCCACGAGAGCGACATCTCCGTTATATTTGACAGAACCGCGATTTTTTGCTGAAAGCGGAGCCATCAGCATAGCCAGCAAAAAAATTGTAATTACTTTTCTCATAGCAGAATCGTTATATATGTCTTGGCATTATCATTAACTCAACATCAGATGATGAATATGTCCGTATTAGATACTTATCACCTTTTTGCCCGCTAATGACAGGATCGGTATAACTCAATACAACTTCGCCTAACTCATCCGTTCTTAACTGTATATCCTTCTGACGACTGACTGCTAGATGTAGTAACGTTTGTCGCAGTATTTTAAAACTCAATACCGAATGACACCTTCGGCATTACGTATGCAGAGACTGCGTCCGACTTCTTCGTCAGGTAGACCGGGCAGCCCACATTCAGCAACAGACCATTGCCGGACTTTAGAGTCCAGCTCCAGCCGATATTCGGCTCAATTTCTGCCGCATTCCTGAACTTGAAGCTGTCATCGTAGTTGAGAGCGCGGCAGAAACCAGCCTTGATTCCTGCCGTTGGCGTGCTCCTCTTCTTGCAGATATATGCATTGTAATCGGCGAACACCCGGACGAATGTCGGCACATTGTCAATCGGAGCCAGCATTAATCCTGCTCCTGCGCCAAGATAATGATGCTCGTTGAACATATAACCGTGCGATGTCTCGACGCCCTGCCAGACCAGATAGTGGTTCGTATAAAGGACGGAGCCCTTGTATCCTGTTTGCCTGAACGACTTTGCCTCTTCTCCTGCACCCTTGGCCGAAAGTTGTGCAGCTACCAACACAATGGCAAACATAAAAATCAAAATTCTTCTCATCTTATTCTCCTTTATTAATCAACCACAATTACACAAGCTCTCCACTCGCCGTATTTACATGCCCATATATTTCACCTCTATGAATTTCAATTGTTTCATAAATACGCTATTTTCAGTTACAGAGATTATGTTTTCATCTCATCTATACTGATAGACGTATTTTTGTAAAATAGTACCCTCGAGGCAAAGAAAACTGTCCCGTAACAGGGCCGTTCCGGGACAGTTCGACAGAAACCCGTCAAAGCGAATGCTGAATGATATGGACCCGGACAATATCCAGAACGTACTCCTGCTCCACATCTATTTCCCTCGTGGAACCGGTTTCGTTCTTGTCCAATCTCACAACAACTTGCGTAACTTCATTATTCCCTGACTTATATGACTCAACACTACACCAGTCATACGTATACATTGTTCCGTTCTCCGTTTCCGTAAATTCCGAAAATACCCCGCATATTCTTGCAAAACCATTCTTCCCTCCGGGTAGATCCGGCATAATAAACGAACTCGCTTCTCCGGTAAACTCATACGTATATTCCCGGACATTGAACTTGTCAGACTTGCTGCAGGACAGCATCATTACCATCGCTGCAATAATCATTACAATCTTTTTCATAAACTATATGTTACCATTCTGTAGTATCTCACATAATTTCCTGACCCGATTCCCGAACAGTTTGCGTCAATCGTAGAATCCTTTTCAAAAACCTTTGAGGAATCGAAAGCTCCACAACGAAAATATCCATCGCTACTTCCCCTCCATCCCCAATTAACATGATAGTAGTCCTTCCCGGAAGAATCTACTGCGTAGCCGTCCAAGACCCAGCCGTGACCTTCACCACCTCCTTGGCCACGCAAATAAATTGGCTTACCATTTTTGATGACCCTTTTTGCTATTCCCTGATTCTTACTTCCAAAGCCCACGTGTTTATCAACATCCTTGTAACCAAGAGCCTGAAAGGCGCGCTGCACACCTTCCGCATTTCCAGAAGATGACTCTGTTCCGTAATCAATCCTACAATGATCGTGGTCACCAATTATTTTCATAAAATTTGCACCCTGAGAACATGCCTCATTACCACCATCGTATCCAATATTGGAATAGTGATAAATACTCTCGAGACTATTCCAGTCACAAAGTTTGCCATTAAAAATCATGCTATTTGACTTTTTATTTGCGACCACTATCTGTCCGCAAGCGGTAGCAGCACATCCTACAGGACCATTAGGATTACATATATTATTCAACGGTTTCTCCTGACCCCACTTTGTCTTAACATAAGGGCCATAAACGGTAGACATGCTCTTGGTTGAACTATCAATCCCTTCGCACTCGGAGCCTTTTACTTGATAATAATCCAAAAGTACATCACTGAGAACCAACCAATGTACAAATTCTTCTCCCATATCAACAAAATCTTCGCAATCCCCCGAATCTTCCTCTGCTGGAGAGAAAATAATATGCTCATACGCATTTGCAAAATCAGATTCAGAAACCGTCGCATTTGCAGCATACGCATAAACATTTGCTGTCTGGCATCTATTGGCAGGCAATACGGCATAGCCGTCTTCAACCCTGCAAATATACATAAGTGTATCAGGAATGTCAAAACCATCAATAGCTTTTGACTTCACATTGCATCCACCAAATGCAACAACATCACTTACTTGTAATGCGGATGACTTAACATTTGGAGAAACAAGATCAAGAAAATCCCTTAGATGACTCAAGGCTTCCTCCACTGGGATTATTTCAGATGAGGGCTCATCGATTGCGCTTTCATCCGCCACCTTAGCGCAGCCAAAGAATAATAATAGGGTGGCATACCATGCAATTTTTCTGTTCATTTCAATGTTAATTTAAGATGTTTATCTCTCATACAATAGTTTACTCACTGACGGCATCGAATGTGCCGTAGTACTCACGGCCGTCCATAAGATTAATTTCAAGGAGATATGTCCCGGAAGAGGACAGAGGAAGGATAACAAGGGCTGAACCGGATGTAGCATACTCAGTCGTAGTCTCTCCTGTTACAAGGTTTGTCAACTTTACGGTTGCACTCTCGACGGCGATTCTGAATTGGACCTCTACCTGACCCATCACATCATTGTAGATGCAGTCAATCGGCAACTGTTCCGGGGCCCGGTGAGGCCTGTAATCAGATTGGACTATCTTTCTTTCAACGACAATCCTATCTTCTCCCATACAATAGGAGAAAGACAATGAGGCCGAGCAAAGCAATGCGGTGCTTACTAGCAATTCTTTTATCATACAACTTGTTGTTAACTGAAAAATAATATTCGTGGAATTCCAACAGTGCAAAGTTAGGGAGAAGCGTCAGTGAAATCCAAATTTGCAGTCTAAACAGCCTTCCTTGTAATTCATTGTAATACAATAAATTACAAGGGCAACTTTTATAGAATCTATACAAGGGGTCGGATATCCTTGTTTTTCCGATTATTTCTATCTGGATATACAGTTCAGCAAGAACTTTTTCTCTGGTTCAGATGGCAATGCTTCAATCTCGCGACGGAGACGGTTCTTTTTAGTATAAACGGTGTCAACTTGCATACCGAGCAGTAGAGAGATCGTCTTGGCATCAAACCCCATGATCAAATACGAGATAAAGGCAAAATCCGCTTCATTATGCTTCGGCAATGCTTCACGCATTCGGGAGATGACGTTGTTCATCTTCTCATCGAGCAACATCTGAAGAGCCCTCTGGGCTCTGACATCAGTACCGAATTTGTTAACTTCTTTTTCAACCGTCTTGTATATGGCATCTTTCTTATTGGCCCTGCTCGGCGAATAAAAATCCGAACAAAGTTCGTGAATGACATCAAATCTTTCTCTCAACAGGATGATATTCTGCTTCCTCATTCCTTCCAGCATTGTTTCCCGAGCGTTTATCTCTTCGGTCAAAGTGCTTATGCTGACAGACATTTCTTTACTCAGGGAGGCAATGTTAGCTTCCATTAACGCAGCCTTTCTCTTTCTGTCCATATACTGAATAAGGAGAAGTGCTATCAGTAACAATATGATAAGGAAAGCGATTTGTTTCGTCTGCTTCTCATTGTCAACCGTCTTTTGCATTGAAACCGACCTTGCCTTGAAAAACTCCGACTGAAAACTTACCATTGACTGCTCCAATGTCTTCAGGACGACGGAATCTTGCTTGTCTACGGCATATTCAAGATAGTCCAAGGCCTTGTCTATCTCTCCTCTATGCTTGTAAATCCTATATTTGAATGACGGGAGGATTTCTACTCCGTATTGCTCTGGCTCTATTCCGATTATTGAATCCGCCTCATCCCGGCATCCTGTCAGTTCAAGAGCATAAGCATAAACGCTAATGTCCGATACATCCGCCAACTGACCGTTCAGACTTACAGACTCCTTTATCAAATCTATACTCCTTTCGGGAGATGGCTGATTCCGGAGAACAAGCGACTTGGCATAAGACAGCAACTCATCCGCATAAATGAGAGAATCCAGGATTGGTGCTGTCAAGAATGCTTCGAAAAGACTGTCAGACTTCTCCAGATTGCCGCAATTGAAATACGATTCCGCCAGCCGCGCCTCATAATACCACACACCGACCGTGTCGCCGGCCATCCTGGCGAAACGGATAGCGTCCTCCATATATTCAAGTTCCTTGCTGGAGTTGAAATCCCGGGAATATGCACCGGCAATCGCAGATTTCAGGAGGCCGGCAGTGTAGTAGTCCGTTGCCTCCGACGAGCTCTCGTCTGCAATGATGTAATCCGCCATTGC
Source organism: Candidatus Cryptobacteroides sp. (assembly GCA_034089285.1). GTDB lineage: Bacteria > Bacteroidota > Bacteroidia > Bacteroidales > UBA932 > Cryptobacteroides. Next base: position 6,366 of record JAXDUM010000076.1, read on the forward strand.
ACTTTCTCGTTTTCCGGCATTCCTCTCAATATTACCCAGATAGAAGAACGTCCTCATCTTCTCGTCCGGGCTGCCCTTGCGGGTGTAATAGCGGACGGCCGGCATTATCAGGTTGATGTCGGTGGTGTCAATGCAGCATTTGTCCAGCGCCATTGCCTTCAGGAGGGCATAACGTGCCCTGCGGGGTGCCGTTATGAGAGTTGTGCGCCTTATGCTGTCCAGGGAGGCAAGGGCCTGCTCCGGGGCCGTATTGATGGCTTCCTCCGCCCGGTCCATCCTCCCGGCGGCAGTCTTGTTCGGATTGCAGGACGGAAGGAGAATCGACAGAAGCAATATTGATATCAGCAGTCTTGAACTCATTATGCTGTACGGGTCAATGTTTCCGGCAAATATATACAAAAAAACCGGATGGCTGAACAATCCAGCCACCCGGTCAATATCAGATGTCAGCCTTGATTATTTCTTTTTGGCTGCCTTTCTCTTGTTGTTCCAGGCTGTGGCATCGAACATCACCGGAGTACCGATGAAGAGGGATGCGTAGGTACCGAAGCAGATACCGAGGATGAGAGCCACTGAAAGTCCGCGGACAGACTCGCCGCCGAAGATGGCGATTGCGAGCATTGTCACGAGGGTGGAAATGGAGGTGTTCATTGTCCTGGTAAGAGTGCTGTTGAGGGCGAGGTTGGTGTTCTCCCTGAAGTCAGCCTTCGGGTGGAGGGACTTGTACTCGCGGATTCGGTCGAAGATGACCACGTTGTCATTGATGGCATATCCGATGATGGTCAGGATAGCGGCGATGAAGGTCTGGTCAACGTCGAGGTTGAACGGAAGGATGCCTGAGAACAGGGAGAAGAAGCCGATCACGATGATTGCCGTGTGGGCAAGTGATACGACACCTCCGAGACCCCAGGTCCAGCCCTTGAACCGGAATGCGATGTAGGCGAAGATTACGAAGAGGGCGATGAGAACGGCGATTACCGCATCCCTCTTGATGTCGTTCGCGATGGTAGGTCCTACCATGTCGGAAGAAACGATACCGTTAGGGTTCTGCTGGGTCTCGGTGAACTCGGCGTAGGAAATCTCCTGTGCGAAGAAGCCCTTGACTGCGTCATAGAGCATTGTGGAAACGGTTGCGGCCATTTCAGCGGACTCGTCCTCAATGCCGTACTTGGTAGTGATCTTCATCTGGCTGTCGCCACCGAACTGCTTAACCTCCACGGAGCCTTCGAATGCAGCCTCTGCGGAAGCCCTTACCTCCTCTGCAGATACAGGCTGGTCGAATCTTACAACGTATGTGCGGCCGCCGGTGAAGTCAACACCGTAGGTGAAGCCCTTGGTGAAGATGGATACGAGGGAGATGAGGATGAGAACGCCTGAGAAGATGTAGGTGATCTTCTTCTTTCCGATGAAGTCGAAATGGGTGTTCTTCAGGAAGTTCCTGGTAACATTGTTCTCGAATGAGATGCTCTTGCCCCTGGATACGCGGCCCTCGAAAATCAGCCTGGTGATGAAGATGGAGGTGATTACCGAGGTGATGATACCGATGATGAGGGTGGTTGCGAATCCCTGTACAGGGCCTGAGCCGAATACGAAGAGAACGAAACCGGTGAGCATTGTGGTCAGCTGACCGTCGATGATGGCTGAGTAGGCATTGGAATAACCGTCAGCGATTGCCTTGCTGAGGCCCTTTCCGGCTGCGAGTTCCTCCTTGATGCGCTCGTAGATGATCACGTTGGCGTCAACGGCCATACCCAGGGTAAGGACGAGACCGGCGATACCAGGCAGGGTGAGGACAGCTCCGAATGAAACGAGGGTTCCGAAGAGGAAGAGCACGTTGCAGAGGAGAGCGATGTCGGCCACGAGACCTGCGCCGCTGTAGAAGAAGATCATATACGCCAGCACGAGGAAGAACGCGATGATGAAGGAGATGAGACCGGCCCTGATGGACTCTGAACCGAGGGAAGGTCCTACAACCTGCTCCTGAACGATCTTGGCAGGTGCAGGGAGCTTACCTGAGTTGAGCACGTTTGCAAGGTCAGTAGCCTCCTCGACGTCGAAGTTTCCGGTGATGGATGAATGTCCTCCGGAAATCTCGTTCTGCACGTTAGGATAGGAATATACGAGACCGTCGAGAACGATGGCAATCTGCTTGCCGATGTTGTCGCGGGTAAGACGGGCCCAGGTGTTCGCACCTTCGGCGTTCATTGACATTGAAACTGAAGGGTTGCCCTTGTTCATTCCGGTGCCGTCGTAGGAGACGCGTGCGTCTGTCACGGCGGAACCGTCGAGAGGTGCCTTGCCGTCATTGAGCTCGGCCTTGATGGCCACGAGTTCGAAGATATTGCCGCCTGCGATGTACTGTGAAGGCTTCACGGTCCACTTAGGACGGAGATATGGGGAAAGGATGCCCTTGGCTACATTGGAGCTGAGCATTCTGTTGATTGCAGCGGTATCGGCGCCCTGGGCATATCCGATGCAGGCGCTTCCCCTTGCCTGTGAAGGCTGGAGGAGAGCGAAGAGAGGATGCTGCTTCTTGTAGGCCTCGAGAGCCTTTGCGTCACTGGCTGCGCCGCTGAGCTCGCTTTCGAGAATGGATGTGCTGTCAGCTGTTGCGACCGTATCCTCAACCTCGTCCTCAACTGTCTGTGCAAGAGCTGCGTCGAGGGCGCTGAGGTCAGCCATCACTTCCTCGCTGGTGAAGGTTGTCCAGAACTCGAGGGAAGCGGTTCCCTGGAGGAGGTTCTTCACACGCTCAGGCTCCTTTACGCCAGGGAGCTCGACGAGAATGCGGCCGGTGTTGCCGATCTTCTGGATGGAAGGCTGGGTCACGCCGAAACGGTCGATACGGTTGCGGAGGACATTGAACGAGTTGGCGATTGCGCTCTCTGCATTCTCCCTGATGACGGCGATGACATCCTCGTCGGAAGTCTGAGGGGTGATGCGGGAAGCGAGGTCGATGGTACCGAACACCTGTGCGAGCCTCTGTCCGCCTGAAACTTCCTTCCATGCCTCTGCGAAGAGGGTGATGAAGTCGCTTGCGGAGTTCCTGCTGCGCTCGAGGGCGAGGTCGTAAGCCTTGTGGAACTCAGGGGTCTTGTTCTCGCCGGCGAGGGCGGAAACGATATCCTCGAGCTGCACCTGGAGCATCACGTTCATACCTCCCTTGAGGTCGAGACCGAGATTGATCTCCTTGGACTTGACGTCCTTGTAGGTGTAACGGAAGTAAACCTTCTCGTTCGAGATGGAATCGATGTAAGTGCGGTTAAGCTTCTTGGAAAGAGAATCAAGGACGTATGCCCTGTCCCCCTCGGGAACCGCTGCGAATTCCTCTGACTGTGTGAACTTATCGACTGCGGCCTGAGCATACTTTTCAGCCTTGTTCTCCTGGATGCTTGTCACAAGAGTGAAGGAAAGCTGCCAGATGCAGGCGATGGCGAGAAGAATCGCCACAAATTTGATTGCGCCTTTACTTTGCATTGTTGAATTATTTTAATTATTTTAGTTTCTGTTTTTCAGGCTCTGCACAACCCCGTTATGGTCAGGGGATGGCACGGCACGATATACAAGACTGCAAATTTATCTATTTTTTTCGTAGAAAGAAACTTTATGTCAGTAATTTGTTAAATTTGCATTGCAATAATGAAGGAATTGAAATCATACATACGCGTTTTTGCTGTGGCTGCGGCCTGGTGTCTCTGCGTTTCCGCCGGGGCGGTGACCGGACCTGCGGATTCCCTGGGAGTGGACATCCCGGCATTGAAGGCCCGTACAGACTCGCTGATGAGGCAATACCGGTTCAGCGAGGCCGTGGATGTTTTCCTGAGGGCGAAGGACAATGCAGACTCGACCTTGCGGGCGGAAATCGACGCGATGATGGCCCCGGCACAGAACGGAGCGAGCATGGCAGGCTTCTGCTGCAGTCCTGTCGTGGTGGCCAGGCAGAGGTTTTCGCTGAAGGATTTCTTCCTTTATTATCCGCTTGAGGACGGGGCCTGGAGAAAGGTTCCGAACCAGCTGGACGGGAAGGCCGGCGGGGCGGTCAGCGCCACGTTCGTGCCTGAAGATACGGACATACTCTACTGGTCAGCAGAGGACAAGGAGGGCATCAGGAATATTTACCGCTCTGAGTATCAGGATACTGTATGGTCAGCCCCGGAGCTTCTGAGCGAGCAGCTGACCTCTTCTTCCGATGAGATATACCCTATGCTGTCGCCTGACGGGAGCCAGCTTTTCTTCGCCTCGAAGGGGCTTTACGGAATGGGAGGATACGACCTCTACGTGGCGGAATGGGATTACGAGCTGAACGACTGGGACATTCCGGTGAATATGGGATTCCCTTTCTCCTCTCCTTACAATGACTATCTTTTCATCAATACTGACGACGGGCAATATACCATCTTCGCATCCGACAGGAACTGCCCTGCGGACAGTGTGGACATCTATGTGCTCGAATATGACAGCATGCCGGTCAGAAAATCGGCCGACTCGCCTGCGGCAATAGAGCAGCTCTGCCGCCTGGACCCTGCAGGAGACTCCGGACAGATTCACAGCGACGGAGATTCGGGCAAGGGACTGGGAGAGAATGAAGAGATAAGGCATTATGCCGAAATGCTCGACAATGTGCGGAGCCTCCGGGAATCAATCGCCTCGTTCGGCAGGTCGATGGATGAGTGCAGGAGCCGTCTGGCCGACGCTCCGGACAGCCTGAAGGAATCATTGTCGGCCGAGATCCTGGGCATGGAAGCTGCCCTTCCGGTGCTTCAGGACTCGCTCCTGAGACAGACGAAGGCTATCCAGCAGTTGGAAATGAGCTTTCTGCGCAGCGGCGTCGTGATCGACCCGGCCAGCCTTCAGAAGGAGACTGAGAGGGAGGTGGTGGGCTCCGAGTCCGGGTTCACGTTCACCAGACACAGGATGGGTCCGGCATTCTCCTTCCCTATGCTGGAACCGGAGCCTGAGTTCGACTACTCTTTCCAGGTTCTCCCGGAGGGAAGATTCGCCCTTGACAATACCCTGCCGGAGGGACTTGTCTACCAGATACAGCTGTTCTCATTGTCCTCGAAGGCGACCGTGAGGAATCTCAAGGGCCTGAGCCCGGTATTCGAAAGGAGGGGTTCAAACGGCCGATACGTGTACTCCGCAGGCCTGTTCAGAAGCTACAGGGACGTGCTCTCGAACCTGAACACGGTCAAGAAGGCGGGCTTCAGGAATGCCATGATCGTGGCCTTCCTCGACGGCAAGCCGGTAAGCGTGTCCAAGGCGAGGACGCTGGAGAAGAACATCCGCGAACTGTTCATCGTAAGAATATTCCCGGCCGACGGCAATGCACTGAATGACAAGGAATTGGCCATCGTAAAGGTAGTTACCGAGGCGGACATGTCGAGATCATTGGAGGACGGAGTGATATCATACGTCATCGGCCCTGTGGAAGGAAGGGAGGAAGCTGACAGGGTAGCCTCCGCATTGAAAATTTCCGGAATCGGCAATCTCAGGGTCGAATCTGCAGGTTTGAGCCGGGTCAAGGCGGACTGACGTTCCCGATACCGGGCCTTTGAAACGGAACTGTTTGAAATACAATACTTATGGGACTGACTATCACATTGATTCTTGCAGGAATTATACTGATTCTCGCAGAATTGCTTCTGATTCCCGGAGTCGGGGTTGCCGGCATTCTCGGAGTACTGTCCATCTGCGGCGCATCCTGGTATGCATTCGCCGTTCTCGGGCCGCTGACCGGAGCCATTGTCACCATATTCAACGTGGTGGCATTGGCAGTCCTGACCTGCTTTGCGCTGCGTTCCCGCACCTGGAAGAAATTTGAGCTGAACACGGTCATCGGCAAGAATGAGGCCGCACCCGAAGTCAATGCCGGCGACCGCGGCAAGGCCGTGACAAGGCTGGCTCCCATGGGCACGGTGCGCATCAACGAGGCGAGGATGGAGGCTACGGCACTTGAGGGAATGATAGACGCCGGCACTGAAATCGAGGTGGCGCACATCGAGAAAAACAAGATCTACGTCAGGCCGGTCATGCCGGACGAGGCCTTCTGAAAGCCCCGTGCAGACGTTTTACCTTTCTATGAAACCGATTAAACACACAACATTATGGTAATTCCACTCATCGTCTGGGCGGCACTGATTTTCGTCGCCCTGATCATTCTCCTGTGGTTCTTCCCTGTGGCCCTCTGGTTCCAGGCTATTCTCTCGGGAGTGAGGGTGTCCCTGCTCCAGCTGGTCCTGATGCGCTGGAGGGGCGTGAACCCGAACACTATCGTCATGGCGCTCATTACCGGAACCAAGGCAGGACTGACTCTCAAGGCCAATGAACTCGAGGCGCACTACCTTGCGAAGGGCAATGTGGTCAAGGTCGTGAACGCTCTGATTTCAGCGGACAAGGCCAATATAGCCCTTGATTTCAAGACCGCCGCCGGCATCGACCTGGCAGGACGCGATGTTTTCGAGGCGGTGCAGATGTCCGTGAACCCTAAGGTCATCAATACGCCACCTGTGACTGCGGTTGCCAAAAACGGCATCCAGCTCATCTGCAAGGCGAGGGTGACCGTGCGCGCCAATATCAACCAGCTGGTAGGAGGAGCCGGCGAGGAGACCGTGCTTGCCCGCGTGGGCGAGGGAATCGTTTCTTCCATCGGTTCGGCCGAGAGCCACGCAGAGGTGCTCGAGACTCCTGAATCCATCTCCAAGGTGGTGCTGGCCAAGGGTCTGGACGCCGGTACCGCATTCGAAATCCTGTCCATCGACATTGCCGACATTGACATAGGAAAGAACATCGGAGCCGTCCTCCAGATAGATCAGGCCAATGCCGACAAGAATATCGCCCAGGCCCGTGCCGAGGAGCGCAGGGCAATGGCCGTGGCTCTCGAGCAGGAAATGAAGGCAAAGGCACAGGAGGCCCGCGCGAAGGTCATCGAGGCCGAGTCACAGATTCCTCTCGCCATGGCCGAGGCATTCCGCAACGGCAATCTCGGGGTAATGGATTACTACAAGCTGAGAAATATCCAGGCCGACACCGACATGCGCGAAAATATCGCAAAGCAGTAGCATTGTCCCATACAAATAAAGAAGGCTTCCGTCCTGACGTGGCGGGAGCCTTTTTCATCATAAGACCGGCAGGCAGTCGCTATCTGGTAATCCTGGCCACCCAGCCGCCGCCGGGAGCCATCTTGATGTTCACCTTGCGGTCGGCAGGGACACGGACAATCTCGTGCGCGAAATCGCGGGCGGCCTTGTCGGCATTGGCTCCGTCACGGAAAATCTCCATCGTCCAGTTTCCTTCACCGAGGAAGCTGAGGTCGAGAAGGAGTTCGCGGGCGTCCCAGTTGGTCAGGGAGCCTGCGTACCAGGTGTCGCCGCTTCGGCGGGCGATTGAAATGTACTTGCCGATCTCGCCATTGAGTCCTACGCTCTCGTCCCAGACAACCGGAACCTCGGCAATGAAACGGGTGCAGAGAGGCTCGGCCAGATAGTTGGACGGTGAGTCGCAGAGCATATTGAGAGGAGACTCGAAGATTATGTACTCGGCCAGCTGGCGGCAACGGGTACCCTGGCTCATAGGCTCATTGTAAACAGGCGTATAATTTCCCTTTGTCGCATTGCGCATTGCGCCCTGGGTATAGTCCATAGGGCCTGCGGCCATCCTGATGTAAGGTACTGTCACATCGTAGGTAACCTGGTCGGCCTTGCTCCACTTCATCTGCTCCAGACCGTGGACACCCTCGAAATTGACAACGTTCGGGTATGTCCTGGTCAGGCCCGCCGGCTTGAAGGCACCGTGGAAATCCAGCATCATCCTGTATTTTGCCGCAACCTTCGCAGCCTTCTCGCAGAAGTCCACCATCTCCTGGTCATCCCTGTCAAGGAAATCCACCTTGAATCCCTTGAAACCCATCTCGGAATAATGACGGCAGACATTCTCCATATCGCGGGCGAATGCCTGATAACCGGCCCAGAGAATCAGGCCTACACCCCTCTCCCTGGCATAATCTGCAAGCATCTGAAGGTCAATTTCGGGAACCACCTGCATAAGGTCAGCCTGGAGGTTCACGGCCCAGCCCTCGTCGAGAATCACGTACTCTATTCCCTGTGCTGCGGCGAAGTCGATATAGTATTTGTATGTGTCGTTGTTGACTCCGGTCTTGAAATCGACACCGTAGAGATTCCAGTCGTTCCACCAGTCCCAGGCCACCTTGCCCGGGCGCACCCAGCTGTAGTCGGAGCCGTCGTCCGGAGTGGCGAGCTTCCAGACCATGTCGTTGACGGCGAGGTCTATGTCATTGTCCACCACCATCACGATACGCCATGGGAATGATTTCTCGGCCTCGGCTGTGGCAATGTAGTCCTCTCGTGAGGTGACAAGCATCTGGAGATTGTTGTGGCCGCCCTGCTTCACCTCGCGCGGATAAGGGGCGAAACGCGCCGTGAGTTTCGTGGAGGCATCCCCGTTGTAGAGATACATTCCGGGGTAGCCGAGCAGGTCGGACTCGGTGATGAGGATCTTGCGGCCATTGTCAGCCGACAGGGCCACAGGAAGGAATGCCATCCTGCCATTGTCCCAGGACGATACCGGAATCACCTCGTAGGTATTCTCGAATGAATTGAAATACTGGGCCTCAAAGTTTCCCTTATTTTTCTTCACATACGGTACAAATGCCTGATAATCACCCGCCATGGCAAATTCAGCCTGCTCGGAGACCACCTTTGAGCCGGTCTTGAGAGCATTGCGGAAACGGTAGGCCACGCCCTCGTCATAAGCCCTGAAAATGAGGGAAAACTCCTTGAACACGAGTTCCATCTCATTGAAATTGTCCCGGACCTCGGCACGCTTGTAGACCACTGTAGGGATGCTCTGGTCCACCGTGCGGCGCACTACCTTGCGCACCTTGTCATTGATACCGAAGGCGATGTCCCCGGAGAGCCTCATCGAAATGGCTGAGGGAGCGATGATTTCATCGCCTGACTTGCTCACGGTATAGGTGATGCTGCTTCCTACCACCACGGTGGCCCTGAGGCTGCCGTCAGGGGAAGTTACCTGATAGCTGCCGTCGGATGCAGATGCATTGGCCCCGGCTGCTGCCAGAGCGACTAAAGAAATTACTAATGATTTAACAGTCATATCGTTATTGTTTTAGTTCAAGAATCTTTCCATGCCTGTGGCCATTCATATTCCCAGTTCCTTCTTCATGTCCCGGAGCAGGTCGAAGGCCTGGAGAGGGGTCATATTGTTGATGTCGGCGGCATTGAGCCTGTCACGGATGGATGACAGTGTCGGGTCGTCCAGCTGGAAAAGCGAGAGCTGGATGGAACCGTCGCTCTCGACCCTGCCCTCCTTGATATTGTAAGGTTTCACAATCTTCCCGCAGGCTGCGCTATCCGGCCTGGAAATGGTACCCGGAGCGGAGGACTCCAATGCGGCAAGAGTGTCCTCGGCCGACTTTATGACCTCTTTCGGCATCCCGGCCATGCGGGCCACGTGGATACCGAAGCTGTGGGCCGTGCCGCCCTCCTTGAGCTTGCGGAGGAAAATCACTTCCCTGCCCACTTCCTTGACGGCGACGTGGAAATTCTTCACGCGGGGATATATGCCTTCCAGATCGTTGAGTTCGTGATAATGGGTGGCGAAGAGGGTCATTGCCCCCTTTCCGTACTCGTGGATGTACTCCACGATTGCTCTGGCGATGGACATCCCGTCGTAGGTGGATGTTCCCCTGCCGATTTCGTCCAGGAGTACCAGCGAGCGCTCCGAGAGGTTGTGCAGGATCATCGAGGTTTCGAGCATCTCGACCATGAAGGTGGACTCGCCGCGGGAGATATTGTCAGAGGCCCCGACCCGGGTGAAAAGCTTGTCGAAGAATCCGAACCTGACCTGGTCTGCCGGGACGAACGAGCCGATCTGGGCCATCAGTACAATGAGGGCCGTCTGGCGGAGAAGGGCTGATTTTCCGGACATGTTGGGACCGGTCAGGACGATGATCTGCTGGCTGTCCTTGTCCAGATGAATGTCATTCGGCACATATTCCTCGCCCGGCTTCATCAATGTCTCGATTACCGGGTGGCGTCCCGCCTTGATGCTCAGGGAGTGGCTCCTGTCAATCTCCGGCCTGCAATAATGCCTCTCCAATGCCTGCTGGGCAAAACCGGCGAGCACGTCAATGCGGGCAATCGCAAGGGCATTGACCTGGATGGTGCGGATGAATGACTGGAGGCGGGTTATGAGGGAATTGTAAATGGAGGTCTCGAGGGCGTATATCTTGTCCTCGGCGGAGAGAATCTGCTCCTCGTAGTCCTTGAGTTCCTGTGTGATATATCTTTCGGCATTGACCAGGGTCTGCTTGCGGATCCAGTCCTCCGGGACTTTCTCCCTGTGGGTGTTGCGCACCTCGATGTAGTAGCCGAAGACATTGTTGTAACTGATTTTGAGTGAAGGGATTCCGGTGCGCTCGGTCTCGCGCTGCTGCATTTCCAGAAGGTACTGCTTCCCGCCGTGCGATATTGCCCTGAGGCGGTCGAGCTCGGCGTCCACTCCGGATGCGATCACGTCGCCCTTGCCGATGGCGGATGCGGCCTCCGGACTGATTGTCCTGCGGATGTCCTCAAGCAGGGCCGAACAGTCGTCAATGCTGCCCACAAGGGTACTGAGGGCATTGCAGCATTGTCCGGAGCCGAGGGTTATGTCACGGATGGGGCCGATCTGGGAGAGTCCGCGGCCCAGCTGGAGGATTTCCCTTGGCTGGATTTTCCCGGTCGCCGCCCTCGAGAGGATGCGGTCCAGGTCGCCGATGTCTCCGAGACGCATCTGGAGATTGTCCAGCCTTTCCCTGTCGGAGCAGAAGTCCTCCACAATATCGTGGCGGGATCGGATCTCGTCAATGTCCAGTGACGGCATGGCGAGCCAGGTCCGCAGAAGCCTGGAGCCCATCGGAGAGGAGCATTTGTCAATGACATCCACCAGCGAGACCCCTTCCCCGCCTGCCGAGGCGCTGAACACCTCGAGGTTGCGGACTGTGAAGCGGTCCATCCAGACGAAGCTGCCGCAGTCGATTCTGGAGATGGAGCAGATGTTGGCCAGACCTGCGTGGTGGGTCTGCTCGAGATACACTGTAAGGGCGCCCGCAGAGCATATTCCGAGAGGATAGCGCTCGATGCCATAGCCCTTCAGGGAATCCACCTTGAGCTGCTTCTTGAGCCTCTCCGCAGCGGAATCGTGCACGAAGGCCCACTCCTCGATGGTGGATATGTAGGCCTTGTCCCCGAAGAGTTCCCTGACCCGCTTTTCTTCGCCGCGCTCTACGACGAGTTCCTTCGGCGAGAGAGATGAAATGAGGGTCCCGATGAACTCCGGGCTGCCCTGGGCCACCTCGAATGTACCCGTGGAGGCATCCAGGAAGGCGGCTCCGCATTCGTTCCCGGAGAATGCAAGGCCTGCGAGGTAGTTGTGCTCCTTCTGCTCCAGCATCTGCTCGCCGAATGCCAGGCCCGGGGTCACGAGTTCGGTGACTCCCCTCTTGACAAGTGTCCTGGTGAGCTTCGGGTCCTCGAGCTGGTCGCAGACTGCAACCTTGTACCCGGCCCTGATGAGCTTGGTGAGGTACAGTTCTATGGCGTGATGCGGGAAACCGGCCATGGCCACGTGTCCCTTGTCCCCGTTGGAACGCTTCGTGAGGACGATACCGAGGACCTTGCTGGCCAGTACGGCATCGTCCGAATAGGTCTCGTAGAAGTCCCCGACCCTATAAAGAAGGATGGCCTCAGGGTTCTGGGCCTTAACATTGAAATATTGCTTCAGTAGAGGAGTGTCCTCCGCTTGTTTCTTCGCCATAATGATAGGAACCGCGGGAAATATTCCCCCGCATCCTGACAAATTTACGATTTTTATTGTTACTTTTGGGACATTGATATGAAAAAAGTTCTGGTCATCACATATTACTGGCCTCCGACCGGAGGGTCCGGCGTGCAGAGGTGGGTGAAATTCGCGAAATACCTTCCTCAATACGGCTGGCAGCCAGTCATCTACACTCCGGAGAACCCGGAAATGACTTCCGTGGACAGAAGCCTGGAGGGTGACATTCCCCCTGAGGCAATCGTCGTCAAGAGGCCGATTACCGAATTCTACTCGCTTTACCGCCGGCTTATGGGCCGCAGGGACGGCAGCGTGAAGGAGGTGAATCCCATCAACAACCGGGAGAGGACTTTCAAGCAGAAGCTGATGCTCATGCTCCGGGGCAATCTGTTCATCCCGGACCCCCGGGTGACTTGGGTGAGGCCGTCTGTGCGCTTCCTGAAGAAGTATCTGGAGGAGAACCCGGTGGATGTCATTGTCAGTACAGGTCCGCCCCATTCGATGCATCTCATAGCGATGAAGGTGGCTGCGGCTACCGGGATTCCGTGGATTGCGGATTTTCGGGATCCTTGGACCAAGATGTTCTATTTCAAGCATTTATGCCTATCCGCCTGGGCTGGGCGCAAACACCGGCTTCTGGAGAGCAAAGTGCTTGACAATGCGGATGTGGTGGTGGCTGTCTCCCCGCTTGTCCAGGACGAGTTCAAGGCAATGACCGACACGCCTGTGGAGCTGATCACCAATGGTTTCGACGAGGATGATTTCGACCAGGTGGTGGAGCCGGACGGATATTTCAATGTGACCCACACCGGCCTTTTCGCCGCCGACGGCAATCCCGATGTGATCTGGAAGGTCCTGTCTGAGAAATGCGCCTCCGACCCGGAGTTCCGGAAGATGCTGCGGATCCGCCTGGCCGGCAAGACCGACCCGGAAATCATTGCCTCTATCCGTGCCGCGGGCCTGGAGGACAACCTCATTGACCTTGGCTATCAGAGTCACAACAATGCCGTACGCGAGCAGAAGAACGCCTCCCTTCTGATTCTCCCTCTCCGCAAGGAGCCTGAATACCGTGCCACTCTGCCCGGCAAGTTGTTCGAATACCTGGCCTCGATGGTCCCGATTCTGGGAATCGGCCAGACCGACGGCGCCATGGCCCGCATAATCAACGAGACCCGCTCCGGCGTTGTCTTCGACTGGAATGACGAGGAATCCGTCCGCACCTACATCGCCCATTGCTGGAGGTCGTTCTCCGACGAAAACGAAAATCCTGCGCGGCCGGACAACGAGGATATCATCGCCCGTTTTTCGCGCAGGAATCTTACCGGCCGGATGGCTTGCCTTTTTCAGCGGGTCTGCAGGTGAGATTGGCTGAACTTGTCGCTTAGCAGCTTTATGAAATAACCGCCACGACTATCCGAAAAAGGTCGTCATTCCAGGGGAGCCTGTCCGATAAGTACCCCATCTACCAATTCAACTCCTTCCAGAGCATTGCAGAAGGCCGATTGCACTCCAGGATGCCTAGTTTTCAGATGGGGAGGGCTATTTCAGGGACTTCGCGCGGGGAAGGTGCGCGGGAGTTCGTGAGTGGCTGCGTGCGGGACTTCGCGTGAGAACTTGCGCAGAATTTTGTGCAGAATTGCGCATGAGACTTTGTGCGGAGATCCGTGCAGGGTTTCGTGCAAATCACCTGACAGTCGATATGCCACTACAGCCATGTGTAGCGATACCCCGGCTGTCAGGTGCCGCCGAAATCAGGTCACCTGCACGCCGACCCCTGCTCACAAGTATCTGTGACGGCACCTCCCCTGTCAGGTGATTTGCACGAAGTCCATAGGAAGTTTGTAAACAACTCCACTCTTTCCCGTCACGCCGTTTTGCGCGGACACCGGGCTGGCACGATAACATTGCCCTGTCTCGCACGAAGTCACATTTCGCATGATGCGACAAATTGCGCCCATACTGTTCGAAAAGTCGGTATTCCTTCACACGTAGGGCGTTCTACAATGCTCTGGGGGGGGCAGATGTCGTTCTTTTTGGACAGGCTCCCCCGTAACGCATTATCGTGCGCATAATCCCGGACCGCACACAACACGATCCCGGGACGGCACCGATGCCCGGGTATGTCAAATATCACATGAGATCCTTGATCTCCTCGTACGCCAGACCGCAGAGCCGGGCAATCTGCTTAGTGGAACTGTTGTAACGGCTTTTCAATATCTTTGCCAATCTCATTCTCCGGGTAGTATCCAGACACCGCAGACCCACGTCGCCGAACAGATCACGGCAAAGCGCATCCCGGTACTCCCTCATTTCCTGTATCGGAATACTCAATCTAGTCACGGAACCCCCACGATTGTCTATGTCGGAGTCTTTGGTAACGCACATGAAATAGTGGAAACTCCTATGGCTGCCGAACAACTGCTCCACAATCTTCACCGACACATATTCCCCCGGAAAAACGATTCCGCAGACAATCGGAAGGCTTTTCTCAAAACGGGCTTTTGTATGTACCAGTTTCCGTTTCAGATAACTGCTTTCAAGCACCTCGTCCATTCCGGACATCCATATTGGAGATGCCCAGGTACCGGAGGTCCTGAAATAAAGCGGGCCGCTCGACCAGGGATAGTCCAACGCATTGTACTTGAGCCCGGCCGCAACGGGATTTCTGAGAGTATAACAGATTGCCGTCAGAAGATATCTGTCATCATCAATAGTCTGGTGACTGATTTCCACATTGCCAAGTTTATTCTTCACGGAGTATTTCTTGGCGATATACTGAGATGTCCGCCTTACAAACTCGTGCAGGAAGGCATTGCATTGAGGGAATCCGCCATACAGAATGAAGTGGACGTGCGTGTCCATAAGCACGAATGCCAGAATCAGAATGTCGTATTTCAATGCAGTGGAATACACCCTGTTCATCCCGTTCCGGAAATCGTCATTGTCATAGAACATCGCATCCACGGATTCTCCTGCGGTGTAGAAATGCCAGCAGTTATTGACGGGAACCGTCTGGCCTTTGATGCGAGGCCTGTCAAGTCCAAGGTCGGCAGAGATCTCTGCCCTGAATTTGTCACTGTCCAACATAATCATATCAATCGCCTCTAGTGGCAACTGGCGTAAATGTACAAACTTATTGTGATATTTCTATGAGCATTGTCGCCAAAGAAAGAATTATTTATACAAATATTGCGAATAACCGAAGTCGGATCCAATGCTGGAGAGGGGACGGCATTCGGTTTCCAGTTGAACCTTGCCTTTACCTCGGATTTGTCAGGGATACTGTGGAAGGACTTTGTCGGCTTGCCTGGTTATCCGGAAGTCGGGGCGTATGAGGGCGGTAGTCAATACCAATATGGGATTTGGCGTTCCGAAGAGAACAGCTGCATGAACAACAACATTCCATATTACAATATCCGGAGCCGCTGGATAATTTACCGGAGAATAATGCGGTTGGCCGGTCTTCCATATTCAGTTTCAGATTTCTTGTCAATGGATAAAGGAACAGAGACTCAGGGGCAGCAGATGTCTGGCCCCGCAATGAATGAATTTGTCCCGCTGGCAAGGCCGAAAATGATAAAGGACTAACTGGTCTGCGCTGCGCAATGTATTGTTTTCCTCAGGATGGATAAAACAGCCTTTCTGTGCGGGGCTTTGCGCAGGAAGGTGCGTGAGACTTTGCGCAGGATTTCGTGCGGGACTTTATGCGGGACTTCAAGCGTGACTTTGTGCGGGAATCTGCGCAAGGATCTGCATGCATGACTTCGGGCGGGGCTTTATGCGGGGCTTCGTGCGGGACTTTATGCGGGGCTTTATGCGGGGCTTCGGGCAAATCACCGGCCAGTCAATATGCCACTACAGCTATGCGTAGCCATACCCCGACGGCCCGGTGCCGCCAAATTGAGGCCACCGGCACGCGATACCATGCCTACAAGTACCTGTGACACTACCTCCCCTGCCCGGTGTTTTGCACGAAAATTTGGGTGTGGCTTTGCGCAGGGATCTGCGCGGGGCTTTGGGCGGGATTGCGTGCAAGACCTCGGGTGAGACTTTGCGCAGAATTCCGTGCGTGGCTTTGCGTGAGACTTTGTTCGGAGATCTGCACGGGACTTCGTGCGTAATCGCAGGGCTGCATGGCTTAGTGCAACTGACGAATCATCTAAAGCATAGGCCGTGCCGCCACGCCTTCAAACGTCATCTTGACCGGGAGAATGGTGCCGTCAGCCGCGAATTCGAGTCTGTCAATGCAGACGACACGGTTATTGGCCTCGACTGGAATCGGATTGCCGCCGGCATCCTTTTCAGGGAGAGGATGACGGTGATATACAATGTACCACTCGTCCTTGCCCGGTCCCGGGATCACGCTGTGGTGGCCGGCTCCCGTGGCCACTTCAGGGTCAGACTTCAGAATCACGTCCTGTCTGTCGAAAGGACCGAAAGGGCTGTCTGAAATCGCGTAGGCTACCCTGTAGGAGTCGTCGCCCCAGCCTCCTTCGCTCCACATGAAGTAGTATCTGTCATTGCGATACAGCATGAAGGGGCCTTCCACATAGTCCTCCGGGGTTATTTCCCTGAACATTGTCCCGTCCTCGAAAGGGATCAGGCCGGTGAGGCTTTCATTGAGGCGGACTACGTTGCAATGCCCCCAGCCGCCGTAGTACATGTACCAGTCCCCGCTCCGGGGATCATTGTAAACGAACTGGTCGATAGGTTGGGCCCCGTTGACGATATCGCCTATAAGGGGATGGCCCAAGGCATCCCTGAACGGACCGGCAGGATTGTCGGCAACGGCGACGCCAATACCTCCGATTTCGCCCTCGTGAACGTCATTGGCCCCGAAGAAGAGGTAGTAGAGGCTGTCCTTTTTCACGACCGACGGTGCCCAGAGGGCCTGTCTCAGCCAGGAGATTTCCTTGCTGGTGATGATATTCTCGTGCTTTGTCCAGGTCACAAGGTCCGGAGACGAGAACGCATCGAAATGAAGTTGGTCTTCGTATTTCTGCGAGTACGTTGGATATATCCAGTACTCACCCTCGAAGACGGCTCCCTCCGGGTCTGCATACCAGCCCTCGAAAACAGGATTGCCGCTGGTCGCAACAACTTTGTCGGCGCGGGCGGAGAATAAGGAGCGGCGGCCGCCCGTCGCAGCGGACCTGTTGGCACATGCGGAGAGTATTGCGGCTGCGGTGCAGACAACTGCCAATGTGAAGTTTTTCATAACTTGCTTCAGATTTGCATCAGATTTCCGAGGACAGATTTTCTCCCGAAGAATGAGCATTGCAGCAGCTGCATGACTGATGAGGGAGAAAATATTGACCGGAAAGCTGGGGACAATGTTCCGTCAGCTTTTCGCAATCAGTTCCTCGTAATCCTTCATTGACCTGAGAATGACATCGTGGGCCACGTCCGCACCGTAGATGCTGATGAACTTCATACGCTGAGTGTTCTCGCCCGGGATGTCCTTGTAGGTGGTGAAATAATGGATGAGGCGGCGGACAATCTGGACCGGAAGTTCGTCAATGTCCTTGATGTCGCCATAGACGGCATCGTTCTTCAGCACGGCAATGATCTTGTCGTCGGCCTGGTTGTGGTCGAGAAGGCGGAGCCCGCCGATTGGCCTTGCCCGGACAATGACATCGCCGTGGGTCACGTCCTTCTCTGTCAATACGCAGATGTCGAGAGGGTCTCCGTCACCCTCGATGTCCATCCTGGCCAGCGCCTTGTTGGTCAATTCGGCCATGTTGGTGGCGCAATATGTCTTCGGCAGGAAGCCGTAGAGGGATGGGACAATGTTGGAGAATTTCTGCGGCCTGTCCAGCGAAAGATATCCGGAAGCCTTGTCAACCTCATATTTCACGGTATCGGTCGGCACTATTTCAATGAATGCTCTCACTTCCTCCGGAGCATTGTCTCCAAGGTCGATTCCGTGCCAGGGATGGGCCTTATGCATACTCTTTATGTCCATTTCAATATTGGTTTGGTCTATGCTATGGTTAATTTTCCGGTTTTGTCGCAATGTTTGTCCGGGCAGGAGACAAAATTAGCGAATTTATCCGTAATATGGTATAGGGGCATTTGATTTGTGGGATAAATTGTTGGTGGAATTGGAGAGTGGGGATGGATAATGACATATTGTATAACACTCAAAACAAGGAGGTCTCTATGCCAGTAAGGTTTTTCAAATGCCGTCATTGCGGCAATGTTATCGTTAAATTGGTAGACTCGAAAGTGCCGGTGGTCTGCTGCGGAGAAAAAATGGAGGAGCTTGTGCCGGGTACAATGGACGCAAGCCTTGAAAAGCACGTTCCCGTGGTAACCCGCATGGATGACGGCGGACTTCTGATTGAGGTCGGCAGCGTCCCGCATCCGATGCTGCCAGAGCACCACATTGCCTTCATTTATCTGGAGACAGCCGACGGAGGCATTCACATTGACTTGACAGACAAGCCGATGGCTGTTGTCAAATGCGACAGGCCAATCTACGCTGTCTACGAATACTGCAATCTTCACGGGCTCTGGAAGACGGAGTTGTGAACCGATTGCCCCCAGACCGTTTGATAGGTGACAATGCCTGAGGAATCTGCCAAGGGACTCCACAGAATTTCCGGTCGGGAAGTTTGCGGGGGAGCCTGTCCGCAAAGCGATGGAACAGCCTCAACATGCGCGACAGCGCCGGTTCCCCCTTAATGGGGGTCAGGGGGAAATACGATTTCCGTTTTTCTGGAGCTCTGCGACAGAAGGGGTCCCGGGGAAACCTTTCCCCGTGCCCCATAGGGGCTGTCCGGAGGACTGGGGGTTCGACATTGCGCGGCCTCGGCAGCGCATAGCCCTGTTGGGACGCAAAAAGGCGAGGAAATTCCTCAACACGCGCGACAGCGCCGGTTCCCCCGCAATGGGGGTTAGGGGGAAATGCGAAGGCCCTGTCAGGGACCACAAAAAAGCCACCGCAACGCGATGGCTTTTTTGTGGTCCCAACAGGGCTTGAACCTGTGACCCTCTGATTATGAGTCAGATGCTACTAACCAACTGAGCTATGGGACCGGATTTGCAAAACCGGGTAAAAACCGGTTCTGCAAATATAGAAATTTATCCCGAGTAATGCAAACCCGCACTGCCGGGATGCGCTGATCTTATCAGACCTTGATTTCGACCTCTACGCCTGAAGGAAGTTCAAGCTTCATGAGAGAATCCACTGTCTTTGCATTGGAGTCGTCAATGTCAAGAAGCCTGCAGTAAGAGCTGAGCTGGAACTGCTCGCGGGACTTCTTGTTCACGAAGGTTGAACGGTTCACAGTGAAGATCTTGGTGCTTGTAGGAAGAGGAATAGGACCATAAACCTTGGCACCGGTAGCTGACACTGTGTCGGCGATTTTCTTTGCTGACTTGTCAAGCAGCATATGATCGAATGATTTGAGCTTTATTCTGATTTTCTGACTCATATCAATAATCTTTTTACCGTTGTTAATAATTATTCGTCGTCGCTGACCTTGTAGCCGCTCTTCTCGATAACCTCCTTGGCCAGGTTAGCCGGAACCTCTGAATAGTGGTCGAAGCTCATCGTGCTGGTAGCACGGCCTGAAGAAAGGGTTCTGAGAACAGTGACATAACCGAACTGCTCGGAGAGCGGAACGAACGCCTTGACGATTCTTGCGCCATTGGCTGTGGAATCCATTGCGTTGATCTGTCCCCTGCGGCGGTTGAGGTCGCCCACGATGTCTCCCATGTAGTCTTCCGGAGTTACCACCTCAAGGTTCATGATAGGCTCGAGGAGAACCGGATGCGCCTTAGGGCAAGCGTGACGGAATGCCATGCGGGCACAGATCTCGAATGAGAGCTGGTCTGAATCGACAGGGTGGAATGAACCGTCAAGCACAGTGACTTTGAGTGACGGAACCTCGTAACCTGCGAGAACACCGTTGGCCATTGCAGTCTCGAAACCTTTCTGGATGCAAGGGATGTATTCCTTCGGAATGTTTCCACCCTTGACCTGGTTGTCGAACTGAAGACCAGTGTGACCCTCGTCGGCAGGTCCGATCTCAACGATGATGTCGGCGAACTTACCGCGGCCACCGGTCTGCTTCTTGAATACCTCGCGATGCTGAACCGTGGTGGTAATAGCCTCCTTGTAGTTCACCTGAGGAGCACCCTGGTTGATCTCCACGCCGAACTCGCGGCGGAGACGGTCAACGATGATGTCAAGGTGAAGCTCACCCATACCGCTGATGACGGTCTGGCCGGTCTCATGGTCTGACTTGACGGTGAAGGTAGGATCCTCCTCGGCAAGCTTTGCGAGAGCGACGCCAAGTTTCTCGAGATCCTTGGAAGTCTTAGGCTCCACAGCGATTCCGATAACCGGATCCGGGAACTCCATTGCCTCAAGGGTTACAGGATGATCCTCGGCACAGATGGTGTCACCGGTGCGGAGATCCTTGAAACCTACGGCTGCGCAGATGTCACCGGCCTCCACGAAATCGATAGGGTTCTGGTGGTTGGAGTGCATCTGATAGAGACGTGCTACCCTCTCCTTCTTGCCGGTACGTGTATTGAGCACGTAAGTACCGGCGTCAAGATGTCCGGAGTAAGCTCTCACATAGGCGAGACGGCCTACGAACGGATCGGTTGCAATCTTGAACACGAGACCTGCGAAAGGCTCGGAAGCTGAAGGCTTCACTGAGGTCTCTTCTCCGGTCTTGGCATCAGTAGCCTTTACGGCACCGACGTCGAGCGGTGAAGGCAGATAACGTACAACGGCGTCAATGAGGAACTGCACGCCCTTGTCCTTGTAGGAAGAGCCGCAAGTCGCAGGAACAATCTTCATCGCAATGGTACCCTTGCGGATAGCTGCAATGATCTCATCCCTGGTGAGGGACGCCGGATCCTCGAAATATTTCTCCATCAGGGTCTCATCGCACTCTGCAGCAGCCTCTACGAGCCTGTCTCTCCAGAGCTCCACCTCACCTGCAAGATTCTCCGGAATCGGAATCTCGCGGAAGTTGTTGACCTGAGAGTCGTCAGCGACGTACTCGATGGCCTTCCTGTCGATAAGGTCGATGATACCTATGAATTTATCCTCAGCTCCGATAGGGATGCTGATAGGAACGGCAGTTGCGCCAAGTTTGTCCTTGATATCCTGAACACATGCGAAGAAGTCTGCTCCGACACGGTCCATCTTGTTGACGTAAGCAATCTTCGGCACGCCGAATTTGTCAGCCTGACGCCAAACGGTCTCAGACTGAGGCTGAACACGGCCCACAGCATCGAATGTAGCGATAGTTCCGTCAAGCACGCGAAGTGAACGCTCCACCTCAACGGTGAAGTCAACGTGGCCTGGGGTATCGATAAGATTCAGCTGATATACATCGTTGCCGTAATGCCAGAATGCGGTGGTGGCAGCGGAAGTGATGGTAATACCGCGCTCCTGCTCCTGAACCATCCAGTCCATAGTGGCACCTCCGTCGTGAACCTCTCCAATCTTGTGGATTTTACCAGTGTAATAGAGAATACGCTCGGAAGTGGTCGTCTTACCGGCATCGATGTGAGCCATAATGCCGATGTTTCTGGTGAATTTAAGATCTCTCTTTGCCATTCGTCAACCGGATTAGAAACGGAAATGTGCAAATGCCTTGTTGGCCTCAGCCATCTTGTGCATGTCCTCCTTCCTCTTGAAGGCGCCACCCTCATTGTTGTAGGCGGCAAGGATCTCTGCGCAAAGTTTTTCTGCCATAGAGTGGCCGGAACGCTTACGTGCGAAAAGGATAAGGTTCTTCATAGAAACTGAAATTTTCCTCTCCGGTCTCAACTCAGTAGGCACCTGGAAGTTAGCTCCGCCGACCCTGCGGCTCTTCACCTCGACCTGCGGGGTGACATTCTCGAGAGCTTTCCTCCAAATATCCAGAGGAGCCTTGTCAGAATCTTTCATCTTCTCGCCTACCATGTCAATGGCATCGTAAAAAATAGAATACGCGATACTCTTCTTCCCCTGCAGCATAAGGTTATTCACGAAACGGGTTACATTCGCATCGTGAAACTTAGGATCAGGAAGTAGAATCCTCTTTCTAGGCTTCGATTTTCTCATTGTTGTGAAAAATTAAAGTGAAAAATGGTAAAAAATTACTTCTTAGATTTCTTCGGCCTCTTGGCACCGTAGAGGGAGCGGGACTGAGTCCTGCCTTCTACGCCAGCGGTATCCAAAGCTCCTCTAAGGATGTGGTAACGTACACCAGGGAGGTCCTTCACACGACCGCCTCTAACGAGCACGATTGAGTGCTCCTGGAGGTTGTGACCCTCGCCCGGGATGTATGCGTTGACCTCTTTTGCGTTTGTGAGACGTACACGGGCAACCTTACGCATCGCTGAGTTAGGTTTCTTAGGTGTAGTCGTGTAAACACGAACACAAACGCCTCTTTTCTGAGGGCAAGCATCCAGCGCACGAGATTTGCTCTTCACAGCAATAACCTCGCGTCCTTTGCGAACTAATTGTTGAATTGTTGGCATAAATGATTGTAAATCTTTAATTTATGTTCTTCCCCACTTTTTGGGGGACTGCAAATTTAATCATTATTTTTGAAATGACAATAAAAAACCAAGTATTTGAAGATTAAGCGTTTTGAAAAACCGCAGGTAATCCTTTGTCGGGGAGATTGAGAAAAGCAAAGGAGGAAAGCCGGGAACCCGGCCTTCCTCCTGTAGACTCGCATCACCGTCCGTTCGCGGGATTCCCATCCAGCTGAGGGACGTGATACATTAACACTACTAACTAACCATTATAATAACCAACCAATAATATTATTCACTTCCAAGGCTAATGCATAAGTTGTGCCAAACTTGAAAAAAACCGGCAAAAAACATCATCAGCCCGTAAAACTGCATAATATTATCAGTCTAGAGCAAATTTACGCTATTTT
Source organism: Candidatus Cryptobacteroides sp. (assembly GCA_034089285.1). Classification (GTDB taxonomy): domain Bacteria; phylum Bacteroidota; class Bacteroidia; order Bacteroidales; family UBA932; genus Cryptobacteroides. Next base: position 29,123 of record JAXDUM010000076.1, read on the forward strand.
TATGCAATCTGCAAGGATTTCTGCTTCCCGCTGCGTAAACACGCCCGAGCTTCCGCCACGACTATATGCGGGCATGTCCCGGCCACATGCGGTGTCCATTGCCGGAACACTCAACAGAACAATTCCCGGAGCACGGCCAGGGAACGGATGTTTATGGTGGATTCGGTGTGGAATTCGAGGTAGCGTATCAGGGCCGAGGCCAGTTCGTTGCGGATCTCGCCGGAGAGAGGAATAAGCATTGATTCGGCAGGATTGGAGCGGATGAATGCCTCTACAAGTCCCTGATATTCACCGCTGAACGGGATAATGTCATTGGCCTGGGGACTGAAGCCGAGGGCTACGGCAAGCTCCAGCAGAAAGCGGATGTGGAAGTTGCTGAAATCACTCTCCAATGCATCCAGAGTCAGAATCTGACGCCGGAGCCAGTCATAGAGCCCGTCTTCCGGATTGCCGGTTCTGACGGTACGGTATATGACCTCCGCCATGAAAAGGGAGATCGTATTCTTATATATATTGTCCCGGATGGAGTTCAGGGGGACTTCCGCCGAGATTGCCCTGGCGTACCAGAGGTCTGACTTTGGATTCTCAGTGACTGAGATTTCCAGGATGTTAAGCGGAAGAAAATATGACATTCCCGTATTCCTGCCTATGCGGACAAGGTATGACTTGCGGCCATAAGTTTCGGAAATCGTGTGGAGCACGATCGAATTCTCCTTCACCCTGGTGGTGTTCAGGACTATGACCCGGTCGTCAAAAGTCATTGTGATGCAAGAGGATCAGGCTGATTGGGAATTGAGGAACTCCGCCATTGCCCTGAGGGCCTTGCCGCGGTGCGAGATGGCATTCTTGGTCTCTTCGTCCAGTTCGGCCACCGTCCTGTCAGGATACTCGTCGGCAATGAAAACCGGATCGTAGCCGAAACCGCCCTCGCCTGCCCTGGACCTGGCTATGCGGCCCTCGAGAACACCCTCGAAGAAATGCTTCTCTCCCCCGAGAATCAATGTGACCACTGTCTTGAATCTGGCCCTGCGGGTAGCGTGGACAGTGTCAATGCCGAAAGTTCTGGCAAATGAGGCCTCGGTCTCCTGGATGTCCATCTCCCTGAGGAGCTTGTCAATATTGTCCGAGGAATTCTTTGAGGAACCGGCATACCGCGCCGAATAGACGCCCGGAGCGCCGCCGAGAATATCGACCTCAAGTCCGGTGTCATCGGCAAAACAATCAGCACCGCCGGTGTGGTCGTAAATGTACTGTGCTTTCTGCAATGAATTGGCGCGGAGAGTGGCGCCTGATTCCGGGATGTCCCCGGAGATTCCTGACTGTGCGGGGGTAACGAGCTCAAATGCCCCGCCGAGAATTTCTGATGCTTCACGCAGTTTTCCGCTATTGCCCGTTGCAAAGACGATTCTTTTCATACTGCTTGTATTTATTCTGTTTTCCGCCGCAAAGTTACCTATTTCGGGGATATTGTGCAAGTTTTTCATTTTTATGCCCGAAAGGTCAGGAAATAAAACTATATTTGTAAAATGCGCCGGAAAACCATACAAATCGAAAAATGACCTGCCTTATGAGACATTATTCCTCTATCATCATTGCCCTGGCGGCAATACTGGCCTCATCCTGCTGCGAAAGGCCACAGGGAGTCAAGCCTCCTCTTATGGGATGGAGCTCCTGGAACGCATACATGGTGGACATCTCGGACTCCATCATCACACACCAGGCCGACCTTATGGTGGAAAAGGGACTGAAAGAGGCCGGCTACCGATACGTCAACATTGACGACGGCTTCTTCGGCTACAGGGACGAGAGGGGATACATGGTGCCGCATCCGGAAAGGTTTCCGAAAGGACCTGAGGGAATGCGTGCGCTCGTCGACCACATCCACAGCCTCGGGCTCAAGGCCGGAATCTACTCCGATGCGGGCGACAATACCTGCGGCTCAAGCTACAATCACGACCTCAACGGCCTCGGTGCCGGTCTCTACGGCCACGATGTGGTGGATGCGGAGAGATATTTCAATGAATGGGACTTCGATTTCATAAAGCTGGACTATTGCGGCGGCCAGAACCTGAAGCTTGACCCGGAGGAGAGATACCGTGAAATCCGCAGGGTAATCGACAGCGTGGCCACCCGCCATATCCGCATCAATGTCTGCCGCTGGAACTTCCCGGGCACCTGGGTGAACGGCATCGGGGACTCCTGGAGAATCTCCGCCGATATCAGACCGGTCTGGAAATCAATCAAATACATTGTCGGAAAGAATCTCTACCTCTCGGCCTACGCCGGAAACGGCAACTACAACGACATGGATATGCTGGCCGTCGGCTACAACATCAAGCCGTCCCCGTTCTGGGAGGAGGGACTAGGCCTGAGCTATACCGAGGAGGAGGCCCATTTCAGCATCTGGTGCATCATGAGCTCTCCGCTTCTGCTGGGCTGCGACATTGAATACATCCCGGAGGAGACAATGAAAATCATCACCAACCCCGAGCTCATCGCCATCAACCAGGACAGGCTCGGCCTCCAGGCCCACGTAGTCCAGCACGTCGGTGAGACATACGTCTTCGCCAAGGACATTCTCGAGAAATGGGGCAACACACGCGCCGTGGCTCTCTACAATCCTGCCGACACCTCCATGCGGTTCACATTGACCCCGGAGGAAATCGAGATGACGGGTACTCTCACGGTCCGTGACCTTAACCTCAACGCCGACCTCGGAGAATGCTCCAGCATTGAGATGACCCTTCCTCCGCATTCGGCTAAAATATTGAAAGTCAGCGGAGAACGCATTGAACCGACATTGTACGAGGCAGAGTGGGGATATTGTCCCGACTTCACCGCAATCAAGGGAACCGGCGTGAAATATGTCCCTATGGAGGGCACTTCAGGCAGGGCCGTGGCAATGAACCTCGGCGGCTCGGAAAGCAATTGCCTTGAGTGGAGGGATGTCCACAGCATTTCCGGCGGGGAATATGAACTCTCTCTCACCATCCAGTACTGCGAGGAGGCAACGGGCCTGAGAATCAGCGTGAACGGGGAGGAGAAGGAGATTGTTTCCTGCGGACTTGCGAAGGACGGCTTCTATACCCTGAACACCCTTGCAGAACTCAACAAGGGAGAGAACTGCGTCAGAATCTGGAGCGAGACCCCGCTTCCTGCTGTCGATAAGCTCAATATCACCAAAAAATAAACATTCATGAAAAAAATCATTATCCTTGCAGCCGCAGCATTGGCTATGGTTGCCTGCGCAGAAAAGAGCGCAAGATGGACTCCGGAGCAGGCGCAGGCCTGGTACGATGAGCAGGGCTGGCTCGTCGGATGCGACTACATCCCGGCTGACGCCATCAACCAGATCGAGATGTGGAGCGGCTCCACCTACAACCACGACCTCATCGACAAGGAACTCGGATGGGCCGAGGACCTGGGTTTCAACACATTGAGAGTATATCTCAGCAGTGTTGTATATGAGAATGACCCTCAGGGTCTCAAGGACAGGATGAGTGACTTCCTCGGAATCTGCGAGGCTCATTCCATCCGCCCTCTCTTCGTGTTCTTCGACGACTGCTGGAATGCCGAGTCAGAGTATGGCACACAGCCTGAGCCTAAGCCGGGCATCCACAACTCCGGCTGGGTAAGGGACCCTTCGGCTTCGCTCCGCGCAGACACCCTCGCGCTCTATCCGAAGCTTGAAAAATATGTCAAGGATGTGCTCAACACCTTTGCCAATGACAAGAGAATCCTCCTCTGGGACCTCTACAATGAGCCTGGCAACTCGAAGCAAGGAGACGCCAGCCTCCCTCTTCTGAAGAATGTATTCAAATGGGCGCAGGAAGTAAGGCCTTCACAGCCTCTCTCTGCAGGCGTCTGGAAGGACAAACTCAAGACTCTCAATGAGTTCCAGCTTGCAAACTCAGACGTCACCACCTATCACAACTACAGCGGGGATGTTGAGGACCAGCAGAATGCCATCGATACACTCAAGGCTTACGGCAGACCTGTAATCTGCACGGAGTACATGGCCAGGACCAAGGGCTGCACCTTCCAGAAGGTTATGCCTATCCTCAAGGAGAACAATGTAGCCGCCATCAACTGGGGCTTCGTTGCAGGCAAGACCAATACCATTTTCGCTTGGGATACTCCGCTTCCTGAGGCAGCAGAGCCGGAACTCTGGTTCCACGACATTTTCCGTCAGGACGGCACCGCTTTCAGCGATGAGGAAGTAGCTTTCATCAAGGAAATGACGGGAGCTGCGAAGTAGATTTATTGACGGCTGGCAAACATATTGGTCAGCGAGACGAATTCTTCAACGCCAAGGCGTTCAGGACGAAGGTCGAACACCGGGTCGGAGACAAAGGCCGCAAGCCTTTCCGCATCCCAGCCTTCCCTGGACGCCTTGGAGGCTATAAGGGGCTTGAGGGAATTGCGCAATGTCTTCCTTCTCTGACCGAATGCGGTCTTGACAATGAACTTGAAATCGGACGGGTCACAGCCAAGGTCCTGCCTGGCATTGCGTGTCAGGCGGATGACCGCGGACTGCACTTTCGGAGGCGGAGCGAAGGCCCCGGAGCCCACAGTGAACAGATATTCGATATCGTACCAGGCCTGGAGCAGGACGGACAGGATTCCGTAAGTCTTGCTGCCGGGCTTTTCCGCTATTCTCTCGGCCACTTCCTTCTGTATCATGCAGACCACCTGCGGAATCCTCCCGCGGCAATCCAGGATGCGGAAGAAGATCTGGGAGGAAATGTTGTAGGGGAAATTGCCGATGACATTGAACTGTCCCGGGAACAATGAGTCCAGGTCCATCTTCAGGAAGTCGCCGTAGATGACCCGGCCGTCAGCCTCGGGAAAATGCGAGAGGAGATAGGCAACTGATTCATTGTCAATCTCTATCATCTTGAGGTCGGCTTCAGGCTTGCGCAGGAGATACTGGGACAGCACCCCCATTCCGGGACCTATTTCCAGAGTCTGGGAGGGCCAGTCCTCCCCCTCGGAAATGTATTTCTCCCCGCAGCCCGGCAGGCGCAGGGAGGAGACTATCGACTCGGCAATCTTCAGATCGGTCAGAAAATGCTGACCGAGGGCTTTTTTGGCACGTACCTCCATCATTGAACCATTATAATGTTGAAACACATCCGCACAAAGGTAATAAAATTTAACGTATCTGTCCGAAGTTGGCTGGAAATTGCTAAATTTGCGGGTTGTAACCGCCGGTTCAGGCGACGGTTGCAATCATTGATTGAAATAAACACCTAAGATATGTTCAACACATTTTTCAGAACAAACACCTGTGGAGAGCTCCGCATCTCTGATGTGGGCAGGAAGGTGGTTCTCGCCGGCTGGGTACAGAAATCCAGGAAACTCGGCGGAATGACATTCATTGATCTCCGCGACCGCTACGGCATCACGCAGCTCGTTGTCGAGACCGACGCTCCGGAAGAACTCGTAAGCACCGCGACATCTCTCGGAAGGGAGTTCGTCATCCAGGTAGAGGGCGAGGTTGTGGAGCGCCAGAGCAAGAACCCGAAGATGGATACAGGCGACATTGAAATAAAGCTCAGCGCCATCAATGTCCTCAACAAGTCGGTAACCCCTCCGTTCACGATTGAGGACGAAAGCAACGGAGGCGAGGATATCCGTGCGAAATACAGATATCTGGATCTCAGGAGAAATCCTCTCAAGAACGCTCTCATGCTCCGTCACAAGATTGCGCACGAAGTACGCAACTTCCTGGACAGCAAGGGATTCATGGAGATTGAGACTCCTTATCTCATCAAGTCCACACCTGAGGGAGCCAGGGATTTCGTGGTGCCTTCAAGGATGAATCCGGGCGAGTTCTACGCCCTTCCGCAGTCCCCTCAGACATTCAAGCAGCTCCTGATGGTAGCCGGTTACGACAGGTATTTCCAGATTGTGAGATGCTTCCGCGACGAGGACCTCAGGGCCGACCGCCAGCCGGAGTTCACCCAGATTGACTGCGAAATGTCATTCGTGGAGCAGGAGGATGTGCTGGACACATTCGAGGAGATGATGAGAAACCTCTTCAAGAATGTTCTGGATGTGGAAATCGCAAATCCGATTCCGAGAATGAAGTGGTGCGACGCAATGGACAAATACGGCAGCGACAAGCCGGATATCCGTTTCGGAATGACCATCCACGACATCACCTCACAGGCTCAGGGACACGGTTTCTCTGTATTCGATTCAGTGGAATATGTGGGAGCAATCTCTGTTCCGGGCGCTTCCGAGTACACCCGCAAGCAGATTGACGAGCTCACCGAATGGGTCAAGAGACCTCAGGTCGGGGCAAAGGGACTCGTATATATCAAATACAATGCTGACGGCAGCGTGAAGTCCTCAGTGGACAAGTTCTACACTCCTGAGCAGGTAAAGGCAATGGCCGAGGCTGCCGGAGCTGTGGCCGGAGACCTCGTCCTGATTCTCTGCGGCGCCAGGAGGAAGACCCAGACAATGCTGGGAGTGCTCCGTATCGAGATGGGCAACCGTCTCGGTCTCAGGAATCCGAAGGAGTTCGCCCCTCTCTGGATCGTGGACTTCCCTCTTCTCGAGTGGGATGACGAGACACAGCGTTTCTACGCCATGCACCATCCGTTCACCGCACCGAAGCCGGAGCAGCTCGAACTCTTCTATTCCGACAGGAAGGAGGATCTGGAGCAGGTTTGCGCCAATGCCTACGACTTCGTCCTCAACGGAACAGAGCTTGGCGGCGGTTCAATCCGTATCCACGAGGCCTCACTCCAGGAGAGGATGTTCGAGGTTCTCGGAATCAGCAAGGAGGATGCGGAGTACAAGTTTGGCTTCATCATCAATGCCTTCAAGTTCGGTGCACCGCCACACGGAGGTCTGGCATTCGGATTTGACCGTGTATGCGCCCTCTTCGGCGGATGCGATTCCATCAGGGACTACATCGCATTCCCTAAGAACAATCAGGGCCGCGACGTGATGATCGATTCTCCGTCAAGGATTGACCAGAGCCAGCTCGACGAGCTTTATCTGGACTTGCGCGAAGTGAAATAAGCCAATCCGGCCGAGGCGAGGAGAAGGAGCAGGAGAAGGGCCGAGGATGCCATCGAGATATTCGAGCTGAGGGAATATGACCTTGGCTCGAATCTCATTTTTATATCGTGGCTGCCGGCAGGGAGGACTGCCGAGCGCAATGTCCAGTCGGCACGCCAGATTTCAGGGCCGATTTCCTGACCGTCAATGGTCATTTTCCAGTCGGAAGGGTAGAAGATTTCGCTGAATACTGCAAGTCTGTCCGAAGATGCTTCATAATGGTAATGAAGCTCGTTCGGGGCGTAGGATGTCATGTAGATTACATCATTCTGAATATCAATGGATTCCGGATTCCTTGCCGGTATCCCTGCCTCATCGGCGCCCGAGCCGGGGCCGAATACCGCAGTGGTGGAAAGGTCAATGTCGTCCAGAAGGCCTATCTCCTCCTCTGCGGAAGCGGCGAAGACGGCATTGTCCACGAACCAGGCCTGTCCCATCGCCTGAGGATTCATGATCGGGGCGGAGTCCCCGCCGAGGATAATGTACTTGGTGTTCAGCATTGACATTACCGGAAGGGAAGGAAAATCCTCCATCAGCGCAGTCATTGTGCCGGCAGAATTGATTTTCTTTATCAGGGTGTTGATCTCACCTCCCAGATGACGGTCAATGAGGTCCTGATAGCGTTGGAGCTTGACCGGGCTGTAGCCGCCGATGTTCCTGTGCCAGTAGCTCGGGTGCGAGTCGTTGAATATGTTCACGGAAAGGTCCACGGTACGGTAGCCCAGCTCCGGATCCTCCAGGATCATCTTGTCCACAGGCCTCTGGGCGAACTGCCCATTGAACTCGCGCGGACGGACGAAATGGTCAGCATTGAGATATCTCTTGCCGACGGTGAACATATTGAGAGACAGTACAATGCATATTGAAATAGCGGCAATGCGGGAGCGGCTGGCCGCCTTTGCGTCGTCGCTGGACTTCGGCTTGGAACAGGCCCATAATATCAGGAACCAGGTGATGAGCACCATTATCATTGACATAAGGGCGTCATTCGAGAGAAGCATACGCCTGTCTTCGCGGAGGGCATTGACAAGCTCTCCAGGCATCTGGCTGTCCGAGGATGAGGCGAAATCGCCGGCAATGCCGGGGAAAATGACGAGGAGCAGGCAGAATCCGGCTGTGAGAGCCAGGGCAATATAGCCCGGAATGCGGAACTGCTCTGCGGTGTACTTCCCTTTCAGGATGCGGTCAAGGGCATAGAAACCGAGCATCGGCAGAGTGAACTGGAGGATGACCAATGCCATTGACACCGTCCTGAACTTGCTGTAGAACGGCATATTGCAGTACCAGAACTCGGTGAATGGCATGAAATGCCGGCCGACTCCGAGGAATACGGCTATGAGGGTTGCGGCGAGGAGCCACCATCTCTGCATTCCCCTGCAAAGGAAGAGGCCGAGCAGGAAGAGGAAGACCGTGACGGCTCCCATATACATCGGCCCGGCAGTGAACGGCTGAGGGCCCCAGTACATCGGGAGGGACTTGGCAACGTCCTTGAGATTGCCCTGGCCGTATTGCCTTAAAGTATTGATTGTATGCGACTTGTCCGGATTGACACTGCCCGAGGAGGAGCCTCCGTTATAGTTCGGAATCATCAGGTTAGGTAGCTCTTCCCAGCCGTAGGACCAGGCAGTGGCATAGTCGAGGTCCAGGCCTTTGGTCTTCTTGTCTCCGTCAGCCACGTCAGCCGAGAGCTCGGAACCGCCGCGCATGGTATGCCTGGAATATTCGTATGTCGGTATGAGCTTGTTGGCATTGGACCCGATTCCGGCCAGTCCGAGGAAGAGCAGGAGGAATGAGGCTGCGAAGAAGCGGCCTATGGTCTTCCGGCGTTCCGCATCGATGATGAGCCAGATGAAAAGTCCTATGACATAGCAGAATATGATGATTGCGAGGTAATATGTGATCTGGATGTGATTGGCCTTGATCTGGAAGTTGACGGCCATTCCGAAGAGGGCTGCGCCGAGGGTGGTGAGGCTGAGCCAGGTCTTCCAGCCGGCATCCTTCTTCAATGCTGACTTATACGTGAATATGAGGGCTGCGAGGGCCCATGGCAGCCAGGCGAGGGCCATCATCTTGGTATTGTGGCCGACCTGGATTATCTGGAGGTTGTATGAGCAGAAGGTCACGGCGATGGCTCCGCCTATGGCCAGAATCCAGTTGACGCCGAGGCTGAGCATCAGCAGGAAGGCTCCGACGAGGGAAATGAAGAGGTAGGATGCCGGGCGCTTTCCGAAGAGGAAGGCATTGTAGATTTTCTGGGTGAGATCGCCTTTGGAATTGCCCGTAATCATTGTCGTAGGCATTCCCCCGAACATGGAGTTGGTCCAGGCCGTCTTGTCGTCCGGATGCTCCCTGTCCCAGGAAATGGCTTCCTGCGCCATGCCGACATATCCGGATATATCGCTCTGATTCACGATTTTACCGCCAAGCACCTGCGGCACGAAGCCGTATGCCACCACAAGGAAAAACATCACTGCGCCCGCATATTTCAGGACTGATTTCCAAAGCCTCATTTTCATTTCAGTTTCGTCGTTACAAATTATCGCAGTGCAAATATCGCAATAAAATGTCACCCTCCGAACAATCCTGCCGGTTTTTCGACAGTTTTGTCCGAGTTTCGTCCAGGTTTCGTCCGGAATCAGCCGCAATGACGGACAGTGAGTTCAGCGCACGTTTGTCTGAAGTCGTGTCTACAGCAGTATTCCCGACAGGAAAATGATGAGGATTACGATAGGGGCGATGTAGCGGATGAGGAAATAGACGGGCTTGAAGCATCTGACATTGACCTTGAGCGTTCCGCCATTGGTAAACTCGTCATACACATCGGATTTCTTCATCTTCCAGCCTACGAAGAGGGAGAAGAGAAGGGCTCCGAGGGCCATGAGGAAATTGGAGGAAATCCAGTCGCAGAAGCCGAAAATTGTCTTCCCGAAGAACTGGATACCGCCAAGAGGGCCGAAGGAGAGGGAGCAGAAGCAGCCGAGTGTCCAGGTGCCGATGAATGTCGTGAGGGTGGCCCATTTCCTCTTCATCTTCATTTCTTCAATGAGATAGGCCACACCCACCTCCATAAGCGAAACCGCACTCGTGAGGGCGGAAATGAGGATGGTGACGAAGAATACTGTCGCAATGATGCCGCTCAGGACCGGAGCGGATTCTCCCATAGTGGCGAATACGTATGGCAGGCTCTCGAAAATTAGTCCCGGACCTGCTCCCGGGGTCACTCCGGCCGAGAAGACCGCAGTCATCACGGCAAAGCCGGCCATCAGGGCGAACATCAGGTCGAATGCTGCCGTCCCGAGTCCGGAGACGAGGAGGTTTTCCTTCTTGCTCACGTATGAGGAATATACCAGGATGGTTCCCACGCCGAGGGAAAGGGAGTAGAACGACTGTCCCATCGCCGCCAGAATCACCTTGGAGGTAATCTTGGAGAAATCAGGCTTGGCCATGTAAATGACACCGCCCATCGCTCCCGGCAATGTGAGGGAGTACAGCAATATGGCAAGTATCAGTAAGAAGAGCACCGGCACGGACCAGTTGCTGAACTTCTCGATACCGCTCTTGACTCCGGCCGTGAGGATGATGGCAGTGGTGCCGAGGAATATTGTATGGAACAGAATCGGGGCGTAAGGTCTGGAAATGAACTCAGAGAACAATGAGGTTATCTCCTCCTTGGGAACGGAGTTGAAGCCGAATGTCAATGATTTCACGAGATATTCTATGGACCAGCCGCCTACGACGCTGTAATATGAGACGATGATGAGTGGAGCCAGGATGGTGATGATGGAGACCCATTTCCACCGGGTCCCCGGAGCGAGCTTTTTCATCGCTCCGTAAGTGTTTGATTTGGAACGCCTTCCGATAATGCTTTCGGAAAGGAAGATAGGCAGGGAGAGGAATACCGATGACAGGATGTAAACCAGGATGAACGCCGCACCGCCATGTTCGCCGGCCAGATACGGGAATCTCCAGATATTGCCGAGACCGATTGCGGACCCGGCCATAGCCATTATGATAGCGAATCTGCCACCGAAATTCTCTCTCTTGTTCTCCGCCATTGCAATAAAAGTTTTATAACTATTTTTAAGTTCGGCCGACAATAAGAAAGTCGGTCACATCATTCACTTTCAATTTGTAATCAAATATCGCCAATCCCATTAAAGAAATTAGTTAACTACATAGCCACTAATCCTTTAGGCGATTGCAAATTTAATAAACAATGTGGAAATGAGAAAATTTTCTGCGAATAAATATTCCTCCCGGCAATGATTTCGCAATGCAGGGAGGATGGAGGTTCAGGGATGTCAGCGGCGCCGATAAACAGCAAAGGAGTAGGCCAGCCCGTTTTCCGGATCCGTTTCAATGCCGGTATCGGAGGTCTTCTCCCAGATGTCCGGGTCGATGGCCGGGAAGAACGCATCGGCGTCCGGCACGGTGGTATGCACGTGGGTAATATAAAGAGAATCAGCGTACTGCATTGCCCTTTCATATGTCTTGGCCCCACCCATTATGAAACATCTTCCCGTCCGGGAGCCGTCAGAGGCAGTATCCTGAAGCGGATTTGCGGCGGTTGCCACAGGCCCGGACTCCTGCCCGGCGGCAGAGAGATGCTTCTCCGCCTCAGCGAGAGCCGAAGCCACGTCAGGGACCTGCAGGACGGTGTCCGGAGCATCGAAATGGTGCCTGGTTATGACAATGTTGAGACGGCCCGGAAGAGGACGCCCGATGGACTCCCAGGTCCGGAAACCCATTATCACAGGGCAACCCATGGTCGTCCTGCGGAAATATTTCATGTCGGCGGAGATGTGCCAGAGAAGGGCATTGTCCCGTCCGATTGCCAGGTCATCTGCCACGGCGGCTATCATTATCTTTTCCATTGTCTGCGGGTATATTTTCGTTCAGGCGGTATGACAGTGGTGTTCAGACGGCGACAGGGGCCTTTATGGCCGGCCACGGGTCGTAACCTTCGAGCGTGAAATCCTCATATCTGAAATCCTCGATCTCCTTCACATCAGGATTGATCAGCATCTTCGGAAGCGGTCTGGGCTCGCGGCTGAGCTGAAGGTCAACCTGCTCGAAATGATTGAGATAGATATGGGTATCGCCGGTCGTGTGGATAAACTCGCCAGGCTGAAGTCCGCTGATCTGCGCAATCATCATTGTCAGCAACGCATAGGAGGCAATGTTGAAAGGCACGCCGAGGAAGGTGTCCGCACTGCGCTGGTAGAGCTGGCAGGAAAGCTTGCCGTCGGCCACGTAGAACTGGAAGAGGCAGTGGCAGGGCGGAAGGGCCATCTTGTCCACCTCGCCGGGATTCCAGGCGGAGATGAGCATCCTGCGGGAATCCGGATTATGACGAATCTGGTCGATGACCTGGCTGAGCTGGTCGATGCTCCGTCCGTCCGGGGCCGGCCAGCTGCGCCACTGGTGTCCGTAAACCGGTCCAAGGTCGCCGTTCCCGTCAGCCCACTCGTCCCAGATTGTGACCCCGTGGTCCTGGAGATACCTTACGTTGGTATCTCCGGAAATGAACCACAGGAGCTCGTAAATGATTGATTTCAAATGTACTTTCTTGGTCGTCAGAAGAGGAAATCCCTCGGAGAGGTCAAATCTCATCTGATGCCCGAAGACGCTCTGCGTACCGACGCCGGTGCGGTCGTGCTTGATCACGCCCTCCTGACGGATACGGCGGAGAAGGTCAAGGTATTGCTGCATTGTTACTTACCTAACTGAAAATGAGAAGATTATAGCCTGCTCGAAAACTTCGCCCGGGCGGAGGGTAGTGGTAGGGTATTCAGGCTTGTTAGGTGAGTCAGGATAATGCTGGCACTCGATGGCTACTGCATCATAGTCGTGATAGACATGCCCGCTCTTGCCGACAGGGCAGCCCTCAAGCCAGTTTCCGGTATAAATCTGCACACCAGGCTGTGTGGTGAGGACTTCCAGGACACGGCCGCTTTCAGGCGAATACAGCTCGGCTGCGGTCTGGATCTGGCCTGGCGTATAGCCGTCGATCACGAAGCAGTTGTCATAGCCCTTGCCATAGTTCAATGCAGGGAAATCGGCCTTGATTTCAGCCCCGAGGGTCTTGCCTGAGACGAAGTCCATAGGGGTGCCTGCCACCGGCTCGGATGCTCCGACAGGAATCAGGGTATCGTCTGTAGGGAGATATTCCGAGGCATTGAGCTTGAGAACGTGGTTCAGGACGGTGCCGGAGCCTTCCCCATTGAGATTGAAATAGGCGTGGTTGGTGAGGTTCACAACTGTAGGGGCGTCAGCCTCTGCCGTGAAGGTGAGGGTCAGTTCATTTTCCTCCGACCACTCGTAGTGGGCCACAGCCTTGAGATTGCCCGGATAGCCGGCCTCTCCGTCCTCCGAGAAATAGAGAAACTCTACTGCATCACCCTCTATCCTGCTGTCCCACACCTGGTTCTGGAACCCTTCAGGACCTCCGTGGAGATGGTTGCAGGCATTGTTTATCGGGAGGCTGTACTCATTGCCATCGAGAACGAAATGACCCTTGGCAATGCGGTTGGCATATCTTCCGGGGCATTTTCCCGAGCAAGGGCCGTCTGCGAAATAGGACATAGGGTCGTCATATCCGATGACAACGTCGGCCAGGTTGCCTTCCTTGTCCGGAACGACCACTGACACTATTCCCGCACCGACTGATGAGAGTTTCACGTAAGCGCCTGATTCATTCTTGATTGTGTAAAGGAAAATTTCTTTTCCGTCAGGGGTCTTGCCCCAAAGCTGTTTCTCGATATTCATTGTTTCAGTGTTTTGTTTTGTCTTTTCATCGGCCCTGAGCCTTTCCGGAGTCAAGCCGCCTGATGTCGCCGGCAATGAAGAGGCAGGCCGGGGCAAGCACGGATCCGTGGTCGAAACCCTCCATCTCGAAGAGTCTCACCGGATGGCCGAGATGCCTCAGGATTACTTCCAGATGGGCATTTTCCTCATATCGCGCAAGGAGTTCGAGGTCCCTGCTGCCGGTAATGAGGTCAATTGGAGCGCCACCTTTTCTTGCAACATTGAGAGGAGCAAGCCCGTCCACGAGCGGGATATCCATCGGCAGGCCACGCTCTTTCTTTATGGTATAGTGCGTATTGGTCTGCCCGCTGACCGGATATACTTTCAGAAGCGAGTCGGCGTCTGCCCCGTACTTCGCAAGGTATTGCCTGTCAAGGGCAATCATCAATGAGAGATAGCCTCCGGCGGAATGTCCCCCGATGCAGATCCTCGCCGGATCGCCGCCGTATTCGGCAATGTGTTCCATCACCCAGGCTACCGCCAATGCGGCATCGTCAATGTATCCCGGACATTTGACCTTGGGGTAGAGGCGGTAATTGACATTTACCACGGCGAAGCCCTTGTTCCTGAGCTGCGCGACGAGGCCTTTTTCCCCACCTTCGAGTCCCCCGCCGTGGAACCAAACCAATGTAGTGAATCCATTCTCCTGGTTTTCAGGATAATAAATATCCAGCACGCATCTTTCTTTCCTGTATTCGTCTGTTTCCTCCGGCGATGTGTAAGGGATGTTCTTTATTTCCCTGTAGCCCCGGTCGTCCTGCTTGCCCTGCGCAGAGTTATTTCCACCTTTGCCCGCAGCCTCAGGCTGAATTGACAATGCGGCAAGCGCAGTAAGAAGAATTGCTAAAAATTTTCTCATACCCTTTTAATTGAAGTTTTGGTAAAAATAAGAAAATTTCGGTGGCGGCGCAAGTTAATTTTTCTTTCGAGCAATCATACAATGCACAAGTTTGGCCTTGAGCTGAAACTCTCCGCCGGCGGGAGTCCGGGAATAACGAAAAAGGACGGCCTGACGGTCGTCCTTGATGAGAGCGGAAAACGAGACTTGAACTCGCGACCCCAACCTTGGCAAGGTTGTGCTCTACCAACTGAGCTATTTCCGCATTTCCCGTATTTGTCATTCGGGATTGCAAAGTTACGCAAATATTCCGACTTTCCAAATTTTTTTGAAAAATTTTCATCATCGGTGCAACATTCTGTTCTATTTAAACTAAATTTGGCGCATCATTCAATTTATGAAACTCAAGACCAGAATAAAAAGGATATCGAAAATCCTGTTTCTGTACGTGCCGGCCGGGCTCGTGCTGCTTTCATTGCTGTGGGTGGTGCTGTACAGGTTCGTGCCGGTGAGATGGACCCCGCTGATGCTCAGACGCAGCATTGAGAATATTGACAATAAGGATTTCCATAATCAGCACACCTGGGTGGACATTGAGGATATTGCGCAGGTGATGGTCAGGGCGGTGATTGCGTCTGAAGATGGCCGGTTCATGACCCATCACGGCTTTGATTTCGAGGAAATCGACAAAATGATGGACGAGCACGAAAGGAAAGGGAAGAAAATCCGCGGGTGCAGCACTATTTCCCAGCAGACTGCCAAGAATTGCTTTACATTCGGTTCGAAGACCTGGCTCAGGAAAGGAGTGGAGGCATACTATACATTCCTGATCGAACTGATCTGGGGAAAGAAAAGGATAATGGAGGTTTATCTCAATGTTGCCGAGACCGGGAAGGGTCTGTATGGTGTAGAGGCGGCATCAATGAAGTATTTCAAACGCCACGCTTCCGCCCTGACACAGGATCAGGCCATATGTCTGGCCTGCATATTGCCGAACCCATTGGTGCGGCGCCCGGATAATGTATCAAGCAGGCACCGCACCAAATACGACACTGTCGCAAGAAATCTGAAATATACTCCTTATCCTTTCAAGTAGTTCAAGCGTTGAGGAATGCCTGATACTCGTCCCAGAGCCCCTGGATTGAAGCATTCTTGCCGAAGATATACTTCATTGCCCCGTCGAAACTCCATACTTCCAGATCCCTCACGGACTGGTGGAACTTGCGGATTGCATCCGGGTCCTTGGTCGTGAGCCACTGGATGAAGAAGCCCGTGGTCTGATAGCCGTCCAGCCAGTTTCCTCCCGGACGGCGTCTCTCGGCAATGTCAAAATACCCGGCCTGCGCCCTCACGGCATCCGCAAGTCCTTCGATGCAGGCCCAGAACTCCTTGTTTGTGGAATATGTCCCGATGCCCTTCGGCTCGAACTGGTATGCGTGCACAAGTTCGTGGAAGAGGACCCCGCGGGTCTCATAGTCGAGCTTGAACATTGACTGGGCAGCCGATTTCTCAACATGGCGGGTGCTGAAGTACACCGTGGTCTCCTCCGGATTGCCGGCTTTCGCTGACACGCCGTCATAGTCCTTGAGAATGTAGTTGATTCTGCCGACATGATTCATTGGGTCGGATGCGGAATAGAAAAGAATCTCCGCCACCTTGCGGCAATGCTCCTTTATGAATGACTCCGGGTCAGGAACCAGCTGCGAATACAGCTTTGCCCCGCGGGTCTCGGGATTGAGGCAGGAGAACTTGACCTCGGGGTAAACGAAGTCCTTCCACTCATCCCTGACCTCTCCCCCGGCATATTCAATACCTGTCGGAAGTGACGGAGGAATGGCGGCGGCTGACACCGCGCGTCGCTTCTCCGGCCTGGAACTCATCACGAAATGGAGCTCGGCCCCGTCCCTGATATCGGCGTAGCTAATCCAGGAGCGGTCGAGAACCTTGCCGTTGAGATAGACCTTCTTCACATAGACATTGGCCTTGGACCAGTTCTCCGTCGTCATCTTTATGCTCCTGCCATTGAAAAGACGCATCTCGGCAGCCGGGACAGTCGGCGAGCCAAGGTTGTAAACATTGCTGGAAGGGGCTGTAGGATAGAATCCGAGGGCATTGAAGATGTACCAGGCGGACATCTGTCCGCAGTCATCATTGCCGCTCAGGGAGCCCGGCTGGTTGCCGTAGAAATTGTCGGCCACATAGCGGACCCATTTCTGGCATTTCCAAGGCTGACCGATGTAATTGTACAGATAGGTGACCCCGTGGCAAGGCTCATTGCCGTGCCAATAGCCTCCGATGCGGCCCCAGATGTCGTGTGCGCCCGGAATATCCTCCGGAAGTTCCACGGCGAACAATGAATCCAGACGGGCCTCGTAGAGTTTTCGGCCCACAAGGTCAATGTGGTCAGCCACATTGTGAGGCACGTACCAGGTGTACTGGAGGGTGAAGCCCTCGGTGATATCGCCCCAGCCGTTGACAGAGCCGGGTCCCTGGTATGCAATCGGGGAGAACGGGGTGCGCCAGTTGCCCTCGCTGTCCCTGCCCCTCATGAACCCGGTCTCAGGGTCGAGCAGGTTCCGGTAGGACAATGACCTCTGTATAAAGTACCTGTAGTCTTCTTCATGACCCAGTGCCCTGGCCGCCTGTGCGATGCAGTAATCGTCGTAAGCATACTCCAATGTCTTGGAAACGGACTCGGCCTCCCTGTCGAAAGGCACATAGCCCAGTTCCTCATACTCCGGCAGGCAGTCGTAATGCCTGTTCGTGGCAGTGGTCTTCATCGCCTCGAAGGCCCGCTCACAATCGATGCCCGGAATCTGCTTGACAATCATGTCTGCAAGCACGGATACAGCGTGGTAGCCTATCATGCACCAGGTCTCATTGCCGTAGAACGACCAGATCGGCAGCATTTTCTCGACGCTCCTGTCATAATGCTCCAGCATTGAGGAGGCGAGGTCGGCGCTGACATCTGGCCTGACGAGGTTAAGCAGCGGGTGAAATGCCCTGTAAGTGTCCCACAATGAGAAAGTCGTATAGTTTGTAAATCCTTCAGCCCGGCCTATGCTCTTGTCCAGCCTGCGGAACCTTCCGTCCGCATCCTGGAAGACGAACGGGCAGAGGAAGCATCTGTAGACGGAGGTGTAGAAGGTCTCCTTCTGCTCAAGGGTGCCCTCGACATTGAATCGGGAGAGTTCCTTCTCCCATTTCCTTTCTCCTGCCAGGCGGACCTGATCGAAGTCAAGGCCCGCAATTTCCCTGAGGTTTCCCCTGGCTCCATCCGCATCGACTGAGGATATGGCCACCTTCACCGTAACCTGCTCATTTTCAGATGTTGGGAACTTGAGCCAGAACTTGATGCCCTTGCCCCAGGCCTCGCGGCTGCTGCGGAAACGCTTGGTATTGTAATGCACCAGTCCGCCGTCCTGCATTATCCCGAAATCCTCTATAGGCTTGGAGAACTCGGCCGTGAAATAGATGTGACGCTCCGGTCCCCAGCCCTTGACCAGCTTGTATCCTGTCAATGTATGCTCATCCTCAATGCGGATATTGGACCAGGCACAGTTCCACCACAGGGTGTGGTCCAGATCCAGGAGAATGAAGGAGTCCTCCGCCTCCGGATAGGTGAAACGGAGAATGCCGCTGTGCAGGGACGATGTCATCTCGGCCTTAACGCCGTAGTCCAGAAGATTCACGGCATAGTAGTTCGGGGAGCACCATTCCTCATCGTGGCTGTATCTGGAGCGGTATCCTGAGTCAGGATCATCGTGAGTGCCCGGGTCGAGATGGATTTCTCCGGTTCCCGGCATGAAAAGGAAGTCCCCGAGGTCCGGAATGCCGGTGCCGCTCAGATGGGTCAATGAGAATCCGAGAAGGGTTCCGTGGTCATATTTGTAGCCTGCGGCCGCATCATAGAAATCCCTGTCGGTATCCGGGCTGATCTGGATGCCTCCGAACGGAATCTGGGAGCCAGGATAGACATTGCCGTAGCCGGCTGTTCCCACGAGGGGATTTACATAATTGATTTTCAGATCTTTGTCCTCAGCACTCGCTGACTGAACAAGGGCGGCGAACGCTGTCGCCAACATCGCCGCCTTTATAAAGAAGTTATTCATACAATACTACAATGTGTCATTGGTCAGGGAATAAGGTTTCTCTTCCTCCTTATACTTGCGTCTCTTGTCCGGAGTGGACTTCATGGTGAACTCGATCACGGCTCCGTCCTTGAGGTCATCGTATGTGAAATAGGCCCTCCGGTGTTCCTTCCCATTGAGTTTGATGCCGTGGACATATCTCCTTTCTGAAGATACCCCATCCGCCTTGATTTCAATGGTTTTCCCATTTTCAAGATTTATCTTCACATAAGGGAAGTAAGGCGCACCGATGACGAACTGGTCCGAGCCAGGGCATACAGGATAGAATCCCATTGCCGAGAAGATGTACCAGGCTGACATCTGGCCGCAGTCGTCATTGCCGCAGAGTCCGTCTATTTCAGGACGGTACATCCTGTCCATTATCTCCCTTACCCAATGCTGGGTCTTCCAAGGGCTGGAAGTCCACATGTAGAGATAAGGGACGTGGTGGCTCGGCTCATTGCCATGGACGTACATTCCGAGGATTCCCTCCCTTGTAACATCTTCTGTCTCAGCAAAATACTTATCGTCTAGATGTTCAGTGAAGAGTCTGTCCAGCCTTGAAGTGAACTCCTTGTCCCCGCCCATCAGGCCGATGAGGCCGGCCGGGTCGTGAGGCACATACATCGAGTAGTTCCAGGAGTTGCCCTCGATGAAGCCCTGCCCGTGGGTGGAGTAGAGATTGAAGTCTCCCTTCCAGCTGCCGTCAGCCATTCTCGCCCTTGCGAATCCGCAGGACGGGTCGAAGACATTGCGGTAGTTCAATGCCCTCTGGCGGTAGAGCGAGGCAATGCTGTCGTTGCCGGCGCGGCGGGCCATATTGTAAATCACCCAGTCGTCGTAGGCATATTCCATTGTCACCGAAGCTCCTGAGCCGTTTGTTTCAAAAGGCACGTAGCCTTTCTCCTTATAGACTCCGGTCCCGTCATAATAGTCGCAGTTGGAGCTGCCGAGGACGGCCTGCATTGCCGTTTCAGGGTCGATGTCAATGCCTTTGGCCAATGCATCCCCGATCAGGGAGACGCCGTGATAGCCTATCATGCACCAGTTCTCATTGCCCATATGGGACCATATCGGGAGAATATGGTGGACGCTCTGCGACCAATGCCTGAGGAGCGACTCGGAGAAGCCCCGGCTCCGCTCTCTTCCAATGAGGTTGAAGAGCGGGTGAAGAGCCCTGTAGGTATCCCAGAGCGAGAAAACCGTGTAGTTGGTCTCCCCTTCCGCAAGTTTGTGGACACGATGGTCAACGCCCCTGTAGGAGCCGTCCACGTCATTGTACACGGAAGGATTGATCATCGTGTGGTACAATGATGTGTAGAACATTGTCCTGGCCTTCTCATCACCCTCAACGCTGACGATGGAGAGTTCCTTTCTCCACTGGTCGGCGGCCTGCTGCCTGATTTCCTCGAATGTGTACGGGGATGCCTCGGCCTCAAGGTTGGCCAATGCCCCGTCAACGCTGACTGCGGAGATGGCGACCTTCACCACGAGAGGCTCAGGTCCGTTTCCGAAGTCGAAATGCATGACAATGTCACGGCCGGCCACTTCCGGGAAGTTGCGGGAAAGGTCGAACTTGCGCCAGAATCCGGAGTACGGGAGAGGACGGCGGTCCCTGGCCCCGTAGTTCAGGACAGGCTTGGAGAAAGAAATTGCAAAATATGTGTAATTCTCCCTGGCCCAGCCGCTTGTAATGCGCAACCCGGTCAGGAGGGTATCATTCTCCACCCTGACATCTGTCCACCTTGTCTTGCCTTCGTAATTGTAGATGCCGTAACCGAGATCCATTATGAGATGCTGGTCCGCACCCTCCCTGAATGTATATTTGTGGACGCCCGTGCGTTTCGTGGCGGTGAGCTGGGCCTTGACCCCGCTGTCCTCAAGATATACTTCATAGTAGCCGGGAACGGCTTTCTCGGTGTCGTGCGAGAACCTGGAACGGTATCCGGGATTCTCCACGGTGCCGGGCTCAAGGCTTACCTCTCCGGAAGTCGGCATCATCAGAATGTCACCGAGATCGGAATGGCCAGTCCCGCTCAGATGAGTATGGGAGAATCCGACGATTGTCGGATCCCCATACTGATAACCTGCGCAATACCTGTATGTCTCGCTGTTGTATTTACCGTCCCTGTAGAACGGGGCCGCCTCGGTGTCGGGACTGAGCTGGACACCTCCGTGAGGCACGCAGGCCCCCGGAAATACGTGTCCCATGCTGCTTGTTCCAATGAAGGTGTTGACATAGTCGAGGACATCCTTTTCCCCGGCTCCCGCGGATACAGTGAGCATTGCCAGAAGTATTGTGAGCAATTGTTTCATATTTACTGTGCGTTTTCTGCCTTGACGTCCTCGATGTACTCCTCCCAGAGCTTCTGGATGTCGGCATCTGCTCCGAGGATGTACTTCACTGCATTCTCGAGGGACCAGTCTCCCTTCATTGAAACCATCGTCTGGGACAGTTTCCTGAGGAAGTCTCCGTCATAGTACCTGAGCCAGGACATGAAGTATCCTGATACTCCGTAAGGAACCTGCCATACATAAGGTCCGAATTTGCCGTTCTCGGTCCTGTTGGGGTCGTGATATGCTCCGGCATTGAGGGCGACATACCTTCTGTTGTAGTCGGTGACACCACCACAGGCACATCTTACGGCATCAGCGAAACCCTCGATGCAGGCGAAGTAGTTCATGTTGTCGCCATTGTTGTAAGGCACGGTCTTCTGGACAAGGTGGGTGAACTCATGGATGAGGACTCCCCTGATCTCGAAGACGGCGTCGTCGTGGTTCACATTGCCCTTGGCTATGGACTCGAGATAGCCTGAGTCTAGCTTCATGAGAGGTCCTTCGCTGTCACCTGAGACATAGGCCAGGGCTCCTGCAAGGTCCATAGGGCCGAGGATGCACTTGAGCCAGCTGAGAGGGCGCTCGCCCGAATCGGTGGTGGAATAATACATTGACGAGAGTACCTGGATGAGAAGGTCTGTGTAGTAGGCCTCCTGGGACCTGGTATCCTTGCCGACGATGCCTGCGTATGCCGACGCTGCCTGGTCTGAAACCCCGGCATCGGTCACGAGCTTGAACTTCGGAGGAAGATAGGCGGCGAATATGTCATTGGATGTGGTCCTCTTGATCTGGAGGTCATCCACTGAGGCCCATTCGCTGGTGGACTCGTTGCCTTCCTCATCTATCCAGAGGCAGCGGTAGCGCACTGTCTCAGGATTGACGGTGAGGACGGAGAACTTGTCGTAGGATGAAGGGAAGTTCTTGTTGGCATACATTCTCACGGTCTTGGTGGCGCCGCTGAGCATGGTGTAGGAGAGCTCAACTCCCTTGTAGATGGAAGGGTCGGCGGTTGAACGCCAGTTCACAGTAAGCTCGTTGAGGGACTCGTTATAGACGGCATTCCTGGCCTCGAGAGCCTCACCCTCCACAGGAGTCGCTCCGGGAGGCAGTTCTCCGAAAACATATCCTCCCCTGTCAATGCAGGCAACCGATACTGCGGCGGCCGCAAGGACTGACATTATTCTGTATATGTGTTTCATTGTCTTGTCATTGTTTATGTGGAGGCGGGCAGGTGACCACCCGCCTCCGCAAAGTTAATTATTTTACCGCGTTAGGGAAATAGATGAAGTCCGTTGTGCTCGTGCTCATGATGAGGAGAGGAGCGGTGGCCGCCTCGGTAGTGCGGACAATGATGTGGTCTTCGTCCATGAAGAAGGAGTAGGTCTTGCCCATCATTGACTTATATGTATCCATGTTGGTTCCGAATGAGGAGTGGAGACCGGCGTTCTTGTTGAACCTGATGATGTCCGTTCCGGCGATCGGGCTCATGTCATTGCCCTGATACAGGAGGAAGTAATATGTCCAGTTGCCGTCATAGAGCATCACCACGAATGCACCCCAGTCACCGTTCCACTCGTATGTGCGGACACCGCCACCCCAGTCATAGAGGGCTTCGTACTCCGCCTTGAGATTGTTGGACACTGTCACAGGAGCAGACTTGAACTGCCACTGGGCATCGCTTGTCTTCTTGAGGTAATCTGCCATTGCATAGGTGTTGTCATCCTTGCCGATGGAGAGGTTGTCAGTGAGCTTGAGACCGGCTGCGAGGCCGTCGAGGGTCACATTGTCTCCGTCCACGGTGAGTGATGTCACGTTTGAGCCTGATACGCTTACCGGCTCGGAGAACTTGAGCACGTCGCCTTCGCTGACAATTTCCGGAGCGACAGAGGTAACATTGGCGTCGGCATAGAATGTGAACCTGATGAGGCCGTTCTTGCTGTCAATGTAGTAGTGGCCTACGAAGGTGCCGTCCTCGGTCCTGATGAGCTTGGAGCCGTATCCTCTCTCCATAATCTTGTCAATGAGCATTTCAAGGTCGGACTTGAGGTTGTCGATATCCTCCTTGGATGCACGGTACATCATGTAGCTTCCTTCTCCGGCCTTGAAGCTGATGCTTCCGTCAGCATTGATGGCAGTGAGGATGACGTCATCCGTGCCGAGTCTTGCTGCAAGCTCTGAATCAGTTACATAGAGATGTGCTTCACCATTCTCCACTACCAGTTCGTACTGGCCCTCTGCAGTGATTCTGTCGGAAGCGAACTTCACGATGAAGGAGCCGTCAGCCTTGTTGAGAACCAGGTATGCGGTCTCGTCCAGATCTGTGAGGGAAAGTCTCCATCCATCACCCTCGTTGCCGGCATAAAGGACATCGGTGAAGGTCTTGAGGAGTCTTTCGTCATCGGTCAGGTAGCTGTCAAGCTCGGCCTGGGTGGCAGGCAGAATCCTGACCTCGGTGCTTGTGCCGGGGATGTTGCATACAATCTCTGACACCTTGGCCTCCCTGACGGTAAGGGCCGAGGAGCCGATGAGGTCCTCGATGTCGGAGTTCTCGAATGTGATATTCAGATCCATATCGTCGCTGACAGAGAGTTTGTAGGCACCTGCCCTCGACTTCGGATTCATGGATGACTTGGTGACGTAGGAGCCTGCGTCAATGTCGAATACGTAGAATACCACGTCCTCACCGGATTCGATTTTCCAACCTCCCTCGATACGGAGGGAGAGGATGTTCTCGAATTCATTGATGATGCGGTTTTTCTCAGTATTCTTGCTGTTCCCGTTTCCGCTGAGGTCAGTTCCCGGATATACCAGGATCTGCGGGTCGCTCTTCCAGTCGCATGAGGCCAGGGCAGCCGATGCGAGGAGAACTGAGATACAATATCCTAAATGTTTCATAATCTTCATTTTATATTTCTTGTAGTTTGGCTCCGCCGCTGCGGAGCAAGCTGCCTTTGCGACTACCAGCCCGGATTCTGCACGAGGGAAGGTGTCTTGGCGATTTCATTGGAATTGATCGGGAAGAAATAGTCGCGAGGGAGGACCTTTCTCGGGGCAAGCTGCTTGCTCTCGATGCGCTCCATCCTGTATTTCTTGCCGTTCACGACCACTTTTCCATTGGCCTCGTCCCTTACGCACTGCATTCCGTGCACATAGTGCTGGGTCTGAGGATACTGGCCGTTGCCGCCGTCGAACCAGGCCTGGGCCCTTGTCTCGACAGGCATTGCGAGATAGCTCTCCTCGCGGCTGAGTTCGGCAGGATTGGTCATTATTCCCTTGTAGCGTACTGTGAAGTATCTGTTGTTCTCGAAGAAGAGCTCAACCCTGCGCTCACGCTCAATGTAGTCGCGTCTTACGGCCTTGTCTCCGTCAAACGATGCAGGGACAGGCTTCATGAATGAGCGCTCCCTGATCTGGTCGAGCATCGAACGCATTGTCGCCACGTCACCATTGGTCTCGTTCAGAGCCTCGGCATAGACGAGCATTATTTCAGGAAGACGGATGAGAGGGAAAGGCATTCCGGAGATGGAAGCTGTCTGGCTCCAGTCGTTGTGAATGAACTTCCTGAGGGCATAGCCGGTACGGGTGTTCCTGGTGTCGGTTCCTGAAGTATTGGTCAGAGCGTCAGAGCCATCGGCAGGATTGTATTCCTTGCCCTGGAGAATGGCTCCTGCATATACGATGTCGCGGTAGAAGCGAGGGTCGCGGTTCACATAAGGATTGGCATCGTCATAGAGGCCCTTTTCCTTGGCGGTATAGATGTCCCAGCCGCAATTTGCCTCATTGTCAATGACTTCGTACATATCCACCTGCTCCTGGGTAGGCTGGTTTCTGGTCTGGCCGCTGCCGAAGGATGCAGGCACATTGTCCTGAATCCACCTGGTGTCCTTACCATTGGTGAGGGTGAGGATGGCCTCCTTCTGGTAGAATGAATTCTTGCGGAACATCTGCTCCAGCCTCTTGTAGACCTTGTCGCCGCTGTTCTCGAGAATATCCTCGCCATCCTCGCTGTAGAGGGCATAGCGTCCCTCCTCGACAAGTTTCATGAATTCCTCGGCTGCGGAAACTACAGCCTTCCACCTGTTCTCGTCATAGGTCATGTACTCTGCGAGACCCGCACGGTTGTCAATCTCGCCGAGAGGGGAAATGCCGGTGTGGTTGCCCTCCTCGTCCAGGAGTCCGCCATTGTAGAGAGGCTGGGCGGCAATCCATCTTGCAAGAGTCTTGACCGCAAGGCAGGTTCCCTTGTCAATCCTGTTGAACTCCTCGCCTTCCTGCTTGGCCGGAAGTCTTCTTGCCGCCTCGTCCAGGTCGCGGCACATCTTTTCCACGCTGGCGTGAACCGACTCGCGGACTGCATAGGAGGCCGGGTCCTCCTCCAGGCTGTAAACCCTGTCACTGTAAACCATCTCGCCGTGGAAGCGGAGAATCATATAGTGGTAGTAGGCCCTGAAGAAATAGGCCTCGCCAATCCTCTTGGAGAGCAGACCCGGTCTTGAAGGGTGGTCAGGGGTATTGTACTGCTTTACACCGGCGATAATCTTGTTGGCCTTCCTGATGGACTGGTAGTATGTCCACCACCATCCGTATCCGGAACCTCCGTAAACCGCTCCGATGGCGGCAGGGTCGGCGCTGAGCTGGCCGTTGAGAATCTTCAGTGCAGGGGCATTGTCCGCATTGTTGAACTCGAGTTCATCGCACAATGTGCCGATGTTGTAGCTGTATATCATATTCAGGCCCGGACTGTTCCTGTACATGTCGGAATAGAGCTGGGTGACCAGCTGGTTCACCTTGTCGAAGCGGGCGAACACTTCGGCTTCCTGAAGTTTGCCGTCGTCCTCCCTCTCGAGGAAATCCGAGCAGGACGGGGCCACGCAAAGAATGAGGCCCAGAAGGGCTGCCGCTTTATTCAATATATTCATTTTCATTGCTTTAATTCATTAGAATACGATGTTGACACCGAAGTTGAACACTCTCTGGATCGGATACCAGGAACCGTTTCCGTCGCCGGTCTCCGGGTCCATGTTGAGCTTGGAGAGTCCGTCGAATGTAAGCAGGTTCATACCCTGGGCATATACCCTTACCTGCTGGAGAGACACTTTCTTGAGCCATCTCTGAGGGAGGGAGTAGCCGAGCTCGAGGTTCTTGAGACGCAGGTATGAAGCATCGTAGAGGAAGAGGCTGCTCTCCGGATTCTTGTTGTTCGGATTGTCTCCGAGGTGGAGCGCAGGATAGGATGCATTCGGGTTCTCCGGAGTCCAGGAGTCGAGATGCATTGCCTTTACCTTACCCATGCTGTTGCCCTGGGCACCCATCACAGGGAAGTCATATACTGCAGGGCCGTTGAGCTGGAGGGATGTGAGGGCTGCTCCCTGGAAGAGGAGGCTGAGGTCCCATCCCTTGAAGGATACTCCGACAGGGATACCGAACTGAAGTTCAGGGGTCTTAGGATTGCCCATGGCCCTCTTGTCGTGCTGGTCGTCGATCTTTCCGTCTCCGTTGAGGTCCTTGTAGACCACGTCACCCGGAACGAGGGTACCCCAAGGCTGGAATCCGTTGCCGCCATTCATCGCATTGAGGCGGTCAGCCTCGGCCTGGTCCTGAACGAAGTGGTCCACCTCATATACGAAGTGCTCGCCGATTCTGTGGCCGGTTTCCTGCATCCAAGGCACTGCCCTTTCGATTTCCATCATGTCGATGATCTTGTTCCTTGCGAAGCCCGCATTGAACTTGATGTAATAGCTGAAGTCCCTTCCGACACGGTCTGTCCAGGCGAACTCGATGTCGGCTCCGCGGTTGATCACCTCACCCGCATTGACATAGGATGACACCTTTCCGAACACGTCAGGAATACCTACGACGTAGCTTCCGCCGGTGTTGGTGATGATGTCCCATCTCTTCTCGTAGAATCCGTCCATAGACACCCTGAGGCGGCTGTTGAACATCGTGAAGTCGATACCGCCATTGTACTTGATGCCGCGCTCCCAGCGGAGGTCAGGGTTGGCAAGGTCGCCCTCGGAGATGGTTCCGCCCATGCCGAGATTGAACTCCGGGCCGAGGTTCCAGCCAGGCTGTCCACCGGTGTTGTAGTACTGCACATAGAGGAAGCGGCCGATACCCTGGTCGTTACCTACCCAGCCCACGGAGGCGCGCAGCTTGAGCTGGTCGAGCCATGTCCTTGCGCCGCTCATGAAGCCTTCCTCAGAGATTACCCAACCTGCCGAGAATGAAGGGAATACACCGTAGCGATGCTGCTTGCTGAAGTTCTCAGAGCCATTGATGCCGACATTGGCCTCGAGGAGGTATTTGTTGGCATAGTTGTAAGTGGCCCTGGCTGCCATTCCCTGATAGCGGTAAGCCACCTCGTTGCCAATCTTGCGGTCGGAGCGGTTGCCGGTGATCATTGCGCTGACATGGTGGTCTCCGAATGTGCGCTCGTAGTCAATCTTGAGCTGGAGGTACATCCTTGCGTCAGCTGAAACGGCACCGTAGGAGTTGTTGATGGTGTTGTCCACGGTGAAGTCCGCGATGGCAGGTGTGTAGGCACCGCTGTAGCGTACCATCAGAGGGTCTGCATATACTCCGAGGCCTTCTGAAGGGTAGAATGTGGCATATCCGCCGTAGCTCTCGTTGTTGGCCACCCTTCTGGAGGCTGACCTGTCGATCACGTGGCCCTCGTGGATATCGTAGGAGAACATTCCCTCGACTTTCAGACCCTTTGTGAGATAGTCCATCTTGTGTCCTACCACGAAGTCAGCCTGGAAGTTGATGTTGTGGGTCTTCTTGTAGCCCATATAGGCGATCTCACCGAGTATGTTCTTGGTGTAGAGGCTGTTTCCGAAGAGGAGTCCGCCCGGATGGTCAATGTTGTAGGTCTCGTTGCCCGGATGTCCGTTGCGCTCGAGAATCACCGGATAGAGCGGAGGTGTGGTGTTGGCCGTGAAAATGATGTTGTTCGAACCGCCGCCGGACTCGTTGACGTCCGTGATCTGTCCGCCAAGGTTTATATTGACATAGAGATTCTTGGTGATGTCAATGTCGAGGCGGGTACGGAGGTTGTACCTGTTGTAGCCGCCGTTGGTGCTGTAGCCGTCATTGAGATGGGAGTAGCGGTAGTTACCGTCCTGGTTGAAGAAGCCGACCATCGCATAGTAGCGTGCGCGCTTGCTTCCTCCCCTGAGGGACAGTGTGTAGTTCTGCTGGATGGCAGGACGGAAGGCATAGTCGAAAAGGTCAATGTTGTAGCCGAGACCGTCCGTATTGTCACCCTTGGCCCTGGACCAGTTGTCAATCATCTGCTGGGAGTACATCTTGGACTGCACGTAAGCATCTGTCTCCCAGTTCGGATTGTCATTCTTGAGGGCCTGGTTGTAGAGTCGCGCGTAGTCGGCCGAACCGAGATAATCCGGATAGGAAACCGGCTCCGCGATACCTACCTGGGCCTTGAACTCTACGGTCGGCTTCTCCTGAGGGGCACCCCTCTTGGTGGTCACGATGATGACACCGTTGGCGCCGCGGATACCGTAAACGGCTGTCGCTGAGGCATCCTTGAGGATGGAGAATGTTTCAATCTCGTTAGGGTCAAGGCTGGAGAGGCTTCTTTCGACTCCGTCAACGATGACAATCGGAGACTGCGCTCCCGAGGTATATGAGGAAATACCGCGGACTGCGAAGCTGGCCTGGTCCTTACCCGGCTCACCACCGCCGAACTGGGTCACGGTAAGACCCGGAAGACGTCCCGCGAGGGCGTTGGTCACATTGGCACTCGGGCTCTGGGTGAGGTCCTTCACATTGACTGAGGAGATGGAACCGGTCATCGTGGCCCTTTTCTGGGAGCCGTAACCGATCACGACTGTCTCCTCGAGGGAAACGGCCTCGGCCTTGAGAGTCACATTGATATTGGCTTTTCCGGCCAGCGGATATTCCATTGTGGTGAAGCCAATGAAGGAAATGATGAGAGTAGCCTCTGAATAAGGTACAGTGATGGAGAATTTACCGTCGCCGTCGGCAATGGTTCCTGTGTCGGTACCCTTCACCATAATGTTGGCTCCGGCGACAGGAATCCTGTCTTCATCATAAATCACGCCTGTTACGACTGTCTTGCCATCCTGCGGGCCGGTGGCAGCCCTGGCTGATGCGACAGGAACCAGGCATAGGAAGAGAATCAGGGACGCTGCAATGTTCCGCAATGTCCCGGCAAAGCTCTTTGGTCTAGTTGGTCTCATAATAATAATGTTAGTGGATAGTAAGCAAGCCGGCCATTGTGCATGCAATAAGCCCTTTGCTTTGCCGCAAACATAGCGATAAACCGTTTAATGACATTTCCGCCCATCAGCCTAATTGGTATCCTAATCGGCATCATGCTGTTCAGGATAACAATTTGTCCACTTTTGTTACAGGCCGGAAACGTCGCGGAGAAAATCGAAGACCTTGTCCTGAGGGGCATCCTTCAGGATGACATTCTTTGAGGAATCCAGAAGATAGAGAGAAGGGATGGCCCGGACACTGTAGAGCTGGTCTGTCCGGATGATATAGTTGTGGTCATAGCCGCTGATCCATCCGGAAGGATATCCGGCGGCATATTCCCGCCATTTGTCAAGTTCCTGGTCAATATAGACGTTCACCACGGCCAGACGTCCTGATGCCTGCATTGATTCAATGAATGGTTCCGAGACCAGCGCATCAGTGATTTCCTTGCAGGACTGGCATCCCGGATTGGAGAAGAAAAGCAATGTGTAATCAGCCTTGACCCCGTACAGAGTATGCCTGCGGCCGGCAAGGTCGGTGAATGAGAAATCCGCAGCCGGTGACCCGATACGGTTCAGGCGGCACATCGATGCATCGTACGAATATGCCGGCTTCATATCCTCCTTTACCGCAGGAGAATGCGCAAGTCCCTCGACAAAAGGCAGATAGAACTCCTCGTTCCTTACAGGAGAATTCGGGTCATAGAAATATTTATGAGCAAGGAAAGTGATTGTCTCGAAGACATTGGAGGAGGTATCCCTGAGCTCAATGGCTTCTGCGCGGGAAAATAGCCTGGCCACGGAACTGATGGCTGTCCTGACATCGGTCTGCCAGAGAATGGCGGAATATGTGCCGAAGCTGTTTTCCACCTCCTGTCTCGTCACTCCGCTGACCAATGCGGAATCGCATCGGCCGGTGAACGAGGTATCGAGAAACCTGTCCCAGAAATGCTCTGCGGCATAGACTGACAGTTCGGCCGGATCAGTGATCATTCCCGGAACCTCCATTGCGGGGAACTTCCGGACCTGCACTGATGCCGGTGCGGAGCTGCCGCCTCCGCCACAGCCGGAAAGCATTGATCCGGCCAGCAGGGCGATAATGGGCAGAATCCTGATTGACAGATATTTACAATTCAGAATCATTAATTGGCATTCTCTGCGATCTTGGCCTCGGAGATATTGATGATGAAGTCACCCATCTTCTCCAGCTCGGCAACGATATCCATATAGAAGACGCCCACCTGGTAATTGTAATCAGGGTTCTCCTCGATATTGATGATATGCTCCTCGCGGAGGGTGTTGCGGTACTCGTTCAGGTTGTACTCGGCGTCATTGGAATTGGTGATGTCCTTGAGCGCATTGTAAGGAGTCTTCATGTTCTCTATCATTGCCTTGAAGGCTACATCAAGAAGGTCGCACATCCTGCCGAGACGCTTGAGCTGCTCCTCGTCGAAGGTCTTGCCGTGCTCGTTCCTGCGGGCAATCATCCTGCCGATGGCCTCGCCCGAGTCACCGAGGCTCTCCAGCTCGCCGATAATCTTGTACATTCCCTTGATGCGTCTTGAAGACACCTCGGAAATCTCTCCCTTCGAAACCTCGTTGAGATAGGCCGCGATTTCGTATTCGATACGGTCCGTGATGCCCTCATACTTGACAAGCTTTGCCCTGAGGTCCTCGAACTTTGAAGAATCCGTCTCGGAAAGAGCGGCCCTCGCATAGTTGAAGCCATTGTAGCAGATCTCGGAGAAGTGCACAATCTCCTGCTCCGCCTCGTCAAGGGAAAGCTCAGCCGTGGAGAGAGGACCACCCTGGATGAACTTGAGACGGAAGACTTCCTCCTCGCCCTTAGGCGTAGGCACGAGCATTGTCACAAGTTTCTCAATCTGAGGCACAACCCAGATGAGCATCATCGTGTTGGCGAGGTTGAATATGGTGTGGAGGGTGCAGACTCCGTAGAGAACGGAGGTCTTGAGAGCCGGGTCGGAATCAATCATTGTAAGATCCGCTACGGTAGGGTCGGCAAGGCCGAGGGAGGAGACAACCTTTCCGATCAGCCAGAGGAACGGGTGGAATATTATCAGCACCCAGACAACTCCGAAAATATTGAAGACCGTATGCGCCCTGGCAGCCCTCTTGGCAGAGTAGTTGGCCACGGAAGCGGCGATGTTGGCGGTAATGGTGGTTCCGATGTTCTCACCGAGCACCATTGCGGCAGCCATGTCAAAGCCGATCCAGCCGTTGGACACGAAGACCATGGTCAATGCCATAGTGGCGCTGGAGGCCTGCAGGACAATGGTGAGTATGGTTCCGAGTGAAAGGAAAATGAGCACCGAGAGGAATCTGTACTGTGTCAGGTTCTGCACGAATGCCAATGTCTCAGGATGTTCGTCAAGATTCGGGACCGAAGCCTTGAGGGCCGCGAGACCGAGAATCAGGAGGCAGAAACCGATGATGCACTGTCCGATGCTGCGGGTACGGTTGTTCTTGTTGAGAGTGAATATGAATCCTAATGCAACCAGCGGAATGGCAAAGGTGGAGATATCCACACTGAAGCCGAAAACAGCTATGAGCCAGGCGGTTATGGTGGTACCGATATTGGCTCCCATGATCACTCCGATAGCATTTCCGAGGGAGAGGAGACCGGCATTGACCATACTTACCACCATGACGGTGGTTCCGCTCGAGGACTGGATGAGAGCCGTGATGATTATACCCGTGATGACTCTCTTGAGTCTTGTGGATGTCATTGCGGCGAGGAATGACCTGAGCTTGTCGCCGGCTGCTTTCTGAAGACCTTCACTCATCAGTGTCATTCCGTACAGGAACATTGCCAGGGCACCGAAAAGGGTGAAGATCTGAAGTAGGATTTGCATAAATAATAGTTTTACCGTATGTTTCCGGATGCAAAAATATAAAAAATAGTTAGATTTGCCGACGGTTGGGCAACAGATTTCTCAACTCCGGATAATAATGACGAAAACAGCTTGTGATTTCAGCATAAAGGCGGCATTGACAATAATTTGCCTCACTCTGTCCATGATGGCCGCAAAGGCCCAGTTCTACAGTCTCGGAGACGACCCGGGAAGACTCCGCTGGCGTACTTTCGAGACACCTCATTACCGGATTGTATACCCTCGCGGATCAGATTCCCTCGCATTGGTTTACGGCAATGAGTTTGAAAAATATGTGCAGGCGGAGGCCATAAGTTCCGGCATGACCCTGAAGGACGGGAAAAAGAGGAAATTCCCCCTCCTGATCCACGTCTGGAACGGAATCTCCAATGCGGCCGTTACCTGGGCCCCGAAGCGTCTCGACATTTTCACCCTCCCTTCCGTCTATGACCCGGAACCGATGCCGTGGACGACCAATCTGGCCATTCACGAGGGCAGGCACATCTCCCAGATGCAGCTCGGATACAAGGGCTGGCTGAAGCCGCTGACCTGGCTGCTCGGGGACATGGCGCCCGGAGCATATTCGGCATTGTGGCCGAGCACCTGGCTGCTTGAGGGAGATGCCGTCATAGCGGAGACAGCCCTCACAGGCTCAGGGCGCGGCCGTTCCTCAGACTTCCTGGAATATTACCGTACGGCATTCCCGGAGGGCATTTCAAGGGATTGGTACAGCTGGAGATACGGCTCCTACAGGCATTATTCTCCGGATCATTACGCATTGGGATACATAACTGCCGGCGGTGTGAGATATTTCTACGACGACCCTCTGTTCACGGAAAGGTATTTTTCCAGAATCCAGAGGAATCCGTTCCGCTTCTTCAATACGCAAAAGACGGTCAAGGCCGCCTCAGGAATGAAGTTCAGAAAGACATTCAGATCCATTACGGATTCGCTCAGGACAATCTGGGAGGATGAGAGGCAGGCGCGTGGACCATTCATCCCGTCGGACAGGCTTTCGGACGAAACCAATTGGTATACAAAACTTTATGGCAATATCTATGCGGAGGGTCACATATATGCCGTATGCTCCGGAATCGCAGATGCGCCCATGCTTGTGAGAATCGACCCCGCCACCGGAGAAATGGAGAAACTCCGTCCATTCGGAAGAGGGACGAGCAGGCTCTCCTGCTCCGACGGGAAACTCTGGTGGAGCGAGACCGCCCAGGATGAGAGGTGGACATTGCAGAATGACTCCCACATAAGATATTACGACCTGGAGACCGGCAGAATGAGGTCCCTGACCAATGGAGCAAGGTATTACAATCCATCCCCTTCCCCGGACGGAGAATATCTCGCCGCAGTGTCGGTTCCGAGGGAAGGCGGCACTGAAATCGTGCTGATCTCCACCGCTGACGGCAATGTCGCCAGAACCTTCAGAATCCCCGGACATCTTCAGGCCACAGAGGTGTGCCAGGTGAGGAAAACATTGATATTCAGTGCAATATCCGATGAGGGATTCGGGTTTTACAGCATTGGGGAAGATGGTTCCCTGAACTGTATAACCAAACCTTCCCCTGTCAGCATACGCAATCTCAAGGCATATGGAGAATACCTCTATTTCGCATGCGACAGGACCGGAACCAATGAGTATTACCGCCTTGACCCGGAAACGGGCAGAATCACAATGCTTACCTCCCTGGAAAACGGCGGTGCGGAGTTCTGCTTCGCCGGGGACAATCTCGTCTACACTGTCCCGAAGGTCGGGGACAAGATGCTTTACCACACGCCGGCCGACCTCCTTCTCAGCAGGCAAGTCAGCCTGAAAGACCGCCACGAATATGTCCTGGCGGAGGGACTCAGCCGGCAGGAACGCATTCTCTCGGAGCGCAAGGAAATCGCATGGCCGGAGGGAAATACTTATGCAGAGTTCTCTGAATCAAAACCTTACCGCAAGGCAGGACATATTCTGAGATTCCATTCCTGGGCTCCGGTATATTTTGACTACGACAATATCAGGTCACTCTCCGGATACCGGGTTTACGAATCAGTATCGGCAGGTGCAATCGCATTGTTCCAGAACGACCTCGGAACGGCCAGCGGCTCGTTGGGCTACAGCTGGCACGACGATCCGTATTCCTATGTTTATGGTGAAAGGAAACGCAGGCATTCGGGGCATCTCCGTTTCAGTTATTCCGGGCTGTATCCGATATTTGAAATCGCCGCCGACATCAATGAAAGGTCGGCAATCCAGTATTCCAGGTACAGTATCGGGGAGGGAGGCTTATACAAGGACACATTCAGAGGGGTGCTGCTCGACAGACCTTATGCAGAAGGCCGTTTCAAGGTTTACGTTCCGCTTGATTTCAGTTCAGGCGGATGGGTCAGGAAAGTTGTCCCGCAGGTTTCGTACACGGTCGGAAACGACCTGTTCAACAAGTCCTCGAGGAAAATAACCTACGACGGCAACTTCAGCGGGATAGCCGGCATCGCTCATTTCACCGGTTACGAGAGGGGCGGCAATGTCTTCATGCAGAAACTCTCCGCCAGTCTCTCCGCCAGCCTGATGCGCGAAATGGCCTCCTCTGAGATATATCCGCAGTACGGAATCGGATTCCAGGCCGGATATTCACTCAGGACCGGAATGGAAAAGATATTCACTCCGACCTGCTACGGACTTCTTTACGGCTATCTCCCGGGCATAACCAGGACTCAGGGACTGATGATTTCTGCATTGTACCAGCACCAGAAGGGAGCCGGCATTTTCAGGGAGAACCACGTGAATGTCTCCCCTCGCGGAATCACCGGTTCGGCCATCACCTCCTACCTTGAGTCAAATTCACGCAACCAATTGAAAATAAGCGCAGACTACGCCATCCCGATATGGGTTGGGGACATTTCCTGGTTCTCTCCCCTGTTCTACATCAAGAACTTCGAGCTTACTCCGCATTTCGACTTCCTCGCATTCTCCGAAGGAATGTCGCTTTCGGACGGCAATCTTTTCAGCGCAGGATTCAAGTTCACGGCGCATCTGGGCAATTTCCTCTGGCTCCCATACGACTGCCGCATCGGATTCTCCTACGACTACAACGGAGGCAATGCCGTGGATATGATGAAAAAAGGCGGCTGCCCTGTGGACAGCCACCATTTCGGATTCGTTTTCGATATCAATCTCTGATACTAGCCCAATGCCGGCTTGATGATGCCGAAAATGATGTAGGCTATCACGAGAGTTACGAAAATGTTGAATGTCTGTGCGGTGAGGAACACCTTGAGAGGAACTCTGTTCTCCTTGCCGAAGATATCCTTCAGCCTGGTCTCGAGACCTATGCATACGAACGCGATGCTGAAGAGAGTGTTCTGGAAGCCCTTTGTCACCTTGCCTACGGTCTTGGCTGTCTCCGGTTCGAGAAGGAAGCTGAAGACGAGGGAAGCTATGATCATTCCGAGGACGAACTTAGGGAATCTCTCCCAGATGAGGCCTGCTGTCGGGCGGGAATTGGCGTTGGTTCCGCGATATGCCCACATCATTGAAATGAAGAAGGCGGCGAGGCCGAGAAGCACGTTCTGGGATGATTTCACGATGATTGCGGTCTGTCCCGCTGCCGGGTCGCTGATGAGGGTTCCGGCGGCAGCTACCGCACCGGTAGTGTCGATTGTGCCTCCGATCCATGCTCCGGCAACCTCAGGAGGGAGGTTCATGAGTTCTGCGAGCCAAGGCAGCAGGTACATCATCGGAATGGCAATTATGAGCACGAGGGAAACCACGTAGGTAAGTTTCTTGTCGTCGCCCTTGATGACTCCGCAGGTGGCGATTGCAGCCGATACTCCGCAGATGGAAACGGCGCTGGAAAGCATTGTACCCATCTCAGGGTCAACATTCATCTTCTTTCCTACCCAGAAGCAGAAATACCATACGGTGAACACTACAATGAGAGACTGGGCAAGTCCGAAAGCGCCGGATTTCATCATTTCTCCGAAGAGGATGGTGGAACCGAGGCAGATGATGCCCACCTTGATGTAGAACTCGCTGTTGACGGCTGTCTTGAGCCAGGACGGGAGCTTGAAGCAGTTGTTGAGAATGAGGCCGTAGATGACGGCGAAGAACACTGATTCGAGTCCCCATGTCTTTATGATAGGAATATTCGCTGTCACCTGGGCCAGCAGAGTGATGGCGAAGATGAAGAGCAGTGATACGAATGTTCCCTTAAGAGGCTTTCTGAGGGCTGCAAGTGTCACATATGTGAGAAGCAGCACAAAGCCGAACATGTAAATGGCGCTGAGCCAGTCCGCTCCAGAGGCCAGTGTCTTTGGCATCTTAGGCATGGATGCGGGAAAAATGCACGCGAGCGCCAGAACGGCCGCTCCTACGAAGACGATGATCCAGTCTTCGGTCGTGAATTGTTTAAGCCAAGATTTCATTGAGTTTTGGTTTGGTTTTAAAGTTTGCAGGTCACGGCATTCGCCGAAAATCGTCCAAATATAGCATATTATTTCCAATATAGACAAATTTCTGGCCTTAAATGCTGAAAATGGAGCCGAAAATGGTATTTTTGTAAGCCAAAATAAAAATATAAAAAAATATGAAGACCTCAGCAAAATGCACAGCCTGCGGCAATGCGGAAAATATTGACGTTTTCCAGACGATAAATGTCAGGGAGAATCCTGAACTGAAGGGAAAAGTCAAGGACGGTTCGCTGTTTCTGTGGCAATGTCCCCATTGCGGCCAGGTCAATCTCGCAGTCTTCCAGACCCTGTACCACGACCCGGATGAGAGGCTTATGATTCTTTTGTTGCCGGAGGGATCAATTTCCGAAGCGGACAGGAAAATGATTGAGAAGAAGATGGAATCGATAGCGGGCCAGCTCGTTACGGAAGGAGCCGATATGGAAGGTTATGTGCTCAGGATGGTCTCTGACGTGGGCTCTCTCATTGAGAAGGTCAATATCCACGACGCCGGCCTGGACGATGTGGTAATGGAAATGAGCAAGTACATAACCAGGATGGAAATCGCCGGAAAGCTTTCTGACAAGGAAAAGGCCGAAGCGGTAATGAAGGCCCCTTTCAAATTCTACAAGATGAACGGCCCGGACAATGACATCACTCTCTCCTACCCTCTCGACGGACAGATTCAGGGAGTCGTCATAGGCTTCAATGTCTATGAGGACTGCCGCGGAATCCTACAGCGCAATCCATCCCTCCGCCCCGGAAAGGGTTTCGCCAAGGTGGACGCCGAGTGGCTCGCTGCCAGGATGCGATAAAAAAGGGTGACCTTTGAGTCATCCTCTTCTTGTTTTCTGGCACCTTGGCAGGCTAAAGGGTAAAACCCTATGTCTAGGCATAGATGTTCTTTAGGCAGAAGAGGAAGCACTTCGAATCTCGTATACCTCCTCCCCGGCCTGTCCGAAAAGTTGGAATTTCAAAGTATAATCTGTCACCTGCAAGGCTTTGTAAGGGGTGGAACCGGCTTATGAGGCACTTTTCGTGGGAGATCCCCGCCCGGAAGCCGTCACAAAGCGGGCTGAGCGAGCCGACGGCGGAGTTTGCTCAGCCTGCTTTGAGCAGCCGGAGGGCGTATATTCCGGCTGCGTTGACGCCAGACAGGCCAAGTATACATTTTCTTATTCAGTAACTAACCGTCCGTGATATCAGGTTTCAGCGTGGAAGGTTCTGCCTTGGATGATGGACCTTCCGAGATATCTGTCCTCAGCGTGGAAAGTCCCGCTCTAGTCAACGATGAAATATGTTGCCTTGCTGGAAACGTCTCCAAGATGCGCCGTTTACCAGCTTCGTGCAAATCACCGGGCAGTCGATACCACACTACAGATATGTGTGGCAATACCCCTGCTGCCCGGTGCCGTCAATTTCAAGGCACCTGGCCGTGCCACCCTATCCACAAGTATCTGTAGAGGCACCACCCCTGCCCGGTGATTTGCACAAAGTGATTACGATACTATCCACGATGTCTGCATTCGACGTGGAAGATCTTGGATGCTGAACCTTGGTCGTCATCGCATCGGTTTTTAACCCGTATAGAGGAGACAGTTGCTGAATATCGTTCTCGTGACATTCATCTGCACACCCACCCTATCGTTCTACGCAGCTGTGAGGCAGGTAGGCTGTGCAGATGGACACAATTCCTTTCCATTGGGACACCCCGGATGCCCTACAATGCCCTAGAATGGCATGTCTCTGTCCAGATGAATGTCACGAGGGCTGGCTTTGCAGCAAGTTACTTTGTTTCATATACTTATTGGCAACCGGTTCCGCAGCGTATCATTTCAGCCAACGTCGATCGCGGCATCGCCGCCGGAATAAATGCCCTCCGGCGGCTAAAGGTCAAGCGCTGCGGGGAGCTAGCCTCAAGGCTCTCCTCGCACTTGACTTTTGCCTATTTATGCGTGGCCATTCGTGGAAATCATTAATCAGGTGCATATCAGCGGAACTGCTAGTGTATTCCATCCAGGCGGGAATTTCAGCGTGGTAGTTCGTGCAAACCTGGCAGTCAATATGCCACTACGGATACGTGAAGAAGTACACAGGGTTTCCCCCTGACCCCCTTGGCAGCAGCATTCTTGCTATGGGAGTATCATGTCTATTTGGTTTTTGCCTGCACAGGCAAGCTGGAAATCCTTCCGCTCATGGCTTATCCACAGCTGGACATCATAAGTGTCCAAGTGTGGAGTGTCAACAAGGAACCATATTCTTGTCCCTTTCTTAAAGGGCCCATAAATCTGGTCGTAAGTCACCCTGAACAAGAATTTTTCATCTTTTTTCCAAGGTAGAGTAACAATTGCGTCGTGTTCCTTATTCAAATCCGCCTTATCTGTCGGAATAGCAACGTAATGAACATACCATTCATCCGTATCATCTTTCTCGCAACTGGATACAAATGAAATCAAAGTGGCGATTAACAGTATGTAGATAATTCTATTTTTCATTTTACTTTACTTTGAGGTGCTATAATAAAATCCAAAAAGCCCATCAGAATCAAGCGATGCATTATTGGGATAATTCTTCTCCTTGGTGCAGGAGAGAGTCAGCAAGAGAGAAATGATTAAAATAATTCTTTCTCATTTCCTACATATTTTTTAGAATATCTTGCAAAGATACACATGGAATTGTAAAAAAGAATGTATTCAATCAGCTATTAAAAATATTTACTGATTATCCTCCTGAACATATCAGTCTAAAAAAAAAGAAACTGACCTTTTGGGTCAGCCTCTCTTGTATGCAAGTCAATGCAATTTAGAATTCGATCTTGCGTGCTCCGTCGCTGATGACTACATCGTAAATCTTAGGAGCGTGTCCGAATTTCTCGGTGAATTTCTCGATGGCCGTGTTCACGAAATCATCGTAGAGATTGTCCTTGACAAGGTTGATGGTGCAGCCACCGAAGCCGCCACCCATCACGCGTGAACCGGTAACGTCGCACTTGCGGGCGAGTTTGTTCAGGAAGTCAAGTTCCTCGCAGCTGACCTCATAAAGGCGGCTGAGTCCGAAGTGTGTCTGATACATCATCTCACCGACAGTCTCATAGTCAGACCTTTCAAGAGCATCGCAGACATCGAGCACTCTCTGAACCTCTCCGATAACATACTCCGCACGGAGGAAATCCTCCTCAGGAACAAGTTCGCGGACCTCTTCGAGCCAAACCCTCTTGGCATCGCTGAGGAACTCCACGTCAGGATGGTTCTTCTTGATGGCGGTGCATACATTCTCGCAGGACTGGCGTCTCTGGTTGTATGCTGAAGAGGCAAGTTCGTGCTTCACGCAGGAGTCAACGAGAACGAGCTTGTATCCGGCAGCCTCCGGGTCGAATGGGAAGTACTTGTACTCCAATGTCTTGCAGTTCAAGCGAATGAGGCTTCCCTTCTTTCCGAACACGGATGCGAACTGGTCCATGATGCCGCAGTTCACACCGCAGTAGTTATGCTCGGTGGACTGTCCGATCTTGGCAAGTTCGAACTTGTCGGTCATATTGTTGAAGAGATAGTTCAGAGCATATGCGAATGTGCTCTCAAGGGCTGCAGATGAAGAAAGTCCCGCTCCGAGAGGAACGTCTCCCGCGAATACGGTATCGAATCCTTCAACCTTTCCGCCACGCTTGATGGTCTCGCGGCAAACGCCGAAGATATAGCGTGCCCAGCTCTGCTGAGGCTTGTCCTCCTCATTGAGGCCGAACTCTACATACTCATCATAATCGAGGGAATATGCGTGAACCTTGTCTGTTCCGTTGAGCTTGATTTCAATGACGATGCCCTTGTTGATGGCGCCCGGGAATACATAACCTCCATTGTAGTCAGTGTGCTCGCCGATGAGGTTGATTCGTCCGGCCGATGCGAACATATCGCCGTCAGTACCATAGAGGAGTTTGAATTTCTCCTGAATTCTGGATTTCATTTCCATAACAGTATGTGGTTTAATTGATTTATTTTCATTCCATACGGCACGGCAGAATTTCACCTTGCCGTTATCCTGACAAAGTTAAGAAAGTGTATCGAAAATTCAAATAGCGGAACTATCTCTCGTCAGGCGCATACTTGAATGGGTCCAGAGGAGACTGATACTCGAAATAATCCTCCGGCTTGAAGAAACGGTCGAGTTCGATGGCGGCATTTTCTATGGAATCCGAGGTATGTACCACATTCTCCTGTGCGCTCAATGAATAATCTCCCCTTATGGTTCCCGGAACTGCCTTGCTAGCCTTTGTAGCCCCAGCCATCGACCTTACCACCTGCACCGCATCATATCCCTCCCAGCAGCAGAGAATGACAGGAGCGGCCTTCATTCCGTCTCTGAGCCACGGGAAGAACGGTCTGTCAAGGAGATGCGCATAGTGAACGGCGAGAATATCATCGTCCAGCTGAGCCATTTTCATTGCAACAAGTTTAAGTCCCCTTTTTTCGAATCTGGAGATGATTTCACCGACGATACCTCTCTGGAGGGCGCCTGGTTTGATGATTACTAGTGTTCTTTCCATAATCAAAAGTTATCGGAATATGTGGTATTATACTGATATGCGGGATTTGTGCCGCATTGGCATAAAGGTAGTGAATTAATTTCAATTTTCCTTGTTTTCAATCCATCATGAGCACAATCGGGCAATGGTCGCTCACTCCTCCGAGATATCTCGGACCGGAATATGTGCGGAGAGGCTTGTATCCAGGGTATACATTGTCCCAGACCATCAGAAAGGGCATTTCGGCGATTTCCATTTCGCCGGATACTCCTGCTGAGGTCCAGAACATATCTATCATGTCCCATTTTCCGTTGAATCTGATGGTCCCCCTGCCTTCCTTTTCAAAAGAATCCGCAAGACAGGTCAATGAGGTCCGCAATGTGTCGAATGCTGGTGATGAAGGGACATCATTGAAATCCCCCATCGCCACTACATCCGCCACCTTTCTGGAAATGACAGAGTCGCAGAGTGATTTCAAGGCAATGGCGGCCGCCTCCCTCCGCGACCCGGTCTCCCCTCCTCCGTATTTCGACGGAAAGTGGTTAACTATGAATACTCTGCGCTGACCATTGCGCAGATCTTCCAAGTCAGCGAAAAGAATGTCCCTGGTAGCCATCGAATCAAGTCTGCGGATTCCGCCGTTCATCAGGCGGAGACTGTCCCGCCTGTAGATGAGGGCCACGTCTATTCCTCTGTGATCCAATGATTCCCTATGCAGGACAGAGTAGCCGTATTTTCGCAGCAATGTATTGAATACCAATCTATTGATAACTGATTTATTCTCTGTTTCCGCAAACCCGGCCACGTCCGGCATCCTTCCGTACCTGTCCTTCATCCAGAAAAGGGCCTTTGCCGCGAGATTGGCCTTCCTGTAGAATTTCGCGGCAGTCCAGTGCCTGAGCCCGCCGGGCGTGAACTCCCTGTCGGACTCCCCCTTCCCACCGTCTTCCCAGTCGAAGAAATTCTCCAGATTCCAGAATGCCACCAGCGTAGCCGGACCGGCTTTGGTTTCCGCATAAACTGCAGATTCTTCCGCCTCCGGCAATGTATCCCTTACCGGAAAATCAATCCCGCAAAGGACCATACACATCATCATTGACAAAATCATATTCATCATTCTTTTTTCGCAACATAGCATTTCAGCTCCGTTTTCAGGCCGGTGGCAAATTTAAAATTCATATAATTGTGGCATAAATCAGATATTTGTGGCGATTAATTCTTACCTTTGCATTCCTTTGTACGAATATTTAAAAACAAGAAAATATGTCACTTAAATGCGGTATAGTAGGACTTCCGAACGTAGGAAAATCCACATTGTTCAACTGTGTAAGTTCAGGAAGGGCGCAGAGTGCCAATTTCCCGTTCTGCACCATTGAGCCGAATCTCGGTTCCACAAATGTACCTGACAAGAGACTTGAGGCCCTCGCAGACCTATGCAAGCCACAGCGCGTGATTCCTGCGACTGTGGACATCGTGGACATCGCCGGTCTCGTGAAGGGAGCCAGCAAGGGTGAAGGCCTTGGTAATCAATTTCTTGCAAATATCAGGGAGACCGATGCCATCCTTCACGTTCTGAGATGCTTCGACGATGGCAATATTGTACACGTGGATGGATCCGTAGATCCTGTGAGGGACAAGGAGGTAGTGGATGCCGAACTTCAGATCAAGGATCTGGAGACAGTGGAAAACCGTCTTGCAAAGGCTTCCAAGCAGGCCAAGACCGGTGGTGACAAGGATGCAAAGAAACTGGTGGACCTGCTGGAAAGATACAGGGAGGCCCTCCTCGCCGGAAAATCCTGCCGTACGGTGGAACTCTCGGCAGAAGAAGAAGGTATGGCAAAGGATCTCTTCCTCCTGACCAACAAGCCGGTAATGTATATCTGCAATGTGGATGACAAGTCGGCAGTGAACGGCAATGCCTACGTGGATGCCGTCAGGGAGGCTGTAAAGGAGGAAAATGCCGAAATTTTGATCATTTCAGCCCGCACCGAGGCGGAAATAGCCGAAATGGACAGCTACGAGGACAGGCAGATGTTCCTGGACGAGATGGGCCTGACGGAGTCCGGCTCCGCCCGCCTTATTCAGGGAGCCTACAGGCTTCTCGGTCTCCAGACTTTCTTCACGGCCGGAGCGGATGAATGCCGCGCCTGGACAATCCACAAGGGAGACAAGGCCCCGAAGGCCGCCGGAGTCATCCA
The DNA here is from genome assembly GCA_034089285.1 of Candidatus Cryptobacteroides sp. Taxonomy (GTDB): domain Bacteria; phylum Bacteroidota; class Bacteroidia; order Bacteroidales; family UBA932; genus Cryptobacteroides. The sequence goes on from JAXDUM010000076.1 coordinate 72,603, forward strand.
CTCTGACTTCGAAAAAGGCTTTATACGGGCAGAAGTCATCAAATACGAGGACTTCATCCATTACAAGTCAGAATCGGCCGTACGGGCCGCAGGAAAGCTGAATACGGAGGGAAAGGAGTACGTAGTCGAGGACGGAGACGTAATGCATTTCCTGTTCAATGTCTAGATAACCTCAACAATAAACTCTTCAGCACAGCATATCCCGTTTTTCCGGACCAGTCCCTCCCAAACAGCGTTTGGGCCCCTCTTTCACGGAGCAACGGGAGGCTACGCCGTCCGGAGCCAACCTACTATATTAACATATAAAAAAGCGGATGACAAAAGCCATCCGCAATATAAAGATATGTAACTGTCCATTAATAGAAGCGAGCCCTGTTGTCCTTCACATCGGCATCGTTCATCATCACCGGAAGAATCATCTGGGACATGTAGGCATTGGCCTGGGAAGCCCTGCTCTTCGCATCATCCTCGGTGAAGAATGCACCGGTATCGTGACCGGTAACCTTGAATACATATACTCCAATGGAACCTGCAACCGGACCGCAGACCACATTCTCCGGAGCCACAACGGCTGCACCGATGAACTTAGGATCGAGACCCTGGGAGTTCAGAGAAGAGAACGCTACTCCGGACTGAGTGCTTACAGTAGTACCGAGCTTTTCAGCAATAGCCTGAAGATCAGTCATTCCCTCAATCTTGGCAGCAACGTCGGCAGCCTTCTTCTCAGCAAGCTTCTCATAGTAGAGATTATCCTTTATCATAGGAGCAACCTCGCTGAGTTTTGCATATCCTTCCTTGTGGATGGCCTTTACGGTAGCCACGAAGTAATAGTTGTTGTCAACAGTGATGATGCCGGAAACCTTGCCTGCCTTGTTCTCGAAAGCCCAGCGGCTTACTTCCTTGGCATTGTCGATGGAACCGAACCTGTCAGTACCCTCTGCAAGACCGTTTACAGGATGAGAATAGAGACCGAGAGTATCCACTGCATTCTTGTAGGCCTCGTAGCCTGAAGAAGCGATGGTAGCGAACTGATTGGCCTTAGCATACATTGCAGCGTAGGTCTCCTTGCTTGGAACGGACTCCTTGAGGAGGACAGCAACCTGCTTCTTGAGAGAAGGCTTTGTAGTCTTGGAGACAAGGACTACATGGGTGCCATACTGAGTCTTGAGAACGAAAGGAACACCCGTCTTTGCAGTCATCACGGACTCGAAACCTGGAATCATGTAGGTCTGGGTCATCCAGCCTATGTTTCCGAGCTCGCCGTCAGCGGCGGAATTCTTGTCCTCTGAATAGAGGGCTGCAAGATTGGAGAAACCTTCTTTTCCGGCCACCTTTGCGAGGCTGTCTGCCTTGGAAACGGCGTCACCGGTGAGGAGAATATGCTTTACATATACTGAGTCAGGCATTTCCCTTGAATCAAGAACCCTGGCGACATAGAACTTGTCACCATTGCTTATGATGTCTGAAACCTCTGCATTGCCGCTCCATACGAAAGCGTCAACATCAGCAGAGACAGTCTTGAGCTCGCCTTCCTTGTAGTAGCGGGCATCGAAAGCCCTGTCGGAATTCCTTCCGAGGAAAGACTTCATGTTGTCGGTAGCAGCGAATTCGTCGTAGATGTCGGCAACCTTGGCCCTTGTGGCATTGACATCCTTCTCGGATGGCTTCACCTCAAACACTACATACTCCATGTCGCGGCTTGCGTTCTGCTTGTAGAACTTCTTGTGAGACTTGTAGAAAGCCTTCACCTCGCTGTCTGAAACTACCACTGATGAATCCCTCTGATATCCGTGAGGAACCATCACGAACTCTACATCCACGGTATTGTTGTTCTCGGCGATGGTCTTGTCGAGCATCAGCGGAGATACGGTATTGCTCTGGGTGAAGAGAGAGCTGTACTTGGAGAAGAGCTGCTGGTTGTAGATAGAACTCTGGAGATAGTTCCAGTAAAGTCTGAGATTGCCGCTCTGGTCGGAATCAAGATTCTTCACGAACTGGACGAGATTCGACTTGGAGAAATTTCCAGTCTCGTCCATGAACGCAGGATTCTGGGCAACGAGAGGAGAAAGCATGTCGCCCTGTGTGAGATCCAGCATCTCGGACTCCCCTACCTCGAGACCTGCTTCACGGGCCTTTTCAATAAAGAGATACTTGTAGATGAGATCCTGCCATGCGGCATTTCTGATCTGGACCTGCTGCTCGCTGCTCTGGACAGAAGAGCCGGTCATAAGTTCATTGATAGTGGTGAACTTCTGCACATCCTCCTGGAAGTTGTTGTAAGACACGGACTTGCCGTTGATTTCCCCAACATCGTATTTGGATGACATTCCCTGGAAAGCAGAAATAACCTCGTTAGGATCGATAATGAATGAAAGCAGGCCCAAGGCGATGATGATTGACACCGCCATGCCGAACTTTACGCGCAACTTTTCAAGAACCGCCATTTTATTATTGGTTTTTTAATTATTATTTTCAAAAAATCATTTAAGGTCACGAAGATAGTAATTTTCCATCAATTTATAATCATTTTTCTAACAACGGCCCTATAAAATTGACCGAATCAATGATTACCTCCGTACTGTCCTTCACGACCACGCCGAAATTGTTGAAAGGATTGAGTACTATCGCATTCCTCGCCCTCTCGTCCGACCTCATGCCGTAGCCCTGGATGAGTCCGTCCGGAGAATACATCCTGACATAGCAGTCAGTGTATATTTCCTTCTTGCTCTGATCCCAGTAGATGGTGTCGCTCTCCATAGTCTGGTTGTTGACCAGATTCTTGACCACTACATTGCCGTACGCCTTCCATATTTCCTCCCGGCTGCCCTTGTATGTGTAATGGCTCGCCTCATCCGAAACTATGGTGGATTCAAGGACCTCGTCGTCGGTGTATGCATATACGTTCATTCCCGACGGAAAAAGGTCATAGGCGACAGAATCGTTCTCGAAATGCTGCATCACGGCAGTCACCACCCTCATCTCAATCTTACCGTTCTTAGTCTGTATCAGATACATGCTGTCCACGGTCTGGAGCGGCGTGGAGGACAGGTCGAGCTTTTCCGCCCTGGAAAGATGGTCGGAACACGAATAAAGGACAAAAGCAACCGCCGACGCGGTTGCAATTATCCTTAGAATATTTGTAACTGTATTCAAACAGCCGGCTATTTCTGAGTTCTGACTGTGGTGACAGCCCTCATGCCTCCGCAGGAAACGGTATATGACTGTCCGTCAGTGTAGTTGTACATGAATGCCTCTGCTGTCTGAGGGAAGTAGATCCTGTACTGGGAAATCATCCTGTTGCAGTCTTCGGTAAGGGATTCGTCAGCAGCCTTGGCCTTGTTCATATAATCGACAGCAACCCAGTAAGGAGATCTCTTGGCGATTTCGTCTCCACCGCAAGTAGTTGAACCCCAAACAGTTCCAATCAGATAGTAAGCTCTTCCGGCATACTCCGGGTCGAGTTCCTTTGCCTTCTCCGCAAAGCTGAGAGCCTTGGCGTTCTTTCCATTCTTCACGCAGAATGTAGCAGCCTCGAAATTGTAGTCTGCAGCAGTCTTGACATCAAGTTCAGTGGAAGCGAGGGACTCCTCAAGATAAGACAGAGCAGCATCGACATTGCCTCTGGAAGCATTGAGCTTGTAGAGGAAATATGCTGACTGGCTTGAAGGATCAAGTTTGTGGAGAGATGTGGCAGCATTGAGATAGAGATCGTTGTCGGTGCAGTCATCGGCTGCGCTCATCATCTTCACGATATTGGAAACCAGGGCGATATCATCGCTGGCTGCAGCATATCTAGGTCCATAGACCTCGATGATCTTCTCGCAGCTTGCAACCTTGCTGGCAACGAAGAGGCTCTCCATGTCATCCTTGATTTTCTCAAGTTCCTCCTTGGCATTGGCATCGGCCGGAACGGCAGCCTCGAGAAGGGCCATGTTGTTCTGGTAGATATTGATGATGTCATCAGCCTGAAGCTCGGAATTCTGATAGAGCTGCACGGCAGCATTGAGGTCAATGAGAAGGATTGAAGGCCTTGTCTGCTCCTTGTTCTCATTGATCACCTCGGTAAGACCGGCGTGAAGCTGTGCAGGAGTGCTCTTGTAATAGTTGGCCATGTCGAGGGCCATGTTGTTGAGAGCTGTAACCTTGTATTTGCCGTAATACTGAGCACGAACCTTGTGGAGATTGATAAGGGTATCCACCAATGCGTTGCGGTACTCGGCATTGGAGGCATTCTTGGAAATGACCCTTCTGATCAGAGTGGTTCCGTCAATGAGCATGGTCTGGTTGGCGGTAGGAGGGCAAAGCTTGTAAGCCTTTCTCCAGTTAGGGAGAGCGGCGTCATAGTTCTTGCTCTTGAAATACTCTTTGTAGTAAGAGAGATACTTGATGCACTCGGCACTGTCTGCGCCGTATTTTCCCTGAGCGAAGACATTGTTTCCTCCGAACATCAAAACAACCGCTGTTACCGCGATAAATGCAATTCTTCTCATGATATCATAAAGTTTAATTATTCATAGATAAGTACTACTCGTATTTAGGTTTCTGGAACCATATGTCGTGGATATTGAATCCCAATGCTATGGAAGCGTATGTCTCCCTTATCATCCCGTCGGCTGCACTGCCTCGCCTGCCGACATCCAACCCGACTGAAACTCCGTTGTACCATCTGAACACCGGCAATGTTATTCCGAGTGTAAGTCCGTACGAGGTGATCTTGTTGCCGTTGACCTTGAAGTAATCATTGTCATAGTACAATCCGGCCCTGTAGGAACATCTCTTCATATAGTACCTTATGTCATTCCTGTTCGGAACAATCTCGAAACCTGCCCTGAAGGACTGCGAGAAGGTGGTGGAGAAATTGTTTTCGCCGATATTGGAAAATCCGGTAACCTGGTCCATATGGGTTCCGGTCCAGTCGGAGCAGAGATAGTTCAACTCCATTCTCCACTTGTCACCCTTGCGCAATGATATTCCGACTCCGTATTCCGAGGCGAGTTTCAGCTTGGAATTTCTCCCGAGAGTGTCGATGCTGTGATGCAGGGTATCGCTGATGCTGGAAATGCTGGCATACTTGTAGTCGGTAACATACCCCTTCATCTTGGCCTGTGTGCTGTATGTGGCTCCGACCGTGAGGAAATAACCTCCGCCGAGCCCCTTGTCGTACTGGATGCCGAACTTGCCTCCTACAGCCCTGAGATTCATGGTATAACCGCTGCTGATGTCCCTGTAGGAACTCAAGTCGAAGTCCATGCCGGTACTCTTGAAAATGTTTCCGAAGTAATAAGTCACCTGGGCTCCGATGGAGAGATTCCTGAAGAAGGTGGCACCGGCTCCGAGAAAAATCTGGTATATTCCGCCTGAACCGCTGCAGCTGTATGTCACATTGCCCGCATTTGCAATGATTTCAGGATCCGTGATGCTGTGGGAAAAATCATATCCGAGCGAGGAATAAGGAGTTATTCCTGCATAGAGGGCAGACTTTTTCCAGATCGGTACTGAAAATGTGAAATTACTGATATTGAACAGGTTCTTTGCGGATTTCACATCTCCCTGACGGTAAACTCTGTTGTCAACGGAAAGTCCGAAGTCAAGCATGAACGAGAGAGTGTCCCTGGCTGTGACTGCGGCCGGATTCACAATATTTATGAAGCGGTTGCTTCTCGATGCTATGCCTACCCCACCCATGCTGAGGGAATATGCGTTTCCCTGGCGGCTCATATTTCCCACTCCGAAAACGGAATAAGGAGAATACGAGGTGAATGCACCGTCCTGTGCATTCAGAACGCTGGAAAACAAAACCGTCGCGGCGGCGAGAAACAACTTAATTCTTTTCATTGACATAACCGTCAGCAATTAGTGCCAAACCAATCAGCACAAGATTACAAATTACAAATATCGAGTTTTTAATCCGTTTTGCAAAATAAATCGCATCACCGCCGGTGAAAACGACAATATTGTCTTCTTTTTTGCAAACGTAGCCCGATATTTCAAACATTATGCCTGAGATGATTCCGGAGGAAATGGAAGTGTCCAGGGAATTGCCGAGGGCAGGGGAGTCCGCAGGCGTGTCGATGAGCGGGAGAGAGCGGGAATAACGGTTGATGGCCTTGAACCTGGTACGGCATCCGAGAGAGATGTTTCCGCCCTCGTATCTGCCTTCTCCGTCTATGAAATCGACCGTCAATGTAGTACCGAAATCAATTATGGTACAGGACTTTCCACTGAAAAGATGGCGCACGGCAATGATGGATGCCGCCCTGTCGGAGGACAGCCATTCCGGTAGGCCGCTGTCCCTGAGCAATGAGGCATGGGCGGAATCCATAATGACCAGACGTCCGCATGCTGCCGCATACTCGGCTTCGTCCCGTGGCTGAATTTCATAAACCGAGGAAATGACCATGACTTCCGGTTTCCCGCGCCCGGTGAGCGAAAGAATGAAATTCTTCACTCTCTCTCCCTGGTACCTGAATGTCTTCCCGAGCGTAACTCCCTCAGTGAAAGCGGCTTTTACTGCAGTATTGCCGATATCTACAATAAGATTTCCCAATTCGAATCAGATTTGAACATCCCTGCAAAATTACAATAACTTTCGCAAAACAGCGCAAGCGTCGGCTATCGAATGTATATTTCTCGTTATTATTCTCAGCTTGGCGTCATTCTGCTTCAGTTCGAAGAGTGGACCGCAGTCGCCGATTCTGCTGAGGACATCGGAGAATTTCTTCGAGCGGTAATATGAAGACATCTGGTTGGATATGAAGAAAGCTATCATTATCCCGTTCTTCACAATGATTTTCTCGAATCCCAGCTTCTCCCCGAGATGTCTCAGGCGGACAATGTCGAACAGCCTTGCAAGTTCCTCAGGCACAGGACCGAAGCGGTCAGCCAGACGATCCTTCATCTTATCCAGCTCGCTGTCCTTGCGGATGGAATCAAGCTCCTTGTAGATACGGATCTTCTCAGACTGCACCTCGATGTAGGAATCCGGAATGAGGGCAGGGAGGTCTGTCTCGATAGTGCAGTCCTCGACGTATGCCTCATTGACATTCCTGGTGGATATGCCGGTCTCCACACCGAGTTCGTCCATAGCTTCGGAAAGTATTTTCTGGTATGTCTCGTAGCCCATGTCGGCAATGAAACCGCTCTGCTCCGCACCAAGCAGGTTTCCCGCTCCGCGGATATCCAGATCCTGCATTGCAATGTTGAATCCGCTTCCGAGGTCGGAGAACTCCTCTATTGCCTTGAGCCTGCGCCGGGAATCGTCCGAAAGGGTGGTGAGAGGAGGCACGATCAGGTAGCAGAATGCCTTCTTGTTCGACCTTCCGACACGACCCCTGAGCTGGTGGAGATCGCTGAGTCCGAAATTCTGGGCCTGGTTGATGATGATGGTATTGGCGTTCGGAATGTCTATTCCGTTCTCTATGATGGTGGTGCTCAGCAGCATGTCGTAGTCTCCCTGCATAAAGTCCAGCATCTTGGTCTCCAGCTCCTCAGCTCCCATCTGGCCGTGCGCGACGCAGATTTTCATATCGGGGACAAGGCGGTGGAGAATGTCGTAAACGCCCTGGAGTTCGTGCACCTTGTTGTGAAGGAAGAATATCTGGCCGCCTCGGTCAAGTTCGTAATTGATTATTGACCTGATTTCAGCCTCGTCGAAGAGAATGATTTCCGTCTGCACCGGAATGCGGTTCGGCGGGGGAGTGCTGATGATGGAAAGATCCCTCGCTCCGAGAAGGGAGAACTGCAATGTCCTAGGAATAGGGGTGGCCGTCAATGTCAATGTGTCCACCGACAGCTTCATCTGCCTGAGACGCTCCTTGGCGCTTACTCCGAACTTCTGCTCCTCGTCGATGATGAGAAGTCCCAAATCCTTGAACACGAACGACTTACCAAGAATCTTATGAGTACCTATGACAATGTCCACAAGCCCCTTCTCAAGCTTTTCCCTGATTTCCGAGATTTCCTTCGCCGTCCTCATCCTGCTGACGTATTCAATGTTGCACGGGAAGTTCTTGAGACGGTTCCTGAATGTATTGTAATGCTGGAATGCCAATATTGTGGTAGGAACGAGGACCGCAACCTGCTTGTTGTCGGCGACGGCCTTGAAGGCAGCCCTGACAGCCAGCTCGGTCTTTCCGAAGCCCACGTCCCCGCACACCAGCCTGTCCATGGGACTCTTGTCCTCCATGTCGGATTTGATGGCCCTGGTGGCTGTCTCCTGGTCCGGAGTGTCCTCGTACATGAATGAAGACTCGAGTTCCTCCTGGAGATATGTGTCGGCGGAATAGGCGAAACCTTCGGTGGCCTTCCTCTTGGCGTACAGTGATATGAGTTCCTTCGCAATGTCCTTGACCTTTGCCTTTGCCTTGGTTTTCAGCGTCTGCCAGGTCTTGGAGCCGAGTTTGTTGATAGTTGGAGGGACGGCATCCTTGGACTTGTACTTGGATATTTTATGAAGGGCGTGGACAGAGACGAATACCACGTCATTGTCCTTGTACATCAGTTTCACGACCTCGTTCATCCTGCCCTTGTCGTCCCTCATCCGGACAAGACCTCCGAAAATGCCGACTCCGTGGTCGATATGGACGACGTAATCGCCAATGTTGAAGGCGCTCAAATCATTGAGAGTCAGTTGTTCGCTCTTTTCAACGGTGCGCCTGAGGCTGACCCTGTGGAAGCGGTCGAATATCTCGTGGTCGGTGTAGCGGCAGATCTTGTTCTCATTGTCAATGAAGCCCCTGTGCAGATTCTTTCCGATGACGAATTCGGGGAACAGACCTCCGTTTCTCGACAGAATAGAGCGCAATCTTTCACTCTGGGACTCTTTCTCGCAGTATATCAGGACTTTGTAGCCGTTCTCCATCTTCGTGGCAATGTCGGTGGAAAGCAGGTCGAAATTCTTGTTGAATACCGGCTGCGGGGCAATGCTGAAGTTTACCGGCTCGGCATCCTTCCTGGATAGGGGAGTGTCGATGTACACCTTCCGGAAGGCATCCAGGCCGGAGAAGAATTCCCTTTCCCTGTACATGTCCGAAGAGTCCAGCCACACCACGGTGTCCTGCGGCAATATTGCGGAAACCGGGACTCCGCCCTCCGAATTGTCCCCGGCGATGATGTCCGGGAAAATCGAGGCCTCGTCCCTGACTTCGCGGGAGAGCTGCGTGTTGCAGTCGAACACATTGATATTCTCCACTTCGTCCCCGAAGAATGATATCCTGAAAGGATGGCTGTCGGAGAACGAGAAAATGTCAATGATGGAGCCCCTGACCGCGAACTGACCGGGAGCGGAGACGAAATCCGTCTTCGTAAAGTTCTGTGCGGTAAGGACTTCCATTATGCTGTCCCGGCTTATCTCGTCGCCTTTCCTGAGGGTCAGCACCGCTCCTGAAATCCTGCTCCTGTCCGGTACCGTTTCCTCAAGGGCCTCAGGCCAGCTGACAATGAAAATGGCGGGACTGCCAGGCTTCCAGTTCATTATGCTGTTGACGGCGGAGGTTCTCTGCACCCCGAGGGAAGACTTGTAGTTGCTCCTCTCCACCGACTTTCCGGATACCGGCAGGTAAAATACCCTGTCCCCGTCGATCAGTGAATAAAGGTCGGATGAGCAGTACTCCGCGGAATCCCTGTCAGGAAGGACAATCAGATTGATTCCGGGGGAGGCGGCCCCGGCGAGAGCGAACCAGCGCGCGGAAAGGAAAAGGCCGGAACAGAACACCTCTTTTCCGGAGGCCATCCTCTCCTTCAGCTCATTTATGGAATGTGAATCTTTCATTGTCGTGAAAATCTTCGTTACTGTGGAAAAGCTGTTGAAAACTTGTTGATAACCCCGGTTTTTCCGGTTGAAAACAATGTTGAAATCAATTGAAAAATCATCCTTCCACATACGGAAGAAAATTTTATGCAGAGCGGAAACGACATCTGCAAATATTTTTTCAAACAATCCGCCAACACTGAATCCAACAGGTAATCAACAATTTTTCAATATGTCAATTAGCTTATAATCAATCATTTGAATATAGTTTTCAACATTTCAACAGCCAAATATAAAACATCATTCATTTAAAAATAAATCTATATATTTGTATAAATTTGTTTTTGCGATGACTGCTGGTGTTTCCCCGAACTCTTCCGGGACCGACAAAGATAAGGATTTGGACGGAATTATCCGCCCCCGCGAACTTGTAGATTTCACGGGACAGGACAAGATAGTCACCAACCTGAAGATATTCATAAAGGCGGCCCTGATGAGGGGCGAGCCGCTCGACCATGTTCTTTTCCACGGGCCTCCGGGACTGGGAAAGACGACTCTCGCCAATATCGTGGCAAGCGAACTTGGAGTCAATATTAAGATTACCTCGGGACCGGTCCTGGACAAGCCCGGCGACCTGGCCGGCCTTCTTACATCCCTCGAGACCGGGGACGTGCTTTTCATCGACGAGATACACAGGCTTTCTCCCGTGGTGGAGGAGTATCTCTACTCGGCGATGGAGCAGTTCGCCATTGACATTCTCATTGACAAGGGTCCGGGCGCCCGCTCGGTCAGGATTGCACTGAACCCGTTCACACTGGTCGGCGCGACTACGAGGAAGGGCCTTCTCACGGCTCCGCTGAGGGCCAGGTTCGGAATCGATTTCGCATTGGAATATTATGACGCACAGGACCTTGTGAAGATTGTGAAGAGAAGCAGCTCATTGCTCGGGGTAGGCATTGAAGAGGATGCGGCGATGGAGATTGCATTGCGCAGCAGGGGCACTCCGCGTATTGCCAATTCCCTCCTCAGGCGAGTGCGGGATTTCGCCCAGGTGAAGGGGGACGGCCATATCGATCTCCCTATTTCACGCTATGCGCTGGATGCCCTGAATATTGACAAGAGGGGATTGAACCAGATTGACAACAAGATTCTCTATACGATAATCGCGAAGTTCGGAGGCGGGCCTGTCGGGGTGAATACCATTGCGACGGCGGTGGGGGAGGACCAGGGTTCCGTGGAGGAGGTTTACGAGCCATTCCTTATAAAGGAGGGCTTCATACAGCGTACTCCAAGGGGCCGCATCGCCACTGACCAGGCTTATGCGCATCTCGGCTTCGACAGTCCGAAGGGCAGGGATGACGGTCTGGAAATCATCCAAGGCAGTCTTTTTTGACATTTATTCAGTTATTACTTGCAGAAAGTCAAGGTTTATTCGCCAAAAATGACTAAACTTGCAAAACGAAAAGGAATTGTACAATTTTCATAATAATTTCAAAATGGCCGATAAATTAATCTCTAAGATTCCTGACGGACCGTTGGCTGAAAAATGGACCAAACGTAAGTCGGAAATTCGTCTTGTCAGTCCTAACAACAAAAGGAAACTTGAAGTAATCGTAGTCGGAACCGGTCTCGGCGGAGCATCTGCTGCCGCCACTCTCGGCGAGCTCGGCTACAATGTCAAGGTTTTCTGCATCAGCGATTCTCCAAGAAGGGCGCACTCCATCGCCGCCCAGGGAGGTATCAATGCCGCAAAGAACTATCAGAATGACAATGACTCTGTTTACCGTCTCTTCTATGACACCATCAAGGGTGGCGACTACCGTGCAAGGGAGGCTAATGTCTATCGTCTTGCAGAGGTCAGCGCAGCCATCATTGACCAGTGCGTAGCCCAGGGCATTCCTTTCGCCAGGGAATACGGCGGATATCTTGCCAACCGTTCTTTCGGAGGCGTGCAGGTAAGCCGTACATTCTACGCCCGCGGACAAACCGGACAGCAGCTCCTTCTCGGTGCATACGCTGCCCTCAACAGGCAGATCGCAGCCGGTACCGTTGCAAGCTACCCTCGTCATGAGATGCTTGATCTCGTCGTCATCAACGGAGAGGCAAAGGGTATCATTGCAAGAAACCTTGTGACAGGAAAGCTTGAGAGATTCGGTGCACACGCCGTGGTCATTGCCACAGGCGGTTACGGCCGTACTTATTTCCTCTCCACCAATGCCATGAACAGCAACGGTTCTGCAGCTTGGCAGTGCTACAAGAGGGGAGCATACTTCGCAAATCCATGCTTTGCGCAGATTCACCCTACATGTATCCCGGTTCACGGTGACCAGCAGTGCAAGCTGACCCTCATGTCAGAGTCCCTGCGTAATGACGGCCGTGTATGGGTACCTAAGAAGGATGAGGATGTGCAGAAGCTCCGCAAGGGCGAAATCAAGCCTTCACAGATACCTGAGGAGGACAGGGATTACTATCTCGAGCGCAGATATCCTGCATTCGGTAACCTCGTTCCGCGTGACGTGGCTTCCCGCGCCGCTTATGTAGAGTGCAAGAAGGGCAAGGGTGTCAATGAGACCGGTCTGGCCGTGTTCCTCGATTTCAAGGATGCTATCCAGCGTCTCGGCCACAAGGCTGTAGAGGAGAGATACGGAAACCTCTTCCAGATGTACGAGAAGATCACTGCTTCTTCTCCATGGGAGGAGCCTATGATGATTTACCCTGCCATCCACTATACCATGGGCGGTATCTGGGTTGACTACGACCTCCAGACTACAGTTCCGGGCCTTTACGCCATCGGTGAGGCCAACTTCTCTGACCACGGTGGAAACCGCCTCGGTGCATCTGCCCTCATGCAGGGTCTTGCAGACGGTTATTTCATCCTTCCTGTCACCATCGGAGACTATCTCTCACACAAGTTCGCCGAGCCTAAGACCGATACTTCCGCACCGGAGTTCGATGCAGCTGAGAAGGCAGTTCAGGAGCGCATAGACAAGCTCTTCGCAGTAAAGGGTACAGAGCCTGTTGACGCAATCCACAAGAGACTCGGACAGATCATGTGGGATCACGTCGGAATGGCACGTACCGCAGAGGGTCTGAAAGAGGGTATAAAGATGATTCAGGACCTCCGCAAGGAGTTCTGGAAGACCGTCAGGGTTACAGGTTCACAGTATGAGTTCAACCAGGAACTCGAGAAGGCTCTCAGACTCGTTGACTTCTTCGATATCGGCGAGCTCATGGCCAAGGACGCTCTCAACAGGAATGAGTCCTGCGGCGGTCATTTCCGCGAGGAGAGCCAGACTCCGGAAGGAGAGGCCAAGAGGGATGACGAGAACTACATGTATGTAGCTGCCTGGGAGTACAAGGGCGAGGGCAATGAGCCTGAACTCCACAAGGAACCTCTTGTATATGAGAACATTCACGTGGCAACCAGAAACTATAAAGACTAATCTGATATGAATTTCAATTTGAAAATATGGCGTCAGAAAAACGCCCACGAGCCAGGAAAGCTGGTTGACTACCGTATTGAGGGTATCGAGGAGGATGCATCATTCCTCGAGATGCTTGACATCCTCAATGAGCAGCTCGTAAGAAAGGGTGAGGATCCGGTTGCCGTGGACAGGGGATGCGAGTCTCTCGGACCTGTTTCGTTCGACCATGACTGCCGCGAGGGTATCTGCGGTGCATGCTCACTCTATATTGACGGTCGCGCCCATGGACCGGATGACCAGGTAACTACCTGCCAGCTCTTCATGCGTCATTTCAAGAATGAGGCTACCATCACTGTTGAGCCTTGGAAGAGTGCCGCTTTCCCTGTAATCAAGGACCTTGTGGTCGACAGGGGAGCGTTCGACAAGATTCTCCAGGCCGGCGGCTTCATTTCCGTAAGGACAGGATCAGCCCAGGATGCCAATAATCTTCTCATTCCTCATGACAAGGCTGAGGAGAGCATGGATGCTGCTGCATGCGTCGGTTGCGGTGCCTGCGTAGCGACCTGTAAAAACGGCTCTGCAATGCTTTTTGTGGCCGCAAGGGTAAGTTCCCTCGCTCTGCTCCCGCAAGGCCGTCCTGAGGCCGCTAGACGCGCCCGTGCGATGGTTGCGAAGATGGACGAACTCGGTTTCGGTAACTGTACCAATACCAGGGCCTGCGAGATGGAGTGTCCTAAGGGTATCTCAGTCGAGCATATCGCCCGTCTCAACAGGGAGTTCCTCGCTGCTAAATTAAGTGAATAATCTTCTGATTATTAATAAATTAAGGGAACCGGATTCCGGTTCCCTTTTTTTGTTGTCCAGGTGATTTTACTCTGTCGTTGTGAAAGTGCCGGCGTCAGTTGCCTGATATATTCTTTCACCTCCATTCATCGTGTAGAATGCGCGGAAGTAGTACTTCGTGTTTGGATTCAGAACTTCAGGAGTTGTAATTGTTCCGGCGTATCCATCCAAGGAGTTGGTCATTGAGATATTTGTCTCTTCATATACCTTATCCGTGAAATTCGTGCCGTCTGTGCTTATTTCAAGACCGTATTTAACTACTTCAGTAAAAGTTGTCTTGGTAAGAAGAGATACCCACTCAAGACTGCTTACCAATACTGTGATTTCAGCTGTTTTGCCGGTAACACTGATCTTCTTGCTCAATACAGGAAGGTCTTCAGTCTTGAAGCTTACTACATCGCTATAGGTAATTGATCCATTGTTATCCATATAGTTTCTGGCGTAGTAAGTAGTTGAAGGAGAGAGTAATGTCGGGTAACTTACACTGTATCTGGACTGGTCGTCCGTAGTGTTCCTGTCATATTTTCCCTTAAATACTGGATATTCGAAACTTTCCGTCTTGCTTATCTGCGTTCCAAATTCATATCCTGCAGCATTTTCAGGCCAGGTGATGTCTGCACCGATTCTGCCTCTTGGGCCGATCTGATGAACGTATGGCTGACTTATGCCAACAGTGCTAGTAACAGGGTCCGGCTGCACGGTGAAAGAACTTGCCTGTGACCAGTTAGTCTTGCCGTTCAGTGTGCAATATGCCTTTGTGTAGTAGGTTGCACCTACTGTAAGATTTGGTATTCCCAGTGTTGTTTTCAGACTTGCATCCGGTGTAAAGAGTGTTTCAGCAGTGTACTGTGCATCGAAATCGCTTTCTGAACTGATCTGAAGGCCGTATTTAGCTCCTGCAGGATTCTCGCTTACTGATACCGTAACAAATATTTCAGATACATAACCTTCTATCTTGTCAATAGTTACAACGACGTTATTCTCGCCCTGCTGCTCTCCGCCTTCATCTCCACCGCCGGTCGTGGCCTTTGCCGTATGGAATTTCTGCGGAGTACCATAATCGTAGGTCTTTCCGTCTTTGCAGACGTAAGTCCTTGCGTAATAGTCTGTATCATTGTTCAGATTCTTGATTTCAACAGTAAATTTTCCATTGCTGTCGGCATTTATTTTGAGTTTGGTCCTGTCATTTATAGGGAATGCCTCATTTGCAGAGTACTCAATTCCTATTGCAGTGCCTGCAGGGACATCTTTCCCCATTTTTACCATACCTGATAGCGTTGCGGAATTTTCAGTTTGTGTTATACTGGAAATGTTTATCACTACTGACTCGTCTTTCTGACCTTCTGTTTCAGGACCTACTGTGTCACAGCTGTTTACTGTGATCATGGCTGTTGCCGTCATGATAAGTGCGGCGATTCTTTTGAGACTTTTCATATTTTTCCTTATTTATTTGCGCTAAATATAGTATTTTTTTCAATTACTACCACAGGAAATTATTGAATGGATACCTTCCTGCGTGTATTTCCGCGACCATCTTGTAGATGTCGTTCCTGAGTTTGTCAATGCCTATTTTCTCTTTTGCCGATATGAATATGCAAGGTGTTTTTTCCTCCGCTATCCAGCTGTTTTTCAGTTCTTCAAGAGATCTGTTCGCCTTAGTCTTCGGTTCAAGTGAAAATTCGTCATACTCTTCGTATTGATATGCATCTATCTTATTGAAAATGACATATATAGGCTTATTGTCAGCCTTTATGTCCCTCAGCGTCTGCTCCACTACTTCCATCTGTTCCTCGAAACCTGGATGTGAAATATCGACTACATGCACGAGTATGTCAGCTTCACGAACTTCGTCCAATGTACTCTTGAATGCTTCTATGAGCTGTGTAGGGAGTTTTCTGATGAATCCTACGGTATCGCTGAGAAGAAATGGACAATTTTCGATCACGACTTTCCTTACTGTAGTATCCAGAGTTGCAAACAGCTTGTTTTCGGCGAATACGTCGCTTTTTGAGAGGAGATTCATCAGTGTGCTCTTGCCTACATTGGTGTAACCTACAAGTGAAAGTCTTACCAGCTGGCCCCTGTTGCCCCTCTGTGTGGCCATCTGACGGTCAACTTTCTTGAGTTGCTCTTTCAGCTTGCTGATTTTCTCCTTGACGATTCGGCGGTCAATCTCAATCTGTGTCTCACCCATACCCCCACGTGTTCCTACTCCACCTCTCTGTCTCTCAAGATGGGTCCACATACCTGCCAGGCGGGGGAGCATGTAGTTGTATCTGGCCAGTTCGACCTGCATCTTGGCGTATGCTGTCTTGGCCCGCTGTGCAAAAATCTCCAGAATAAGACTTGTTCTGTCAATGACAATGCTGCATTTTACTACTTTTTCAATATTCCTCTGCTGGGTTCCGGATAGTTCATCGTCGAAAATGACGTATTTTATCTCATTAGCCTCGCAATAGTCTGCGATTTCCTGCAGTTTACCGCTTCTTATGTATGTTGCATTGTCAGGTCTTTCAAGCCTCTGCACAAACTTCTTATCACCTTCTACACCGGCAGTCTCCGCAAGAAATTGAAGTTCATCAAGATACTCTTCTACTTTCGAGTCTGATTCACCCTCTTTGATGATTCCTACGAATACCGCTTTTTCCTTCAGTTGATCCATATTCCTTTACCTATTTTTACACAATAAGAGGTAGCCGGATTCCTTTCTCTCGAAAGTTCAGAATCCGAACCACCTCTTTAATTATCAGATAGTTGCGTTTATCGAAGCTGGAAGATTACAGGGAAGGTGTAGGTTACCTTTACTGCACGGTCTCTCTGCTTTCCAGGTTTCCATTTAGGTGAGCTGGAAACGACCCTGACAGCCTCCTTGTCAAGTGATGAGTCAACTCCGCGGAGTACCTTCACGTTTGATACTGTACCGTCGGCGTTCACTGTGAACTGGAGAGTCACACGGCCCTGTACACCATTTTCCTTGGCAATTTCAGGATAAACGAGCCTTGAGTTCACCCATTTTGAGAACTCGTTGGCATCACCTCCGTTGAATGAAGGCTTCTCCTCCACGAGCTGGAAAGGAATGGCTTCCTCTTCGATGGTTTCCTCTTCAGGTGCGCTCTCGATGTAGTCCATGATCTCGAAACCCTCGTTGCTGTCCTCGATGTTCTGGAACATGCTGTCGTCAACCTTGATGTTGTCATCAACGATATCGATCTGATCAGAGAGAATCGGAATCTTAGGTGCAGCCTCAGGTGGTGGAGGTGTCTCCTCTGTGATAGGAACCATATCCTCTACTTCTACGACTGTCTGGTCAGCCTCGAGCGTGGCTACCTTCTTCTCTCTGGAAGTGTAGCTGAATGCTCCCCAGACGATAAGCAGGGCAATAACCATTCCTATTTCAGTGAACAGGAACCGCTTGTTTTCCATGCTTGCCTTTTCCGTTTTCTTGATTTCCATATATCAATGTTTTTATTTGTCGATTAGCGAGCCAAAGTTATAAATAATTCTTTTCTTTTCAAATATTTTTCTGCCTTTAATTCTCTTTTTGCTACATTTGTGCAAATTTTATGTCCTATGATTTCTTATTTATTTGAGGATACACGTTTCAAATTCAATATCAGGAGGTTCACTAACAGATGGCTGAAGGCAGTTGCCGAGGCTGAGAAACGCAGCATCGGTGAGATCAATATTATTTTCTGTTCCGACCCTTACATTCTCGATGTCAATATCAGGTCCCTCGATCATCATTACTATACTGACATCATCACTTTTGATTACTGCGAGGGGGATATTCTTTCCGGTGACCTTTTCATCAGTGTCGATACTGTCAGGGACAATTCTGCATTTTACAAGACAGATTTCGATACCGAGCTTAACCGAGTCATTGTCCACGGTATTCTTCATCTTATAGGTTATGATGATCATTGC
The DNA here is from genome assembly GCA_034089285.1 of Candidatus Cryptobacteroides sp. Classification (GTDB taxonomy): domain Bacteria; phylum Bacteroidota; class Bacteroidia; order Bacteroidales; family UBA932; genus Cryptobacteroides. Next base: position 90,543 of record JAXDUM010000076.1, read on the forward strand.
GATGAAGATATTGCCGAGATGCGTGCAAAGGAGAATTATTATCTGGATATAAGAAAGAACTTGCAATAATGAAGACTTACGACGTTATCGTCATCGGGGGAGGACATGCAGGTTGCGAGGCTGCAATGGCAGCATCTAATCTTGGCTGCTCAGTCCTTCTAATTACAATGGATTTTACCGGCCTTGCCAGGATGTCATGTAATCCGTCAATCGGTGGAATTGCCAAGGGTCAGATAGTCCGGGAGATCGATGCTCTCGGCGGATACACCGGAATCGTGACCGATGCCTCGACACTTCAATTTCGCATGCTCAACCGGTCAAAGGGCCCGGCAATGTGGAGTCCAAGGGCACAATGCGATAAAATCAAATTTTCCCTGTACTGGCGTCAAATTCTCGAAAGTAATTGTAAATTAGATACTTACATAGATTCCGTCACTTCTCTTCTCTTTGAGAATCAAAAATTTTGCGGTGTCCGCACACTTACTGGGGCAATTTTCAATTCTCAGAAGGTTATAATTACCGCCGGAACCTTCCTTGACGGTAAAATTTTCATTGGAAGGACTGAGTTCGAGGGAGGAAGGATTGGAGAGTCACCTTCACACGGTTTGTCAGCCCAGCTTGCCGAAAGGGGAGTGACAGTCGACAGGATGAAGACAGGTACACCTCCTCGCATCAAGCTTCGTTCTGTTGACCTTTCAAAATCTGTTGTTCAGAACGGCGACGTGAAACCTGACAAGTTTTCTTATCTGCCTTATCTCTCTTCAGTGCAGAATGGAAATCCACAGATACCTTGCTTTATTTTTCATACCAATCCCGAGGTTCATGATATTCTTCGTACAGGATTTTCAGACTCTCCGCTGTTTTCAGGATTGATTCATGGAAAGGGTCCCCGCTACTGTCCAAGCATAGAGGATAAGCTCCGCACTTTTGCGGACAAGGATTCACATCAGTTATTCCTCGAGCCTGAAGGCAGAACTACAGATGAGTATTATCTCCAAGGTTTTTCTTCTTCACTACCTCTGGAAATTCAGCTTAAGGCTTTACGTGCTGTTGAGGGTTTTGAGAATGTCGAGATTTACAGGCCAGCCTATGCTGTCGAATATGATTATTTCGATCCGGTTCTTTTGAAACCCACATTGGAATCCCGATGTATCGATGGGGTATATTTTGCCGGCCAGTTAAATGGTACTACCGGTTATGAGGAAGCGGCTGCTCAGGGATTGATGGCAGGAATCAATGCTGCCCTGTCCGTTAAGGAGAAGGATCCATTCGTGCTCAGGCGTGACGAATCTTATATCGGAGTCTTGATTGATGACCTGATTACAAAGGGAGTGGATGAACCTTACAGGATGTTTACTTCACGTGCCGAGTATAGAATTCTTCTTCGTCAGGACAATGCGGATTATCGTCTGACTTCCAGATCACATGATATTGGTCTCGCTGACGAATTCAGGTATTCCTACATGATGAGCAAGTATGATAAGATAGGGGAGTTGGTCGAGCTTAGTGATAATACCAATATAACAAAGGTTCAGGCTAATTCTTATCTTTCATCCATCGGTGAGGATGAATTGAGAGATTCAAAGAAGATTTCCGAGGTAGTATCAAGGCCATCTGTCAAAATTGCTTCGATTCTTCAAAATGTTCCACGTGGAACAAAGTTTATGGAATCGCTTTCAGCAGCCTCGGTCAATGCAATTCCTTCTTTTGAGTTTCCAGTCAAGTATTCGGATACTCTCGATTGTACTGAAGATTCAACAATGGCTATTAAGAGTGCTCTCTCAATTCTTTCCTTCAACCAGAATCTTCCAATTACAGAGGATATGATTTCTTCTTATTGGAATACTGTTCGTGATTCTTTTATTGATGAAGTAGTTTCAGACGCAGAAATACTGATCAAATATCGAGGCTATATCGAAAGGGAGAAAGCTCTTGCAGACAAGATTGTGCATCTTGAGTCTTTACTAATTCCAGACTCATTTGACTTTGATTCAGTTTCCGGACTATCTATTGAATGCAGACAAAAATTGAAGAAATATCATCCTGAGACCATTGGACAGGCATCCAGAATTTCCGGTATTTCTCCTGCGGATATTTCAATACTACTTGTTCACTTCGGAAGATAAATAAAGGTGTTCCATGTGGAACACCTTTATTGTTACAATCTTTTCAAAGCTTCCTTGATGATGTACTCGATTCCAGCCTGAGGACTTGACTTAAGAATATCATTGATGATTTTGGTGATATTGGCCTTGGTGAAACCTAGACTGAGAAGTGCAAACGTAGCTTCCTCAATGATTTTGGTATCTGTACCAATATTGATGCTTCCGGCATCGACCCCGCCTCCTTTCACTATTTTGTCTTTCAAATCCAGGATGATTCGCTGGGCTGTCTTCAGACCGATGCCTTTCACACTCTTTATTTTGTGAACATCTTCTCCGATGATGGCATTGCGCAGTTCCTCGTCAGAAAGGGAAGAGAGCATCATCCTCGCTGATCCCACTCCAACTCCGTTTACACTTATAAGGAGTTTGAAGAGTTCTCTTTCATCCTTGGTGGCAAATCCGTAGAGTTGCTCGTCATCCTCTCGCAGATGATGGTAGATGAATAGTTTTCCCTCTGAATCGGACTTCAGCTTGTCGTATGTCTGTAATGAAATGAGAATATTGAACCCGAGTCCTCCGCAATCTATTACAGCATTTGTAGGGGTTATTTCGATAATCTGACCTTTGATATACTCGTACATGACATTTATTTTTCGCAAAAATATGACTTTTGATTATTAAATGAAAGATTACTTTCGTAAATTTGCCGGATTGACGTTTTTTAGTAATACGAAAATACTAAGTTGCGTCAGATTTGAATTAGATTTTCGAGGTCAGATTTTCACCCGAAGAAGGAGCATAGCCGTAGCTATGTGACTGATGAGGGAGGAAATATGGACCGAAAAGATTTTCAAAGATGATGCAGGTTAT